>CAYXGI010000049.1:0-23916 GCA_964464495.1 uncultured Phycisphaerales bacterium
TGCGAGGATTCATAGCAAAGCCGGTTAGTGTGAGGCGTTTTTACCAGAGTACTGATAGAGAATAGAAGTAGACAGTCCTTCAATGTGCCTTTTTTAATGTGAGATAATTATATATAAATCAAATCCGTTAGTAAAGGACAGATCTTGACAAATTTTTGAAATAGGAAATTTAATCCACCTCCAATTCATAGGGTATTGAATCCGGCCGAAATCATGTGAGGACAAGGGATTCGATGAGAAGAGGGGGGACTAAACGCGGGGCGGTGAGCACGGACACCACCTTGTGAAGTTCGCCCGCAGCCGATATTCTCCATGAAGACCTCGTGGCCACGGCTCATCGGGGAGGAACGCGTCAGTCGGGCGAAAAACAATGACCACCATTCAGCCTCTCTCTCATCATGACCCGAACGCGCCCGACCGCGCCTCGTCAATCCTCATGGCGGGCGTGACAGACGCCGCCATTCTTTTTCTGATCGCCTTCATCAGCATTCTGGCGACGGCGTGCGCGCCCGACGAACCCGTCAACGAGGGGCCCTGGCTCTCTGCCGGCGCCCCCGGAGAACGTCTGAACATCCTTCTCGTCACGCTCGACACGACCCGGTGCGACCGCCTCGGCTGCTATGGCTATACGCGGCCCACGACACCCCACATCGACAGCCTCGCCGCGCGGGGCGTCCTCTTCGAACGCGCCGTGGCGCCCACACCGCTCACCCTGCCGTCTCACACGACGATTCTCACGGGACTCGATCCCTTCGAGCACGGGATCCGCAACAACGGCACCTTCGTCCTCGATCAATCCTTCACGACCCTCGCCGAGATCCTCGCGAAGGAGGGCTGGGCCACGGGCGCCACGCTGGGCGCCATTCCCGTTGATTCCCGTTTCGGCCTCGACCAGGGTTTCGAGTCCTACGACGACCGGTTCGATTATCGGACCGGGTCGTCGACGGCGCTCACCTCGCAGCGACGTGCGGCAGAGATCACCGACCGGGCTCTCGCCTCGATCGACGCGTTTGGCACCGCGCCTTTTTTTCACTGGGCCCACTATTTCGATCCCCATGTGCCCTACGATCCCCCGGGGGAATTCAAGACGCGCTTCGAACATCCCTACGACGGCGAGATCGCCTACATGGACGCCGAGATCGGGCGCCTGGTGACACAACTCGGAGAGCGCGGTCTCCTGGACAGCACCTGGATCGTGCTCGTGGGCGATCACGGCGAAGCGCTGGGCAGCCACGGCGAGTCGACTCACGGCTCGCTCATATACGGCGCCACGCAGCAGGTCCCGTGTATTATCGTCCCGCCCTCTCGATGGGCAGAGCTTCCGTCGGACGCCACGCACGGCGCCACCATCAGCACCGTGGTGCGTCTCAAGGACGTGGCTCCCACCATTCTCGACGGCCTCGGCGTTGACCGCGCAGCGTTCCGCGGAAGCGGATCGAGCCTCCTGCCTCTCGTGGCGGGCACATGGGAAGGTCCCGGCTTCGCGTACGTGGAGACGCTCCTGCCCGCGCTCGAGTTCGGCTGGAGCGAGTTGCGCGGCGTGCGCACCGGTCAGTGGAGCTACGTGCGCGCTCCCGAGCCCGAGCTCTACGATCTCGCCGCCGACGCAGAGGAGAAGACCAACGTCCTCGAGCAGAACCGGGACGTGGCTCGCAGGCTCGATCAGCTCTGCAGCGACCTCACGGCGAACGAGACCGAGATGCAGGTCCGCACCATCGATCCCGATGTGGCCCGTGAGCTCGCCGGTCTTGGTTACTCGGTGGGCAACACCTACCACTCGGCCACGAGCAGCGACCGGGATCCCAAGAAGCTCATTCACATCTCGGAAAAGCTCAACATGGGGATGGCCCTGCTCTACGGCGGGGATCCGGACGGCGCGCAGCGCGTCTTCGAGGAGGTTCTGACCGACGACCCGCGCAACAGGTTCGCCGCGCAACGTGTCGTGGAGATCATGATCAAGAAGGGCGAGATGGCCGCCACGGTGAAAGCCTGCAACCGCCACCTCGAGCTCCACCCGGCCGACCCGTCGGTCCTCTTCTACAAAGCCCAGGCCCACGCCGCCCTCGAGGAACTTGCCGCGGCGTGCGCCGCCCTGGAAAAACTCCTCGCCCCATCGCACGATCACAGCCAGGCCGTCGACCTCTACATGGAGCTCCTCGCAAGAATGGGAAAAGCCGACGAGGCCGAGTCCTTCGTGAGGGACCTGGTCAGGCGGACGCCCGATCGGGCCCTGTCGCACGTCCGCCTCGGCCGCTTCGAGCTCGGCCGCGGCAATGAAGAAGCCGGCCTGGCCGCGGCGCGCCATTCCTTGAGCCTCTCGCCCGACTGCGCTGGCGCCCACGCCCTGATCGGCGAGATCCTCTACATGCGCTTCAGACGCGCGCAGCGCGCGCGGAACGCCGACGACGCCCGGAGACTTCTCGACGAGTCGCGGCGCCACCTCGAGAGGGCTGTCGCCGAGAGCCCCGCGGAGAGCGCCGCCGCCTATCGCCTGGCCGAAATCGTGAAACGCGGGGGGGACACAGAGAGGGCGCGCATCCTCTACGAAAAAGCGCTCGTCGCAAATCCCCTGTGGCCCGACGCCCACGCGCGCCTTGCCGACATTCTCTGGAAGATGGACCGGATGTCCGAGGCGCTCGACCACTACGCGCAAGCCGACGCCCTCGGTTTCAACAACCCCGGTTTTCTCCTCAATTACGGGATGGCGCTCTCCCAGTCGGGCCAGCCCGACGCCGCGCTCCCGATCTGGCGCAGGGCGCTCACCCTCGATCCCCCGCTGCAGCTGAGGCAGATCCTGGAGAGTCAGATCAGCCGGCACGTGGGTGGGGGATAGAGCCGGCTGGGTGGTCAAGCGACCATCGGACCATCTGGGTGATCACCCGAATGGACGGTACGAGGTTCAAGAAAAGCGCCGCCTACCGGTCTCCCGGGCAGGCGGCGCCCAGTTTTACCCCCTGTGATAAGGCGAGGCTGGGCGCCGGCTTTCGAGGGCGCCCCAGCGGGTCGTTCTTGGGTTGCAAAAAACAGACGAAACGAGTAGTATTATCAACGATCTGTCATAAGAGATCTGATCCACACCATGATCACTCTCCAGGCATCTCCGCCGGCAAATAATCAACTTGAATATTCGCACGAACAAGGGATCGGCTGATTTGAGATTTGCTCTTTACTATGAAGGAGACAAGCCATGGCAGAGATCGTCAAAAGAATCGATTACTACTATGCAAAGGTTGAAGACCGTCCAGGTGAGGCCCGCAAGTTGCTCGAGTTCCTCAGCGCTCACGGGATCAATCTGGTGGCCTTCACCGCTTTCCCTCTCGAGGGACGAAAGGCGCAGCTCGATTTCGTTCCCGAAAACGCGGAGCAGTTGAAAACGGCTGTTGCCGAGGCAGGCATTACGCTCATTGGCCCGAGAAAAGCGTTTCTCATTCAGGGCGATGACAGGACAGGCGTTCTGGTGGAGTACCACTTGCGTCTGGCCGATGCCGGGGTCAACATCTATGCGTCCAACGGGATCAGCGACGGCAGCGGCAGGTTCGGATACATCTTGTGGGTCAAACCGACGGAGTACGAGAAAGCCGCCAAATTGCTGGGAGTCTGACGACACCCCGCTCAGCGGTCCCAGAATTCTTCCCTCACCTTCAAGAGTTCGGGATGTTTTTCGTCCTGATCGCCGAGTTCGTCTTTTAGACGGAGGAGTTCCTTCTTGAGGGTGTCGACGATCTCCGAGTAAGCCGGATCGTTGTACACGTTCTTCAATTCGAGGGGATCCTTTTCCAGATCGTAGAGCTCCCATCCCGGCTTGGTGGCCGCCTGCCTCCAGTCAGCCTTGCCATCGAGCGGGACACCGTGGAAGAAGATGAGCTTGTGTTGGCCCGTGCGCACACCGTAGTGGGCGGGGCGATTGCAGTGCTGCCAGTAGTGGTAGTACATCGACCGCGGCCAGTCGGGCGGCGTGCGGCCGGCCAGGTTGGATCGAAAGCTCCGGCCCTGCATCGAGGTTGGCGCGTCCACCCCGGCATAGTCGAGCAGCGTCTCGGCGAAATCGACATTGGTGATGATGTCGTGGTTGCTCGAACATGCCGCGATTTCACCAGGATAGCGCGCAATGAACGGCATGCGGAGCGATTCCTCGAACATCCACCGCTTGTCGATGTAGTCATGCTCTCCCAGGAAATAGCCCTGGTCGGACGTGTAGATCACGACCGTCGACTCGGCCAGTCCCTTCTCGTCGAGAAAGTCGAGGAGACGCCCCACATTCTCATCGATGGCGGTGACGCAGCGCAGATAGTCCTTGAGAAACTTCTGGTACGCGGCATGTTTTCGCTCCCTTCCATCCATGCCGTCCGTGTCGAGACGTCCGGTGGGATAGTTATCCCTTTCCATGCGCTTGGCCATGGTCTCCATGGTGAAACCGTATTCGCGCGATCCGTCTGAACGATGGCTCTTGTTTTCCCAGAGGCTGGCGGGTTCTGGAATCTTTGTCTCCTCGAACAGTGCCGCATGCCGCTTCGCATGGTGCCACGGCGCGTGGCAGTTATTGAAATGCGTCATCAGGCAGAAAGGCTTCTTGCCGTCCCGTCGGGCTAGCCAGTCGAGGGAGAAGTCGGTGATCACGTCGGTGGAGAATCCCTCGTGAACCTTTTTCCCCTTTTTCCCCTTCTCCATCATTATCGGATCGTGATAGCTGCCCTGTCCGGGAAGGATGTTCCAGTGATCGAAACCGGTTGGATCGCTCTTGAGATGCCACTTGCCGATGAGGGCTGTCTCGTACCCGGCTTTTTGAAGGAGCTTGGCCACGTTTTCTCTGTCGGGATCGAGACTGTGATTCAAGGAGTAGACGCCGTTCACGTGACTGTACTGGCCGGTGAGAATGGAGGCGCGGCTCGGTACGCAGATCGAATTGGTGCAAAAACAATTATCAAGGCGCACCCCGCCGTCGGCGAGGCGATCGAGGTTCGGAGTCCGGACCAGATCGGAGAGGAGAGAGGGATAACAGCCCAGAGCGTTCGCACTGTGATCGTCGGACATGACGAAGAGTATGTTGGGCCGCTTCGCGTCTTCTTCCCGCGCATTCGAAAGGCCGGCCAACATGAGCGAAACCGTTCCCGCCCCGAGTGTTTTCATGAATCGTCTTCGAGTGTTTCTCATCAGAGAGTCCAGGGCGCTCTCAGCTCCCTGTGAAGCCTCCTCGATGCATCCTCGTCTCCAACGATATCCTCCTTCTCGGGATCCCAGACGATCTTTCGCTTGAGGCGGATGGCGAGATCGCTCATCTGGGAGACGACGAAGGATTGAAAAGCCGATTCGAAGGGACTGATCGTCGCCTTCCGGTTCCTGACGCAATCGAGGAAGTTTCGAAAGTGGTTGCCGCTCTTGTAGAGCCGTTCATCAGAGTCGCCGAACGCCGACGAGAGAATCGCCGGATCGCTGGCATGAATCCCCTTGCGGTCGACGCTCACCCATCCGTCCGATCCGAAGAAGGTCGTTCCGTGATCGTTGAAGGCGCGATAGGCGCTCACCACCGACTTGGCCGTCTTCATGTTCATGAAGTGCAGCCCCACACCGCCGGCAAAGCGGCACTGAACATCCCAGTCGCTTATCGTGTTGTAGAGCCCCTTGGAGGGAATCTTTCCCGTGCCCTCGTACTCGACGGGCGCCAGGTCGTCCGCCCCCGCGCCCCAGAGCGCGATGTCGAGAGGGTGAACCCCCCAGCCGGCGATGAATCCCAAAGAGTTGTCATAGACGTGGTTGGTCCCCTCGTGGGTGCAACGGTCCCTGGTGTAGGGCGACATGGGGACCGGCCCGATCCACATCTCGTAGTCGAGATCGTCGGGCACGGTCATCGGCTCGGTCGATCCGCCGTCCTTGTAAAGGTCCTCGTACCAGCCGGGCGCGCGCATGCCGGGAGCCCAGACGTCGATGCGTTCGAGCGTTCCGAGCTTCTTGTTGCGCGCCAGCTCGCAGGCGAGGCGGAATCGTTCGTTCGACCGCTGTTGCGTGCCGAACTGAAACACCGCACCTGTTTTCGCCAGCTCTTTCCGGAGCGCCTGGCCCCAGGTCACCGCGATACTCAGGGGCTTTTCCACGTAGACGTCCTTGCCGGAGCGCACGGCGGCGAGCGCGATAGGCACGTGCCAGTGGTCGGGGGTGGCGATCACGACGGCGTCGATGTCGTCCCGCGCCAGGACCTCGCGAAAGTCGACCGTGGTGAAGCATCCCTTGAATGAGCCCTTGGCCGCCTCCTTCTCGTAGTGGGTGTCGATCGCGCCCGCTGTCGACTTCCGCCGGCTCGCGAAGGTGTCACACACCGCCGCGCACTGTACATCGGGAAAGTTCCAGAACGCCTTCACAAGGTCGTTGCCGCGCCACCCGGCACCGATGAATCCAAGTGTGATGCGCTCCGAGGCGGGCGCGCGCGGCTCGATGCCGAGCGCTGTGCGGGCGATGATCGACGGCGCCACGAGGGCGGTCGATGTGGTGATGGCGCTCTTCTTGACGAACTCACGGCGGGAAACTCTGCTCTTGCTCACGGGACGCTCCAATCAAAACTCGGTTTTCGAACGTCCCATCTTGCCACCCGGGCTCACTCCTTGGCAAGGTGCTCCCGGAAATAGGCCGCCATGAGCTGGGCGAAGTACGGCCCGTCGGAACCGCGGAAGTAGTGGTCGCCCTGGGGAAAGACAGCGAGATCGTGTTGCTTGCCCGCATCGATGAGGGCGCGCACCATGCGCATGGTGGTGGAAAAGGGCGCGTTGATATCGGCTGTGCCGTGCAGGAGAAGAAGCTTGCCCTTGAGATTGCCTGCCAGGGGCGGGTTGGATCCGGCCGCATACCCCTCTGGATTGTCCTTGGGCAGGCCCATGTAGGGTTCGTTGATCGGCGGGGCCTCGGTCAGGTCGCCCGGTGCGCCGGAAATTCCCACGTGGAAGACATCGGGCGCGGTCAACATGGCGCGCAGAGCAAAATACCCGCCCCACGAGGCGCCGAAGATACCGACCCGCTCGAGATCGATGTAGGGCCTGGTGGCGGCGAGCTGTCGCAGCGTGGCCACATGGTCGGGAATCTCGATCTCGCCGATCCTGCCGTAAGAGGCGTCCTGGAACGCCTTGCTGCGCTCGACCGTACCGCGGCAGTCGACGACGAAAACGATGAAACCGAGCTGGGCAAATCCGCGCGCCCGCGCCACGAGAGGATAGCCTGTGGCAAAGGTGTTGGGAACCACCGTCGTGAATGGGCCGGCGTAAATGAAGTCGATCACGGGGTATTTCTTGTCAGGATCGAAATCCCTCGGTTTGAAGATCACGCCATAAAGATCGGTCTCACCGTCGTCGGCCTTGACCACGAATTCCTCGGGTGGTGTCCAGCCGATGCTTTCGAGCCCGGAGGCATCGGCCTCGGAGAGAGTGAGCAGGAGCGCGCCGTCCCTGTCGCGCAGTTCGGACCTCGGGGGGCGCTGCGTGCTCGAATGGGTGTCGACGAAACAGCTGAGCGACGGCGCCATCTGGATCTCGTGGTCGCCGCTCTTCTCGGTCAACCGCCGGATGTTCGATCCGTTGAGATCAGCGCGGTAGAGGTGGGTATCGTAGAGCCTCTCCTCGCCATTGGCCTTGAAGAAGACCTGCTTCTCGTTCCCATCGACAGCCACCACCTGCAAAACCGGAAAGGCTCCCTTCGTGACACGTCCGAGAAGTCCGCCGTCGAGGCTGTAGTGGTAGATGTGACGCCAGCCGTCCCGTTCGGAGAGCCAGAGGAACTGGTCGGTCCCGGCGATGGGCGTGTAGAAGTCGCGCCAACCCCCGGTGATGAAGTCGAGCCCGCCGACGAAAGTGTCTTGCTTCTCGACCACCACCGGCCGGCTCTCGCCCGTTTCGGGATCGGCCGCCATGAGAGCGAGGCGCTTGGCGTTGCGCGACATTCTCAGAAAGAGGAACTCGCTCCCATCTTCTCTCCACCCGACAGGAAAGAGATAGATGTCCTCCCCTGCGTCGATTTCGACGACGGTCTTATTCCCGCTCTCCCTGTCGAAAACAGCGAGTTCGAATTGCCCGAAGACGCCGCCCGTCTTTGCGTAGACCACCTCGCGGCAGCTTTCCTCCGCATCGGTGTAGTCGATGATCGGCAGATGGTGCACGGCGCGTACGTCCATGCGCAGGGCGGCGAAGAAACGTCCGTCCGGCGACCAGCCCTCGGTGGCGGCTTGCCAGATCACATCCTCCTCGCCGTCGCCGGTCAGGGCCTGTCCCTCGGAAGAGCCGACCTCGAAGAGCCGGAGGTTATTGTCCTCGACAATCACGTACCGGTCGAATGCAGGGGAGAAGACGCGGCCCTTTTCCGTGCGCGACCTTTCGGACGCCCACCCTTCCTTGTCTTCATGGGTCAGCGGGCGCATCTCGCTCGACCCTGGATCTACGAAATGGGCGCCCCGCGAATCCCTGAACCAGAACGTCGTGCCGTCGTCGAACCACTCCGCGTCGATGCGCGCGTCCCTGACGAAGGAGGAGGCCATGACGTATTGCATCACCAGTGTGCGCTCCTCGTCAATGAAGTCCTGGCCAACGGCCGGCGCAGTGAGGACCGCACCGGTCAACACAAAGGCGAGCGTCACCGCAAGAATTCGAGGGATGGAGGTGTTCATCGATTGCTTCTCTCCGAGCGGCTGGTGTCGGTAAACCAGTGCGCTCCATGCGACAGGGGGGGACGGTCCGCATTGAAGACTTTACGGCGCGTAGGCGCCGACGGACGGCGATCATGAGCCGAGGTTTGTTTTTTTTGTACGCGACCATGGTGCGCTCTGCACTGCGCCAATTCAACTGAAACTCCGAACCACCAGCCGTTCCGCATCGACATGATGGCCGCTCTCCGTCACGCTCAGCGCGATACACCTCGCCGTCAACGAGAATGTGGTCCGGAATCCTTGTTATTCTCTGCTCAGTAATATAAAGTATACTTGATAAGCAGTCTCCCGTCTGTCTGGATATTTTCCTTTCGGAGAAGTGATGCCATGAAGCACTGCCTGATCATCATCGTTGCACTCTTTGCAGGCAGCCTGATCGTGGTTGCCGACGCCGGTGCTCAGGAACTCGAGAAGAACTCCCGCAGTCCGGCCGATCGACAGGATCGGTCGGCTGTGAGACCCGACAAGGTCGCTGTTCTGCAGGGACAGACCGCGGAGCGTCCGTCCGAATCACGGCCGGGCGGAAGCCACTTCTACCTCAGCCGGTTCACCGACAACGGCAACGGCCGGCTCGACGCGGCCGTGGACAGCCTCGGAACAGCGCCGGCTGTTCTCGTCCTCGATATCGATGATGCTTTAGGGAGCGACGTGACCGTGCCGGAGACGATCCATCTCGTTCACTTCGGCGCCGCGCTGACCGATCTGTCGGGGCACGATCTGGAGATCGCCGGCGGCCTGCTCGCGCGACAGGAACAGGTTTTCTCGGGAACGGGCGAGGTCGTCTTTCTGCCGGGCAGCATGGAACGCATCCTTCCCCAGTGGTGGGGGGCCAACACGTCCCAGAGCGTGCAGAAAGCACTGACAGCCGCTGTCGACTGCGGCGCCGAGCTCTTCCTGCCGACTGGGGAGTACATCTTCTCGGAATCGGTGACCCACGATTTCGCTCACACAGCCCTGGACATCCACAGCTTCTCGATCCACGGCGCCGGACCGGGCCACACCATCATCCACAACCAGACCCTGGGCGGACCCGCCTTGCGTTTCGGGACAGTGTATTCGCCCACTGACTGGGCCTGGTTTCTCACCATCGGCGGATTGGAAATCACCACATCGCTCTCCGGAGGAAACGGAATCGAGGTGGCCGATGTCTGGAACGGCCGCATTCATGACTGCTTCATTCACGATCTCGTGGGCGACGGGATTTTCATGCAGTCCGGCGAGCTGGCCGATGTGTGCCTTTGCAAGACATGGAACATCGAACGTTCAGTGATTTTCTCCAACAGCGGATACGGGATACACCTTCAAGGGACCGACTACAACGAGGTGTCCTACAATATCGTCATGGACCAGCTCGACGTGGAGTGCAACGCCGCCGGCGGCATCTTCATGGCCACGGAAAGGGCTCAGATTACCAACTCGGTTTTCGCTTACAATGGAGCTGACGCGACCTCTCACGGAGGAATACACGTGACCGGCGTGGTGGGTCAATGGGTTCACAACAACATTATCGCCGGGAACGGATTCGAGGCCAATTTTCCCTACGATATCTACGTCGACCGCGCGCTCGAAACCTCCATCGAGGAGAACAACTTTGCGCGCGTCAACTATTTCGGGAATGTCCAGCCCGACAACTTCATCGTGCTCGCCGATCCGGACGGGCTGATCAACACGGGCGCCATCAACGTGGAGGTGAAGTTGAACAAGTTCAGTTCCGGGTATCCCGCCTCTCCCTTCACTGCCATCACTGGATCGTCGACACTCACGAACGTGGAACTGGACGACAATATTTTCCACATTCAGAGCTCGGACACGAGATTCATCTTCGATGAAGCCACGAAGGTGACCTACAGCAATTACGGCGACATGGTCTATACGAATCAGACTCTCGGGTTCGCCGCTCCCGGAACGGGTGCGACCGACACCTTCATCGAGCGCGGCAGCGCCGGTGTGGTGAAGGTGACCGGTGGAGTGGCCAACGCTCTTCAGACCGTGCAGTCGATGGGGGGTGCGGTCGCCATCGACTGCGCCAAGGGCCTGAGCGCGGTCCACTCGCTCTCGGAGAACACAACGGTCTGGCCACCCACCAACGCCACGTCGGGCGCCATTCTCAACGTGATTGTCTTTCAGGGAACGGGGAGCTACACGATCGACTTCGATCCGATCTTCAAGGTTGCCGAGCCCTTCACAGCATCGAGCCTTCACTACTCGACGATCCGCTTCATCTACACCGGCCTCTGCTGGATCCAGCTCGGTGGAGTTGCGATCGACGCGCCTCTGTAGCGTTTAGAAAGTGATATCCAGGGTGGTGTTCGATCCGGCCGTGACCGTGACCTGATGTTCCTGGGTGGTCCATCCATAGGTGAAGGCGACGACCGTGTAAGTCCCCTCGGCGAGCTCGATGGAGTACTCACCGTCGTGAGCGACGGAGACGAAGTCGACCTCGATCTCCCCATTTTTCCTGAAGCTCAGGGAGACGTGCTGTTCCGAGCTTCCGCCCGTGATCGACAGGGTGCCGTCGATCGTGCCCGTATCGGCCAGATCGAGGGTGAAGTCCTCGTGGAGGATCGTGTCGGGTGGAACCTCGACCTCTCTGGACGCAGCCGTCAACCCCTTCTTGACAGCCACGAGATTGTACGTTCCCGGCTGCAAGATGATCGTGTAATCACCGGACGCGTTCGACAGGGAGGATGCGATGACCCTGACCCTGTCCCTCGGATCTGACGCGGAAGGATCGTAGACCTGGGCGCTGATCGTTGCGTTTGCGATCGTTCCTCCTGCCGGATCGTCCACTTTCCCCGTGATGAGAGCGGCGTCGTTTTCGGTCAGAACTCGAATCACCGGCTTGAGCAGATATTTGCCGCTCCCTCCAGCCTTCACGATCGACTGGGAGGCGTCGAAGTCGAGGACCAGATCGGTCGTCTCGTTGCCGTTGATGTGGAATTTGTGAATCACCTTGATCCCGCTCGTGAATCCGCTCGGCACCTTGAGCGGGTGGTAGTCGTTGGATGTATCGATGAGGTAATTCGCATGAGGGTGGGTTTCGCTGAGAATGTTGATCCCGTCGTCGGGCGTCTCGCCGAGGATGATTCGCAGTTGATTGTACTCCCCCTCGTCGAGATCGACGATGCCGAGGTGCTGCCTGAGTCCGCCGACCAGCTCGAGCAGATTGCACGTCGCGTGGGGCGACGCCACATGGCGCCAGCGGCCTCCCTTCTCGTGAACACGTATGTTGCGGATTGTCACGTAGATGGCATTGTAGTCATCTGCGGGCGCGTCGAGCATGCTCAGGGTCAATGTGCCGCTGTTGTTGTTCTCCACATTGACTTCCGTGTCCGATCCGCCTCCGCCGCAGGCAGTGAAGAAGAGAATCGTTGCAGTGAACAGAAGCCACGTGGAAAGGTTGTTTCTCATTTCGTGATCGAGCCCCCATGAACAGTTCTGATTATTTTTTCCGCCTCGGATTTTACCATGGCACGACCAGGATCTGTAAATATTAGCGCAGGTTGATACTAAAAGAATGAAAACGGGCTGCCGCGCGACCTATTCCACCTCGAGAACGAGCAGGTTCGAGAGGAGGTTGTACTCCCCGCCCCATGCGCCGACAAGGACCTGGAAGGGATACTCCTCCCCCGAACTCCACGATACGGGAATGGTGATCGTCCGGGTCAGAAGACCCGAAGGGGACGGCACGGCGCCGATCGACCAGCTTTTCACCACGGGCCAGATGTAGAGGGCGCCGTGCTGGGTGGAGTAGGGCGGATCGGCCACGCCGCCGCCGAGCGCCAGGGTGACCGGCTTGTCAGGTTGTCCTGTCACGTGCAGGTCGATCTTGGCGCCGGGCACGATGTCGCCCGTGACATAGAGATGGACGTAGAACTCGTCCGCACCGAGATCGATGGCGGCGTGCGCAATGCGCGGATCGCCTTCCATGTCGGCCGCACCGAGGCCGGGCGCTGCATTGTCGCCCGCGTCCCTGCAGGGAGAGTTCCAGCTCAGGTGAAAATCACCCACGACCGAATCGGCAAAGAAGGGCTCGGCCACGATGTTCCCCGTGCCGGGCCAACCGCCTTCGATGTCGCAGTAGGTGATCGATGGATAGAGTGAGCCTGGCGCCACGTGAATCTGATCGTCCTCGACGGCGCTGTTGGCCCACAGGATACTGTTCGTCAAGACCGGAACTCCGCCCGGGACATCGCTGCACCAGAGTCCGCCGCCGCTGTTCGCGGCCTTGTTCGCGAAGATCGTGTTGTTCAAGAGGGTCGTGGAGCCGACGCACCACAAACCTCCGCCGTCAAAGGCGCCGTTTTTGAAAATGACGTTGTTGGTGATCAGAGACGCCGACCCGGAGCAGGCGATCCCGCCGCCCGTGCCAGTTCCGCCGCTGGCGGCGTTGAGGCGGATCTCGTTGCCGTCGATCGTGGGGGAGGCGTTTTCGAGATGGATCGCACCTCCCGATGCGGCCGACTCGTTCTTGAAGATCTGGTTCTGCGAGATGATCAGGGTCGGGGCCGAATCGACGCAGTGGATCCCGCCCCCCGTGTCGGACCGGTTGTCGTGGATGGTGTTGCCATTGACGAGCGGCGTGGCGCCCCCATCGCAGAAGAGGCCTCCGCCGGCCGTGTATGCCTCGTTGTATGAGATCTTGTTGTCGCTCAGACTGGGCGCCGAGAGACCGGCGCAGAATATTCCTCCTCCGTTGCTCACTCCTGTCGGGCTGCTGTGATGGGCCCTGTTCTGCGTGATCATGTTGCCCATGATCAGGGCGGACGAGTCGAAGAGAACGATCGCACCGCCGTAGCAGCTCGGCCCGTGGACGAGGTTGTCGAAGATGACGTTCGCGCTGATCGTGGGCGCCGATCCATTCTCGCAAAAAATTCCACCGCCCGCGTTGCACGAGTTGCCGGTGATCGTGTTGTTGTCGATGACCGGAAAGGAATTGTCGCAGTAGACGCCGCCGCCTGAACCGCTCGTGTTGCCGGTGATCGTGTTGCCCGTGATGCGGGGGGATGCGTTTTGACAGAAGATTCCCCCCCCGAGAAAACTGCTGTGGCACTGGGATATGACATTGTTGATAATCGTCGGGGACGAAGCGACGCACCGTATCCCCCCGCCATTGTCACCGAATCCGTTCAAGAGGACGAATCCATCTATGATCGATCCCGGCCCCTCGCCCTTTTCAAAGGCGACAACCTCTTTGTTTGCCGACGGACCGCCTCCATGAATCTGCGTGACCGTCGGTCCTTGCTCGCTGCGGATCGCGATCGCTTTGCCGTCGAAATCGATGTTCTCCACGTAGAGGCCGGGACGGACGATGATCTCGTCGCCGCTCATCATGGCCGCGTCGATGGCGTCCTGGATCGTCGGCTGATCGTCGGGAACGTAGATCGTGGCGCAGAGTCCGGCGGAGACGAGAGAAACGAAGGCCCACAGTACAAGCAATAGCCTCATGGCGCACCCCTTCTTGAGATTGAATGAGAGAGAGTCCTTCGATGGGCGATTATATATTCTTCAATCTTGTTTTGAAACGGAAACTCCCCGGAAAGGAGGAGATCTAATGGCGTCGAACCTTCGGACGTCGATCCGAATCGCTGATCGCTCCGGGCCGAGGGCGGATCGTGTTTTGTGCACGATCAAATAATTGGTAAAATATGATCAGTGCTCTTTCCTGGTTCGAGATCCGTGGAGGTTGAGATGATCAGGTACCTGTTCCCAGTACTCCTCTTGACAGCGCTGGCCCTTTTGCCGATCGTCGCCGATGGGGCGCCCGTGGCGCAATCAGCGAGCAAATCGGCTCTGGCGCCGAGCCTGGTCGTGCAACTCGACGAGGGACGCGCCGCGGGCCTTGCCGATGATGTCATCGTCTACACCGCCCATCAGAGCTGGCTCTCGCGCATCTACATCCTCGACATGAACGGAGCGGTGGTCCGATACTTCGAGTACTCCTTCTACTTCTTCGCCGATGTGGAAGTGGTCGACAACGAGGTCTACGTGGCCGAAGCTTTCGCGCCGCGCGTCTACAAGGTCGATCTCCAGACAGGCGACCTCGACCTGGTCATCGACGACTGGAGCCTTTACTACTTCTACGACCTCGCCTTCGACGGGACCCACTTCTACCTCACCGAGTGGTTGCTCAACAGGTATGACATCAATGGCAACTGGCAGGGCTCAGCGCCCTTCGGCGATGTCTTTGGCGGGGCGTGGGACGGTGATTTCTACTGGACCCTCACCGACCAGGGCGAGATCAAGTGCTGGGACGTCGCTCTCTGGCCGAATCTGTTCGAGATCACGGCCAACAACTTCGCTCCGCCCAGCGCCGATTGCCGCGGCCTCTGGTTCGACGGCGACTGCTTCTGGACTGCCGAGAGCATCGACAGCCAACTCGGCAAGATCTACCGGTTCGATCACAACGGTTTCGTCACGGCCCAATGGACGGAGCCGGCCTTCATGGGGTGGTCGGCGTGCGTGATCAAGGGCGAGAGCATCCACGTCGACAACGGCGACGCCGGATTCATCTCGCTCGGAGCGTGGCAGAACGCGTCCCATCCCGACGCACACGAGGGAGATCTGCTCTACACCGGTCCGGGTAGCGGCGTGCGCAAGGCCGCGTGGCGCGTCGATTCGATCGCGTCGCAGGGCGAGTCGTACGAGGTCCATGTCTGGAAATTCGACCACGACTGGTCGTCGATCATGGCCACCAACGCGCGGTACAAGGTCTATCACAAGGACGGCGTCTCCGACTGGATCGCCGTCGATCAGTCCACCCCGGGCGATGAGTGGATTTTGCTCGGAACCTTTGAATTCGACACCACAAGCTCTCAGGGAGTGCTGCTCACCGACTGGGCCGACGGTTTCGTGATCGCCGATGCGATAAGGCTGGTACCGACCGGAAAAGAGTGATATCATCGTTCCTCTCGAAAGAACGTCCCCCCGGCGTTCGCACGGGGCACCCACACTCACGCGATCGATGTCTTGACGTCTGTCCGATGTCTCAGGCGCCCGTCAGTCGCCGGCACCTCGGTTGACGCGTCGGCCATCGGTCTGAGTAGCGAAGGAGTTTTCCATGAAACCGCGTTGGTCTGGCCTTTGTCATTCGTGGGCGCTTGTTGCGGCCTTCTTGATTGTCTCGCTCCTTGTCGCGCCCGCACTCGTGCCCGAGGCGATCGCCGCGGGGCGTTTTTCGGAAAAACAGGGTGTTTCGGAAAAATCGATAGAGATCGAGAACGGTCGTCTCGCAGCAGGCGACAGCGAAGACTTTCCCGTCGATTGCTGGTACTTCGAATCGCCGCGGCTCGTTGTCGATTCCGCCACCGGCCGCAACCGGGTGCTCGTCGAGCCGGGCGACGAGGCGGCCTTGAGGATTCCGGGCGACGGGAAAGGGGTCATTCTCGAGGGCAAGACCGACATGGCGCGCATCGACCTGCGCTCCATGCCCTTCGAGGTCGAACCCTTTCACTGGGTGAACGTCACTGTCGAGTATCAGATCGAGTCAGGCGGCGCGGCGCCCTTCGTCTGCCTCTTCCCCAGGGCTGACCGTTCGCTCGTCGATCTCGAATTTCTGCCGGCCGCCGAACCGGGCACGAAGCGGACCGCGACGATCAAGCTCCACTCGGGAGAGTCGACGGGAAGTTACTGTCTCTGCCTCTCACTGATCGGCAAGGGCGCCGTGCGTTTCTTCTCGGTCGATGCGTCCGAAGGGGAGGCGTTCCCCCGTTGCGCGAAATCCGCCTTTGTGCTCGACATGCTCCACGTCGATCCGCCGCGGAACGGCAAGCTCGGCTGGAAGAACGCCGAGAAACTGGTCACTGTTTTCGGATTTTCGTCGCTCGAGCATCTCCATTTCAAGGAAGTGACACCCGAGAAGCTCGCTCACATCGATCCGGCGCTGATCGTTCTCTCCCCCAAGTCGGAAGAGATCGGCCGGAATGAGGTGAACGAGATCATGGAGGCGATCAAAACAGTCACCGGCCACGGAGTCCCGGTCGTCGGCATCTGCCTCGGCCACCAGGTTCTGGCCATGGCCCACGGAGGCGACCTGTCGCGAAAGTACGACGAGGGACCCGACGGCGAAGAGATCCTCCTCAACGAGTTCGGCGATTTCATGATCCGGATCGTCAAGGATGACCCGATCTTCGCCCGACTGCCGCGAGCGCCCTTCTTCTGCGCGTCGGAGTCGCACAATTCCATGGTCCACATCGCCTTCGAGGGCGCCGAGCTCCTCGCATCGACCGAGATCTGCGACACGCAGATCTATCGTTATCCGGGCAAGCCGTGGTACACCTTCCAGGCTCACATCGAGCGGAACTGGGAGTTCGCCTGCGCCGAGTCGTACATCATCTGGAAGAATATTCTGCGCCATTTCTTTCTGGCGCCGTGACGGGCAGCGGGATCCGCCCGCTGCTCGGAGGCACCGGAACTCGTCCACATCGAGGGTTGGGATCGTGGCCCGCGCAGGGTATACTGCGGGCATGACAAGTCCGCGCGGTTCGAATACCAACGGGAGGGAACAATGAAAGGACACATCCCCGTACTCATGGTCGAGGCCGAGGGCCTGGCCGAAGCTTGGGAGCAGTCGTTGATCGAGCTCTACAAGGAAGGGTGCGAGATTGAAACCGAGTACGACAAGCCGGGTGACCCGCTGAGCAAAGACTGCTCCATGACCATCGTGATTCGCAATCCCCTGGCCGAGCCGATGATCCACCGCGATCTGCCCGGCGGATTGGAAGACCTGCAGGAGTACTGTATGGAGGTCCTCGATGGGATCAAGGATCACTGCGTGCGCGACACCGACGTCGATCCCAACGACACCCGCTGGGAGTACACCTATCATCAGAGACTCTTCACCTACGCCGTACCGTCGCATGACAAGGAGTTCGATCAGATCGAACTCGTCGCACAGAAACTCGCCGCCACACCCCACACGCGCCGCGCCCAGGCGATCACGTGGAAGGTGTGGGAGGACAATGACTGCTACGATCCGGCCTGCCTTCAGAGCATCTGGTGCCGGCTGCTGCAGGCAGAGGACGGTGACTGGTTCCTGAACACCAACATCCGCTTCCGCTCCAACGACGCCTACAAGGCCGCGCTCATGAACATGTTCGCCTTCATCCAGCTCCAGAAGAAGATCGCCGACCGCATCGCCGAACTCTCGGGCAAGACGATCAGGCTGGGACGCTATGTTCACCAGGCGGACAGCTATCACCTTTATGGATCCTACTTCGGGGAGTTCGAGGATCGCTTTCTCAAGGGGCTCGAGCAGAGGACCTTCGAGCAACGCACCTTCCGCTACGAGGACATGAAACCGATCATGGACGAAGCGATTCCGGGAATTATCGAGAAGGCCAGGAAGCTGGGCAGGGATCGATAATGAGACTGATTGACACCCAGCGGTTCTGCTTTTTCGCCGCACTTCTGATTCTGTTTTTTCTCCTTTCTCCCTCGATTGGTTCGCGACTCGATGCGGCGCCGCAGAGCGGGGCCGAACTCCTGGAGAAACGGTTGCACACCCTGCTGGAGAGCTACCGTACAGAGCATGGCTTCGCCGGTGCATCGGTCGGGTTCGTGCTTGACGACGGCCCGCAGGGCGCGGTCGCCGTGGGGTACTCCGACATCGAAGCCGAAACTCCGCTCGCGGTCCACGATCGGTTGCTGTCCGGCAGCATCGGCAAGACCTACGTGGCCGCTGTGGCGCTCCAGCTCGTGGCCGAGAAACAACTCGACCTCGACGGGAAGATCAGCCACTGGCTCGACAAGGAGGAGTGGTTCCGGCGTCTGCCCAATGCCGACGACATCACGGTGCGGATGCTGATGAACCACACGAGCGGTATTCCGGAGCACGTGCTGCTTTCGACCTTCGGGGAGGCGATCGCGGCCGATCCCGACCGGGTCTGGGCGCCGGCTGAACTGGTGGAGTTCATCCTCGACAGGGAGCCGCTCTTTGCCGCCGGAGAAGGCTGGTCCTACGCTGACACCAACTACATCGTGCTCGGCATGATCATCGAAGAAGCCACGGGCGGGACTTACTACGACGCGGTGCGAAAGCGGATCCTCGAACCGCTCGGTCTCGATGACACGGTGCCTTCCAACAGCCGCAATATTCCGGCGCTCGCCTGCGGATACGCCGGTGAACGCTCTCCGTTCCGCAAGCCGGGAAGGACGATCCGCGACGGCACCTTCGTGGTCAATCCGCAGCTCGAATGGACCGGCGGCGGTCTGGCCAGCACGCCGCTCGATCTCGCCCGCTGGGGGCACGCTCTCTTCCAGGCGCGCGCTTTTGACGCTAAGCTGATGGACCAGTTTCTCGACGGTGTCCCCGCTGCGACGGGCAAGGGGGATCGGTACGGGCTGGGTGTGCAGATCTGGAAGACGCCGCTCGGCGCCTGCTTTGGCCATGGCGGATGGTTTCCCGGGTACATCTCTCTGCTTGCCTATTACAGGGATCATGGCCTGACCGTGGCGATTCAGTTCAACACGTCGCGGAGCGCGGCTGTCAGAACCCACATGCGCAACTGGCTCGACGAGCTCGCCGCCTGCGTGGCTGACGGTTTCGATCCGATCATGGGCGAGTACGCGGGGCTCCGCAACATGTCCGACGGAAGAGTCGTTCGCGCCGACGCCAAGATCGTTGCCGAGGGTGGGGGCCATTACAGGGCCGCGCTCACCGCGCACGGCGATCCGCCGATGACGCTCGTCCTCGAGAACGATCCCGAATCGGAGAGTCTGATTCTCGTCGGCTCGTCGGACACGACCGGCTGGAAGGGAACCTTCTCTCGAGGACGGCTCGATATCTTGCCCGACGAGAAAGGGATCGGCTCATTCCGCCTCCTGCCCGCGGCGCGGCGTTCGCCCACGGAACGGCTCGCTCCTCCAGAGGGCGCGGTCGTTCTGCTTCCTTTCGAAGCCGGTAGACCGACGACACTCGATGCATGGACCAACAAGAACTGGAAAGTGCTGCCCGACGGCAGCGTGATGGTCGCGGGCGGCCACAACCGGACCGTGAACCACCATGGCAGCGGCCTCTTTCACATCGAGTTCAAGACGCCCTTTCAGCCCGAGGCGCGCGGCCAGGGGCGGGGCAACAGCGGCGTCTACTTCGGGAGCCGCTACGAGATCCAGATCCTCGACTCATTTGGCCTCACTCCCGGAATGGGCGACTGCGGATCGATCTACGGCGTGGCCATAACCGGGCAGAATGCGTCGCTGCCGCCCGAGGTATGGCAGACCTATGACGTGGTCTACCGTGCGCCGCACGTAAAGGACGACGGTTCCTTCGAACCGGCGCAGATGACGGTCTTTCACAACGGCGTGAAGATTCACGAGAATCAGCCTGTTCCCAGGCCGACGACCGCGGCGCCCGAGAAGCGGAACGCCGCGCGCGGACCGCTCTATCTCCAGGACCACGGCAACCCTGTCTGCTACCGCAACATCTGGTATCTCGAGCTGCCGGAGTAACCGCATGCCCTCGAATGGTGAAGACACGTCATCGCAAGATGCACCGAAAAAGTCGCTCAGCCTCTTCGACTCGACCTGCCTCATCGTGGGGATCATCATCGGTGTGGGGATCTACCAGACCGCGCCCGGCGTGGCCGGCGGCGTGTTCTGCTGGTGGGGGGTTCTCGCCATCTGGGTCGTGGGCGGCGTGCTCTCCCTCTGCGGCGCGCTCGGCTACGCCGAACTGGCCACCGCCTACCCGCGCGAGGGGGGCGACTATGTCTACCTGAATCGCGCTTATGGCCGATGGGCCGGATTTCTCTTCGGCTGGATCCAGCTCACTGTTGTCAGGCCGGGTGACATCGTGGTCATGGCCTTCGCCTTCGCCACCTATGCGCGGACGATCTACGATCCACTGGAAGGCACGGCGTTTCCATACTCTCTGCAAGTCTATGCCATGCTCTCCGTGGCCATTCTGACGGTGGTCAACATCCTCGGCGTGCAAGAGGGGAAATGGACGCAGAATCTTCTCACCACCGCCAAGGTGCTCGGCCTGCTCGCCATCGTGGGGGTGGCCCTGATCGCACCCCAGGGGACGAAGAGCACGGGGAGTTTCGATCCGATGCCGATGAGCGTGGCGATGATCCTCGTTCTCTTCACCTTCGGCGGATGGAACGAGATGGCCTACGTGGCGGCCGAGGTCAAGGACGCGCGGCGCAACATCGTTCGCGCCCTGGTGCTCGGTACGGTGGCGGTGACCGTGCTCTACCTGCTCGCCAACTGCGCCTTTCTGTTCACGCTCGGATACACGGGACTGGCCACGTCGGAAGCGGTCGCCACCGAGGCGATCTCCACCGTGTTTCCCGATATCGGCGGCAGGCTGATCGGCGCACTCATCTGCATCTCGGCTCTCGGTGCCGTCAACGGCCTCATCTTCACGGGCGCCCGGATCTCCTACGCCGTGGGAGTCGAGAACCGGCTCTTCGGCAAGCTGGGGACGTGGCATCGCCGGACCGGAACGCCGGTCTGGGCCCTCGTTGTGCAGGGTTTGATCGCCATGGTTCTGATCGTCCTTCTCGGGTCCTTTCTCGATGCGGTCCTCTATACGGCGCCGGCGGTCTACTCCTTTTACCTGGCGACGAGCTTGGCGGTGATGGTTTTGCGCCGCAAGGAACCGGAGGTGGAACGCCCTTACAAGGTGACGGGCTATCCCTTCACCACGCTCATTTTCTGTGCGGTGTGCGCCTTTTTGATCTACAGCGCCGTGGACTACGCTTTTGATAACGCCACACTCATCGTGTATGTCTTGTGCGTTGTCGTTCCTCTCGGCCTGCCGGTCTACTGGTTTTCGAGGCGGCTGTCGACACGGGTCGATTGATCCTCGTCCAGATTCCAGTCGTTGCCGAAGAGACCGGTCGCCAGAACGGCCTGTTCCGATTCCTTCCAGACGTCAGCGCTGAAAATCACGAAGTCAGGGTAGTGCACGCCGGCGTTGAAAAAACCAAGCTCGTTCGTTGCCCGCATGCCGGCGAGACCCGAGCCGCCCACGATACCCACGCACGCTCTGTCCGAGCCGAGCCGCGGTCTGATCGCCAGGCAAGCCAGGTCAGATCCGGTATAGGTCCGGTCGCCGACCTTGGCCCTGTCCTTTTCCACATCCACGGGCGATTGGCCGACGAGTGATTTCCAGGCGAGATTGGTTTCCCTGTTGCCGTAGAGAACCACGTTCCGATCGGGATCTTTTGCCGGGTCGAAGGATCTATCCGTGACGATCTCGAGGGACGCGTTGCCGCGGTACCAGAGGGTTTCATTGTCAAAACGGGCCTTGGCCAGTGCCCAGGCGTTCTCCTCTTCCGTGCCGCACGTGCCCACCACGAGGGCGGGATTGTTATTGAAAAACACCTCCTTGAATGGGCCGCTCCGATGAGGGCCTTTCATGGAGAGATCAGGGGGGAGTGTTTGTCGCCACCCCTCCTCGGTGAGAAGGAAGTGAAGCGCTCCGGCGGCCCAGCCGACGTCCTTCTCTTTTTCATCATCAAGCTGCACGGTAATTGTCCCGGGCCCGACGAGAGAGGAAGGATCGACCGAGAAACGCCGCACGTTTTTCAGACTGCCGTGGAGCCACCTTCTTCCGGGATCGAGCTGCAGCTTGACGCGGCTCGGTTCGAGCTGCCTCACTTGTTGCACAACGCGCACCCAGTGGCACGTATCGCTGATCGCCGGCGTCACCGTGGTGAAGTCGACGCGCTGCGGGGCGATGGGGCGGGCGTGGCGCTGAAAGAACTCGAAGAGCTCGAGAAGGTCAAAGCAGCTGTGGCCCTGCTCGGGAGTGCTGTCGTACACATGGCCGCCTCCCGGTTCGATGACAAAGGTCCAGTCGTCGTGGCCGGCCTTCTCGAGGATCTCGCTCATGCGATAGGCCTCGTCGATGGGAACCACCCCGTCGGCGTCGCCGTGAATGATGAGAACGCCCTGCTGAAGATAGTTGCCCGCCAGGAGCGCCGTACGGCTTGGGTTGGCGCAGGTGTCGAGGATCTTCTGAACCGGTGTGGGATTCGCCGAAGCCGGGGGCGCTCCCGCATAGGTCCAGATATCCTGCCACCCGGCCCCGGGGCCGATCGCGGCGAAACGATCGGGAAAGTGACCGGCGATCTGCCAGACACCGTGTCCGCCCATCGAATGGCCACCGAGGTAGACGCGGGAGGGGTCGACATTCACGATCGCGAGCGCTTGGTCGAGAACCTCCATCGCGTCGGTGCGGCCCAGGCTTTCCCAGCCGAAGCCGTAGGGCCTTCGGTTCGTGGCGCTCGCCATGGCGCACCATGTCTTGGCCAGGTAGAGATTCCGGTAGGCCGAGGCTTCGTCCGAGGCGCCGTGGAGATGAAGCAGAAGCGCGAAGGGGCCCCCGTCGTTGGGCTGCCGGGGCGGCCGGAACCCGAAGTACTGTACCGAGCCTTCCACCTTGGAAGGAAAAGTCACCTTTCTGAACGCCCCCGGCTCGACAACCGCCACCTCGACGGAGGCGGGCTGTATTCTGTCTCCGGTGATCGTCCAGAGGAGCTTTTCGCCCTCCGCTTTCCGGGATGGGAGTTTCACCGGCACCTTGGCGATCGAGAAGGGAGGCATCCAGCAGGAGGGCAGCCTGACCCGGTCGTCGGCCTCCTCGTTGACGGGGCCTTGTGCGGACGCGATGTCGACCGCCCGGGTGGTCGTGTTGATAAACACGATCCCGGCATCGAGCGAGTGTGTCTCACCGCGCACCGCTTCGGGCAGCGTGGCATCCTCCATGTTGATCATCAGATCGTGAGTCACCGGCTCGAGCCACGCCTCGAGAGTGCCGAACCGGGTGCACCGGAACAGAAAGTGGTTGTCTCCCTTCTCGATGAGAAGCGGAATCATGACATAGTCGTACCGGTAGACATTGGTCACGCGCGGCACACCGTTAACGTAAGCGATGCTATGTCCCTTCGCGCGCAGGATCGCCCGGCGCGGCTCGGCGGCGTTGATCTTCGCGTACGCCCAGCCCCCTAAAAGCATGGCGTGTTGAAGCGGCCCCTCGTCGGGCCCCCGCACGCTTGTCCACACTGCCTGCTTTCCGGTCTCGAGCGGAATCGTATCGCCTGCCTCCGGAGGCTGAAAAGTCCCCATCACGAGAGAATGGGTGATCGGGTTGTGAGGAAAGGGCATCCGGCCCGACCGTCCCACCGCGGGAACGAGCAGCCACTCCTTGAGATCGATCCTCTCTTCGATGCTCGCGCGCTCGGCGCCCAGCATCTGGGCCGCACGCTCGGCGCCCAGCATCTGGGCCGCAC
>CAYXGI010000049.1:24016-29697 GCA_964464495.1 uncultured Phycisphaerales bacterium
CTCGGCGCCCAGCATCTGGGCCGCACGCTCGGCGCCCAGCATCTGGGCCGCACGCTCGGCGCCCAGCATCTGGGCCGCACGCCCGGCGATGAAGAGAATCAACAGCAGAGTCCTCGACAAGAAAGCCGTCGCATTCCCGGGATTCGGCACGCTCATAGTTGTTTCCTTCTAATCGTCCCGTTCCGCGGATCCTGGCGCGGACAGGATCCAGTTTCTGATGATGTTGGTGTTGTGCAGCATCCTCATCCGCGCTCCGACGGAGCGGTCCCTTCTTCCACTGCGCTTGAAGAGTTTCTGCCCCAGCCACGAGTACCTGGCAAACAGGTCGAAGGGCCGGATCAGGTAGGTCAGAAAGACACGCTCCGTCTGGTACACGAGGCGCATGGTGCTCGGCGGCGGAAAGAGGGTGCCGAGCAGGATGCGGGCCTTTTCCAGGACACCCTCCGGTCGCTGCCGCCTCTGCCGCGCAGCCGGATCGCCCTCGATGGAGAAGATCTGCTCACTGGCAACGGCACCGACAGCGGCGCAGGATCGATCCGAATCGAAGCTGTCCGTCACCGAGTCGGGCACGATCGGTCCGAGGAGGTCGCCGATCAGGCGGAGCGTGAGAAAGACGCTTTTTGACACTCTCCAGAGGCGCGCCCGCGATCGGATCGCGTCCCAGTCGAGCCGGTCGTCGTAGAAGCCGACCACCTCGACGATATCGCACAGGGGCTGGAGCCCCAAAACAAAGCCGTGGTGGGCGGCATGAAAGCAGAGGTGCAGAAAAAGATCGTCGGGACAGAGTCCGAGCGCCTCGCTCTTGCCGAAGGTGAAAGGTCGTGCTCTTTCCCGGAGGTGGTCCCTGTCCGCCACCAGGGGCTCCGGCTCCGTCTCGAGAGTCCAGTGCACCTCCACGGGGATGGCGCCCGCTTTTGTGAAGGGGTAGAGGTGCTTCCCCTTGTCCGGCGTGTATTGCGGCTGGCCGTAACCGATGCCGAGCAGACTCTGCCGCGCAGCCGGAAGGTCGGTCTTGCGGACCAGGATGTCCACATCGCACATGGGACGCAGCCCGATGTTGCCGTACACGGCGCAGGCGAGGTGGGCGCCCTTGAGCACGATCGCCCGGACACCGTCCTTCCGCAGTGTTTCGAGCAGGCGAGCGAGTTCTTGATAAACGCGCAGCTTTCTGACAGTTTCGGCCTCGTAGATTTCGCGAAGACGCTCCAACGCACTTCCCGGAACAGGCGCAGCGCGGCCGAGTCGCTTCAGGTTGCGATAGACGAGGGGCGCCACGTTGTGGCAGACCGACTTCTTGACGAGCCGTTCCCAGTCGGCCGGTGTCAATCCCTCGAGAGAGCCGGCGACCACGTCGGGATCGGTCGATCCGAGACAGCACAAGAGAGCCGCGCGCGCTGTGTCCGTCCTGTCCACGTCCCCGTCGATCACCTGTAGTTCCTTGCCTGCGTCTCGAAGAGTTCCTTGTACTTGCCGCCGGAGCGGACCAGCTCGTCGTGAGTGCCGCTCTCCACGATCCTGCCTTTCTCGAGCACGAAGATACGATCCGCCATGCGGACCGTGGAGAGGCGGTGGCTGATCAGGATGGTGGTCCTGTCCCTGGCCAGCTCGGTGAACTTCTTGAAAACCTCGTACTCGGCCTTGGCGTCCATGGAACTGGTCGGCTCGTCGAGAATGATCAACTGCGCGTCGCGGAGGTAGGCCCTGGCCAGGGCTACCTTCTGCCACTCGCCGATGCTGAGTTCCTCGCCCTCCTCGAACCACTTTCCCAGGGTGGTGTCGTAGCCTTTCGGCAGGCTCTCGATCACCTCGTGGGCGTCCGATCGTTTGGCCGCCGCCACCACCGCGTCGCGGCTCTGGCCGTCGACGTGGATGTTGCCGAGCCCGATGTTCTCCCGCGCCGAGAGGTAGTACTCGACGAAGTCCTGGAAGATGACGCCGATCTCGCGGCGGAGAGAAGCGATCTCGAACTCCCGCAGGTCGATGCCGTCGAGAGTGATCCGTCCTTTCGTTGGGTCGTAGAGCCGGCAGAGGAGCTTCACCAGCGTGGTCTTGCCGGAGCCGTTCTGGCCCACGAGAGCCACGTGCTCGCCCGGTTCGATCTGGAGCGAGATGTCTTCGAGCACCCGGCGCGTGCCCGTGGGGTAGGCAAAGTCGACGTGGTCGACGGCGATGCCCGACCGGAGAGGCTTCGGAACAGCCACGGGGCGCTCGGGTTCCTTCACCTTGGGCTCGAGGTCGAGAAACTCGGAAAGGTCGGAGAGGAAGAGGTTGTGCTCGTAGAGCCCGGCCAGGCTGCCGAGGGTCTGTTGCAGGTAGCCCTGGCCCCGCTGTACGGCCTGAAAGAACATGACCAGGTCGCCCAGCGTGATCTCGGCCTGCACGGCGCGGTAGGCGATGAACGCGTAGGAGCCGAAAACAGCGAGTGTGAAACTGATCTGCGTCACCGAGTCGTTGACGGAACGCCGTCTGGCGATCTTGAGCCACTCGATGCGCAGCTTGCGGCGCAGATCGTGGAAACGGTTCTTGAAGTGTGCGCCGAGGTCGAAGAGGCGGATCTCCTTGGCGTTCGCGTTGTGGGTCAGGAGGTAGTGGAAATAGTGGGCGTGCCGCTCGAGCGGAGTCCGCTCGCGTTGCCACTGATACATCTTCTTGGCATAACGTATTCGCACGATGAGGCCCGGAACGGCCGCCACGAAAAGGACAAGGGCCACCGCCCAGTGAAAGACGACGAGCAAGCCGGCCACGGCGAGGAGCGAGATGCTGCTTTGAAAGATGCTGATGAAGCCGGTGACGATGCGCGTCGGCCTGTAGGGCGCCTCGCGCTGGGCGCGGTGGAGCGTGTCGTAGTACTGGGAGTTCTCGTAGTACTCGAGGTCAACCTCCATTGACTTGGCGTGGAGGATGTCCTGCACGTGGTCGGTGACTGTTAGGGACTGGGCATCGCTCACAAGGGAAGCAAAGGTGCGGCAGATGGCGGTGAAAAGATGGATCGCGCCCATGATGCAGATCAGGAAAGCGACGTGGCCGAAGGATCCCTGATCGCCGGGAGCCGCCAGGCTGAGTGTCACCTCATCGACGACGAGCTTGATCAGGTAGAGGGAGACGAGCGGCATCAGGCCCTGCACGAGGAGCAGCAGCCCGCTCAGGATCACGTAACGCGGTCCGCTTTCCCAAACGATGGCCATGGCCCGCTTGAGATGCAGGGTGCGGCGGAGGCGTTCCTTTATGCTCGGTTCATCGTGCATATGGTGCATTCTTAATTTTATGGCCTCGAGCCTGATAACTGTAGTTATAAGTCTATATTATTAAGTATGTTGGCACAAGAAAAAAGATAGGTATCTGCGAGGGATACTCTCTTTTGCCTTGACTTTGCTCCTGTTATATAGATATAAATATTAATGTATTCGTGGAGTAGGAAGGCTCTCGGCGCGCCTTGGCCAACGACTTCGAGAAAGGGAAGAGTTCCATGATCCGTTTCAACCGCGGAACCAAATTGCTGGCAACTTTTGTCGTGATGCTGGCTGTTTCTGTCCCCGCTCGGGCTTCCGAAGAGGAGCCGATCACGCTCATCGAATCGAGCAACTCGGGACTGGTGGTGGAACTGAATCTGCCCGCCTTCGAAAAGGTCGAAGTCGAGGGGCCGGATAGCGTCTACGAGAGGATCATTCTGCCGGGCTGGGGGAGGACGATCGAGGTCGGTTGTCCCGAGCTGCCCAGAATGGGAATCTTGATCGAGGTGCCCCTCGAGGGAGCTGTCGAGCTGCGCGTGACCGAGAGCCGATTCCGGTCCCTTTCAGGGTGCATGATCCATCCCGTGCCCAGGCTGCGTCTTTCGCCTGGGGGAGAGAGAAGAGAGGAGTTTGTCAAGTCCGACAGTGTATACAGTTCACCCGAGGTCTTTCCGGGCGAGCTTGCAACGATCGATTCCAGCGCCATGCTCCGCGGCAGGCCCGTGGCCCGGATTCTGTTTTTCCCCTTCCAGTGGAATCCCCTGACTCGCGAACTGCGCTGCTATGAAAAGATTCGCGTTCAGATCCGCTTCGAGCAACTTTTGCCGCCCGCAATGAATGAAGCCGACCGTATTCCGCCGGTCGGCTCCGACCGGCTGTACGACGATATGCTGCGCAAGGTTGTTCTCAACCACGCGAATCGCCGCCCTCCGCTCCGAGAAAAGGAACCCTGTCAGCCCGGTCGATCCGAGCGAAGCGACAGGACCGGTCTTCGGCTGGAGATCGTCGAGGACGGTATCCACCGGTTGACCTACGACGATCTTTCCGCCGCGGGCGTGGATCCGCAGACCATCGATCCCCAGACCTTTCAGGTTTTCTACATGGGGGAGGAGGCGGCCATCGCCGTCGAGACCGCCGGTTCCCAGGTCTTTGCGCCCGGCGACTCGATCGAGTTTTTTGCCGAGGCGATCGAGTACAACCTCTTCACCGAGACGAATGTCTACTGGCTCTACTGGGGCGGTTCAACCGGAAAACGCATGGCAACGAAGAGCGGCAAGGTATCGGACCAGGGAGTGCCTGTCGATCTTTTCCGGGAGACGCTCCACGACGAGGAGGACCTTCTCTGGTGGGAGGCTGTCCCCGGCGGAACGAGCGTCGATTACTGGTTCTGGGACGCCATGTACGCTCCCGAGACAGTGTCGATCACCATGACCGTGCCGGCGCCCGATCCGGCGCAGACCGACGCGGTCCTGCGCGTCGGCTTTCGCGGGGTGTCGACCGCGCCCCCTCACCCGAACCACCACACCAGGATCCTGCTGAACAATACACTCGTGGCCGACGATTTCTGGGACAACGATACGGAGTTCATCCAGAAGGGGACGATTCCCCAGGGCGTTTTGCTCGACGGAGACAACACGGTCACCATCGACCTTCCCGCTGACACGGGTGCGCCCCTCGATGTCGTCTGTCTCAACTGGATCGAGCTCGACTACTGGCGCCGTTTCGAAACGATCGACGATGAGCTCGACTTTTCCGTGGAGGGATCGGACCGGCTCCGGATCGATGTGGGGCTCTTCGGTTCGCGGAAGATCAAGATCTTCGACATCACCGATCCCTACCAGGTTGAGAAGATCGATGAGTTCACCAGGCAGACGAGACTCAAGGGGCGGGCGCAACCTTGTGTGCCGATCTCACCGCAGGTCCACCCGGGAGATTTCCGCGCGGTCTTCGAAGCGGATGTGGACGGGACGAGGCGGTTCCGCGCCATGACCGCAGACAGGATCAGGACACCGGCAAAGGTGGAACTCTGGGAGTACTCGGATCTGAAGAACACGGCCAACGGGGCGGATTTCATTCTCGTTACCTCGATAGAGTTTCTGTCCGACCTGTCGCCTCTTGTCCAGTATCGCGCCAACCAGGGACTGCGCACGGCCGCGGTGGCCGTGGAGGACATCTACAACGAGTTCAACTTCGGTCTCTTTCACCCCTCGGCTCTGAAGTCGTTTCTGCAATACGCCTACGACTACTGGACGCCGCCTGCACCGAGCTACGTTCTCTTCGTGGGCGACGCGAGCGCAGATTACAGGGACAAGCTCGGCACGGGCAAGGTAAACATCGTTCCCGTTCACATGTTCGATTCCGATCTGGGAGTGACGCCCAACGACAACTGGTACGTGTGCGTGGACGGCGCAGACGACCTGCCCGACATGTTTCTCGGCAGGATTCCGGCGG
>CAYXGI010000049.1:29797-43240 GCA_964464495.1 uncultured Phycisphaerales bacterium
CGGCAAGGTGGTCGGTTTCGAACAGTCCACGAGCTGGAAGCCGGACACTGTACTGCTCTCGGCCGATGACGAGATCGGTTTCGAAAATCTCAACGAAGACATGATCCCTTTCCTCCCGCCCGGTTTCAATGTGGACAAGGTCTACCTGAGTTCCTACACGAACGTGAACAACGCCACCCAGGACATCATCACGAGCATCGATGGGGGGGCGATGATCGCCAATTACGTCGGCCACGGCGCCGTGACCAACTGGGCGGGCGAGATGATGTTCGTGTCCGCCGACGTGGCCGACCTGAACAATGGGGATTATCTCACTTTTGTGATCACCATGACCTGCCTGAACGGCTACTTTGCCCAGCCTGACCACTACTGTATTGCCGAGGAGTTCATGGCTGCCACGGGCAAGGGCGCCATCAGCAGCTACGCGCCCTCCGGCCTTGGATACCTCTGGGAACACGAGATTCTGGACGCGGAGGTTTTCACCACGATCTTCGACCAGCAGCAGAGGAACCTGGGGTTTGTAACCACCCAGTCCAAGATCGCCGCCCACATCAAGGGGATGTCGCTCGACTCGGTACAGCTCTTCACATTTTTCGGGGATCCCGCGACCGACTTGAAGGACTGGAACTGATATTCGCGGACAGGAAGACGTCTCGGAGGAATTCATCGCACCTTCATTTTCGGTTTATACTTTTAACGGCAGGGGGGCCGCGGCCGGCGGCAGGCACATCCTTCTCCATGCCGAGAGATCCGACTGGGTCCGGGTGAACGACACGGGCCTGGAGATCGCCCGCGCGCTCGATGGGGGCGCGTCGATCGACGAGGTGGTGAGCAGCCTCGTCTCGAGATACGCCATCACCGAGGAGCAGGCGCGCCGGGACGTGGACTACCTGTCACGAGAGCTGGCGAAAGCGCATTTCGTTCCGAACGCAGCCGAATCGAGCACGCCCACGACGCGCGCCATGGGATCGCTCTTCGTCCATCTCACCACGCGCTGCAACCTCGCCTGCCCGCACTGCTATTACGCCTGCCCCGATCAGGCAAGGGAGAAACCGTGCGATCTGGACACGGCCGCTGTCCGGCGAATCATCGATGAAGCCATGGACGAAGGCGCCGGGAGTGTGGCGTTGAGCGGGGGCGAACCGTTCCTTCACCCCGACTTCGAGAAGATCATCTCCCATGCCGCTTCGGGGCTCGACATCGATGTACTCACGAACGGCACGCTTATCGACAGGCAAAAGGCGGCGCTTCTCGCCGGACTCGGTGCAAGCGTTCAGATCAGCCTCGACGGATCAACGGCCGAGATCCACGATTCACACAGGGGAAAGGGCAGCTTCGAACGCGTCCTGCGCGCCGTCGGTTTTCTTCAGGAGGCCGGAGCGGGCGAGCGGTTGAATTTCTGTACGACCCTCATGAGCCAGAACCTGAACGACCTCAAGGAGATCATCCGTCTGTCCGAGCGTCTCGGCGTGGGTCTGGTCCGGTTCATCCCCCTGAGACAGAAGGGGAGCGCCCAGCGGACCTGGGCTTCGATCGGATCGGGTGTTGTCGTGGAAGATCACGAGGCCTTCTACCGCTATACCGAAGAGCTCAAGGAGAAGGGCGCCTGCTCGATCGGGGTGAGCTGCGGCCTGAGCGGTTTTGTTCTGAAGGTCGATTCAGACGACGGCATCTGGTGTCCGGCCGGCAACCAGCTCGTTGTCGATGTGACGGGCGATGTCTATCCCTGCGTTCTGTTGATGAGGGACGAAGACAGGCTCGGAAACATTCATCATCACTCCCTGGCCACGATCCGCGGCTCCGACGGGATGGCGCGTTTTTGCAACACCCTCGCCAGCAGAAGGCGGAAGATAGAGGAGTGCGCTGCATGCTCGTGGCGCAACCTCTGCCAGGCCGGCTGCATGGGGCTCGCCCTGGAGCAGAAGGGGACTCTTTGGGATCGCGATCTGTTCTGTGATTACCGGAAGAACGCTTACGAGCGCGCCTTCGGCCGGTTGCTGTCGCGCACGATATCATGAATAGCCTGTCGAGAAGAATCTCCTGGACAAGCATATCCATTTCAATTAATTTCTTTCCATTAAGGGTATAACACGACCACTAAATCCTGTCGCGATGCTGCCAAGGAGCTGTTATCGTGCGATATTCCCTTGTTATCGCCCTCAGTCTCTGTATGCCGCTGATCGGCCACTCCACCACGATCTATGTCCCTGATCACTACAGCACTATTCAGGCAGCCATCAATGCTTCGTCCAACGATGACACCATCATCGTAAGGTCCGACTCTGTCCATGGCGGGCCGTACGTGGAGAACATCGACTTCCTCGGCAAGGCGATCACCGTGCAGAGTGAATCGGGCGCCGCGTCGACCACCATCAATGGGAACAGCGCGGGGAGCGTGGTGACCTTTGACAGTGGAGAGGGAGTCGGCTCAGTGCTCGACGGGTTCACCATCACGAACGGGTATGCGACGAACGGAGGGGGGATCTACTGCAGCGGTACGTCTCCGACTCTCAAGAACCTGATCATCGATACCAACGTGAGTGCCTCAGGAAGAGGAGGGGGTCTCTACTGTAACGGCGGCGATCTGAGCCTGGACAATGTCCAGTTTACAAGCAACACAGCAAGATGGGGTGGGGGTACTTATCATGAAGCCGGGGATCTGGATGTGGATCAATGCGGCTTCAGCGACAACGTGGCAACAGGAAATTCATCCAGGGGAGGTGCGATCTATCTCAAGACCGGTACTCTGACCGTATCGGACAGCCAGCTGTTCGGGAACCAGGCAAGAGCCGATGGCGGCGCTATCTACTGTACCGCCGCCAGCCTGATCGTGACCGATTGTTCGGTGTACGAAAACACCTGCCAGACAGACCACGGCGGTGGAATCTGCAACGAGACATCGAGCGGCAAGGACACGATCCTGACGCGTAATGTCATTTGTGACAACTCGATCAGCTCCAGTGACTATGGCGGTGGAATATACTTGTTTTGGATTGGAGATGTGACCTTGGTGAATAACCTGGTCTATGGCAATTCGGCGGGATATGGCGGAGGCCTACACATAACTACAGCCACAGGGACCACCAACACGCTCACCAATAATACCATCTCGTTGAACAGGGCTTCGAGGCAGGGTGGGGGCATCTACTGCGTGAACAACTCGGATCCGGTGATCAACAACACGATCCTGTGGGACAATGCCGCGGCCGATGACCCGGAGCTCTATTTCAAGTTGGGGAGTGTGACGGTCACTTACTGTGATATCGAAGGGGGCACGGGTGAGTCCTGGTTCGGGTCGGGCTGTATCGATTCGAATCCTTTTTTTCTCGATACGAATGGCGGTGATTTTCACATCGTCTCCTTCTCGGCTTGCAAAGACAGCGGTAACAACACCGCGCCATCGGTGCCGGGCAACGATCTGGATGGAGATACCCGCCCCCATGACGGGATCGTGGACATGGGATCGGACGAATGGGTGAACAGCTGGGGATCGCCAACCACGCACACCGTGTCATCGGGAGAATCGATTCAGACCGCCATCGATGGTGCGTTTCCGACGGACGTGATCAATGTCGGGGCGGGGACGTACACGGAAAACATCGACTTCAAGGCCAAGGCGGTCACGGTTCAGAGTTCGTCGGGCGCCGCGTCGACGATCATCGATGGGAGTGGTTCGAGTAGTGTGGTGACCTTCACCCACGGTGAGGGATCCGAATCAATCCTGGACGGTTTCACCATCACGAACGGATACGCCGGGAGCGGAGGCGGTATCTACTGCTACTACAGTTCCTCTCCTGATCTGCGGAACCTGATCATCGATGACAACGACGCCATCAATGGCGGCGGTATTTACTGCCAGAACGGCAACCTGAGCCTGGACGGATTTACGGTGTCGAACAACTCGGCCAGTTACGGCGGCGGAATCTACCTGAAAAACGGCGAACTGCTCGTCACGGACAGTACCTTTTCGTCCAACAGAGCCGGTTGGCAAGGGGGTGGGATCTTCCACGATACAGGAGGCTTGGATGTTTCGAGCAGCCAGTTCGATAGCAACGAGGTGTGGGAGTCGAATTCCGCCAGGGGCGGTGCGATTTACGTTGACGCCGGAACCGCGAGCGTGTCGACGTGCCGCCTGTTTCAGAACACGGCCAGGGGCTATGGAGGCGGTCTTCACCTGAGCGGCATAGGCGATGTGGTCCTGGTGAACAACCTCGTCTATGAGAACACGGCTGGAACCGTGTCGACAGCCGGTTAAGGGGGCGGGCTCTATCTGGGCGCGAACAACTCCTCCACACTCACGAACAATACTTTCTCGCTGAACGAAGCCAAGACGCAGGGCGGGGGTATCTACTGCGAGAACTACTCGGAACCGGTGGTCACCAACACGATCCTGTGGGGCGATACTGCTCCAACGGAGCCCGAGCTCTACTATGTCGTGGGAACGGCGACAGTCACCTATTGCGATATCGAGGGTGGTACGGGCAAATCCTGGTTCGGAACGGGCTGCGTCGACATTGATCCCAATTTCAGCTCGGGTTACCACATCACCGAGCTCCCCTGCGTCGATACAGGAACCAATTCGGCCCCAAGCATTCCGGACAAGGACTTCGAGGACGATCCCAGGATCCTCGATGGCGATAACAACGGCACCGCCACCGCGGATATGGGCGCTGACGAGTACGACAATCCCGACCTGGTCGAACTCGTCTCCTTCGAGGCAACCGGATATGGGAACACGGTGTTCGTCATGTGGGAGACCGCCTCCGAGATCGACACGGCCGGATTCCACATCTGGCGGAGCGACAAGCGGAGACCGGAGGAAAGTGATTTTGTGAGGATAACGGACCAGCTCATAAAAGCAGAGGGCAGTCCGTCCTTCGGTGCGAGTTACTTCTTCTATGACATGAATGTGGTGACCGGGCACCCTTACTGCTATCGGCTGGAGGATGTCAGCTTCAACGGGGAGAGCACCTTCCACGATCCTGCGGTCGCGCGGTGGTGGAAGCCTTGGATGGGCCGCCGTTGAACAGGATTCGGTGAGACAGTGGATCCTACCGTCCCCTCCTGGCGGGTAGGGTTCTCTATTGACGAAAGCAGATCGCATCAGATAAAATTAGATCCACGCACCAGGGATTTAGCAATCTGGACTCTCCACTGACCTGAATCAGAATTACTGCTGAAAAGGTGTAATCAGAATGAACAGAAAGAAGCTCCAGGTAGGCGTCCCTTTCGTCCTTGCCCTTCTCCTGTTTTTCTCTGCTGGAAACGTGGACGTTTTTGCACAGCAAGGCACAGCGCCGCAAGCGGGGGGTGGCAAGCATTACCAGATCGAGACATTCGTCCTTCCCGATGGAAGGAGCGTTGACAGGATCATCATCAATGGTCCTCCCACGCCGCCGCCGGGATATGAACGTCCGGTCGCGGTCAATCCCGGGGCCAATCCCGCAAGAGGTGATGTTTTGCTGACCGCCCCGGCCTTCACCTGGTGTTTCGGCTGTTCGGCCACAGCGGCCGCTATCATCGCCGCATACTATGACAGAAACTCCTACGACGATATGTACACGGGGCCCACGAACGGCGGTGTCATGCCCATGGACAACAGCTCCTGGCCCGACTGGCATGATGGTTCCGCCTGGAGACACCAGTGCCCGCTGAGCGCGACGCACAACGGCCTCGACGGGCGGGTCATCAGGGGCCATGTCGACGATTACTGGATATCTAATGGATCTGAAGGACCCGATCCATGGGTCGGTAACTGGTCGGAGCACGCCCATGGCGACTGCACGGCCGATTTCATGTACACCAATCAGTGGTTTGCGGCGTATGGGTACAACGTGGACAGCAGTACGGTTTTCTATAACTACACGAACGGGGCCCCGTACCACGCCCACCAGATAGAAGCGGACGGTGTGCCCTACACCTACGATGGGGGATATGGATTCAAGGGATTCTACGAATCACGAGGCTACACCGCGTCCACCATGTTCAACCAGTACATTTACGGCTATAGCGGGAACACTCAGGGATTCACCTACGATCAGTACAAGGCCGAGATCCGAGATCGACGCCGGCCGCTTGGTCATGATTCATGTGGTGGGGCATACCATGGCCGGTGTGGGCTACAACGACTCGGTCAGTAACCAGATGTACATTCATGACACCTGGGACTATTTGACTCACACCATGGAATGGGGCGGCAGCTATTCGGGAAGGGCTCACACGGGCGTCACCATCGTCCGGCTGGCTGAGTACAGTCATCTGACAACCACCTTTGCGAGCGATAGCGGCTATGCGGGCAATACCTTCGACATCGTCCCGAACAAATCGATCGAGCTCACCGGGATCGACGTGAACGTGGACTCGCCCGGCACGACAACCACAGTCGACGTGTGGTACAAGAGCGGAACCAGCGTGGGCTTCGAAAACACGGCCGGCGCGTGGAGCCTGCTCGCCTCGGGCACGGGCACATCAGCCGGAACAGACAGCCCCACCTTCATCGACCTTCCCGACGCCGCAGGCACGGCCTTTGAGGCCGGCGAGACTTACGGCATTTATGTGGACATCACCAGTTATCCGGCCACGGCCTGCCGCTCCACGAGTGGAGGTCCCAACACCTACGAGAATCCCTTCTGCGCTCTCAGCCTGACCACGAACACGGCACAGGGCTCCCCGGCATTCAGCGGCTCCTATTACCCGGAGATATGGAACGGGACCGTCTACTACAAGACTGTCGCCCTGGTGCCGGAAGATTACAGTACGATCCAGGAAGCCATCGATGACGCCCTCGATGGTGGCGTCGTATCCGTGGCAGCCGGCACCTACTACGGGAATATCGATTTCAGCGGGAAGGCGATCAGGATTTTCAGCCGTGGCGGTCGAAGCGGAGCGATTCTGGACGGAAGCAGTTCGGGCAGCGTGGTTACTTTCAGCTCCGGAGAGGGGGCGGATTCGATACTGGATGGTCTCACCATCACGAACGGAAGCGCCTCGAACGGCGGTGGAATCTGCGTGTTCTTCTATTCATCCCCGACAATCACGAATTCTGTCGTGTACGGAAACTCCGGTTCTTATGGAGGCGGTATCAGGCTCTATTACGAGTGCACCGCGACGATCGTGAACACAACCGTCCACGACAACTCCGCCACATCCACCGGGGATGGGCTGAGTGTCAGTACCAACACCACAGCGACGATTCAGAATTCGATCATTCGCGGGAATGGAACCTGGGACTTGGTGGTCTATAGCGGCTGCACAGCTAATTATGACTATTGTGATGTCGGGACAGCCTCCGGTGGAACACCGGGCACGCACAACATCAACGCCGATCCCCTCTTCGCCGACTCGGCGAACGGCGACTACCACTTGACCTCGAGTTCCCCATGCCTCGACGTGGGAAACAACTCCGCTCCGGGAATCCCGGAGAAGGATTTTGAGGACGAACCGAGAGTCTGGGACGGCGACAACGACGGCACACCCACGGTGGACATGGGTGCTGACGAGTTCAACAGCCCCGACCTGGTCGAACTCGTCTCCTTCGCGGCAACCGGTTATGGAAGCACCGTGCTCGTAACATGGGAAACCGCCTCGGAGATCGACACGGCCGGGTTTCATATCTGGCGGAGCTGGAAGCGGAATCCCGCGGAGAGCGACTTCGTCAGGATAACGGGCCAGCTCATTCCCGCCTCGGGGAGTCCCTCCAGTGGCGCGACCTACTTCTATTACGATCTGTCTGTCGTGCCGGGCCATCCCTATTGCTACCGACTGGAAGATATCAGCTTCAGCGGGGGGAGCACTTTCCACGATTCCGTGGTTGTACGCTGGTGGATGCCCGGGATGAAACGCTGGTGATAGAGATGGCGCGTCACGAATAGCCGCGCCATCATCTCGCGCGACGCACGGAGTCCTTACTCGATCAGCCCCTTCTTCTTCAGGCCGGCGATGCACTCCTCGATGTCCTTGATGATGTCCTGGTCGGGCGCGATTCGAAAGTGCTCCCTGAGCGCCTTTTCGATCTCCTCCACTCCCTTACCTTTCTTGTAGTGCCTGTAAATGACGCGGGCCGTGGGGTTGAGGACATGCACATCGTCCTTGTCCGTCTGGTAGAGCATCAGTTCCGATTCGAAGGGGTGTTCAACGATCTCGTCGTTCATCGATCTGTCTCCAGGTGAAAGAAATCTACCAGACTTTTGCGGACTGCCCAGAGCCGAGCAGCCTGGTGGAAACCAGGAAGAAGCTCAGGAGAGCCCGGTTGAGCTTGTTGACAATCCAGAGCATGCCGCGGAGGAACCTGTTTCCGATCCCGGAGCATCCCCCTGGCATAGGAGAGTCCTCCGATACGGGCGGGCGCGAAGCCTGGCTTTTCTCGAAGAGGGCGATCCACACCGACTGAATGCCGCCCACAACCGGATTGATCCAGTTCCACGGCCATCGGGCCAATGCCAGCCGTCCCTTGCAACTCTCGATGGAGACCACTTTACCCAGTACGCGGTCCTCGTCGATCCAGTTCCAGCCGAGAAGGTCGTCGCCTTTTTCGCAGAAGCGCCGGCCCATTTCGGATCGCTGAATTTTCACGAGCCTGTGCACCACGATCTTGGCGCCGTCCCAGAAAGCGATGAGGTCCCCGATACGAAGCGGATCCGGGTCCATGAGCTGGACCCGGATTTCATCGCCCGGTTCGATCAATGGCCGCATGCTGATCCCCTCGGTCTCGAGCCGGATCTCGCGCCCGGCTGTTCGCCAGAGTCTGAGAGCCGCGATGGAGAGGGCCTGCCTTGTGCTATTCGTCGAGTCCATGTTCAACCAGCCGCCTCCAAGGCCTGCACGATCAGGCCGACCATGTCATCGAGCCGGCCCACGCGAAGCCGGTAGCAGGCGGTGTCGCGGATCATCCTGTTCAGGGCGAAAAAGAGACGTCCAGGGGATTCTGTACTCGATTCGGACCGGTCCTTCGTGGGAAATCCCTTCTTCAGGTCCCGCAAGAGCCGGAAAGCCGCGGCATCGACGGAGATCGGTTCGAGGACCGGGTCGCGGGAAAAGTCGGGAGACACGGCATCGTCCCTGTAGACGTTCCAGATCCGGTCCCTGTGTTTTTCGAGAAGACGGCGGACTTCCCCGGTGAGGCCTACACCCGTGGGATACTGAACGCGCCAGTCGTGCTGGGCGCTCTCCAGGCTCTCGATCGTAAAATTCCCGTTCGCGCGGAGATCGTCGAGGACGTTTTCCGCGCCGTTCTCCTTCAAGGCGAGCGTGAGCGCGCAAAGGGTCGGCGGAGGCTCGTCAGGATCGAGGCAGATCAGGCACGCTGCCGGAGAAGGGGCGGCATCCACTCTGGCCTCGGATTCGTCGAGATCGACAGGAAGCTTGTCTCCGCGAAGGCGCAGCGCGCGCACGTCGGGAACCGCTCGAAATCTGCCGGGCCTGGCCCACGGACTGCGCGGAAAGGGATAGACACGCCTCGACTCCCTGTTCAAGGGGCAGATGTCGTCGGAATAGAAGGAGTATCCTTTCTTCACGAGTTCGAGGACGAGAGTGGATTTTCCCGATCTCGGCGGGCCGGCGACGATCAGTGCACGGCCATTCTTTACGACCGCGCCCGCGTGGAGAAGAAGGAAGTTGTCGAATCTCTCGAAGAGTGCCTCGAGAACGAGTCGATAGGTCTGTATCTCTGGTTCCGGATGGCCTTTCAGCGAGATGACCTGGCCATCGATGGAAACAGATGGCACTGAATCCCGGAGTCGTACCGAAACCGTCAGTTTACGGGGATATTCGAGGTCGGTCGTCCGGAAACGATGGTAGTCTCTTTCGAAAACTTCCCGGAAGCGCTCCGAGTCGGAATCGAGCGCAAGACCGAGATCGAGGATCTGGAAAAATGATTTACGGCTACTGAGGTTCAAGGTTTTGCATTACGTGCGTGAAGACTGGCCAAAAGAAAAACTGAGCCGATGCTTCGAGAAGAAAATCCAGCTCAATCGGTTCGCGGCGGACAGCGAGAAAGGTCTATACTTTTTTGTCTTTACTAGGGCTGATTCCGCAAGAACCATCTGGGTTCAAAACACCGCCGCCGCAAGGAGAGGGGCTGCATGCCTGTGCCGGACCGATCTCCTCCAGGATCTCTTTGCTCGTGTAAGTCTTGATGGTGGGTGGCGTGTAGTCCGGGTTTTCTCGATTCTCGCCCTCGGACTTCGGCATGTTCGATTCTTTTCTTTTCATTTCCCTTTTTCCTTCTTCAGGGGAAGAGAAACATTTTTCCAAAAACAAAATCTTTGAGTTTTGCAGAGAAAATCGAGGAGTCTGTTCACCGAAAACGCCCTTGTACTGAATCCCTGCAAACCCTTGGAACCCTTTATGATAGAGTGCATGCCAGCGGCAAGCTCCATCGTGCGATAGCACCTTTGACCTTGGTACATTATCTTCCGGTGATGATTTTGTCAACAAGTTTATTGCATGGGTGCCGGCCACAGAAGCTTGCTGGCGTGGGCCGTATGGTCGATCAACCTCTTCGCCGAGTCCTCCACCTGCACCGTGAATTGCGCCTTCTCCTATCATGGCGCAGCCAAGCTTGGGATGAACCGAAAGCGATCCCCGGCAATCTCTCAATTTTTCTCATTTCCTTTTTAACAGATCGAAAAATTATCATTGGAAATATTTTAATTCTTGACATTTTCTAGACAACTCATCAGAATTCTTAAAGGCGCACTTTTATAGTTTCGGTTTTTTTTTCTGCAGGATGCAAGGGACTGAATTACGCTATCCCGATCAGACAATTTCTGTACGGCGGCGTCCAGATCGCCTGACACGGGAAACACTACCTCGACGAATTTCACCTTCCCATTCAGTCTGCATCCTGGACGATTGGTTTCGGGATGTTCACGGCTATAGCCCAGATGCATCATGTCTTCTTTGGACTCCGGCTTTCCTACATGTGACTGACTGAGGAGAGAGAGAAATGAGGAAAACACTAGTCGTACCTACTCTGATCTTGGGAGTGATGTTCTTTGTCGGAAGCGGGAGTCTTGCTCAAGAACGCGACGAAGACGGGCAGCCTTCAACTCCTCCGGCCCCGGGCAAGTCGATCACGGCCGGCGAAAGACCGAGTCCTGACCGAGGAACCACCCCCGGCAGGCCGACTGGCGTGCAGTACGGGGAACAGGCCAAGGGCGCGCCTGATCTCTACCCGGGTCGAGGCGGCGATCGTGGTTCGGGTGGGCCCGACACCTACGGCTACAGCTGGGTCGACAGTGATGCGACGTACGGTCCGAGCTACAGCTGGGTCGAGATCAACACCACCGGCACCGAGCTCGTCCTCAGCGACGACGCCTATTCCGGCGCACTCGGCCTCGGCTTCACCTTCAATTTTTATGGAACGGGCTTTACCGATGTCTACGTCAGCAGCAACGGCTGGCTGACCTTTGACACCCCCACTACGTCTGCCAGTTACAACTATAGCATCACGAATACGAGTGCACCCAACAACCTGGTGGCCCCCTTCTGGGATAATCTCGATTCCGACTCCGGAAACGCTGGTAAGATCTACTACTACGCCGACGCGACCAACAACCGCTTCATCGTGGAGTTTGACGCTGTCCAGCATTACCCCAGCGGCAATCCGGAGACCTTCCAGGCGATTCTGAACGCCAACGGCTCGATCGTGTATCAGTACAAGACGGTGGCCTACGAAAGGAGTTGCACGGTGGGTATCGAAAACGGCGCTGGCGACGACGGCCTCGAGGTTGTTTACAACACCACTTATCTGCACGACAGCCTGGCGATCCTGGTTGCGAAGAGGTTCCAAGGAAAGGATACCTACGGCTACTACGGGGCCGACAGTAACCACGAGAGCGGCCCTGCCTACAACTGGGTCGAGATCAACAGCTCCGGCACTGCGCTCACTCTTGGCGACGACGCCAACTCCGGCGCCCTCAGCCTCGGCTTCACCTTCAATCACTATGGCACGAATTTTACGACGGTCAACGTCTGCAGTAATGGCTGGCTCTCCTTTGACTCCACCTCCAACTCCCTCTCGAACTATGGCATCCCATATTCGGTTGTCCCCAACAACCTGTTGGCCCTTCTCTGGGATAACCTGCAGCCCGTCGGTGGTGGCGGCGGCGGCACGGTCTACTACTACGCCGACACGGCCAACGATCGTTTCATCGTGGAATTCGACGGGGTCGAGGACTACAGCACCGCCATACCACAGACCTTCCAGGTGATCTTGAGAGATGACGACTCGATCTTGTATCAGTACAAGGACGTTGGCAATCCCCTCCACGAATGCACGGTGGGTATCGAAAACGGCGCCGGCTCGGTCGGCCTGGAGGCCGCGTATAACGAATATTATCTGCACAACAACCTGGCGATTCGGTTTACGCCCCCCGGGCGGTTGACGACCAACTTTGCCACCAACAACGGCTCTCGGGGCAACACCTTTGACATTGTCACGAAGTGGTCGATCGAGAAGATCACGGGGATCGATATCAACACGGGCTCGACGAGCACAGTCTCGGTCGACGTGTACTACAAGAGCGGAACCTGCGTTGGCTACGAGAATACCTCCGGCGCCTGGACCCTGCTCGCCTCCGGCTCGGCGACGGGCCAGGGCTTCGACAACCCGACCTACATCGACTTGCCAGACGCCTCCGGCGTCAGCTTTGGCGGCGGCTTGACTTACGGCTTCTATGTCGACGTCTCCACCGAAAGAGGTATCGCCTACACCAACGGTGGACCCACTACCTATGAGAACGCCGACCTCAAGCTGATCACCAACTCCGGACAGGGAGGCTTATTCAGCAGCTACTATTACCCCAGAGAATGGAGCGGAACCCTTCACTACACCCTCAGTCCCGATCTTGTCGAACTCGTCTTCTTCAAAGCTATGGGTTGCGGACAGGTCGTACAAATTAGCTGGGAGACCGCCTCGGAGATCGACACGGCCGGTTTCCATATCTGGCGGAGCGGGAAGCGGAATCCGGGTGAGAACGACTATGTCCGGGTGACCGGCCAGCTCATCGCCGCCCAGGGCAGCCCCTCTTACGGAGCGTCTTACTACTACAACGATCTGGCCGTTGTTCCGGGACATCCCTACTGCTACCGGCTCGAGGATATCAGCTACAGCGGGGAGAGCACCTTCCATGATCCGGTTGTGGTCCGCTGGTGGAAGCCATCGGACGAACATCGTTAAAGAGTAGTATCTCCGTATTGTAGACATTTAAGTTGATTTTGATTTCTTGCTCAAATCTCACTCTTCAATAGCTCATAATGGTCTGCACATTTGGAATTATTCTCGGGTAGTATTCGACTCAGAAAATATTCGGTTGCAGGAAACAGCAAGTTATTTGCAGCAGGATTATATCACTATTTGAATACGTAATATTACGGATCCGAATCCTTGACTTATTGAAACAAAGATTCATATATTAAAGCGTAACGGGATCTTATTTTCAA
>CAYXGI010000050.1:0-41304 GCA_964464495.1 uncultured Phycisphaerales bacterium
GATCGACCTCTTCTCTCTGTGCGCCGGTGAGGGAGCTCAAGATGATGTCCCGTCCGGCCACGATTTTCACATCGGCTCGGTCGCACTGCGGGCAGAGGTAGCTGTCAATGAGAGCCTCGAACCTGTGGCCGCATTCGCGGCATTCCGCCTCGCCCTTTTTTTCTGTCTGCACGAGGAGTGCGCCCTCGGCGCACGTTCCGTCGCTCATCACGCTGAACGCGGTTTCGAGGGCTTCGGCCACCACGAGCTGAAGGGCGCCCACCTCGATCTCCACGCGGTCGACGTGGATTAGGTCGTTCTGCTCCGCGATGGAGCCCACCTGATCGATCAGAGCCGCCGCAATCGACATCTCGTGCATCAGCAGATCCTCGGAAGTTCTTCGCCATAGGGACGCTGAATCACGAGGCGGCCGCCGATCCGGGTGACCAGCTCGGCCAGGGGCGGATCGGTCTCCACGATGCGGCCCACGATCGCGGCCTCCTTGCCGTGGGGATGGCTGCGGCATGCGGCGAGGAGGCGTTCGGCATCCTCTCCGGCAACAACGATCACTATCTTGCCCTCGTTCGCCACGGTGAGGGGATCGAGACCGAGCAGTTCCGCCGCGTGGCGCACCGCGTGTGTGATGGGCAGCGCGCTCTCGTCGATCTCCACACCGAGCCCGCTATCGTCGACAAGGTCGGCCATCACGCCCGCCACGCCTCCGCGCGTGGGATCGCGCACGAAACGGATTCCGTCACAGGCGTCGCATATCGTTTGCACGAGACTGGTGAGAGGAGCCACATCGCTTTCGAGAACGCTGTCGATGCCGAGGCTCTCGCGCGCGGCCATGACGGCCAGCCCGTGCTCGGCAATCCGTCCGCTCACGATCACGCTGTCGCCTGTCTTGACGAGGCCCGCCGCGGGTCGAAAGCCCGGCCGCATCGCGCCCACGCCGGCCGTGGTGATCGTCATTCCACTGCCGCCCCGGTGCTCGATCACCTTGGTGTCTCCAGTGACGACGGACACCCCGGCCTCGACGGCGGCCGCCGCCATCGAATCGACCACTCTGTCGAGAAGATCGAGGCGGAGCCCTTCCTCGAGGATGAGCCCCACGCTCAATGCCAGGGGACGGGCGCCCATCACGGCGAGGTCGTTGACCGTGCCGCAGATTGCGAGGCGGCCGATGTCGCCGCCAGGAAAAATCAGAGGTTCGACCACGTAGGAGTCGGTGGTGAAGCAGATCTCCCCGTCCACAGCCGGCAGAACAGCCGAATCGGTGAGTGGATCGAGGAACTCGTTGGCCAGTCGTGGGATCACCCGCTCCGACAGGAGTCTGCGCGTCAACTCGCCGCCTCCGCCATGGGCGAGAACCACATGGCTGCTCGGTGTCTGCGTCATGAACGCCCTCCTTCGGCTCTCGCCGGGCCGTAGCGATACCACGCGGCGCACGTGCCTTCGCCGCTCACCATGCACGGTCCGATCGGCTGTTCGTGGGTGCATTCCGAACCGAAGAGCGCACAATCGGGCGGTTCGATCCGGCCCTGGATGACCTCGCCGCACCGGCAGCCGGGCGGGTCGTAGTCCTCGCCGATCGTCAATCCGAACCGTTTGCGCGCATCGAAACGGCTGTACTCATCCTTCAGTTCGAGACCGCTTGCCGGAATCGTTCCCATGGCGCGCCAGACCGTGTCGGCCTCGTCGAAGACGCGGTCGAGGCTGGCGAGAGCGTGTCTGTTCCCCTCGCCGCTCACAGCCACACCGTAGACGTTTTCGAGGTGCGGGGCCTTGTCCCGAAACTGCCTGGCGAGCGCAAGGATTCCGGACAGCATCTGGAGCGGTTCGAATCCAGCCACGGCGCAGCACTTGGCGTGAACGTCGACGAGGTCGACATAGGCATCGGAACCGATGATCACGCTCACATGGCCGGGCAGGAGAAAACCGTCGATCGGCATGTCGCCGCCCGCGAGGAGCGCGCCGAGCGCGGGCATGACGAGCTTGTGGCCGCAAAGGATCGTGAAATTCTGCAGGTCCTTACTCTCGGCCTCGAGCACGGCGTGCGCCGCGGCCGGCGCCGTGGTCTCGAAACCGACGGAGAGGAAGATGACCTGCCGGTCGCGATGGTCAGACGCGTAGCGGAGAGCGTCCCTGATCGAGTAACAGATCTCGATTGCCGCGCCTTCGGCCCTCCGGCACTCGAGGCTTCCCGAGCGCCCCGGCACGCGCAGCATGTCGCCGTAGGTGCAGAGCGTCACGTTGTCGCGTCCGGCCGCGTCAATGGCCGCGTCGATGTAGCCCTGTGAGGTGACGCACACGGGGCATCCGGGACCGCTCACGAGGCGCAGGTTCGGAGGGAGCAGGGAGCGCACACCGCTTCGAAAAAGCGAGACCGTGTGTGTGCCGCACACCTCCATGAGGCGGATCGCGTCGAGTTCCCGGCAGATCTTGTTGATCGCTCCAATCAGAACTTGCGGATTCTTCTCAACAGCCACCGAACATCCTCCTATGAGTCGTTCTCGGGAAAAGAGTCTACCAGTCCTGCTTCCTTGAGATAGTACCACGTTTCGCGCGCCTCGGCCTCGTCGAGCAGAGTGATGGCAAATCCCGCGTGAACGAGCACCCAGTCGCCCAGCGCGGCCTCGGGAACAAGCGCGAAGCTCACCTCGACCCGGTTGCCCTGGAAATCGACCATTCCCAGGGGAAGGTCCGCGCCGTCCGGGGCGAGAGAGACGATTTTTCCTGGAACTGCAAGACACATCGATTCAGCTCCTTTTCTGCCGGGCGGCGGCGATCACGGCCTGCCCCAGCGCGATGCCCCCGTCGCCGGGCGGAACCTGCTTGTGAACGAGTACTTTCATCTGCGCCCGGGCGAGTTTCGCTGTCAGCTTTTCGAGAAGCAGCCGGTTGGCGAAGCAACCTCCCGACAGGGCGGCACAATCGACCCCGCGGCTGCCGGCGATCCGTACGACCAGAGTCGACAAGGCCCCGGCCACGGTTTCGTGAAAAGCCAGGGCCAGATCCGCCACGGGCCGCCCTGCGCGCCGCTCCTCCAGTAGCCTTCTGATCGTGGGGCGTACATCGATATGCAGCGGCCCGCCGCCATCGCTCGGCAGCACGGCGAAACCGAGATCACCCAGTTCGGGCGATCCTTGCCGTGCCGCAGCTTCGAGAGCCATGGCAGCCTCGGCTTCGAACCGATTGTAACAGCAGATCCCGAGGACGAAAGCCGCCGCGTCGAAAAGACGTCCCAGGCTTGATGTCAACGGCGCTCCAGTTAGTTGAGCCGACACAACGTGGAGCGCATCGCGGTCGACGCTTTCGAAGAGAGGGGCCCCGTGGCGCAACCATGATTCTCCAAAGGTCTTGTGGAGCAGACTCGCGGCAGGTCTCCACGTCTCCATGGCGCCCTTGTCTCCGCCGGGCAGGCTGAAGGGCGCGAGGCATCCGACGCGGTCGAAGTCGGCGAGGTCGCACAGAAGCACCTCGCAGCCCCAGACCGTGCCGTCCGTGCCGTATCCGGTCCCGTCGCAGGCCACACCGATCACCGGTTCGGTCCGGCCGTTCTCGGCCATGCAGCTCGCCACGTGGGCGTGGTGATGCTGGGTGGCCACGACGCGCAGTCCGAGATCGTGGGCGTGGCGAGTGGCGGCGTAATCAGGATGGAGGTCGCACGCCACCTCGACCGGTTCGATCTCGAGCAGTTCTTTCAGGCGTCTTAGGGCGCGGACGAAATTACGATAGGATGCGGCGTTGGACAGCTCGCCCAGGTGCTCGCTCAGGACCGCTCTCCGGCCTTCGAGAAAGCAGACCGCCGACTTGAGCTCTCCGCCCACGGCGAGGATCGGTGCGTCGGCCGACAAACTCACGTCGATCGGATCGGGCACGTAGCCTCGCGCCCGGCGTAAAATCGTGAAGCCTCCTGGAGCGATTCCGCTCCCTCCCGGGGCGAGAACCACCGAATCGTCGATGGGGCGTTCGATATCACGGTCGTGAAACAGAAAGGCGTCGGCCAGATTGCCGAGGCGGCGGAGTGCTTCGTCGTTGTCGTGACAGAGCCGTTCGGCCGTGGGATTGCCCGAGGTCATGACCAGGGGGCTCGCTGTCTGGGCAAGGAGCAGCACATGGAGCGGTGTATAGGGGAGCATGATGCCGAGCGAGTCGGTTCCGGGCGCCACCTCCCCGCTCACCGCGCTCGGTGTGCGCGCGGGAAGAAGAACGATCGGCCGTGCCCGGTCGCTGAGAAGAGTCGCCGCGTGAGAATCGACCAGGGCGAACTCCGCGGCCTGTGCGACGGACGCGACCATGATGGCGAAGGGCCGCGCCGCGCGGCGCTTGCGATTTCGCAGTCGGCGCAGGGCGGCGTCGCTGTCCGCGCGGCAGGCAAGGTGAAATCCACCCAGTCCTTTTACCGCCACGATCTTTCCCTCGTTGAGAAGCGCCGCGCAGGCGGGAAAAGGATCGTCGGAGATTTCGGCTCCCTTGGTGTCGGCAAGCCAGACACGCGGTCCGCAAAGCGCGCAGGCGTTGGGCTGTGCGTGAAAGCGGCGGTCCGTGGGGGAACCGAACTCCTTGGCGCATGCCGCGCACATGGTGAAGCGCGCCATGGTGGTCCGCTCCCGGTCGTAGGGAACGGAGCGGATGATCGAATAGCGCGGGCCGCAGTTGGTGCAGTTGATGAAGGCGTAGCCGAATCGGCGATCTTCGGGATCGGTCATCTCGGCGAGACAGTCGTCGCACAGGGCCGTGTCGGGCGTGATCTCCAGATCGACGCCCACGCCGTCCGTGCTTTGGGCAATGGTGAATTCCCCGTTGTTGCACGGAGGTGTCTCATGAACGGTGATTGACGCGATGCGCGCCAGGGGAGGCGGCTCTTGCTCGAGCCGCTGCCGGAAGAATTTGATCGCGGCCTCGGACCCCTCGATCTCGATGAAGACGCCCCGGTCGTCGTTGCCCACCCTTCCGCCGAGGCCGAGTTCCCGGGCGAGGTTGTAGACGAAAGGCCGAAATCCGACTCCCTGCACGCGCCCCGTGACCTCGATCGCCAGCCGGCGTCTTTCCTCGCCGCGCGGCGTGCTCGGCCGGGCGTCAGAGCGCGGGTCGTTCAAATTCCACCCCCCCTGAGGGTTGCCTGAAGAGGACCGCCTCGATCAGGGCCTTTCCATACATGTCCCAGAGCTGCCCACGATCGCGGTACTTTGCCGACCGGGGTAGTTCGACTGTGATGATCGGAATTTTCAGATCCTCGCCCGCCCAGGTACCGAGCGATCCCGAGCGCGTACCCAGCTTGCCGACGGGCAGGTCGCAGTGCGTGGCCATGTGGGCGGCCAGCAGATGGGCCGGACCGTCATAGTCGATACACCCCACTGGTTCGTGGAGGCTCACGATTCTCTGCGGCGCGTGGAGCCGAATCATCTTGGCGATCGCGGCCGCCTCCGGTTCACTGAGGGGTCTGAGTCCGTAACGCCGGTTATTGGTCCGGTTGTCCGATGGAAAGTTGCGGTTCAGGTCGATGCCGTTGGAGTTGGTGCGGCGGTCGGCCGCCATGCCGTCGGGATTCGCCTCCGGGATGAGCAGCAGCTTGCGCCCGTCGAGGAGCTGGGGGCGGTCGCGGAACCAGGCGGCCAGGTCATGGAGGAGCGGGGTTCCCGCTGATTCGTCGCCGTGAATCGACGCGATGAAGAGGATCACCTCCTCGCCGCATCCGAGGGTGATGCACGCGATCGGCCGATCGTCGACCGATGTGCCGATCACGAAGCAGCGCTCGTTGAGCGGGGACGGGATTGATTCGGGGAGTTCGTGAATGAGATCGGCGAAGCCCGGCTCCTCCGGGATGCGCTCGGCGCGGCGCGCACTGCAGCCCGCGAACAGGATCAGCACGAATAGCGCCGCGACGAGAGAAGGTGGCGAACTAAACTTCCACGGCCTAGTTCCCGTCAAGGATCTTGTTCCATTCGTCGATGCGCGACTTGTTCTTTTCGATCAAGCCGGCCGCGTCGCCCTCGATGGTGATCGTCTTGATCTGATCGTTCTGGCCGATGCTGTCGACCACCTCTTGATCGCCGGACCCGGCCACGGCGCCGAACACGGTGTGCTTGCCGTCGAGCCAGTCAGTGGGAACATGGGTGATGAAGAACTGGCTGCCGTTGGTCCCGGGACCGGCATTGGCCATCGACAGGATGCCGGGCTTGTCGTGGCGCAGGGCGGGCGAACACTCGTCCTCGAAATTGTAACCGGGGCCGCCTGTTCCGGTGCCTTGGGGACAACCGCCCTGGACCATGAAGTTGGGAATGACACGGTGGAATTTAAGATCGTTGTAATAGCCCCGGCTGGCCAGGTTGACGAAGTTGGCCACCGTGACAGGCGCCTTCTCCTGGAAGAGATCGATCTTGATCGTGCCCTTGGTCGTGTCGAAGATCGCTCTGAGTCGATTGCTTTCCGTCATTTCTTGTCCTTTCTACCGATAGAAAACGCTTTTTCGAGGAAACCGCCCGCGCCGTAGCAGGTGCGCGTCTCGGGCGCGAAGAGGATCGGCTTGACCCGACTCCTCCGCTTTGATGCCAACGATCTTAAATAAAACCGGCCATCCCCGCAATCGGTCCTTTCACATCTCGGCCGCCGTGGCGCCAGGCACCCGCCAGGAGCGGCGCGATACGTTCCGGTAAAAGAGGACGCAGACCATGGCGGCCAGGATCGACGCTCCCGAAACACCGAAAGGAACAAAAGTCAGACCGAGGTGGGCCGCGCCCACGATAAATGCGAGGAGCATGAACAGGATCATCTTCACCGACTGACCGCCGGCGTCGCGCGCGATCCGTTGCCGGGAGAAAGGGAGCTCCCAGCCGAGTGTCGAGGCGCAGACGAAGGAGAAGAGAATCAGGATCAAGCCGGCCAGAATGATGTCGGGAAGGATTGCCACTCCCCACAGGGCGAGCACGACCAGGCTGAGCGCGCTGAAGAAAGGCGCCACGAGCCTGAACATCACCGCCTTGAGCGTGGCCATGACGATCGCGCCGGAACGGGTCAGCGGCAGCGCGGCGTAGATCCACGCGGCCTGGTACTGCTTGCTGTAGCGTACCTGAAAGAGCGCCGTGGGCACGAGCACACAGGGACAGTAGAGAAAGAAGAGATGGTTCTTGGTCTGCGGTAGATTTCTGAGAGTGTCGGCGAAGCTTTCGACTCCGGAATAGAGGGGGTGGCAGGCGACAAAGAGAACGATGGCGAAGGATGGATACGTGGCGAGCTTGAATGCCCGATCTCGAGCGAGAAGCGATCGGATCAGATCGAAGTGGGCCCTTTCTTCGCGGTCGGGTCCCTTCAGGCGGCGCAGTCTGCGCGAGGGACGATTCCCGGTCGATGCGGCCAGGGTCTTCGGCGAGGGTTTCGCCTTGTCTTTTTCTTCCTCGACCAGTGTGCGGGTGAATCCCGGGGCGAGTACGCGGACCACCAGAATCAGACCCGCGGTGGGAACGACGACGGCAGCCACGGTGAGTACTATCTGCAGCGGACCGATCCGGCCGGCGAGCAGATCGAAGGGCGCGGCCATCCACGCGGGCGGCCAGACCCACACCACCCACGAATCGTCGATACGGAGCGCGTCGACGTCGCCCATGTCGACGAGGCGGGGGAGAACCTGGAAGGCGCCGAAGACCGCCAGACTCAGCCCGATCTGAAAGTAGACGATGATGTCGCGGAATCGCTCCACATCGAAGAGCCGCATGGCCACGAGATAAAATGAGTGGACGAGGAAGACCACGATGCACAGGGCCAAGACGAGCATGACGGCGAAGAGGGGTGCGAAGAGCGGATGCAAAGCGATCGTTCCCGTGACAAAGGTGCACGCCGCGAGCCCGAAAGCGTGGATCGCGAGATAGACCGAGACATGGGCGATCCGCACGGCGAGCAGAGTGCGGCCGTCGACAGGCCGCGCCAGGAGAATCGTGCTGTCCGCCGTGTCGAAAAGAACGGTAGTGAAGTCGGCGATGAGAGACATTCCCACCATGAACATGAGGAAGGTGAAGAAGATCGTCATGCTCGCCAGGGCTGACTCGATAAAGAGCACACACGATCCCACGATCACACCGAGGAAGAGGTAGAAAATAAAGGTGAAGAGCAGCGCCCTGTTCGCTTTCTTTCCAGGACCGTAGAGACCGCTCAGCGAGCGGCGGTCGTCGAGGGTGAGCTTGACGCGAAGGATTGCGTCGAACTGGCAGCGGTCGATTCCAAACGGGCTGAGCAGCCAGCCGAAACGCCCGATTATCCAGAGAACCACGCCGGTCATGGCGCGCGCTCCGCAACGTCGACATCGTCGACAGTGTCGAAATCGTCGAAGATGTCGATGAAACGCCGGGCGAGGGCTCCATGTCGACCCTCGCTGGTGAGCTGGGTGAAGAGGTGTTCGAGCGACGCGCCCTGGGCGCCGGCCTGCAATTCCTCGAAGGAGCCGTCGGCAATGATCTTGCCCTTGTTCAAGATGATGATCCGGTCGCAGACCCGTTCGACCACGTCCATCACGTGGGAGCAGTAGAAGATCGTCTTTCCCCGCTGAGCGAGACCGGAGAGGATCTCCTTGACCACGACTGCTGAATTGGCGTCGAGGCCGGTGAGCGGCTCGTCCATGACGATGAGATCGGGATTATGGATCAGGCCGGCAACGATCAGGACCTTCTGGCGCATTCCCTTGGAAAAGGACGACATGCGGTCATCGAACTTGGCCTCGAGATCGAAGAGTTCGAGCATGGCGCGCGCGCGCCTCTCGGTCTCGTCGCTGTCCATGCCGTGAATCCTGCCCACGAACTGGAGGAATTCGCCCGGGGTGAGGGCATCGTAGAGAGCGGCCGTTTCGGGAACGTATCCCACGCGGCGCTTGACCTCGATCGGATCGCGGGCCACATCGAACCCGCAGACCGAGACCTCGCCCGTAAAATCACCGAGCATGCCGATGAGGATTTTCACGGTCGTTGTCTTGCCGGCGCCGTTGGGGCCGATGTAACCGACGATCTGGCCGCGTGCGACCTCGAGATCGATCCCATCAAGCACTGTTGTTGGCTTGAAGGATTTCTTGAGATTGTTCACCGCGATGATCGGTGCATCGGCTGATCGCTCTTGGTGCATTGCGTGGCTCGTCGAAAAGTGTCTTCCTGACCGTGTGAACTATCGATGGAGAAGGGGATTATAGGGAGGGCGCCGAGTTTTGTCAGCTTCCTTAATTAATATTGTGAAGTGCTTATCGGGCGGGTGGTTCTGCTCAAGAGGATAATTTTATGAGAATATTGAAAAAGTCTCAGGGCGGACTAGGTAATTGTCCGATATTTTGTTCTATGTCTTGTCAGGATTACGCCTACAATGGAATTGCTCAGGTTCGGACATCACGATGAGATTCTGACGGGATGAAGAGGAGACCGATTGGATCGGTCGTTTCTTGGGATGACTTTGTAATCTTCTATATATCAGTCGGATAGATCGATGCACGTTGTCGATTCTCCTGGTTTTCGACCGCTCAGGTTTCGTCGATATTTTGTCACCACCCTGGTGCTCTGGTCGCTGGCGATCGCCGTACTGCTCGCCGGGAATCTTACGAGGGTGTCGGACGGCGTAATCGAGGAGGCGCAGATCAAGGCGCGGGCCAGTTTCAATAGAGACAGGCTCTTTCGCGACTGGAATCTCGAGCATGGTGGCGTCTATCTACCTGTCAACAAATCTGTTCAGCCCGATCCCTGGAACACCTCGCCCAACCGCGACGCTGTGACGCCGCTCGGGTTGAACCTCACTCAGGTCAATCCCACGGCCATGATTCGCCTGATCAACCAACTCGAGGACAGCCGTTCCCGTTTTCCATCGCGGATCACCAGTCTCGAACCGATGAATCCGGCCAATGACCCGACAGGTGGGAGCGAGACGCCTTGAGGCGGATCACTGCCGGAGCGAGCGAGGTGAGCGAGGTCACGCTCTTCGGCAAGGAGATGTGCACCCGCCTCATGCGCCCCCTCACCATGAAGAAAAACTGTCTCGGATGCCATTCCAAACCGATCGGCACCGTGCTCGGCGGAATCAGCGTGGCCGTTCCCATGGCGTCGCTCCAGAGCCGGGCGCAGGAAGAAAAGATAGTGACCAGTCTCGGTTACGGACTGCTCTGGGCGCTGGGACTCCTCGGTTTCTGCCTTGGCGCCAGGAAGCTCGCCAGCCAGATCGATCACCGGACCGAGGCTGAACTCCGTCTGCGCGAACGGGAAGGAGATCTCCGAAAGCGCATGAACGAGCTCGATTGCCTCTACGCCATCTCCAACCTCTCCGAAAAGCATGAGTTGACCGTCGAAGAGTTCTTCCGCGACGTGGTCGAAATCATCCCCCGTGGCTGGCACCATGATGAGGCCACGTGCGCGCGAATCGTGGCTGGCGACCGGGAATATAGATCGAGCAACTGGTGCGACACGAAATGGACCGAGTGTTGCCAGATCTTTGCCGATGGATCGCAGGTCGGCCGGATCGAGGTCTGCTCCATCGAGCGAATTCCCGAGGAGGTCTGTCTCCTCAACGCGATCGCCGATCAGCTCGGCCGGGTGGTCGAGTTCAAGGAGAGCCAGAGCGCGCTCCATGAAGCCAAGGAGACGGCCGAAGCGGGCGCCAGGGCCAAGAGCGAGTTCCTGGCCAACATGAGCCACGAGATCCGCACGCCGATGAACGCCATCATCGGGATGAGCAGTCTCCTGTACGACACGGAGCTCGATGTGGAACAGAACGGCTACGCGAGCACGATCAGCAGCGCGGCCGAATCGCTTTTGACCGTGATCAACGACATCCTCGACCTGTCTAAGATCGAGTCGGGCCGGCTCGAGGTGGAGGAGATCCCCATCGATCTCTACGAGATCGTGGGCAGCGTGGGCGAATTGATTGCGCCGAGCGCGGCGGACAAGAACCTCGAGTTCGCCTGTTTCGTCGATCCCGAGTGCTGCCGCGAACTGAGAAGCGATCCGGAGCGGATCAAGCAGGTCCTGATCAACCTCTGCGCCAACGCGGTCAAGTTCACACACAAGGGGAGCGTCGAGGTCCGGGTCGGCGCCGAGCAGACGAACACCGACGGCGCCGTGGTCGGCTTCACCGTGGAAGATACGGGGATCGGAATCCCTCACAATCGCCGGAAGTCGATCTTCGAAAGCTTCGAGCAGGCTGACGGCTCGACGACGCGCAAGTTCGGCGGTACGGGACTGGGGCTGAGCATCTGCAAGCGCCTCGTGGAAATCATGGGCGGCTCCATCTCGGTGGAGAGCCGGCTCGGGCAGGGAAGCACTTTCCGGTTCGAGCTTCCCTTGAAGAGACAGAGCGCCGACGAGCTCGCGGCACGCGACAGGACAGAGCAGTCTCTGCTCGACGGGTGCCGTGTCTTGCTGGCCGGCCCCGCCGACGCGTACGGTTCGATCGCCGGAAGGACGCTCCTCGCGGTGGGCTGCGTGGTCGAGAGCGTTGCCGACGGAGACGAAGTCCTTGGGGCGCTCGACAAATCGCCTCGCGGAGTGCTCGATTTCGACGCGCTCGTTGTCGATACTCACAAACCGGTCGCCTACTGCGAAGAGGTGGTCCGGCGCATTCGGGCCACGGCCGAGTTCGATCGGCTGAAGATCGTCGTTCTCGCGGCCGCAGGAGCGCGATCGGAGATCCGTAAGTTTCTCGGGACGCGCAACGCTGCCTGCCTGTCGGCGCCCGTTCACCAGGGAAAGCTGCTGCGCACCCTGGCGGCGCTGATTGGTGGTGGCGCTGTAGAAGAGACGTGCAGCGCGGGGGAGTCCTCGGACCTTTTGCCCGAACAGCCCCCAGCAGAGAGCGCGCAGGGCGCACAAGGTGCGCAGGGCGAAGGAAGCAGTGTGAAAATTCTGCTCGCCGAGGACAATCCAGTCAACCGCACCGTGGCCTTGAAAATCCTGTCGCGAGCCGGATACGAGGCCGATGCCGTGGACAACGGTCGGAAAGCTCTCGAAACGGTGCAACGGGCCGAATATGACATCCTGTTCATGGATGTGCAGATGCCAGAGATGGACGGACTCGAGGCGGCGGCGGCGATCCGCGCCTGGGAGGGCGGAGAGCGGCACATCCCGATCGTGGCCATGACAGCCCATGCCATGAAAGGTGACAGGGAAAAGTGTCTCGACGCGGGCATGGACGACTACCTCTCCAAACCGATTCAGCGCGATCTGCTGATCGAGATCCTCCAACGCTGGACAGCCCGAACCGGCGATCCTCTCCGTTCGGACTGATCCTTTTTTCCTCACGCCTTGCTCCGCCCGAAAGAAAGGCGGTATATTTGGAAGCAGTTCGACTTCATCAAATTGACGCGGCGGGGGACCACCATGCCCAGGAGAATTCTGCTTTCAGTCTTGGTCTTGATTCTGGCGACGGTTCAGGCCTGTGCGCCCGACGAGAAACCGCGGCCCGTGCCTGACGGGCCCAACGTGCTTCTTCTCACGATCGACACCTTCCGTTCCGACCATGTGGGCTGTCTGGGCGCACCCGGCAACCACACGCCCCGCATCGACGCCCTCGCCGCACAGAGCACGCTCTTCGAGAATTGCGTGGCGCCGATCTCGACCACATTTCCGTCTCATGCTTCCATGTTGACCGGCCTTTATCCCCGCTTTCACGGCGTGCGCTGGAACGGCCACCGTCTCGACGAGAGCTTTGAAACCCTCACGGAGATCTTGGAAGCACAGGGATGGGACACGGGCGCCTTCGTCGCCCTCAAGTCGATGCTCGAAAGGGGGGGGCTCGAACAGGGATTTCACGAGGTGAGCGATCGGGAAAAGGACCGCAAAGCCGAAAAGGTGCGCAGCGGTGCCGACGTGAACGCGCTCGTCGAGCAGTGGTTGTCGGCGCGGACGGTTAAGCGTCCCTTCTTTCTCTGGGTCCATTACTATGAACCGCACGGTCCCTATCCCGTGACCGACTATGCACGAGGGGCCATGGCTGAATCAGGATACGCGGGACCCTTCAAGGACGGGGCGGACTGGAAGCTGATCCGCGATGTGACATTGAGGGATCCGGCCGACCGGAAGGCGATTCAAGATCTCTACGCGGGCCGCGTGCGCGATGCCGACCGGCTGACCGGCGAACTGCTCGATCTGCTCGACTCGATGAACCTCATGGAGCAGACAACGGTGATCCTCACAGGCGATCACGGCCAGATGCTGGGTGAGTCGTTCAAAAATATTCCCCTCTTCGGTCACGGGCCCGTCCTCTGGGAAGGCGTTCTCAAGGTTCCGCTCATCGTGCGCGATCCGGCGCGGCTCGGCGCGCGGCGTGTGGCGGACAGGGTCGGCCTCGTCGACATCATGCCCACACTGCTCGATTTTCTCGGTCTCGACCTGCCTGACGAGTGCCAGGGGCGGTCGCTTCTGCCCGCGCTCGACGGCGACGCGCTCGGGGCGCGCACCTACGTGGCCGAGGTCAGGGTGCCGCCGCCCGAGGGCGCCGAGGATCCGGCCGGCCATTTTCGCGATCGCGTGGCCGTGTACAGGGATGGGAAGAAGATAGTCTTTCCCGACAAGGTGGTCTACGACCTCGAACGCGCCGATCCCGAACACAACCCCTTGCCCGCCGGATCGGAGGCCGAACTGATCGAGAAGCTCGACGTCGTCGCCCGCCGTTTCCTCACCTTCGATGAGAATCGGAGCAGGTCGTCCGATCTCGACGACGACGATCTCGAGGAACTGCGCAAGCTGGGTTACGTGAAGTAAACCTGGCGGATCAGAAAAAAGAGAAGCGCTGCCGAGAGGAGGGACGCGAAAAAGAAGGCGATCTTGAAGCCCGTCTTTTGCGTCTTGTGCCGGAAGAAAACCATACCCCCGTAGCCGCCCACGAACCCGCCGATGAATCCCATGAAGTGAAGTCGCCGTTCGGGGATGCGCGACACACCCTTGATTGCCCGCCGCTTGTCGATTCCGAAGAGGCAGAAGGAGATGAGATTGACGGCGATGAGGTAGACGAGAGCGGTGAATTCGGTGTTGTTCATTTCCAGGATGTCCATGCGGTTCGGGTCGTCCTTTTTCTTCGATGGGCGGTTAATTCTTTTGCGGCTTGCCGAAGGCGTTCGTGTTCTTTCGCCGCGGAACGGGATTCTTGTCGCGATCATTGTCATCGTCTTCGAGCGCCTCTTCGAGGGACATCTCGAGACCATCGATGAGGATCACGACCAGGTTCTCGCCCACAGAAACGAGCGCGTTGCTGATTCCTGTCCCGATCCGATCGAGGGCCTGCCTGAATCGGTAAGCTTTGCGCGCACCTTTCACATCGATTCGCGCGGTGAGCCGCTTTCCGGAAAGGAGTTCGAGAATTTCGGAGAGCAGGAGCCGGTCGTGGAGATAGACCTTGAAACGGTAGGCGCCCGGGTCGAGATCGTCGAAGAGGAGCGGCCGGTCGGTGTCGGTCGTGTCGATCAGCTTGCTGTCGCTCCCGCTCCGGCCCCTAAGATAGAGGCGGCAGTCGAGCCCGCCCACGAGATGGCGCTCCCCTTCGGCGTCCTCCCAGAAGGGATAGACCTTGAGGCAGGCGCGGTCGCCGGGATGATCGTGGTAGCGCGTCGACAATCCCCCGCATCCGGAGAGGACGATCAGAAGAAGGCCCATTCCGCAGACCAGAATCCCGGCTGAACGTTTTGTTTGGTGTGCGTCGTTTCTGTTCATTGTGAAAACCAGTCTTACCAGAGGGCGGCCTGATTTTGAATCTTGAACCCAGTCCTATCTCAAATACGCATGCCGAGCCACTTCCCCGATCGCTGCCGGAGGTAGAGTCCGATGCCGATCGCGGCAATGAATACGACCACCGCGATCCAGGCGCCGTCGATCCCCCAGCCGAGCGCAAAGGTCAGCGCATAGGTGAGGGGAACGAACACACCCCAGGCGAGCACCACCATGAGGATCATCGGCCACCGCGTGTCGCCCGCGCCGCGGATGACTCCGTTGCTCGATATTCCGAGTCCGTCGAAAAACTGGAAGACCGCCGCGTAGACGAAGAGCCGCCCCCCGATCTCGACCACTGCCGGATCGGTGTTGAAGATTGCGACGATCTGGTGGCGCGCCAGAAGGAAGACCGAGCCGACCGTGACGCAGTAGGTGATCCCCCAGCGGATCGTGGTGCGTGCCGTCTTCTGGGCCGTGTCCGGATCTTCGGCGCCGAGATATTGGCCCACCAGGGTGGTGGCTGCCGTGGCCAACGACACTGCGCCCATGAACGAAAAGTGGAGCACCTGGAAGGCGATGTTCGTCGCGGCCAGTTCTGCATTGCCGAGGTGGCTCACAAAAGCCATGAACACCGACCACGAAGCCATCTCGAGCGTCCAGATCCCGCCGATCGGCCCTCCGATCTTGAGGAAAGCGATCACGTCCTTCTTCGACGGAATGTTCATTGAGCGGGTCTGGTATTTTCGATGCCGTTCGCCTGAGAGAAAGAAACCGATGTAGACGAGGGAGAAGACCGCCGTGGCGATCACCGTGGCGAGGGCGGCGCCCTGTGCGCCGAGCCGCGGCGCGCCCCAGTTGCCGAGCACGAGAGCGTAGTTGAGAAAGGCGTTGAGCACGTTGGCGCCCATGGTGAACCACATCGGCGTGCGCGTGTCGCCGATGCCGCGCAGGAAATTGACGAGCGCTAAGTTGATCATGGGAAAGAGCGCGCCGGCGAGCCGGATGAAAAGATAGTCGGTGGCGTGGGGCAAGGTCGAGTTGTCGAGGCCGATGACGGTGAAGACCGGCTGCGACAGAAACGAGACCGATCCGAGGATGAGCGCCGCCGGGATGCAGAAGTAGAGGCCCATCCAACCGTCCCTGCCGCAGCGCGCGTACTTCTCGGCGCCGTGATGCTGGGCCACGAAGGTCGCCACGCCGTGGACCGTCCCGATGAAGAGGGATGAGATGGTGATGAAGATCATGGCGGCGATACCGACGGCGCCCTGCTCGGCCGTGCCGATTCGTCCCATGAAGAAGGTGTCGACCAGACCCATGAGCGTCTGGGAGAGAGTGGCCACGATCACGGGCAGGGCGAGTGCCCAGAGCTCGGCCGACCCGCCCGGTTCGCGGCGCTTCTCGTTGAACTGTGCGGACTTCTCTTCCATTCTGCTCGTCTGGGGGTGCGCGGTTTGTTGATCCAGTGGTCGAAACGATCACGGGAGTATACTGATTCGGGGATGGTGTTTCTTCTTTTTCTCTCGCAAAGCGGCAAAGGGCGCCAAGAAGAAATAATATTTGGGTCAAGAGAATCGGAGTCTCGATGCGCACCTCCGATCGAGCACCAACGCCGAAGGCGAGGTGTTTCTTGACCCAAAATATGTTACTTGGCGATCTTTGCGGCTTTGCGAGAAACTCTTCTTCAATCCCCTTCCCAGCCGTCGTTCACCCTGGCGTGAAGGTGGCGCACCACACCGGCCAGGTCGTCCTCGGGAACGACGAAGATGATGCCCGCGTCAGCCGTGGCCTGGAGCGTGGCGAGTATGGTGGCGCCTGTCTCGCCGAGAGCCGCCATGGCGGGCATGATCACGCCGGGACCGATCACCGAGACCGCGGCCGCACGGGGCCGCACGGTGGCCACGAGATTTCCAGCGGCCGCCGCCATCATGGCTGCCTCGGCGTCGGCGGCCGGGATGAGCACGCTGAGCCCCTGCTGCCACGCCGACTGCACGAAGAGCACGATCCGCACCCCGGCGCGCGCCATGCGCCGCAGGGTGGCGGCCGCCTCGTCCGGCTTCCATCCGTCGCTCTCGGTCCGGATGGTCAAGAGGCAGAGACCCTCGGTGGAGATGATGGCCGGAGGATGCTCGCTGAACCGTCCCGAGATCAACGTACCTGGGTGGGAGCGATTGAAGGTGTTCTTGAGTCGCAGGGGAATCTTGTCGCGCACGAGGGGCCGGATCGTCTTGGGATGGAGCACCTCGGCGCCGCACGCGGCAAGCTCGGCAGCCGTCACGTAGGAGAGGTGCTCGATCACGCGCGCCTCGGGGACGATTTTCGGATCGGCGGTCAGAATGCCGTTCACATCGCTCCAGATCCAGACCTCGTCAGCCTCGAGCGCCGCGCCGAGAATCGCCGCCGAGTAGTCGCTGCCGCTTCGGCCGAGCGTTGTCGTTTCGCCCGCCGCGTTGGATGCGATGAATCCGGTGACCACGGGGATCGCGCCCCGGCTGATGATCGGTTGCAGCTTGTCGCGCGCGGCGGCGCGCGTGGCGGCGAGATCGGGAGTCGCCTCGCCGAAGACGCTGTCGGTGATGATCAGATCCTTGTTCGCGTCGACCGCCTCGGCCGCGATACCGCGTTCATTGAAGCCGAATGCCACGAGACGGGCCGAGAGGTACTCGCCCCGGCTGATGATCCGGTCGAGAGCGCGCGGGGTGAGTTCACCCAGGATGTTCACCGACTGGAGTAGAGAGTCGAGAGCGCCGAAGGTCCGGTCGATGAATTCGTCGAGCGCGGCGCGTTGATCGTCAACCGGATGCCTGTCGAGTTCGGCTGCCGCTTTCTTGTGCCCTTCAGTTAGAGCCTTCAGGATGTTGGCCTGTGGCGTCTCCCCGGCTGCCGCGCCGCGCGCCGCGCCGACCAGCGCATCGGTTGTGCCCGCCATGGCCGACACGACGACAACGATCTCGTTATCGTTCCGGCGGCTCGTCAGGGCGAGATCGAGTACATTCGAAATGTTGGCGGCGCCGTCGACCGAGGTGCCGCCGAATTTCATGACCAACATGATCGGGCCTCCTCTCGAAAGACACGGGCAAGAAATTCACTCACGGCGGGCGCCATCTTTTCCATTTCGAGGAGAAAGGCATCGTGGCCGTATGTTGATCGCACATTGACGTAGGTGACATTGACGCTGTTCGCCAGAAGGGCGCGGACGATCGTCTCGGACTGACGGGGCGGATAGAGCCAGTCCGAGGTGAAACTGAGCACGAGAGCCGCGGCCTCTACCCCGACGAGAGCCGCCGCGAGAGAGTTTTTCCCGGCGGCGAGATCAAAATAGTCGAGCGCCTTGGTGATGTAGAGATAGCTGTTGGCGTCGAACCGGGAGGGGAAGGCGCCGCCCCGGTGGCACAGGTAGCTTTCCACCATGAAATCGGTTCCGAAGTCGTAGCCGAGCGCGGTGCGGCTTTGAAGCCTGCGGCCGAACTTGCCGCGCATCGAGGTGTCGCTCATGTAGGAGATGTGGCCCACCATGCGCGCCACGCCGAGCCCCGTCTTGGGCGGGCGACCGTCATCATAGTCGCCCTTGTTCCAGCAGGGATCGGCATAGATCGCCTGCCGGCCGACCTCGTTGAGTGCGATCGCCTGGGCCGACGACCGTGCGCAGGTGGCGATCGGGATGCAAGCCGCCACCGACCGGGGATAGTCGATCGCCCACTTGAGGGCCTGCATGCCGCCCATGCTGCCCCCGGCCACGGCGAGAAGGCGTTCGATGCCGAGGTGGTCGATGAGTTCCTTTTGCGCCCGCACCATGTCGCCGATCGTGACCACCGGAAAGCGCAGGCCGTAGGGCCGGCCGCGTGGGCGTCGCAGGTGAAGGGATGGGTGATCAGGATGGCGTTGGCGCGCCGGCGATCGAGATGGCCATAGGTCTCGTAAGCGACGGTCACCGGCCCGAGGCGCGCACCACCTTCGAGGATCATCTCATGAGGCGGCCGGCCGAATGTGAAGGAACGGGGCTCGACCACGCCAACCGATTCGGACCGACCGGGGCGGCCGGGCTTCGTTTCTCCGCGGTGTTCGGGTGTTCGGCCGTTGGTTTTCACCGTTTCTCCTCTCCGGCCGAGGCGGGCCGCGGCCCTGCTCTGCCGATGCGGCCGGCAGCCGCGTCCAGCGCCTGATCGAGATCGTTGATGATGTCGTTCAGATCCTCGATGCCGATCGAGAGCCTCACGAAGTCGTCGGTCACCCCCGAGGCGGCTTGCTCCGATCGGCTGAGCTGCTGGTGGGTGGTGGACGCCGGGTGGATGGCCAGCGACTTGGCATCGCCCACATTGGCGAGATGACTGATGAGACGGAGAGAGTCGATGAAACGTCCGCCCGCGTCCCGGCCTCCGTCGATGCCGAAACCGACCACCCCTCCGGCGCCTCGCGGCAGGTAGCGCCTGGCGAGGTCGTGGGACGGGTGTGAACGCAGGCCCGGATACCGCACCCAGGCCACGTCGGGCCTGCCTTCGAGATGTTCGGCCACGGCGAGCGCGTTACGGCAATGACGCTCCATGCGCAGGGGGAGTGTCTCGATACCGGCGAGGTTGAGAAAGCTGTTGAACGGCGCCTGGCACGCTCCGAGGTCGCGCAGGCCGATTGTTCTCGCCCTGACGATGAAGGCGAGCGGGCCGAAGGCGTCGACGAAGCAGAGGTCGTGATAGGCTGGTTCGGGCTCGGCCAGCCCGGGGAACTTCCCCCCCGCGGTCCAGTCGAAGCGCCCGCTGTCCACGATGACACCGCCGATGGCGAGGCCGTGGCCGTTGATCCACTTGGTCGTGCTTTGCACGACGATGTCGGCGCCTTCGTCGATGGGGCGGCAAAGATAGGGCGTGGCAAAAGTGTTGTCCACGATCAGGGGCAAGCCTTGATCGTGAGCGACGGCGGCGATCGACTCGAAGTCGCACACATCGAGTCCGGGATTTCCGATCGTTTCGACGTAGACGGCGCGCGTCCGCTCATTGATCGCGGCCCGAATCCGGCCCGGATCGCGCGCGTCGACGAAGCGGACATTGATTCCGAGACGCGGAAAGGTCTGGCTGAACTGGGTGTAGGTGCCGCCGTAAAGGCTTGATGAACTCACGATCTCATCACCGGCGCCGGCGATCGTGAGGATGGCGAGCGTCTGGGCGGCCTGTCCCGACGCGGTGGCCAGGGCGCCGGCGCCCCCTTCGAGCGCGGCCATCCGTTTCTCGAAGACATCGGTCGTCGGATTCTGGATCCGCGTGTAGATGTTCCCTTCCTCTTCGAGGGCGAAGAGCGACGCCGCATGGCGAGTATCGCGAAAGGTGTAGGAACTCGTCTGGAAGATGGGAACAGCGCGTGCTCCCGTGGCCGGGTCGGGCCGCTGTCCGCCGTGCAGGCAGAGACTGTCGAATCTCAGATCTTCTTGTGTGGACGCCATGGGACTTTCCTCCTCGAAACAACGAAAGAGTCCCTGCATCCAGACAGGAGAGAGGCCGGCGAGAAGGAGCAAAAAATAATCCCTTCTCGAAGAGAGGGGACCGCGCGTGATCAAGCTGCTGGTTCCTCATCTTCCAGAATAGTTCTGCCGGAATTGGCACCTTCGCTGGGTTTGGATAAACCCGTCGGGTTGCCGAGGCTTCACAGGGCCGGTCCCTCCGCCTCTCTGGATGAGGTTAATTTTTATGAGAACATCAAGGGGAGGTTTTTAACAGAGACGGCTAGGGAGTGTCAATCTATTTGTATTTATTAATGTGGCTGTTAATTGTCAATGTGGCTGCGCGATGCGAAGACGCCGGTTCTTCTGATCGAAGGTCAGAGAAAAGGAGCGCAGGAATTCCGATCCTGCCACGGCGTGGGGCACGCTGTCGTTGACGATGACCTCGGGATCGGCGATCGTGTGGCTTCCGATCGTGGCCGACGATGCGATTGGATCGGTCGATTCTTCGGCTCTCCCCAGCCGTTTCCCGATCTTGCCGGGAACGACAAGACTCCTCGTCGAACCCGAATCGAGGCAGGTCTCGAGGTTGATCGGTCCGAGGGTGAGGAGGGCGAAGGGCGAATCGTCCTTGATGATCAGGTCGAGAACCTCCTTCCCGTCGGGAAAGAGAAGCTGTCCTCGTTCCACGATCACGCGCTTTTCGGGATAGTCGAGAGTCAACAGGCATTCGGAAAAAAGACGGAAACCGAGCACACCCACCGCGCGATCGGGTGAGCGGCCGCTGTCCGTGAGATCGACGATGCGTGCCTGGACCCCCGAAAAGGCCGCGTTCCCGATGGAGAGGGTCTCGACAGTGACCGACGGCGCGCTCCCGTCACTCCCGCCCACCGCGCGGGCACCCAGTTCCTCGGCAAAGCGGCGATCGAGCAGCGTGTGCGGTGTGGCCGTATCGAGGTAGAAACGAAAGGGCCCCTTGCCGTTGACGCCTGCTTCGATGATCGGTATTCCGTCGGCCATGTCCATCGCCTGATAAACAGGATTCCAGGGCAGGTCGGTTCGTTCCGGCGGCGGGGCGTTGCTGACCGCGGTCGGCTCTCCGAATCGGATGCGCTCGCTAGTCTGGTCGAAGGTCAATGAAAAATTGCGCAAGACCTTGTAGCCGAGATTGGCCTCTTTGAAGAGATCGGCGAAGTAGACGACGGGACGAGTAATCGTGTGGCCCGCCAGAGAGAGATCCCCATCGACGGGGGCTTTGGTGATCTCGACCTTGTTGAAACGGGTCTGGGCCGTGCCCGCGGCGGTCGGATCGGATTCGAGGGTGAGGGCGTCGATCGCCGAGAGGGGCACCATGAGTCCGCCCCGCGATCCCGTGTCCACGTCGGCCTCGAAACCGCGGCCGCCGAGGGTCATCTCGACCGACGGAATCCCATGCTTCATGGTGAATGGAACGACATGATCCCCCTCGGCTCGTAGCGCGTTCTGCTCGACGATGACGGCCTCGGCCGGATAGTCGATGGTCAGCACACAATCGGCAAAGAGTCCGAAGCACAAAATGCCCACTGTGGCCGGCCCCGAATCGGAGCGTTCCTGCCTGTAGTCTCCGGCAAGGGCCTCGACGTCCGTAAAGTGCGCTCCGCCCAGGGCAAGCGAATCGATGTGAACAACGTCCGATTCCCGGCTGTTGCGTCCCGTCCCGTCCCCGGCGAGCACCGTGCCCGCGACGCGCAGGCCGAAACGTTCGACCAGGGATCGATCGATACGTGCGTTGCCGGCCGCGCAGGTATCGATCAGAAAGTTGAAGGGTCCTTCGTTGTTGACGAGGACCTTCACGATCGGATTGCCTGATCGATGATCCATCGGGATGCGAGTCGGATTCGCTGACAAGACGGTCTTTGTGGGTTCGCGCGGTGCCGACTCGGTTGGCAGTGCGGTCTGTCCGGTCACCGAAAGCAAGAGAGCCATCACGAGAAGTGCTGAAACGGCCGCGCTGGAGAGTGCTTTCATCGACAGTCCTTATTTCCGGAAAAGAGCCGCCGGCCGGGGGGAGGGCCTGCGACTGGGTTTATATACGTGGGGAATCCCTCGCCCCTTGCGCGCTTTCGAAAAAAAATATACAGCCCTGCCCGTCGTCCACGTTGAGGCTGGGTGCGCTTCGCTGTAGCATGGGACTGATCGAGCAATGGGAGAGGATTCTTCCTCCAAGAGAAATGAATGGTTACTACTCGGAAAATCTGTCCGCACACCGCTTGAGACTCTGCTATGAGATCGCGCCGCCCCGCGTCCGCCGCTATCTCGATGCTGAAATCGCCTACGTGCTCGACCATGCGCGCCGAGCTGAAAGCGTTCTCGAGCTCGGTTGCGGTTACGGCCGCGTTTTGGAGACGCTCTGCGCCCCGAACCGGATGATCGTGGGTGTCGACACCTCCCTCGACAGCCTTCGGCTGGCGGACCAGCTTCGGCTGGCGGACCAGCTTCGGCTGGCGGACCAGCTTCGGCTGGCGGACCAGGAGATCGGATCCGATCAGAAATGCCTTCTCGTTGCGATGGACGCCGGATGTCTGGGATTCGGCAATGATCAGTTCGACCTGGTGCTGTGCATTCAGAACGGTCTCTCCGCGTTCAAGGTCGACCGGCAGATTCTGCTGAACGAGGCGGTCCGCGTAACGCGCCCCGGGGGTAAAGTGCTCTTATCTTCCTATTCGAAAAAGTTTTGGGACGATCGCCTCGCTTGGTTTCGCCTTCAGTCCGAGCGTGGCCTTCTCGGTGAGATCGACGAGGACGCCACGGGCGACGGTGTGATCGTCTGTCGCGACGGATTCGTGGCCACGACAATCGACAGGGATGATTTCTCCAGGCTGTTGTGCGGCCTCCCCGTTGATTTCTCCTTTGTCGAAACAGACGACTCCTGCCTGTTTTGCGTCGTTTCTGTCCCCTGAATCGGCGGCGCCCACTGCCTGATTTCGCTCTAATTCCCGCTGATATTTATTTTAGAATATATAAACCAATGTCGATAAGACTCATCAAGTCGTTATTCTTTTTTTTAGAGGAGATAAGGACGATGAATGAGATTTTTGACAAAACTGCGGCTCTCGAAGCACTGGCTGGCGATGAGGAGTTTTTGATTGAGCTCGTCGGTGTCTATTTCGAAAATTATCCTGCACAGCTCGGCGCGGTGCGAGAGGCAATAAAACAAGATAGCTCGAAGATGCTGCAGAACGCTGCTCACACGGTCAAGGGAACAGTGGGTAGTCTGTGCTCGCAGAACTGTGTCGCCGCGGCGATCAGGCTCGAAGAACTCGGTCGATCGGGCAACCTGCAACCTGCCTGGGAGGCGATGGCCGCTCTGGAAGGTGAAATTCTGCGCCTCAACAACGCGCTCACCGACCTCATCGCGGAAAAAGTGTGATCGTCTAGCACGATCAAGCGCGGCCGCCCGGTGCGGCCGCCGACAGTGTCTACCTTTCGCAACCCGCTGAGAACGCTCGTTCTCAGCGGGTTGTTCTTTTTAGCGGCGCCTATTTTGTCCGAGTGCGCCCCCTCTCCGATTTGTGCCCCTTATTTTCTTTCGATCCCCTGAGAATGGCTACACTCCCGGCAAGCCTTGTGCCGATAGAAAGATAAAAATCGGGTGCTCCATTGGAGTTCCCGTGCGGCCCTGTTCGCAGTAAGAGGGCCATCCCCGGACTCTGCGGGCCGCATGCAGGCAGGGATCGGGGGCGACTTCTCTCCTTGATTTTATGAAGCGATGGCGATGGAGGAAAGGTCTATGAAAGGCGTGATCAAGGAGTCCATTCAGGAGTTCGTTGAGACCAAGTTCGGCCGCGAGGTCTGGCAGGAGGTCATGACGCACGCGGGCTGCACCGAGCCGGTTCTGTCAGTGTGCGGGGACTACACCGACGAGCTGAATTCAGAACTGATCAAAGCTCTCGCATCGGCATCGGGTATGCCGATCGAAGACGTGCTTGTCGAATTCGGCAAGTTCTGGGTGCTCAACGTGGGACCCGACGTGCATCCCGCCTACTACAGCCTGGCGGGGAACGCGCCGCGGGAGTTTCTTCTCAACCTGAACTGGATTCACAAGCAGGCGCAATGGGACGAGAGCCGAACCGCTCCGACCCGTTTCGAGTTCGAAGAGATGTCCGACGGCCGCCTGCTGATCCATTTTCATTCCCAAGGCGGACTCTGCTCCGTTCTCAGGGGGCAGATTCTCGGAGTGGGGATTCACTGCGATTGCGCGCTCAAGGTGCGCGAAGTGGCCTGCCGCGACAAAGGTGAGCCGCACTGTACGATGGAGGTCATCATTCCATGAGCAAGAAGAACAACAATGTGGAGATTCGCCTCGAATCCTTGAACGGCATGGCGCCATTCATCCTTGCCGTGGATGACGATCTGGTGATCACTTATGCGAGCCCCTCCGTGCTGCAGCGATTCGGAGGAGCGGTCGGTCTTGAAGCGGCCGAGCTGCTCGCATTCGACGATCCGAGCGAGAAGATCACCGCCGATTCGATTCTGGCCAACAAGGGCTGTTACCGCCGGTTCGCGCTTCTCGACGGCTTGCCGGCGACGCCGCTCGCCGGTCAGTGGATCGAGACGAGAGACTACGAGAGCGCGATCGAGCCGGGAGGCAAAAAGAACCACAGAAAAAAAGGCGGCGCGCCAAAGACCCGTAACCGGAGGAAAGGCTTCGTTTTTCTCGCCGCACCCGACGTGAGGGAACAGCGCGATCTCGAGCTGAGGCTCTTTACCTTCAAGGACTTCCCACACGATGGATCTCTCGTCGACTTTCTCCTGCTCAAGGACAAGTTCACCAATACCGTGGGCGCCATGAACAAGGCTCTGTGCGCTCTCAAGGATCGTGGACACCGCGTCGAGATCAGCGGCATGCGGTCGGACAGGGATGTGGTGCGCTTGCAGAGGGAGATGGCCGCGCCGCGCCAGTCCGATCCGGCCGGCCAGGGCGATGGCAGCGCCGAAGGCCCGCAAACCGGTCACATCGATGTGGGGCAGGGGTTTCCGATTCAGGGGACCGCTGTTTACACCGTCGATGTGGAAGGCCGTATCACGGGCATTAACGAAGCGTTCCACAAGCTGACAGGCTACGGCGAGGTGGAAGTCCTCGGGCGGAACAGCAGCTTGTTGCACGAGGAACCCTTCGAGTTCTTCGTACCCGAGAATGGCGACAGGCTCGAGGGAGAGCAGTTCCGCTTTCGCACCAAGGACGGCCGGCGCCTCCTGGTCCTCAAGGGATCGAGCAAGGTGCGCGATCACCTCGGCCATGTGACGGGCAGTGTGGAGTCTTTTGTCGACGTCACCGCCCTGGGCGCGGCGATCACCACCGCGCGCGAAGAGGGCGTGTCGAGTTCCCATCTCGTGATCAACCGGAACCTCGAAGCTGAGGGCGCCATGCGTGGAATCGTCGAGATGCTCGGCATCGTGCTGCACTCTGATCTGAGACCGGAGCAGTGCGAGCAGATCGGGCTGATCCGGTCTTACTCCGACGTTCTTCTCGATCGGTTGAGCGATGTGGGCGATGCCATCAGATTCCGTTCGGGCGGCATCGCGCTCGACGCGAGTGAGTTCAGCCTACGCACCGTTCTTTCCCAAGCTGTAGAGATTCCCACACAGCAAGCGCGCGAGAAGGGCGTTCTTTTCGAATGCAAAGTCGAATCGGCAGTACCCGACGCACTGAATGGGGACGGCGGACGTTTGCGCCGCGTGGTGGGCAACATCGTGGGCAACGCTGTCCGGTTCACGGATCGGGGTCAGATCGTTTTCACGATCGAGGTGGAGTCGAGCACCGACGAAAAGGTTCTTCTCCGGTTTATCGTGAGCGACACCGGTCTAGGGATTTCCGAGGAGCAGAAACAGGCGATCACGGCATCTTTCAAAAGCGAGGATTCCTTCGGCGATCCTGGAGAGAAGGGGATCGGCCTCGGCCTTCTCATCTCCTCGAAGCTGGTCAGTCTGATGGGGGGGGATCTCTGGTTCGAGACCGAAGCCGGCCGCGGCAGCTCGTTCCACTTCAACGCGTACTTCACTCCAGGGCGAGTCGATCGACTCGATCGGGAAGGGCAGGCAAGAATCAGCCGGAGTGCGCCGCAGTCAGCCCCGGAGGCCCGGACCGAGCAAGAGAAGCCTGACGATGTACGATTCGACCCTCTCGCTCCAACACCCATGACCGAACAGGACGAGACTCGCACTGTCGACCGGTCGGGAAGTGAGAAGACAGATTTCAAACCTTTGACGCAATCGGACCGCAGCCAAGGCCCCTTGCAGACGAGTTCCAACACGCAAGTATTGACGCTGCCCGCTACGGAAGCGCCCCAGGTACAGACAGCCGCCGCGCCAGCCCCGCCGCAGCCGGCCGCACAGTCGCAGGTTGCCGTCAAACCACAAATAGCTGCTGAGCCACAGGTGGTCAAAGAGCCTCAGGCTGTCGCCAAACCGCAGGCCGAGGTGAAACAGGAGACGGCTGTAGAGCCGGAGGCTCCCGCGGAGCCTTCAGCAACCGCGGAACCGACCGAAATCGTGAAACCTCAGGCAACGGCCGAACCGGCGCAGCAGGAGACCCTGTCGGTCAGCGTCAAGGAGGAGAGCGCTTCCCCGAAAACGGACCAACACCCTCCAGTCGAAGAAAAAGCGTCCGCTGAGAAACCAGAATCCGAGGCGATCCGCGATGCGGCGCCGGGAGCAACGCCTGTCGCCGCCGTGAGTGACAATAGAGAGGCTGAAGAAGAACAGGACGATGGACTCGAGTCTTTCGTAGCGCGCTTCGATCCTCTGTCACCGACCTCGAAAGCAGGACGGAACAAGCTGCGTCTTGCCAATGCGGCAGCCGCCGAAAAGGCTGCCAAGCAGGCAGAAGAAAAACTGGCGGAGCAGAAGGCTGCCGAAAAGGAAGCGTCGAGAGCGATCGCTGCCGAACTGGCCCGAAGACAAACTGCTGAGAGGGCCGAAGCAGAGGCGGCCAAGAGGGCCGAAGCAGAGGCGGCCAAGAGGGCCGAAGCAGAAGCAGCCGAGAGGGCAGCGACTGAAAAGGCAGCAGCCGAGAAGGTTGCAGCCGAGAGGGCAGCAGCTGAAAAGGCCGCGGCAGAGAAGACAGCCGCTGAGGAGGCACAAAAGAAAGCAGCCGAAGCGGCGAGGCAGCAGGCCGCTGAAGAAGCCCGGAAACAGGCGGTCGAGGAGGTCCAGAAGAAGGCGGCCGAGGAAGCGATCAAGAAGGCGTCCGCGGCAGCAAAGAAGCGAGCTGCCGAGGAAGCGGCGGCAGTCAAGGAGGCCGCCGCCAAGGAGGCTGCGGCGAAAGCGGCAAAGAAGAAGGCTGACGACGAAAAAGCCCAGGAAGCCGCAAAAGCAAAAAAATCAGAGAAAACAGCCAGCGACGCGGCACGAGAGGAGGCAGTCAAGCAGGCTGCCGAGGATGCGTTGAAGCAAGCGATGGCCGATGAGGGGGACAAGAGTTCCGCTGGCGGGCCGGAGACGGTTTCCAAGAAAGAGAAAATGACAACCAAGACGATCACCGTTCCCGCCGCCTCGTCTCAGGACGCGTCCCAGGGCGCTGCTGGCGAGAAAGATCGTTCTCCCGGGACGCCGCCGAAGGCAGCGAGCGATGAGGTCGATCCCGATGATCCTCTTCTCAATCTCCCTGTGCTTGTAGTCGACGACAATCGCAAGAACAGGCGGGAACTCAAGGCGATGTTGCGCGGCTGGAACATGAAGCCCACGGTGGTCAACGGAGGCCGCGCGGCTCTCGCCGCACTGCGGCAGTCGATGCAGGCGGGCAAGCCTTACGGTCTGATGCTGCTCGATGCCGAGATGCCCGAGATGGACGGATTTCAGATCGCCGAGAAGATCAAGGAGTCCGATCTCGATGTGGGCGAGATCATCATGCTCACCTCCGACGATCAGCTCATCGATTCCGCGCGACTCAAGGAACTGGGAATCGCCGCATGCCTCTGGATGCCGGTGAAACCAAAGGTCCTGCTCACGAAGATCACCCAGGTGATCGAGGCGGATTTCGACGATACCGAAAGTCCGCCCGAAGAGGAGAAATAGCCGAGCGACCGTGGATCGTCAATCCGCTGTCAGGCTGTCAGGCTGTCGAGCGCGCCCAACCAACGGGCGCGCGCCTCGTTGTAGGGTGCGGCCAAGGAGCGATCGGGTTCGATGACCTCGACCGCCTCGATCCCTTCGAAGGCCTCGGACGCATCGCGATAGATCCCGCAACCGATACCCGCACCACGCGCGGCGCCCTGCGCTCCGTCCGTGTCGAACAGCTCCACTCGCGTGCCCGTGACCGTGGCGAACGCCGACTGGAAGAGCGGGCTCAAGAACATGTTGGCCCTCCCCGCGCGGACAGTGTGCACGTCGATACCCATGTCGCGGACGATCTGCAATCCATGATCGAGCGCGAAAACGATCCCTTCCTGCGCCGCTCGAAAGAGGTGGCCGAGGCCGTGTCTGTTGAAGTCGACGCTGCCGATGCACGCCCCGGGATCGCTGTTTCCGAGGGTCCGCTCCGCACCGTTGCCGTAGGGAAGAATCACGAGCCCCTCCGATCCGACCGGCGCCCGCGCGGCGAGATCGTTCATCGCGTCGTAGGACATCCCGTGAGTTAGAGTCTTGTTGATCCAGCGATTGAGGCTTCCCGTTCCGTTGATGCAGAGAAGGATGCCGTACCGGGCGTCATGCGCGGTATGGTTCACGTGAACGAAGGTGTTGACGCGCGAGTCCCGATCGAAAGCCCGCGCCGCGGAGACGGCATACACCACCCCCGACGTCCCGGCTGTTGCCGCGACCTCACCCGGTTGGAGCACGTTGAGAGCGAGGGCGTTGTTCGGCTGGTCGCCCGCCCGATATGACACCGCCGTCCCCGCCGCAAGCCCGAGTTCGTCGGCAGCGTGGGGCGTCAGTTCACCCTGAACGGAAAAGGTGGGCACCACCCTGGGCAGCGTGTCCTCGCTGATCGCGTAGTGGTCGAGCACCATGCGCGCCACACCCTGGTCTTCGAAATCCCAGAGGATTCCCTCGGAGAGGCCCGATGGCGTGGTGGCGATTTCGCCGGTCATCTTCATCGCAATGTAGTCCCCGGGAAGCATCGCCTTGTGAAGGTGCTCGTAGACGGCAGGCTCGTTGTCCATGACCCACTTGAGCTTGGACGCCGTGAAGTTACCGGGAAGGTTGAGCAGGCGTTCGAGGCATCGCGTCCGTCCCATGGCGTCGGCCGCACCGCGGCCGATGTCGACGGCGCGGGAGTCGCACCAGATGATCGACGGCCGGAGCACGGCCTGCGCCTTGTCGACGAGCACGAGGCCGTGCATCTGGTAGGAGATGCCGATCGCCTTGACGTCGCGCACATCGAAACGGATCGCGGCGCGGATCTGGGCCGTTGCTTTCTTGACATGCTCCCACCAGAGAGACGGCGGCTGTTCGGCCCAGCCGGGCGCGGCGGAGTCGATGGCGAGTTCTGTGGCGGGCGACGCACAGGAATCTATGAGCCTTCCCGTGTCGGCGTCGAGGAGCGCCGCCTTGATCGCCGAGCTTCCGATATCGTATCCAATCAGCAGGGGCATCGTTTTTTCTCCCATTGGGCGGACCGATGGTTGGAGAGTCTGCCATCATCTTAACAGTCGTCGATGTTCTCTCGCAATCGATTCGGTCTCCTCTGTAGAGAGCGCCATTGACTGTCGGCATCCTGATTTTTTTGAACCGAGCTCGTTGAAGAAACCTATCAACCAAATTCGTATAAATACGTGTTTCTTTAAAAATATAAATAGAAATCAATTTTATGGGCTCATTCCCGAGCCTTGTCCCCGCTCGACTGGGGAAAAATAAATGTCACTAAAATGATTTTGAGATGATATGTAATGATATAATTATGTAGTTGTTTTTGTATGTCGGTTCTCGGCCGGCACCTCTCTGTCAGGGCGATTACCACGGTCATTCCACGAGCCTTGTGTCACCGTAACCGATGGAAGAAAAAAAGATTAGGTCCGCAGAGTCCAGGACGGATTCGGTCGTATCGCCCGAAGTCTATAATTTCGGAGCAGTTGTTTCCTTGTGCGTGATCTGATATTATCTGACTGACCAATATCATATTGCCCAGAACGATTTTCGCGCTGAGCCTGTTCGTTTCCGTCGATCGAGGACAGGCAATGTATGACAAGTGCCTTTTTAGGAGCCAGTCGACATGAAGCTCTTCAGAAGAAGTTCGAACGATTTCGGACGAAGTCCGAACGTAGGGGGGAGTTGGATTCTTGTTTTCGCTCTCCTTCTCGGACTCGTGGTTGTGAGTTGCTCGCGCACATCAACGGGCCACGCCGGCGGAGGCAGCGGTTACACGCAACCGCCTCAGAGTTGGGCCAATCAACCTGGCGCCGATCTCCTCTGGTCGGTCGATCGTCTCAAATCAGCCATGGCCAAACGGGACGAGTTCATTCTCGTCGACTGCCGCTACATGGTCGCTGATTTCGATGCGGGCCATATCGAGAAGGCGATCTGGATCGACTGGCACGAGATCGCCAATGATCCCCCGATCGATTTTCCTCCGGTGGGCGATGTGGAGACATTTCTCGGAGAGAACCGGGGGATCAGGGCCGACTCGAAGATCGTGCTCTACGGCGACGGTGTGAGCGACGTGGAAGCTCCCTTCCGGCTCTTCTGGATGCTCGAATACTACGGCTGCCGCGACGTGCACATCGTGGACGGCGGCTTTGCGGCCTGGGTCGCCGCGGGCCATGCGATCGATAACACTCCCTGGGATCCGACGGCGATCGTACCCGATATCTTTGTCTCATTCATCGACAGTCTCGGGCTTGCCGAGGCCGACGATATTCAGAACTTCCTCACCAATCCGGCCCTCGCGGGCAGCGTGCTCGTAGATGTGCGTTCCCTCGCCGAGTACAACGGCGAGTTTGCCTGCGAGCTCCAGGACCGGGCGGGCCGTATTCCCCACTCCAGCCGTCTCGACTGGCTCGAAACGGTCGATCCCGCCACGGGACTCCTCGTCGGCGTCACCGATGTGATCGCCCTGTTCAAGGATGCGGGCTATGACAGTTTCAAAGAAATCATCGCCTGCGCCACGACCGGCGTGGAGTCGACTGCGCTCTATTTCCTCTCGCGGGTGCTCGGATACAACTGCCGCGTCTACCAGGGCGGGATGGTGAACTGGACCGATGTCGACAGTCCGCCTCTCGGCACTCTTGGACTGATCGAGAGGTCAGGGCCCTTCTTCCACCGGAGCGTCATCGATGGCGACGAGCGTCCTCACTTTGCGGGCGACGCGGTGGTTCTCGACGGACAGGTCTTTGCCATCGGCGGATTCTGGTGGGATGAGGCCGAGCAACGGCTGCGTCTCAACCGGAGGTTCTGGCGTTTCGATCCCAACGACAATCCTGTGCACGAAGGCAGCGACGCGACGAGCTGGACCCTTCTCAACTGGCATACGGGCATGCCGCTCTACGCGATTTCTGCAGCGGCCGTCCCCGGGGCGAACGCCATCTACATCTTCGGCGGCATCAACTCGGAGGGCAAGGTCTACGACCTGATTCTGCGCGTGGACATCGATCCCGCCACTCACAACGCGATCGGCGTCACCAAGCTGCCCGAGACGCTCGTCGAGCCTCTGGCCTTCGGCAACGCGGACTTCAACGATGCTGACGGCCTGATCTATATCTTTGGCGGACAGACCGGCCTGGACGCGTCGACGGCCACCTCCAATGTTTACGCCTATACGCCGGGCGCTTCACCCGTCGCTGTCGCCTCCCTCCCGAGCGCCAGAACGCGCACCGGATCGGCCGTGGTCAACGGAAAGGTCTACTGCCTCGGCGGTGAAGAGGCTGATGGTAAGGTTCTCGACGAGGCCCTCGAATACGATCCCGGTCTCGACGCCTGGAATCCGATCAGCGCCATGAACATCTCACGGCTGCGCGCCGACGGTGCCGTGGCCTTTGACCGCATCTACGTGTGCGGCGGATTCAGCCACGACCCGGTGGATGGCTATGTGACCTCGAACCGCGTCGAGTCCTATGATCCTGCCGATCCCACGGCTGGATGGCGCGATGAGGGCCAAATGGCTATCGGCCGATTCTGCAATCCCGTGGCCGCGGTGAACAACAGGATCTATCTGATCGGCGGGTATGCCGGCTTGACGCCTCCCCTCGATAACGAGATCGAATTCCTGAATGTGCTCGAATTTCATCCGGCCAACCAGGTGCAAAAAGCCGCGATGCCCGCTCCCCAGCATGGGGGCGCCGTTGCGGCGATCAACGGGATGATCTATCTCTTCGGTGGCAGCGAACGGACAGCACTCACCGATCGCGTCCTCCAGTACGATCCCGCAACCGATACCTACACCGATATGGATTCCTACCCGGGTGGGCCGGTGGGAGAGTTGAGCGCGGTTGCAATCGGTGGCAAGGCGCATCTCTTCGGCGGGAATACGGGAGGCGACACATCTGTGGCGGCCTTCGCCTTCGATCCATCGCAGCCTGGCGGAAGCCAGTGGACCCCGCTGGCCGACATGCCCCTTGGACTCTACGGCACCGCGGCGGCTGCCTACAACGATGCCAACGACAATCTCGGTTACGGCGCGGGCTACGATCTCGTTTTCGTGATCGGCGGCAAGGACCGGCACGGGATGTTCAGCGACCTTACTTACGTTTACGATGCCACCAGCGACAGCTGGAATACGGCGTTCTTCCTGCTCCCATCGGGACGCTCTCACACGGCTGCCGCGACCTGCATGAATGATATCCTTCTCACCGGCGGTATCGACGCGCACGAAGAACCTCTGTCCGATACGCTGGTGCTCGGCCTCGATCCGGCGTTGCCGGGCTTTCTGACCTGGAGTGAGATCGGCGCCATGCCAACCCCGCGGTACGGCCACGGCGCGGCCATGGTCGACGGTCGTTTTTACAATATCGGCGGTTTCGTCAAGGCCAAGGCCCAGTATTCGGGAACGGGCGCGGTGGAGTTTTTCGATGCTCTCAAGAGCCGCTGGACGACTGTGGCGCCACTTGACACGGTTCGGGCTCAGCCCTTCGTGAGCACTGCGCCGACCGCGTCGGGGATGTCGCTCTTTCTGATGGGCGGCTTCACGGGAATGGATGGAACCTACTTCAACGATACTGTTGAACTCGCTCCCTGATCGGATTGACAGTCTGAGAATTTACGAGCCGCCGGCTTCACTGGGCCGGCGGCTTTTTTTTTACTCAATTCCCCTTGTCGCCCCTCCCGCCGGAGCGTCCGCCCTGGGACCTTCCACCACCCTGGGAGCGCCCTCCGGAGCCTCCGCTCCGGGGACGTCCTCGGCGCTTGTTCGATCGATTTCCGTCGAACGGTCTCCCTCCGCGGCCGCCGCTGCTCGGCCCGTGGCTCTTTGTGCGGCGCGGCGGCGGATTGTCCTCGGTGCGCGCCTTTCGTTCCTCGCGAGGAAAGAGCGGTTTGTGCAGCGTGTCTTGATAGAAGCGGTCGAAGAGCATGGCGATGATATTCGTAGGATCGCCGCTGCTGGCGGAATCGTCGCCGCGGGCGGGATCGTCGCCGCTGGCGGGGTCGTCGCCGCTGGCGGGATCGTCGATTTTGTCACCCTCTGCTCCGGAGACCTCGCCCGGTTCTGAATCAACACCGCTCGAAAGAGACCGGGCCAGGGGGATGAAGCGGTTGAGCCGTTCCCTCTCCAGATTGTCGAGGCCTCGGAATTTCTCCTCGAGCATCACTCTCAGGCGCGCGGCCACCTTGGCTTCCACCTCCTCGTCGGTGGGGATATCTTTCTTCACGAGATTGATGTTGAAGCTCTTGGCGCGTTTCTTGAGCTCGAGCTCCTCGATGATCGACACGAGGCTGATCGCCATGCCGCCCTCGCCGGCGCGGCCCGTCCGGCCCGCACGGTGGATGTAGTGATCGTGCGCCTGGGGCAGGTTGTAGAGGATCACGTAGCCGAGGTTCGAGATGTCGATGCCGCGGGCGGCCACGTCGGTTGCGACGAGAAAACGCAGCTTGCCCTCGCGGAGCCGGCTCATGACCTTGTCCCGTTCCTTCTGGCTCAAGTCTCCGCTGAGGAAATCGCCGTCATAGCCGAAGTTCTGGAGGAAGGTCCCCAGGTACTCGGCTTCCCTCTTGGTGTTGGAGAAAATAAGGGCTGATTCGAGGTTGTCCATCTCGATGAGCTTGAGCAGCGCCCGGTCCTTGTACATCGAATCGACCACGTAGTAGACATGGTCGACCTCCTCCACGTGAAGGGTGTCGGCGCTGAGGCTCACCTGCTCCGCGTTGCGCGTGAAGCGCGTTGCGAGCGCCGCCACACTGGGAGGGATGGTGGCCGAAAAGAGCGTGGTCTGCCTCCTCTCGGGCACGAAGGAGAGGATCTTGACCATCGACTGATAAAAACCCATGGACAGCATCTCGTCCGCCTCGTCGAGCACGAGGCAGCGCAGACGCTTGAAAGAGACGCGGCGGCTCATCAGGTGATCGATCATGCGTCCCGGTGTGGCCACCACGATGTGGACGTTCTTGTTGAAGGCGTCGATCTGGGGGCCGTAGGCCGCACCGCCGTAGACGGCAACCGACCGGATCCCCGTGCCGCGGGTCAGATCGCGGATCACGCCGCAGACCTGCTCGGCCAGTTCGCGCGTCGGTACGAGAACCAGGCCCTGGACATCGTCGCAATCGGGATCGACGAGGCGGCAGAGCGGGATCCCGAAGGCGCCCGTCTTGCCCGATCCCGTACGTGACTGAACCACGATGTCCTTCTTCTCGACCATGAGAGGAACGACTCTCTCCTGCACCAGCAGGGGGGCCGACCATCCCATGCGCTCCACATTCTCCCTCAGCGTGCCGGAAAGATCGTCGAAGGAAAAGAGGACCGGGTCGGCTTGTTCGTTCTCGAAATCGTCAGATACCATAGGTTTTGCTCCAACCTGTTTTTCAACGAAAAGCCGATTCTAACAACCCGGCCACAGAGTTGCGGGTACGAAATGGATCTTTTCACGGCTTGGCGGGAGTCTCCTCTTTCTCCTTCGAACGGCTGATTGACCGCATCGGGTTGCTCCTTTAACATGCTCTTTCGCGTGCGGCTGCGATCCCGAGCGGGCCGCGCCGCCCGAAAAACAGAATCTGGAGGATCGTAATGCGTTTCATTTTATACTTCGCGCTGCTCGTGGCTGTGCTGGCTCTCTCCTCGAACTGCCTCTGGGCCACCCTGCGTGCGGACGTGCCTGCTGAAGAAGAAGGTTTCGTCTCCCTTTTCGATGGAAAGAACCTCGACGGATGGAGACTCATTGATGGAAGCGGCCCCGGTTACGCAGTGCGCGAAGGCCTGCTCGTCTGCCGGAAGGGCACGGGCGGCCGCTTCTTCCTCGTCGACGAGTACGAGGATTTTACTTTTCGCTTCGACTTTCGCCTCGAGCCGGGCGGCAACAATGGCGTGGGGATCCGGACGCCGCTCAAGGGCAATCCGGCCTATCAGGGGATGGAGATCCAGATTCTCGACGACTATGCGGAAAAGTACGCCAACCTCAAGCCCTATCAGTATCATGGATCGGTGTACGGCCTCTTCCCGGCGAAGAGGGGCGTCTTGAAGAAGGCGGGGGAGTGGAACGAGGAGGAGATCGACGTGCGCGGTACGAAGGTGCGCGTCACCCTCAACGGGGAGGTCATCGTCGATGCCGACCTCGCCGCCATCAAGGATCCCGCACTCCTCGCCCATCATCCCGGGATCAAGCGGCGCGCGGGCCATATCGGTTTCCTGAGCCACGGCAGCGAGGTCGAGTTCCGCAACATCCGGATCAAGGATCTCAAACTCAACGCGCCGCCCGAGGGATTCGGCCTGCTCTTCAACGGCCGCGATCTTCAGGGGTGGAAGGGGCTCGTGGCCAATCCGCCCAAGCGCGCTCAGATGACGGCTGAAGCGCTCGGCGCGGCGCAGGCCGAGGCGGACAAGTGGATCGGTGAGCACTGGAGAATGGAGGGGGGGATCCTCGTGTTCGACGGCAAGGGACACAGCCTCTGCACGAAAAAGAAATACAGGGACTTCGAGCTCCTCGTCGACTGGAAGATCCCTCCCGGCGGCGACAGCGGCATCTACCTGCGCGGCAGCCCCCAGGTGCAGATCTGGGACCACGAACATGGTTCGGGAGGTCTCTACAACAACAAGCAGAATCTTAGCAGGCCCCTGAAGAAGGCGGACAATCCTCCAGGCTCGTGGAACCGTTTCCGGATCCTGATGGAGGGCGACAAGGTCACCGTCTTCCTCAACGATGAGCTGGTGGTCGACAAGGTGACCATGGAAAACTACTGGGAGCGGGCAAAACCGATCTACCGGGAAGAATCGATCGAACTGCAGAGCCACGGCGGCGTTCTTCATTTCCGGAACATCTTCATTCGAGAGATCGTGGAGCGGTCCGACGCGGGCGAAGGGGGCTGAAACGCGGCCGGCTGCGGGGGCGATCCTGCTCGAGGAGTGCATCATGACAGGCGAATACCTCTCCTTTTTTCTGATCGTGGTGGTCGGTGTCTTGGCGCGCCGGTCGATTCACAAGACGATCGATCCCGACGCACTAAGGCAGGCGGTCAACAGGTTGGTTCTCTACATTCTGGTGCCCGCCTTCCTCCTCACTGCGATCTGGAGCATCGACGTCGAGACTCTCGACTGGCACGCGCCCGCGGTTCTAGGGGCGGGAGTTATCGGCTCTCTCTTCGTGGGGATGTTCGCTTATGGCTTTTTCAAGATCGACCAGCGAACCAAGGGCGCGTTGATCCTCTCCTGCGCGTTCGCCAATGTGGCATGCTTCGGCGCTTCGCTGTTCACGAAGAACTCTCACGAGATCGATGCCGAGGGTCTGCTCCTGGTAGGCGGCGCCATGACGGCCTGCACCGTGGTGGCCGGCTCGATCCTGGCCGGCTGGTACGGCGCAGCGGGCAAGAACTCCTTCGCCTTCGTGAGGAGCGTGGGCGCGCTGCTCCGGCTGCCGCCCGTCTGGGCGCTCGTTGCCGGTGTGGGGCTCCAATACTACGAGGTGGATATTCCCTACTGGGTGCGCGACAGCGCCGACCTTCTTGCGGCCGGGATCACGGGGCTCCTGATCCTGAGCGTCGGACTCGCCCTCCGTTTTCCCAAGGGCAACGAAATCGGGCCGATACTGCCGGCCGTCGCCATCAAGCTCGTCGTACCGCCACTGCTTGTATTCTTCCTTATCGAGGCGCTCGGAAGCAGCTTTAAAAGCGATCTGGGACCCACTGTGATCACGGTGGGCTCCTTTCCCACTCAACTGCTCGTTCTCACTCTGGCCGATCGGTTCAAACTCGATTGCGCCGTTGTTGCTCTCGTGGTCGTGGTGAACACGGCTCTATCCTTCTGGACGATGCCGCTCATCTATGGATGGCTCTACTGATGATGACGAACCGCCAAAGCCGAGTGTTCTGGGTTGTTGTGCTTCTGACCGTCTGTTTCAGGCTGGCCTTCTGGCGCCGCGCCGATCTGTGGCACGGTGAAACACTCTGGCTCATGAGGCCGGTAACTGACAGTGCCGGATCGCCGCTCTTCTGCTTGCTGGCACAGTTCTGGAGTGCGATCTCCCACGACGAGATCTGGCTTCGAATGCTCCCCTTTGTTTTTTCCGTGGCCGCCGTGGTGATGGTCTATCGCCTGGCATTGCGCGCTTTCAGCAGTATCGGCTCGACCGAGGCGACGAGCCTCGCTGCCGTGTCGTCGCTGCTTTGCACGGCAGCGTGGGAGTTTCATCCCTGTTCTCTCGAGATCTTTCTTGCCGCCCTCTGGCTGTTTGCGTTTGTCAAGGCAATCGACAGGCAGCGCGCCAACGACTGGGTGCTCCACGGCGGGGCGGCTATTCTGGCGCTCTGTGCGAATCCCCTCATGGTCCTCCTCGTGCCGGGGCAGGCCGCGGTGCTCGCCATCTTCCGCCGCGGGTCGACGGCCGTTCTCGTCCGCTGGATGCTCACGATCGCGCCCGCGATCGGGCTCATCACATTGCTCTCCCTGTCGGGCGGCGCGACGAGTGGCGAAAACCCGCACCATCCTGCACCCCAGGGCGCGCTCAGTTGTTATGACATCGGCTATCTGTTCACCGACATCTCTCTCGGACGCCTCCATCCGTGGAAGCCGCTGCCGCCGGCGTTCACTTTTGCGAAGCCGGGATTCGAGGACGCCCAGATCGCCGGAAGGCAGATCGGCGCCGAGGGTGAGACGGCGATTCATAGCTTTTTCCAGGTGGCCCAGTTTCTGCTCACCACATGGTTCTTGTTTGTCATGGTTTTGGCGTGCCTTTCGGTGTGGGGGCTCAGGACGTGGATTCTGCCCTCTCATCTGCGGAGCAGGGCGCTGCTGAGAAAAGTCCAGGAACCTGGGCACGAGACAGCGCTATTGCTGCTTTTTTCGATTTTCGTTCCACCCCTCTACGCTCTCTTTGCGGGCATGCAGCTTGATCAACCCTTTCCCGAGCAGAGGCTCTTCTTTATTGCCGTACCCTTCATAATTCTCGTGGGGAGGGGGCTGACCCGTTTTCAGTGGGTGGTGATCCGCTACGGGTTTGTGCTGGTCGTGGCGGCTCTGTCCTTTCTCTACTCCTTTCAGTCGGTCGGTCTTCAGGAGGTTTTTGACGGTGTCGGGCCGGCTCTCAGTCAGGTCGCTGATGATTGGGATGAGGGAGACCGTCTGGTGGTCGATTCTTTTTTAGCCGGGCCGGTCTTGTGGTATGCGGGAGATCTGGCGCGGAGTCCGTCGCATGGGGCCGATCAGGACGGGAGGCTCTGGACGGTGCGCTTCACGGCTGACGAGACTGGACCTGAGAAAGGGGCTGCGGCGTTTGTCGGCGCTGTCTTTGTCGGGGGTGATCGGGCAGAGGGCTCATTGTTCGAGAAGTCATCGACCGAGACCGTCTCGACCGGGAACTACACAGTTCTTCGAAGGTCGCCCTGAGCGGCTGCTTTCGCCTAATCGGCAAAAATCCCCTCTTCGAGTCTGCGCCGAATATACGGGCTGTACAGAGCACCGACAGGATTATGGGCCAGGACACGGTCCTTGGCGATGAGGACCGTCACCGGTGCGGCCGAGTGCTTGAAGAAGATCGAATCATGCCCCACGCAGAGACCGATGAGCACATTGAGATCGGTCTGCGCCTCGTTGAGCCGTTCGGCCTGGCCCTTGGGATTGCACATCGTTTCCTTTTCAACCGGCCTGACATGGGGCATGGAGAATGTCGCTTTGGGCACGGCGCAGTTCTTGCAGCAGACCGACGAGACCTTGAAGCGGCGCCGCATCAGATCGCAATAAATGCGCGCCTCTGTTTTGAATCCGGTGCAGAACGCCACGCCCACGTGGCGGGCGTTGATGGCGCGCGCGAAGTGCACGATCTCCTCGAGCCGCGTGGCGCGTCCGTAATGAGCCGCCTCCACGTCGGCGGCCGCTCTGGCGAGGATCAGCGTCGGCCGATCAGCTTGATAACTTTTGATCGTCTCGTCCCTTCCGTCGAAACAATCCTTGGCCTGCGAGCAGGCAAAATGATCGCAGAGATCGCATTCGGTCAGATTTTTTTCTTTGGGGCCTTTGTTCTCTTTGTGGCTGTTGTTCATGGTCGGAGTCCCGTGGCAAAGGGGGCGATCGGATATGGAGGAAAAATCGATTTGAATAAGTAAGTGCCTTCCGAGCCTCGATGAATCAAGGGCTCTGGGCATTCGGCTGAAAATCGAAAGTGCGATTCCGAGCGTTTGTGCGATAGGAGCGCCTTATTTTTTATTATTTTTTTGTGAATATTGCGCTCCAGCCGCCGATTAAAAAAATAGACACGATCAGTTTTTTGCCTTTGACATCATATTCAGTGTTGGTTATCTAATCCAGACAATACGAGTTGAACGCGATCTAAGTAAATATTTAGAATAGAATTAGGTCTATATTTCGCGTAACGCACTTTGAAAACCAAAGATAAACTGAGGCAGCCACTGGTCCCCTTTTCTTAGAGTCCTTCTACTAAGATCCTTATTTAGGCTTTTAATAGGTGTTTTCCTCTATCCACCTTTCCTACAATTCCAGTGGCTGCCTTTTATTTTTGGACTCTTTCCCCGCCTTGGCACGACCGGTGAGACGCAATTCCGAAAAGGGTGATCTCAGAGAATCGTGTCGATTTTCTCGATGATCAGCGATGACCAGGTCTCGATGTTGCAGGCGGGATCTTGGGCAAGCCTTTTCAACTCTCCGAGGGGAACGAAACTTCCTTCCATCATGTCCGTTTCCCTGACCTTGACTGCGCCCTTCTCGAGGCGCACGAGGTGTACGATTCCGAGGTGAACCGATCCCACCGCGTTCGATTCGTCATTGATGATCCCCACGGGCCGCGGCGCGATATCTTCCGTAATCTCCAGTTCTTCGGCGATTTCCCGCTCGCAACCCGCCTCGAGGAAGTTCTCCACCCCGTCGATCGGATTGATGTGGCCGCCCACGCCGATCGACATCTTGTTGTGGAGCCGGCTTTCGCCCTGGGATGCGAATCGCCTCAAGAGAAAAACCCGGTCACCGTGCACGACGATCGCATAGGGAATGATCTGCTTGAAACCCGAATCCTGCTCGCAATATCTCCGCTCGGCAAAGAAACCGCGCTTCTCGATCCTGTCGAGATAGAGCGACCGGAGAGCGTCCGCGCCGTGGCGCTCGAATCCGTGGGGAAACTCGAGATCGAACAGGTCGTATCGCTTGATGACGAAAATGAACTCCATGGATGTGTCTCCGCTTTTCGATGTCAGGGTGAAGATCGAATTCTATGCCATCCATCCCGAGGATAAAAGGACTTTCCTCTTCGTGAGAGCCTCCGGCCTGCAACCGTCTTTTTTGTCTTCCATGTCGCAACGTTTTCGCGGAGAGGCTCTTGGCCATTGACACGCTCACTGGATCGTGATTAGTATGGGCGCGCTTTCGGGGAGTCCGGGCGGCCGCTCCCGTCACGCGTGGCGGGGGAGGAAAGTCCGTACTCCACAGGGCAGGGTGGTGGGTAACTCCCACCGTTCGAAAGAATAGGGCCAGTGCAACAGAAAGTATACCGCCCGGTTTGACTGGGTAAGGGTGAAATGGTGCGGTAAGAGCGCACCAGCAGGCAGGGTGACCTGTCTGGCTCGGTAAACCCCACCCGGAGAGAGACCAAATAGGGGAGGATGATGTGGCCCGCATCGCTAGCACTCCCGGGTAGGTCGTTCGAGTTCCGCCGCGAGGCGGTTCCCAGATTAATGGCCGCCGCC
>CAYXGI010000051.1:0-37468 GCA_964464495.1 uncultured Phycisphaerales bacterium
CGGATCAGAGAAAAATCGCCCGCGACGACCCCACTGGGTCAACAGGACGCTTACCTCTTACCAGCATCGATTCGAGAAGAGTGCTTCGCGGCCGTCTGAGCGCCGTGCAAGAAACTCGACCTACTCGGGCTGAAGCACGATGCGCCTTTCCACCGGTCGACCGGGCAGGAGTTTGACGGTGATCGCCTTTTCAAAATGGCCTTTCGCATCGACGGTGATCGTCACCGTCCCCGTGGGAAGCTTGTCATAGCGCCGTTTGCCCTGAATGGTGTCGGCCGAGTATATTCTCGTTCCGTCGCAGGTCACCTCGATCCTCTCGATCGGCACGAGAGATTCATCGAGCACCTCGAGGTCGAGAAGGCCGCAGGGCTGCAGCTGGATGTCTCCCATGTAGAGATCCTGGCCCTCGGCGACGCGGAACGCTCCCGACTTGAAATAATCGTAGCCCTCGGCATCGACGATGAGCTCGTAGTCCCCCTCGTTCAGGCAAGCGAGGCGGAAACGATTGCTCCCGTCAGTGCCCGAGTATTTGCTCGCTTTCTCGTCGCGCTTGACATCGCGGAGGGACGCTTCCCACGTGCGAGGATGGTTGTTGGTGATCGGAATCCCGTTCAGCCCGTCGTAGAGCGATCCGCTCACCACGCTCACAGGGAGGGACAGATCGAAGACGAGAGGATCGTCGGCGTCGGGCGGAATCCAGAGTTCGGGGAAATAGGCCCGGCCGCCCATGGCGAGCTCGGCAGAGACCTGCCAGCGTCCCGGCCTGAAACCCTGGAGAGTATACTGTCCACCATCGTCGGTCCTCACGCGAAGGTACCGATTTTCCTCGGGGAGTCGAGGAACGCTGGCGGCGTTGAAACGGAGCAGGATGCCTCCTTCGGGGAGCCCATTCGGCTTGTAGACGGTTCCTGTGAGTGATATGAAATCCTCGCAGGCGTCGACCGAATCGCGTTTGATCCGGATTTCGGTGGTCTGGTCGGGCAGAACCTCGAAGGACTGCTGCATGTAGCCCATTCGTCCGAACGACAGCGCCGCGGTCCACTTCCCCTGATCGAGGGTGAAGGTGTTCTCCTTGGCAATCGTCTTGGCGACCGAATACTTTCCCATGTAGGTCCGCTGCCCGGACGACTCTTCGGAGAGTGAGAGCGAGAAGTATGCGTCGCGGTCGTTCTCGAAACCTTCCAGGGAGATTTTCAATGATCCCGCCGGAGCGACGGGAATGACCAGATCGCTCAGTTTCTGGCCCTTGACCACCTTGATACCCTTGATACGGTCCGAGACCGCGTTGCCCACGCGGGCGCGCAGATAATAGCTGCCCGGAAGAACGCCCTTGATTTCGAAACGCCCCTCTTTGTCGATATCGGCCTCGATACTGTTGTGGTTTCCCGTATGGCGCGAATAGGCTCGCACCGTTCCTTTCTTGTCGGCAAAGGGTGCTCCCGTCGCTTCGTTGATCACGACTCCCGAGAGGGTCGACACGAGGCTGAGATTGATGTCCCGTTCAACGAGACCGGCTGTCTCAAAGGGCACATTGCCCCACTCGATCTGGTCGGGAATTTCGAGTGTGACTCTGTAACGGCCCCGGTTGAGCTTGCCCACCTCGAAACGCCCCATGCTGTCGCAGCGAACGTCGCGCGTCAGACGATACCAGTACGTTTCGCGGGGGCTGAACATGGCGTGCCGCAGACAAACAACCCCTCCGGCCAGCGGTTTGCCGTCGTAGCCGTAGAGTGTGCCCCGCCAGGTCACCTGTTCGGGATCGGGCCCGAAATTGACCTCCATATCTTCGTCGACAACGTAAACCACCTTGTGCTCTTCGGAAAAATCGAAATCCCTTCTGAGTTCGATGGGGGGATCTCCCGCTTTGAGCACCACACGTCCCGGCAGAATCGGTTCGGTGACGAAGGAACCGTCGGCATCGCTCATGGCCGGGCGTGCGAGAGGAATCCTGTCTCCGTACATCCGGATCAGGAGCCCTTCGGCAGGCTGCCCCGCGTTGTCGAGGGCGCGGCCGAAAATGCGGTATCCTTTTCTGAGGCGGATTTCGATTTTTTCCCCACTGCCCGGCGTCGTGCTGATGTATCCCTCGGCAAAGTCAGGATGCACGGCAGCGACTTTCTTGTCGATCTTTCGCAGTCCCCTGAGGCTGAACGCGCCGTCAGCGTCGGTGCGGTCATAGATGCAGACCTCGCTGAAATCGAGATAGTAGAGTCTCGGCAGATCGGTTTCCCACGGGTAGATGGCCGGTCCCACGATGGCGTCGGCGATCGGTTCACCCGTGGCATCGTCCACAACGCGGCCGGATACTCTCATGCCGGGATCGAGTTCGATTTTCAGGTCGGAAGGGCTTTTCTCGTCCGAAATGTCGAGCCCGTTGATGCGTTCCCTCGTGTAACACGATGACCAGATCGAGAGATTGTACCTGCCGCTCTCGGCGAGAGGGAAATGGAATCGACCTCCGGGATCCCGCACTGTTTCATGGATCGGCTGGGTCCACCCCTCGCCGTCGACATAAGTGGTCAGCCGGAAATCATAAGCATCGACCGGTTTGCGTGTCGCACTGTCGATCACCTCTCCGGAAATGAAAAGTCCCGTCGGCCGCAAAGCGATGCGCTCACCGGTGTCAGCGCTCGCTGCTTGATCAACGCTGTCGGTTGAGGGCTCTTTTTCTCCCGATCCACCTGTCTCGGTTTCGGAGCGTTCCGATGTGAGGACTGGAGTCGACTCAGTCGATCCGGCAGGCGTGGTGTTATCGTGGAGGACCTGAAAGAGGATGACGCTCGTTCCAACAAAGAGGACTGCGGCGGCGAGCACAACTTTGAGCTTCGCTGACAGGAGCAGCGTGCCAGGGATGTCTGCGGACGCGGCGGCTGACGACGCGGACGAGACCGCTGCCGCCGTGCCGGCCGCTGCCGCTGCAGGAGCCGCGAATTTGAGGCCCGCCAGCGGCGCCAGGGCCAGGCACCATGCCTTTCGGTCGCCTTCGTAGCGATGATCGAGTTTTGTCCGCAACTGGTCGAGGCCACGCTGAATGCGGGTTTTCACGGTCTCGTGAGGAACGCCGAGGCGCTTGGCCACCTCGCGGGCAGGAAGGTTTTCGTAGTATCGAAGAATGATGGTGCTGAGGTAAGGCTCGTCGAGATGAAGCACTGCTTGTGTCAGGTGGCTCAGGGCCTCCTTGCGAATGGCGATCTCTTCGGGAGAGGTCACTGCCACGGGTGACTCGAGGGCGTTTTCGTGTTTCGACCTCCTCGTCTCGCCGCGGTGCATGCTCACCGTCATGTTCCGGATGACTCGCGAGAACCAGGCTCTGAGTGACCGATCCGATTCGGGCGGGTGTTCGAGGGCCACAAGCCATGTGTTCTGCTCGACATCAGCGGCTTGATGCTCATCGCGCACGAGGCTCCGTGCGAGGGAGCGAATAAAACCGGCATGAGTCAGAAGCTCTTCGCGCTCCATGGTTGATCAGTCACCTAACAGATTTTACAAAGATATAAGCATATCCTATCACACGTATAAATATAGAACGCTTCACAAACCGACCTGGGCTCAGGATATTCGGCGATTCCGGCGAGAATCCGGCAAAAAAAAACGGGTTCTGAACGAACCCGTTTTCGAAAGCCTTCTGGGCAAGCCCATTTGCCATTTAAACTAGGCACCCTTTCATAGTTTAAACAACGTTTCCCAAAAGGCCTTTCAGTACTTGTTGTAAAAGATCTCTCGATCAAATGCTGTTTGTCTACTTAACGCCTGCCACTGCTCATCGGGCTCATGAGACCTCCAAAAAAACAAAAAAAGTTTCTCATAGTCGCGCACTGTTTCTTTGTTGTATATGTCGAGAACAGTGCGCGGTCGATGGGACCGCATGGGGAAGATTTGTGGCGATCGATCATTAACGATGGAGTGGAAAAGAAATGTGTCTGCTCATGAGCTGCTCTTTGCGCCTTTTGTTTCTGTCGATGATTTCTGGTTGCATGCTTATCGGCTGCTCCGATGAAGGAACCGGTGAATCGATGCCTTCGGGTGATGATTCGGCTGGCGATCCACTTTCCGTCGCAGTGGTCAACTACCCATTGCAGTATTTTGCCGAACGGATCGGCGGCGATGCTATTGGGATCGTTTTTCCAGCACCCGCGGACGAAGATCCGGCCTACTGGGTGCCCGATGCACAGTCGATCGCCGCTTACCAGGAAGCCGATTTGATCCTCACCAACGGCGCAACCTATGCCAAGTGGCTCGACAAGGCTTCCCTTCCGCTGTCGAAACTAGTGGACACATCGAGGGATTTTGAGGACCGGTACATCGTGCTCGATCACGCCGTCACCCATAGCCACGGTGACGAGGGAGAGCACGAGCACCAGGGGTTGGCGTTCACCACCTGGCTCGATCCGCAGCTCGCCATTGGCCAGGCGCGGGTCGTGATGGAAGCGCTGGCCGCCGCACGCCCCGCGATGGAAGAACGTTTTCGCAACGCATTCGGGGAACTCGAGGCCGATCTCACCGATCTCGATGAGAAGATGAGCGCCATCGTCTCCGGCCGGGAATCGGTTCCTCTGATCATGTCCCATCCGGTCTATCAGTATCTGGTCCGGCGATACAACCTCAATGCCCGAAGCGTTCACTGGGAGCCCGATGCCGCACCTGACTCGGCAATGTGGCAGGAGTTCTCGGAGTTGTGCGCCAGCCACCCCGCTCGGTGGATGATCTGGGAAGGCCCACCCTTGGCCGAGATCAGGTCGAAGCTGGCCGAAAAGGGAATCGAGAGCGCCCTCTTCGATCCCTGCGGCAATGTACCCGAGAACGGCGACTTTCTCGCCGTGATGAGACAGAACGTGGAAAACCTCGCCGCGGTTTTCGAGAAGTGATCGATAAAGTCGGTCAATTCCGCCCGGTGCTCTCATCGATCGATGAGACCACCGGGCGCGATGCTTCAAGAAGGGAAATACTGATCTAGGGCAGAACCTCGACAGAAATCGCATTCGATGCGAAGTCGACCGGGGCTGTCACTGCAAAGGCGAAGGTCAGGGTCTGGCCCACGTAGGGCGCGAGGCCCGGTGCGGAAGCCAGATCGAGTCCAACAACGGCCTGGCCCTGCGCGTCCAAGGTCGACCAGAAATCCTGGAAGACGGGCATGGAAAGGTTGTTGTAGATGTAATCGGACACCCAGTCCCAGTTCAGCGGGATGTGAACGCCGTTGACGTACATACCCGGTGCGGAACCTTGGAGGCTCGCCAGCAAGAGATAATCACGGCCCGCGTAGGTCGCTGTCGCATCGAGCTGGAAGTCGATGGCGGCGCCACTGACGACCGAGAGGTCATAGGCGTCGGCCCAGAGCTCGGGGTTGTAATTCAGGCGCTGAACCCTGAAATCATCGAGGCCCGCCTCGACGATGTCGTCGTTCGGCTGGTCCTTGGCGCTGAATCGCACCTTTACCTGCGAGGTGGGTGTGACGTAGTCGCCGACGGTGAAAACGATCTCTGCCCAGCCGCTCAGCGACGAGGTGGACGCATAGACGTTGGTCCACGTGGAACCGTTGTCGTTGGACACGTCGATCTCGTAGTTGTCGTTCCCGTCACGCGAGTAGTACCAGTTGTTCGAGGCGATCTGGGCGTTGCCCGAGGAGAGGTCGATAGTGGGCGATATGAGCCGCGTGGGACCGCCGTCGATGTCGTAGTCGGCGTAGTAGCCGCCTGTGGGGCCGTTCTCGGTCACGAAGCAGAGGGTGCCCGTGCCCGCGGGATTGTCCGTGGTCGGCGCGACCTGGCTGCCCGAGGTCGTGTTGGGCGCGCACCGCTCCCAGGTGCCGGTCGTGACGTTCTGGTCGACCACGGTCCAGCCGAGGTCATCCTCGAAGTTGTCGTGAAGCACCATCTCCACGAAGTAGACGTCGAATGTGTACGTCGACGTGGGAGCGTCCCACGGCGAGTAGATCGTCGTGCCGAGGTCGCCCTGGGCGCTGAAGTAGAATTCAGGCTCGCACCCGGGGAAGGTGTTGGGAAGGACCACCTCGAAGAGATCGTTGCCGAGCTCGGTGAGAGCCACCTGGGTGTAGGCGCTGGCCGAGTCGAACCGATAGTAGATGTAGCCCGAACCGGGGACGTAGTTTTCCTTCCCCGCCTCGATCGAGACCGAGAGAGTGTACGCCAAGCCGGGCGGATGGGCGCCCTCGGGCAGACCCACGGGGAACGACATGTAGAGCTCCGGCTCCGCGGGCGGTCTGATCTTCTGCGCCGGGTCGCCGAAGAGCAGGCAGCACTCGATGACGCCTCTCCACGTGTCGTAAGTTGGATCCTCGTCGATGAGCGGCGCCATCAGGTCGCGCGCGTAGGCCATCGCCTTGCCCATCTGCCAGTTGTCGACGCTGCCAGAGTTGTTCGTCACGTCGAAGAGATAGTCGAAGAAGCTCTTTTGCTGCAGGGCGCTGCTCGATCCGGTGTTTTCGAAATTTCCCCAGCCGTAACCTGTATTGTACACGCAGGCGAAAGCGAGCTCAATGTCGGAGTGGAAGAGCATTGAATGCAGCACGCCGTCGTCGGCCGCGTCCATGTCGCCGCAGTGGCAGCCATAGTCGTGGGCGAAAAAGGGAAGCGTGTTGTGGTAGCTGCTTTCCCATGTCGTGTTCGAGACATCCATCGACATGTACTCGTTGGCGTGCGCGATGGCGGCGATCAGGGTGCACTTGTCGGCGCTGATCGCGGCGCGCAATCCGCTCGCACCATCGCCGATCCAGCCGGCGTTGGGCGGCTCTTCAGTGTGAGCCTCCGTCATGTCGTAGGCCGCGCTGGCGTTTTCCAGATTCCACGTCTCGAAGCCGTACTGGAAGCCGAGCCAGCTCGGATAGGGGGGATCGTTGTTGTAGGGATTGGGGCCGAGCCAGTGGTCGCACCCGTAGATCGCGCTGTAGTCGACGAAGTCGTCGCCCTGGCAGGGCCATCCCGTGACGCCTCCATAGAACGCGGCATTGTCGAGATAGTCGGGATTCTGGTTGTCGACGTAGACAAAGCTCTTCGTCATCCAGTTGGCCACGTCGAGCGGCACGTCGCAGGTGAGGCGGCCGATGAACATTTCGGCGTAGAGGTCGAAACCTGCATCGTTCCGCTCACCCCACTGGTTATCTCCATCAGCATTGAAATTGTTGTCCAGGTGATTCCAGTAAATGTCGGAATCGACGTTGCCCTCGTATGAATAGTAGAGCTGCCTGGCGGGAACCCACTCGGCGTCGGCGCCCACCAGGATGTAGCTCGTGCCCCAGTCCTGGTAGGCGTCCTTGCAGAACTCCCTCATGCGCGCCGGCTGGTCGTTGAAGAGGGGATTGGGATCCTCGTAGTCGGCCATGGCCATGATCGCCTGTTCGGTGACCACGATGCCTGCGAGCCCGTCATCGGCGAGGTGCTTGGTAATGAGGCTGTCCCAGTTGTAGGGGATCGAGGGGGAAACGCTCCAGTAGTCGAGACCGTTCGTCTCGGTGGTGATGATGACGAAGTCGTAAGCGTCGGCCGGGTCGCAGAGACCGCCGGGATAGTCACGGCCGCGCGTCTTGAGCGCCTCGTAGCTCGCGATCATTTCCGGGTTGCAGACGAGTTTTTTGACCCAAGCCGCATCCTCCCTGTTATCCGGGCGCAGGAAGGAGTTGTTCGAGTCGTTTGCCTTCAGCTTGAGAGTGAGTGTGATATCCGAGAACCAGGAGATCTTTCCCTCCGCCGGCAAGTATTTGATCAGATTCAGACCGACGGAAAAGATCGTGTAGCCCCTGCAATAGCCCACCTTCTCACCTCGGTAATTGGCGGCGGGATAGGCCTGGGTTTGCGCATAGGTCTCGTCGTTGACGATCAGACCCGCAGGACGCTCGCCCCCGACGGGAACAGGATTCTGGTAGGGAAAGATCGGACTGGCGATCAGGTCGAGACCTTCGAGAGCGTGCTCTTTCAATATCCCATTCACCGAAATGCTCTGGACTTCTTTTCCCGGAGGAACGAGCACCTTCACGAAGTGGATCGGCAGGGCCGGATCGCCCGCCTTTCGAGCGGTTGTGAGGGCATCGAAGGAAACGATCGACGTGTAGGAGGAACCCTCGACTTCGATCTCTTTGAGCAAAGGCGCTTTGAAAGACAGATCGAGGGTCATCTTTTCCGGTGATGGAACAGGCGTCTGGGCCGCGGCCGGCGGAGCGGCAACAAGAGCGATTGCGGCAAAGAGGAGTACTCCAAGGAATACCTTTCCTCTCCACCATCCTTTTCCGAAAAATGAGTTTTGCATGTTCAGTCCTCCACTTAGCCTCTTTTGATAAAAAAGCACATTGAGACAATCTGACTTGATCGATCGCGGCGCTGACGACAGGCCGCGATCTTGGATTCAAAGGCAATTGATTGTCGAAAGTCGTTGGATTTCAGGCATTGTGTGGCTGCCCGCGGGTGTTCAACAACCGACCGTTGAGCAGGTACCTCTCTTATTGGATACGCACATTTTCGGGTGCATGTAATAGCGGGCTTGTTAAGGAATTATACATAGAGGTATTTTTATTTCAATGAAAACACCGAATTAAACGGATTAGTGGACGAGTGTTGCCGCTCTCGCAGTGCGCGAGATACTTGAGATTAACCATTGTAGGGATATATTCGAACCGGTAGCATCGATGGGGCGAAGCATTTCGACCATTCAGCCGAGTCTGGGTGGAATCCCTGTCAGCCCTCGGGGATTTTGTTTTCGAAACCGATCCCTTCAGTGACATCTTTCTTCCGAGTGCACCTTGAAACCAAGGAATTCCCATGCTCCACAGACGCATTCCGACTCTGGCCTTTCTCCTTTTCGTTCCACTCTTCTCGGTGACTGTTCCGGGGGCCGACGAGCCGTCAGTGCTCGACCACCCCGCCCTTGATATCGCTCTCTCCTCTTTTGCCAGGGAGGAGTACGCGCGCGAACTCGGCTGGTTTGCCGATGACGAACGGAGAGGGCGCGAACCTGGTACGCGCGGCAGTATCGAGGCGGGCGATTGGGCCGCGGCGGAATTCTTGAGGCTCGGTCTCACCCCTCTGGGCGACGAGATCGACGGCAAGCATTCCTTCTTCCAATCCTTCGAACGGGGCGGAAAGCGCGGTCTTCTTCCAGGCCACTGTTTCAGTGTAGCCGATCGGAAATTCACTGTCGGCGAGGACTGGTCGCTCCTGGGAGGTTGCGACAGCTTCGCGCTCGACGGAGTGGAGGTGGTCTTTGCCGGTTACGGCATCACCGCGCCCGAGTACGAGTACGACGATTACGAAGGGATCGATGCCGAGGGAAAGGCCGTACTGATCCTGAGGTTCGAGCCGCAAGAAAAGAAAAAGGACTCGGCGTGGAACGGATCGAGTAACACGAAGTACTCCTATTTTCAGAACAAGCTCAGCAACGCGCGCGATCACGGAGCGGTGGCGGTGCTCTTCGTCAACGGTCCGCTCCATCACGATCCTGATCGCGATCCGCTGAGCGGGCTCACGACGAGGGTCGGACGAAACGGAACGATTCCCATGGTGCAGGTGCGCGGCAACGTGGCAGAGTGTCTCTTGAGTCACAAGGCCCTCGGTCTGAGAGAGATGCAGGCAAAGATCGACAAGGGCGCGCGCCCCGCGTCGACGAGCCTCGGGGGCGTCACCATCGATCTCGTGGGCACCGTGGGAACGCTCGCCAAGGCGCGCAACGTGATCGGTCTTCTCGAAGGCGCCGATCGCCGGCTCAAGGACGAGGTCGTCGTGATCGGCGCCCACTACGACCACCTCGGGCTCGGCTCCTACGGAGCGCGGGATCCGAAGCGGAAGGGCGAGATTCACAACGGCGCCGACGACAACGGGTCCGGATCGGTGGGCGTCGTCGAACTGGCCGAGGCTTTTATCGAGAGCGGTATCCGGCCGCGGCGTTCGATCCTCTTCATGCTCTTCGACGCCGAGGAGAAGGGACTGATCGGTTCGAAACACTACGTGCAAAATCCTCTCCTGCCTCTCGAGAACACGATCGGAATGATCAATCTCGACATGATCGCTCGCGCGGCCGGGAAGAAGTGCTCCGTTCTGGGTGCGAGCACAGCCAAGGAATGGACCGAGATTCTTGAGGCGGCCGAAAAGGACTCCCCCCTGAATTGGAAGAACTCGACAGGGAGCGGAGGAGGAGGCTCGGATCACGCCTCGTTCATGGGGAAGAAGATTCCCGTGCTCTTTTTCTTCACGGGCATTCACAAGGACTATCACACTCCCGACGACGATATCGATAAGTGCAACATCGATGGCGCCGTCGAGATCCTGGGCGTCGTTTTCAAGACCGTGCTGCTCCTTGCCGATCGCGTTGAGCGGCCGGTCTTCGTCGAACCGCCGAGCGGCCGACGGGGCGGGCGTGCGCGGGTCACACTCGGTGTATGGGGCGAGGCGCGCGGCGACGGCAAAGGAGGATTCGTGATCTCCAGAATCGCGTCGGGAAGCGGTGCAGAGAAAGCCGGGTTGTGCAAAGAAGACGTGCTTCTGAAAATCGGGGATTCGTCGATCACCGGTTTGGGCGACCTCCTGAAGGCGATCAGGAAGCACAAGGCCGGCGACATGGTGATGGTGCGCTATCTGAGGGGCGACGAGGAGAGCGAGGTGCAGGTCGTGCTCGGAGGATAACCTTGACCGATCGAGGATAGAAGAGATGAGCGATACCAGACGACGTGAGGCAGAGGCGCTCTTTCAACAGGCTGCCGATCTTCCTGCCGACCGGCGGTCCACCTTTGTACGCGAGCGTTGCGGCACAAACGAAGACCTGCGCCGCGAGGTCGAGGTCCTTCTTTCCTGCCACGAAGAGGGACAGGTCGAGTCGCTCCAGGAGGTGGATATCGACGACGAGCCGGACCAGATCTGGTGGGGGAGACGGTCGGCCCCTACACGATCGTCGAACTCATCGGCGAGGGCGGCTTCGGAGCGGTCTACAAGGCCGAGCAGGAAGAGCCGATACGGCGCACGGTGGCGCTCAAGGTCATCAAGCTCGGCATGGATTCCAAGCAGATCCTCGCCCGGTTCGAGGTGGAGCGCCAGGCGCTCACCCTGATGGACCATCCGAGTATCGCCAGGGTTTTCGACGCGGGCACCACGGAAAAAGGACGCCCCTACTTTGCCATGGAACTCGTCAAGGGCGTACCGATCACCGAGTATTGCGACGAGAAAAGTCTCACCACATCGGAGCGCATCGCGCTCTTCTCCAAGATCTGCCACGCGGTGCAGCACGCACACCAGAAGGGGATCATTCACCGGGACATCAAACCGTCGAACGTTCTCGTCACCATTCACGACGCCGATCCCGTTCCCAAGGTGATCGATTTCGGCATTGCCAAGGCGACCAAGGAGCCCCTCACTGAAAAGACATTCTCCACCGGCGAATACCAGTTCATCGGCACTCCCGAATACATGAGCCCCGAACAGGCCGAGATGGGGCAGATCGACATCGACACGAGAAGCGATATCTACTCCCTCGGCGTCCTGCTCTATGTGCTGCTCACCGGAAGGTCGCCTTTCGGAAGAACCACCCTGCGCCGCGTCGCGTACTGGGAAGTGCAGCGCATCATCCGCGAGGAGGACCCGCCCACACCGTCGCAACGTCTCAGCCGCCTCGGCAAAGCGCTCAAGGAGGTCGCCCAAACGCGGTGCGTGTCGCCCACGGTCCTGCGCCGCCTCATCAAGGGCGACATCGACTGGATCGTGATGAAGGCGCTCGAAAAGGACCGCGATCGGCGCTACCAGACCGCGTCGAGCCTGGCGGCCGATCTCCTGCGCCATCTGAAAAACGAACCGGTCCAGGCCGGCCCGCCGGGCGCCGCCTACCGCTTGCACAAGTTCATCAGGCGGAACAAGGTCCCGGTCACCGCTGGTGGACTCATGGCAGCCGCCCTGATCGTCGGCTTTTCGTTTGCCCTCTTCGGTTTCTTCCAGGCGACCAAGGCGAGGGATGAACTCAGGATCGAGCGTGATGCGGCGGAGACCGCCCGTATCGATGCCGAAGCCGCTCGAGCCGGCGAAGAGAGAGAGCGTCGCCGCGCCGAGAAGAACGAGAAAAAAGCGCGCAGCGAAGCCAACCGGTGCGCGGCGGTGAGCGCCTTCCTCCAGGAAATGCTCGCTTCCGTCGATCCAGAAAACGCTCTCGGCCGCGAGCCCACCATGCGCTTCGTTCTCGACGAGGCCGCGACGCGGATCGAGGAGGGCTCGCTCCACGAGGACTCCGGAGCCGAGGCCGCCGTACGCATGACAATCGGTAAGACCTACAAGGCCCTGGGGCTCTTCGGCATCGCGGCCGTCCATCTGCGGAAAGCCGAGTCTATCTGGCTCCGCTCGCTCGGTGGGGAGGCTCCAGAGACCTTGCGCGCGCGGAGCGCTCTGGGCGATCTCTACTGTCGGGAGGGAAAGTACTCTCTCGCCGAGACGATTCTGCGGCAGACCTTCGAGACGGAGAAGGCCGTTCTCGGTGAAGAGCACGTCGACACGCTGGTGACCATGAACCGTCTCGGAGTGTCGCTCTGGAGGCAGGAGAAGCACGACGAAGCCGAGGCCGTCCACAGCCGCGCGCTCGAGATCCAGCGCCGCGTTTTCGGAGACGAACACCTGTCGACTCTCCGGTCGATGACAAACCTGGGAACGACGCTTCTCGGACGGAAGAGGCTCGATGATGCGGAAAAGGTCTTGAGCCACACCCTCGAAATAGACCGACGTGTCCTGGGCGACATTCATCCCGACACGCAGAAGACGATGAACAATCTCGCCCTCGTGTACGAGCGGAAAGGCGACCTCGCCCGGGCGGAGAAGCTCTTTCGCCAGGCCCTCGAGATGGACCGCCGCGTTCTGGGAATCGATCATCCGAGCACGCAGATTCCCCTCCTGAACCTGATCCGTGTCCTCGCCATGCAGGGGAGGCGCGAGGAGGCGCGGTCCTTCGTCAGGGAGCAGATCGCCGTCCGGCAGAGGGCGGCGTCCGAGGCCGACGCCGAGGCGAGGGCGCTCAACGACTATGCCTGGATCCTCTTGACCTGCGAGTTCACCGATCTGCGTGATGTGGCCGCGGCCCTTCCCGTCGCAAAGAAAGCCGCTCTTGTCGACGGCGGGCACGATCCCAACATCTGGGACACTCTCTCTCTCGCCTACGAGATGAACGCCGACCTGTCCAGGGCGATCGAGTCACAGCGCATGGCGGTCGTGCTGCTCGCCAAGGGCGGCTCGTTTCTGCGTTTCAAGATCGAGGGGAGGCTCGTCGATCTCCTCTGGAAGAAGAAGGGATTCGAGAAGATCGAAAAGCTGGTCAAGGCGACGGTGGATCAGAAGATCTCCGCTGTCTGGTCAAGCGAGGGCCGGTTCTCGAACGAGGAATTCACCCCCGGAATCCTGATGGCCGTACTCGGCGAGGGTCTGAAGAAACGGAATCGTCTGGCCGAAGCCGAGGTCCTGCTCGAGGAGTGTCTCACGATCAGGCGGAAGATCCTGCCCGGCGATCACTGGCTGATCGGAGAGACCATGGGCCTACTCGGCGAGGTCCTGGTCTGCGACGGGCGTTTCGAAGATGCGCAGCAGATGCTTCTCGACGGCGCCGCCCTGGTCGAGCAGAGCGCCGACGCACTGCCCGAACTCCGGCGTCTCGCTCGTGAGAGGCTGGTCGTATTTTACGAGGCGTGGCAGAAGCCGGCCGAGGCGGAGAGGTGGCGGAAAACAGCACCAGGAGAGAACGGCGGAGATCGGGGGAGACGCAGGCGATGATCCATCGCTTACCGGTCGAGTTTTGCCCGAGCGCGTAATCCGTCCCGTTCAAAGGTGATCCCCAGTCCGACATTCTTGATTCCATCGAGGGGGCTCGGTTGCTGTGCGCTCGGGCGCGGCGCTCCAGGGTGGCCGTAGACGGTCGACTCCATGGTGCGGTACTCCTCGTTCCACTGGTATGTGCCGCCGCCGGGACAGACGATCTTCGTGTGCCAGAGACTCTGATGAAACGCTACGGGATCGCTCTCTTTGAAGAGCCGGCGCCACTCGTTCAGGATCGCCAGGTTGCTCCACGAGCGCCTTTCCATCGTAGACCTGAGTTCATCATCGAAGACTGCCTCGATCGAGTCGAGAGCCGATTCGGTCGCTTCAATCGCCATGCTCCGGCCGAGCCAGGGTTGGAGGTCGGAAAGTGCGTGGGTTCCACCGACGTTTTCGGTTCCACCGACGAGGCGCGCCGCCTGTCTGTCGAGGGCGGCCTTGAGTGCGTTCTCGTTGAGAGTCACGATGAGACTGTCGCCCGTGGCCGCGTAGAAGACGGCAAGATCATCGAAGTCACCATTACTCGACAAGGCGCGCCGCCCCTTCTGAGTGGGAGAGATCTTGACATAGTCTTCTTCGTTGTGCTTGAGCGGTTCCCAGAGCGTCAGCCCCGGGCTCGACTGCTCCACGAAGGCGTGGATCGCGGTGAGAAAGGCGGCGAGTTTGAATCCACTGGCCACATCGAGGTGGAGAACGATCGGAAGACGGGAGAAGTTCTTCTCGAAATAATCCTCGATCCCTCTCGGACCCTCTTCCTTACCGCACGCGGCCAGTTCATCCCAGAAAGGATCCTCTTCGGCGTAGACAGACAGCCATTCGCCGACCCAGTTGAGGGGATTGGCGTCGATCCCGACGACCATGGCCGACATGAAACCGCTCGCCTGCTTGACGGGCGCCGAGTCGCTGTCGAGAGCCGTGATGAAATGCACGCCCGCGCCGGGGTGCCGGTCGCCCGCCTCGGGAGCGAGGTTCGTGCTTCCGATCGTCTCCATGAAGGGGCGGTAGTCGCTCGACCCGATGAGGGGCATCACGGTCAGGTCGAGCCCGACGCTCCCGGGTGCGAGCCCGACGCTGTCGGACGCAACGGTGAAGCGGGCCGCAATGGGATCGAAATACTGTCTCCAGTTTCTCTGGTACCTGTTGCGGTACCACTTATAGGCGTCCTTTTCCTCCACCGAGACCTGGTCGATGGGCAGCTCGACGATCGGTGTGAGAAAGCCCACCGATCCGTAACAGGTGAAGTAGACGCCGCCCTCATCGATGAACAGATCGCCGAAGGCAGGGACCGGATGGGGGAGATCGAGCTTGCGCGCCTTCGTTACACCATCCTGAATTTCTTCGAGATACTCCACCTGCAGTTCGGCGAGCGCCGCGGCCGCCCGCGTGCGGCGCGAGATGGCGATTCTCCATCGCGGGCTGCACCAGCGGCGGATGGTGGCGTCGGTAACGATGAGAAAGGCAGACTCTTCCTGATCGCCCTTCGTGTAACGGTCCCGGAAGAAGGTGTACTCGTCGAGTGCTCCTATCGACTGCAGATCGCCCTTGATGGTGAGCGCGATCCGTTCGAGCTGGACGAGGGAGTTGGTGACCACGACCACATCGTTGACAGAGGCGAGATAGGAACAGATCTCCCGTCTCGGAGAGACGATCCCGGCGTATTTCACGTCGTGGGCGGTCTGACCCGACACGATGTCGGCGTTATTGGCCGTCGACCGCGCAGCAGCGTGGCGCGCCGCGATCAGGACCTTGAGCGCCGTCACATCGACAGCCTCGAAGAGGATCGCCACGTCCGAGCCGGTGCGCAAGCAGGGATCGGAACCGGTCATGGCCACGCTCGAAATCAGCCTCGGTCCGATGGCGCGAGCGAGATGATCGAGGGGCAGGCAGAGCTGGCGTTCGTATCGCTCGAGGGTCAAGGCATCTTCCGAGCGGGATTCGAGCAGTCGCAAAACCGGCGTACCCCGCGACCGGGCTTCGTCGATGCACGCGGCCATGGCGCCGAAACCGGGAAAGAAGAGAGCGTGCTGGTCGAAGGGTATCGCTCCCGCGAGCGTATCGATCTGGGGTGTCTTTCCCTCGATCAGATCGCTCCAGTCGATTTCGTTGATCGTGATCCCGTCGATCGAATCGAGCGGTACGGTCAGATCGCCCGAATCGGCCTCGACGCGAAGCTGGCGGTCGAGCTGGATGTTTTCGCTGATGGCGCGGCCGCCGGTGAAAAGGCTGAACGTGTTTTCCAAGTCGGCCGTCGGCCGCCTCGATGCGCGCGGTTCGGGCTCGTCCGAATCGCCCGTTCTCGCCAGATGGGCGGTGCGGAGTTGATGGCGATACCAGGCGGCGCCGGGTGAGCGCCAGGTGAGCAGCTTCGAGTAGTGAAGCTCCTTTGCTATGAGAAACTGATCGGCGTTTTCGATCTGATCGGGCGGGGAATCGGGTACGGCAAAGTCGAAACCAAGGAAGCCAGAGTAATCGGGATTGGGTAAGAAGATCTTGCCTGTGGTGGGACTATCCGCCTGCTCGGCGCAGATCACGATGTGACAGCTGTCGAGATTCTCGACGAAGGATCGGTTTGGAGTCCACGCGATCGATATGTAGATCTCCTCGCCCCTGTCGCCCACCGCGTAAGGCTGGTAGAAGCGGGAAATGTTCCGATCATAGAGCCGGTGGGTCCTCTCTGGACGCTCTGTGGCAGCGGCCCCTTGCGGGAGCGGCCCGCTCGACAATTCGAGCGACCGGACCGGGATGGAGAGATAGGTCTCTTCAGCAAGCGCGGGATCGGAGGAGGTGAGGAGGAAAAGAAGTCCGACAAGGAGGGTAGTCTTGGCGATCATGGTTGAACCTTTTCTTTCATGTGGGACTGAGGACGAAGAGCGCTCACCGAGTTCATAGCAAGCAGGATGCCAGCGTCAACCGCGCTCTCTCCGCTACGGATCATGGTGCCCACAATGGTCTGGAAATTCAAGCGTTATACCTTTGTGCCGTTGCCGTGGCGCAAAGCGCTCCTCGGAGCTTGGAGCCTGCAGGCGCAACTTGGTGTACCTTGAATGGTGTGGAGATAGACAATAATTGTATCTATTCGCTGTCGACGCGAGGTAGCTCGTCGTCGACTGCCCCGTCGCGCAAATGGACGAGCGCCACGACCCGCCCCTCGGAATCTTCCTTGAATCGAAGAGCCGACACATCTCCAAGGCGGAAGGCCCAGACCTTGTTCTCGTCGGGGGGGCGCAACTCGAAAATCATCCGTCCCGGCCAGTCGAGAGCGAGACGGTTGTTCTGGAAAAAGACCCTGACCGTGGCGTCGTACTTTTCCGAGTGATATTTTCCCAGGTACTTGCGCGCCCCGTCGAGGTCGATCTCAGGCGGGAGCACGATCCCTTCGCGAACGAGTTCGAAATCGAGCCCATTCTGGTGAAAATACATCACCACGACTTCGCCCTTGTCGTTCTTTTCGAAAGAGACGGCGATCTGGTCGGTGAGCACCAGGTTCCGGCGACCGCTCGCATCGGGTTCCTTGAGCTCGCACACCATCTGGCGCGGGATGTCGACGGCGAGATTTCCGTTGCGCACGAGAACGGTGACCGTGTCGCTGTTGATGGTGGCGAGGTACTTCCCCACGTAGGGCTTGTACTTGTCGGGGATTTCCGAATATTTGTCTTCGTCGAAGCGGCGGCGCAGAGCGTTGGTTTCAGCGAGGACCTTGTCGACGCACGCGGCGGTGAATTCGTCGAGCAGGTGTACGGCGCCTCGCGCGTCGCCGGCTTTTCTCAGGGCCACCGCTTTGCGCATGACCGTGGGAACCTGGGCGGCAAACTCTTCTTCGAGCGGATCGAAGACCGCGCGTATCTCAGCGGTCCGATCCTTCACCCCGGCAGAAGACTTGTCACACAGGTCGCGCATCAGCCACCAGTAGGACTGGTCTGAAAACTGATCGAGCACGGCTTCGCGCGGCGGAACGATATGCCGCCCGGCGGTTCCCGCGGTGGAGACGATTGCGGGCAGGCCGCTGCCATGAATGAAGAAAGGCACGTAGCAGCTCTTGCTCGGAACAGCCGGGCACCACCAGAAGAGCGGAAGGCTGTCGGCGTCGTGGGGGAGGATTGCCACGCATGAACTCGCCGTCACGTCGAGATCGATGCTCGGCGAACTCCCGCGGTCGCGCGCGATGCGCATCATCCACTCTCGATCGACAGCGCCTGCCTTCTGCCGGAGAAGAAGCCCCGACCGCGCCGCCCGGGTCATGGCGCGCCTGTTGCGGGCCTGGATGTCGGGCCTCTCGACAGCGCGGCAGGCGGCGGAGAAGTCGAATACATCCGCCTTGTCTCGCGGCCACCAACCCTGGGTCACGGCGTGATCGACAAGATCGGGCGCCATGCGGTCGAGCTCCGTGCCGAGACTGGTCACATTCGAGATGGAGGTCGATCCGCTGGTGAGTTTCCGCGCCGCCCACCGGGTGCCGACCGTCTCGAGAATCCACACTTCGGATGGATCGGCGATGATGTAGGAATTCTCGTAAGCGCCCTCGAGGTCGGCGCCCGGAAGGCCGGAGCCGAACTGTCCATACTTCTCGGTCATCGTTCCAATGATGCCGAGCGCTTCGCTTGCCGTTCGGCCCCGCTCGAGGCCGAGCCTGACAAGGTCCATCCCCGTGGGACCGCGCCGCGGACCTTCGCCCTTGCGGCTCGCCGCGAGCGCGTCGGTGAGAGCTTTCGTCCAGATTCCCTCGTTGCCGATCGCCACGCCATGTTCGTTGATGCCTTCCTCGTATCCCCAGCACCAGTAGGGGCTCGATCCGAGAGTTGCGTATGTTTCCGCCGCCTGCGGAATGGTGATGCGTCCGAGGTTCAGCTCTGTTCCGGCCGGCCACTCCCGGGCGGCGTGTAAAAAGAGAAGCTGGCAGTCGAAGAGGGTTCTGTCGCTGTTCTTGGCCAGGATCGTGTATCCGCAGGCCGTGGAATCGGGCAGCGCGACCCAGGTGTCGCACGACTCCGCGTCGATCGCGACGAGCGCAAGAAGGAGAGCGACGAGCGAGGTAAGAAATATTCTACCTAAGGGATTGTTCATTGCTTTTCTCCAGTTCGAGCCGGGGTGCACCCGCTCATAGATCCTTGTCCGCAAGTTTCCGGATCTCCTCCGGAAGATCGAAGAGATCCTCGGCGAGTCTGAGGTTGTGCATGACGCTCACGAGCGTTCCCACTCTCTCCTGGCCGAGGAGCTTGGTGACGAGCTTGTGAGGCAGACGGACACCGTCCACTTCCCTGTAGTCGCCCAGGGAGACATCCATGGGAATATCGCCGCCCGCAGTGGGGATCGTGGCGATCATCCTGACGAGCAGGCCCGACTCGGTGTCGAAGTAGAGGGTCTGGGGAGACGCTTTTTCCATGGCCTCTGAACCAAAGCTGCGCGGCAGGGCGGTGATCTTGTAACAGTCTCGGTCCCCGACGCTCTCCTTTGCGACGCACTCCACCTTCTCGTAGATGCTCTGCCAGTAGACGAACTTGTCGAGGACCATCTCGCGCAGCATCATATCCCTCTCGGCGCCTTTCTTGACAACGGCGCCGGTGAGGTCCGAGTTTTCCCACGCAACCTCCCCGTCGCATCCTTTTACGATCCGGCCGAAGGCGGCGGATTCGATTTCCACGTGGTTTTTGTTCGGCTTGGCTGCATAGATCGTGAGCGCGAGGCTCACGCCCTGGGCGGGCATGTCGAGTGTTAATTTGGTGACGCGGCTCTGAATCTTGTCGAATGCATCCTGGCCTCCACAGGCCTCGACATAGTCGGCAAAGACTTTCTCGCCGGTGGGCAGTTTGTCCTCGATGGCTCTAACTTCGCCGGCGCCGAGAAGAATGCAGAGTCCGAGCGCCAATGTCAGCCGTGTGGCCGCTCCAAGGAAAAAGTCGAGGGAAGATCGTTTTTGTTTCGCCTTGTCCATGTCATGAACCTCCAAGTGAGAGAAAAAGAATAAAGGTCTCAATCAGTTGATTGGTCTGTTTGTTTGTCGATCCACCGCACCGCGGCGTCGATGACGGGATCCCTGCCGGTGAGCAATGCTTCCCGTGTCGGTCTTACCTCGATATCGGGCACCACGCCCACCCCTTCGATCGCGGCGTCCCGCTTGCCAGTCGACGCCTCCAAATTCCGGAACCCAGAACCGTCGTTGATTCGATTCCAGACGTGGTCGAAAGACTCGACGTTGCGCTTTTTCTCCTCGGGAGCGATCAGCAACCTGTTGACGGCGGCATCGAGTTCGATCCCGGCTTTCTGGCCGCGGGACTGGGAGAAGTAGAGCACCATGAGGTCCTCATCGGGCCACGCCCACGCCAGGGTTCCATCCGATCCGCTGTGGGCGAAGAGCACCGGGGTGCGCGACTCACCCTTCGATCGGGCGTCCATGTAGAGCATCCACATCTGGCCGTAATGGACCGTGGTGCCTGAAAAGCCATTGGGATAGTTCATGGGAGACCGCGGGGTGAGGGCGCGTTCCACGGCGCCTTCCGAGAGGAGCCGCTTGCCGCCCGCCATTCCGCGATCGATCCAGAGTGTGAGAAAACGGGCGTAGTCGATGGCCGTGCTGTAAACGCTCTGCGATCCGTATGTGAATGGGTAGAGGGGGGGCGCATCGGGCTTCCAGATTCTGTACCACTCTTTCTCCTGGCCTACGTAGAGGCTCGCGATCCGGTTCGTGCGCGGATCGTCAGGATCGACCAGGGCGATCGTGTCACTCATGCCGAGTGGATCGAAGATTCTCTTCTGGAAGAAAGCCCCGATCGGCTCTGCGGTTGCCGCGGCGAGCACGGCGCCGAGAGTGTCGGAGCCCGGATCGCTGTACTGGAATGCCGAACCCGGTTCGAACGAGACGCCCACCTGGGCGGCGCGCGCCGCAACCGCGCCGATATCGTCGAACTGGTTGAAACTCGCCATGATCGGGCCGAAGGGGAGGCCGCTTGTGTGGGTGAGCAGATGATCGATGGTAATCGCGTTCAGGGGTTCTTTTTCGAAGCAAGGAACAAACTTGCTGACACGATCTTCGATAGAGAGCTTCCCATCGTCGATCAGCATCTGGATCGCCGTGCCCGTGATCGGCTTGGTCATCGATCGGATATTGAAGATCGTGTCCCGTTTCATCGGGATCTTTTCCTCACGGTCTTTCCAGCCATAGGCCTCATGAAGCAGGGTGCGCCGATTCTTGACCACGAGCAGGGTGGCGCCCACGATGCGGCCGCTCTCCACGTACTCCTCGACCGTGGCAGCGAGTTCGTCGAGTGCGTCCCTCGAGAGCCCCTGGCTCTCGGGTGTGGCTGGTGCGAAGCCGGCCTGCGATTCGGCCCGGTCCAATGGGAAGACGAGGGTGAGGAGTGCAAAGAGTATCCACTTGATCATACGGACCATGACAGTGACTCCTTTGTTCAGGGGGTGCCGACAAGAGCTTTGTGTGCAACCGCCCGAGGCCGGCTGCTCTGATCAGTGTCAACCGCTGTCGCGAACGCGCGCGGTGCGGCCGCGCAGATGCGCGGTGCGGCCGCGCAGATGCACGAGCGGGGGAAGTCCGCCCACGAGGGCGAGCAGAACGAGAAGCGCGCCATGTGCCTGCCAGGGGACCTTGTTCACGAGACAGACCACATTACCCACGAAGACCCCTATGCCGGCGCCAAGACTGATCCAGCCGCGAAAACCATCTCCAGTAGCGGCGTTCGTCAATCCGCCGGCGAGGCACGGGACCGCCGCAACGAGTGGCAGCAGAAGGCGCCCACCGGGATCTCCATCGAAATCCTCGAACCGTACCGCGCCGGTCTTGAGATAGGTGTTCGTGAGATTGGTGGCGAGAACGGTGAGCCAGAGAAAAAGACCGGTGACCACACCGTGCAGATAGACGCCGCGCATCACTGATTCAGGTCGAAGCGGCAGAACGGCCCACGCGGCGCGAAAGTCGCTCGGCCGGCTGCCCGACGCCGCGCTCAGTCCCGCGGCGATGAGATTGTTCGACATCGGCCGGAGAGCGAGAAAGGAGAATCCCATGCCGATGTTCAGGCTGCTCGCCCCGTAGAAGACGTGGTGGCTCGAAAGATCGAAGAGCTGGTTGGCCGCGAGCAGCACCGCCTCGATCGCAACGATCATCAAGGCAAGCGGCAGAGGTTTGAGCCATAGATCGCGTCGCAAGCGTCTCATCGGGCTCAGTCCGGGCCGCCACCGCGTCTCGGCTGAACCAGCCGACCGATTCCAGAGGGTGGGGAGTCTCGGCTCGCGGTTCACCGAGAAAAGGCACAGAGCCGAGAGGCCCGCGCACGTCGCGGCGAGACGCGGGGGTGTGGCCAGGCAGCCGAGCTTCATGAGCGCCAGAAGCAAGCCGAGAAGAAGGAGCGGTTTCACGAACCAGATCTGAATGTTCCACGCCGGCGACGCCCAGATCAGCAGGGCGGGCAGGACGAGCAGGGCGCCCATGGCGCTGTCGATCAAGAATCGCAGGCGGAACGATTCCGCGACCCCGGGTCCGCCCTGGAACCCAAACGCTTCGTAAGGTCCGATTCCAGCGATGAGAAAGGGAACACGTACAATGAAGACAAAGGTCAGAACGACGAGAACATCGGCCACGACGCGCGCCTTGGGACCGATCGGCAGCGTGGGCAGAGCGCGCACCGCGAAGATCTCGTGCGGCTTGCCGCCGAAGACCTGTCCCGGCACCAGAAGGCCCGCCATCATCGGCCAGGTCAACACCCAGAGGAGATAGATGGCCGCTCCTCCTATCCCCTCATCGCCCATGTTCACTCCCTCGATCAGACCAGTGGAGTCGATGAGGCCGGGCCAGAAGAAAAGGCTCGACACCGCGCAGAAGAGGAGTACAACGGTTGCGAACAGCGACGAGAGGGTGAGGCGCAACTGAATCGACCAATGCCTTAAGATCGCTTTCATCCTGCCGCCCCCCAGGCCATGAGGGCCTCTTCGAGGGTCCGGCCGTCGCCGACCAGTTCATCGGTGAGCCCCTCGGTGACAACCTCGCCCCGATCGAGAACGAGAAGACGATCGGAAATCCGTTCCACGTCCTGCAGGAGGTGGGAGCTGATGATGACGCTTCGCGCAGGGTCGCGCACCACGTCGAGGACGCTTTCGAGGAGCGTATGGCGGCCGGCCAGATCGAGCCCCGAGGCGGGTTCGTCGAGAAGCAGCAGGCGGGGTCTGAAGCCCATGGCGAGCACGAGGCGGATGCGTGTGGCCTGACCCTTGGAGAGGCGCGACACATGCATCCGGGGGTCGAGCTTGAAACGTTCAAGCAGATCCTCGACCAGATCACGATCCCAGGTTTCGTAGTATCCGGACACGGTTCTGAGCAGCTTGTTGATGCGCAGAGCGAAGATCGGCATATCGTCGCTCATGAAACCGAGCGCCGACCGCACTTCGACTGGCGACGCCCATGGATCGCTGCCCAGAACCTCGACATTTCCATTGGTGGGGGAGAGCAGTCCGGACAGGATCTCGAGGAGGGTGGTCTTTCCCGCCCCATTGGGACCGACGAGACCGATGACCTGGCCGGGCGCCACCGACCACTGCGGAATATCAAGAGAGAAAGAACCGCGCTTCACGCGGAGGTCGTTCAGTGCGATGAGTTCGGAATCAGTCATGGTGATCTTCCTTTTCCTTGAGCCATGCGGCCACGAACTGCCGGATCTCTGAATCGGCCGCGCCGAGGCGCCGCGCCTTTGCCAGAGCGTCGGCGAGTCCGGCGCGCGCTTCATTCCGGGACTGGTCGCGCGCCGCGGCCTCGATCTGTTCGGCCACGAAGGTGCCCTGGCCCTGACGGCGAACGATGAGTCCGGCTCCCTCGAGATCAGCGTAGGACCTGCGCACGGTGATCAGCGAAACGAGGAGCTGGGCGGCCAGATCGCGCACCGACGGCAAGCGCGTTCTGGGAGTTAGCTGCCCGGAGCGGATAAACTGAGAGAGCTGATCCATGATCTGCCTGTAGTAGGGCACTCCAGAGGCGTCGCTGAGCTGGATGGGAATACGTTGCATCGATCTCTCCGTTAGTGTGTATAAACATATACACATCGACACACTGAGTCAAGGAGATTGAATCTTTTTTCCTTTTCCAAAACGGGACCGTCCCAAATCCGCCTGGAGTAGAGAATTGATATGGAAGCCCTGATGAGGAGAGACTAATATATTTTCAAGACCGAGGGATCAAATTTAATGTCAGGTGCCTGGCTCGACCTGATGCAATTCGGAGGTGTTCTGTGTCGATCAAACTCATTGCCGGTACGATTGTTATAGCGCTCGCCTTGGCGGCGTTGTCCGAAACAGACGCGGCTGCGATCTGGGGTGACACGGTCACTGTCTGGGTCGATGACGCCCACACCAGCAAAATCACCGTTCCCAAACTCGATCCGGACCAGATCGCCGACCCGTCGAGCTTCAGCCTCGGCCTGGGAAAGTCGGTGGGATTTTTCGGGGTCTCCATCGGTTGGTCGCAAAAAAAAAGGCATCGACTATACCGAGAAAATGGAGGACCTGATCGAAAAGATCGAGGACCTCTGCGAGGAGTTCAACGACGGCGATCTGAGCCTCGAAACCTACCGCAGGCGCTTGAGGGATATCTACGCCTCACTCGAAATGGCGCGCCGCCTCAAGGTGGAACTCATGGCGACTCTCACCATGGAATCTCAAGAAGCCTTCGTGAAGATGGACAAGGTTCTCGGAATTCCCCCGCGCAATCTCGAAGAGGTCAAGGCCAACGTGGATGAGGCGCTCGCCATTTTCAGGGGCGATGTGGAGGCCGTACCCTACAAAGGACCCGCGCCCGAATCGACGGAGCGCGAGGCCGAGGGCGCTCTCAATGCCCAGGCCGAGTGGGAGCGCGAACTGGAAAAAACAAGAAAAGAGATGAATCAGTGCTTCCTCGACTTCAAGCGGAGCGTCGACGCTCCGGAACGGGACGAGCCGTCGGGAAAGGTGGAGCGGATCACGATCTGGAAAGACAGGGCCCGCACCGAGAGGATCACCGTTCTTAGGCTTGACGTGAAGTACATCGTCGACGACGTCCAGGAAAGCCTCACCATGCAGTACAAGTATTCCAACTGCCTTTTCAGCGTCTGCCTCGGACCGCGCACCACATGGGCGCTGAAGCAGTCGGCACGGTACGACCAGGCCGCCCAGATGCTGATCCTCAAGTACAAGCGCCTCTGCCTCGAGTACAACTCGTGCATCATTTCCCAGGAGGAGTATCTCGAACGCCTGCAGGAACTCCACGAGGCCGAGGAGCGCGCCTTTTTCGCGCGCGAACGATTTGCGGAGAGCCTGCACAATCGGATGATCGAGCTCTTTTCCAAGATGGACGAGATGATCGACGAAGAGGACGGCGTGCCCAAGCCCGAGGAGGCCGATGCTCTCGAAGCCCTCGCCAGGATGAAGTCGAAGGAGTGGGAGCAATCGAAAAAGACCAAGGCCGGCCCGTCGCTCGTGGGCAGGATGAGCGGCGATCACCTCGACGCGATGTCGGCGTCGGAGATGAAGCAGTTCGAGCAGAGCGTCGACAGGGTGGCGGTCACGCCGAGCGGCGAACAGATCGAGGTCTGGGTCGACGACGCGCAGACCCGCAAGTCCGACGTCTACAAGATCGACACAGATCTTTTCGCCCAGAACGTGGAAACGCGGCTATCGCTTCACGTCACCTGGTTTGATTTTGGGCCGGAGATGACCTGGGCCAAGAAGAGGGGAGTCGACTACACCGAGGTCTGCCAGCTCCTGATCGTCAAATACAAGCAGCTCTGCATGGAGTTCAATTCCCGGCTCGTCAGTCTCGAATCATTCGACCGGCGGCGGACCGAGATCGACAAGGCCGTGGAGAACGCCTCCAAGGTGCGCGAGCGGATGGTCGGTTTCATCCAGAAGATGAAGGACGGTGCCTTTCGGGAACTCGAACGGCAGATGGAACTTCTCATGGAGAAGAAGGGGGCGTTCATCGGCCCCGCTGGTGACGACGAGAGCGTTGGCGTTTTTCACGGACCGGCCCGGCTCGATCGTCCACGACACACTTGACAGCCTGTCGAACACTAATCCATGAACGAGATTTTCGAAATCGTCAATATCGTCCTCCCCGTTTTCTTCATCATCGGAGTCGGCTACTGTCTCGGTGCGATCGGTTTCGTCTCTTCCCAGACGAACTCCTTTCTCTCGCGGATCGTCTTCTACGTGGCCGGCCCGGCGCTTCTTTTTCGGAGCGCCCAGCAGAGTTCGCTTTCCGAATCGATCGGCCCTCAGGGATTGCTCGTCGTCGCCGGGGTCAGTGTCGTGCTGGCCTTCGGTGTCTATTTTTCCACGGGAGCGGCCGGACCGTCTCGCCGCGGCGTCCTCGCCCAGGGGGCGAGCCGGAGCAACATGGTCTTTGTCGGTCTGCCCGTAGTGGTCAATGCCTTCGGCGAAGACGCTCTCGGGCCGGCCGCCGTGCTGATCGGGTTCATGGTGGTGGTCTACAACTTTCTCGCCGTGCTTCTGCTCACCATGCCCCACAATGGGCGCGAGAGCAGCCTCGGGGATGTTTGGGGACGGACGCTTATCGAGGTCGTCAAGAATCCGCTGATTCTGGCGAGCGGCACGGGGATCGTCTTCTCGGCCCTGGGGATTGGCTTGCCGATCAGCATCGACCGCTCCTTCGAAATGGTGGGGCGCATCGCAATGCCGTTGGCGCTTCTGTCGGTGGGGGCGGGACTCGATTTCGGCCGGCTCCGCATCGACCTCGGACTCTCGGCGATCATCTGCGCCATCAAGCTGATCGTCTACCCGGGACTGGTCTGCGCCTGTCTCGCACTGTGCGGCATCACCGGGATGGAATTGAAGTCGACCGTGCTGATCATCGCCGCGCCCACGGCGGTGGTGAGCTGCATCATGGCGCGGGAGATGAAGGGCGACGAGCAGCTCGCCGCCGCCATCGTCATCGGGACGACGGTTGCCTCACTTTTCACGATCTCGGGGTGGTTGGCCTTCTTTCGTTTCGGGATATGAACCGCCGCGGGTCGAGTCCGCGCAATCGGATGCGTCACTTCTTCTTGTGTTTGAATCCGAAGACGTCGGCGCCGAAGCGCTCCACGATCTTGTCCCGTGCGTCGAGAAGATCCCGTTTCTTTCTGTCACCGCCCGGAAAGAGCTCGAGCTGGTTGTCAGACGACCAGTCGGAGATTCCTATCCCGATGAGCCGGATCGGCTTCGACGCGAAGCCGCTCGTTTCGAAGAGTTCCCAGCCTGTCTTGAAAATTTCGTCATCGCCATTGGTCGCCTCCTGAATCGTCCGGCTGCGCGTGTGGGTCTCGAATCCCTCGAGGCGGATCTTGATCTGGATGCAGCGACCGTGCAGTCCCTTGCGTCGCGCCATGCGGCCGATCTTGACTGATTGAGCTCTGAGCGTCTCGCGGATTTTTTCCGTGTCACACACGTCTCTTTCAAAGGTGGTCTCCTTCGAGATCGACTTGCGCCTTCCCTGGTGGCCGACCGCATCGGATCCCTTTCCGCGTGCCTGGCGATAGAGCATGGCGCCGGCGTTGGCTCCGAAGCGCTTGGCCAGTTTCTGTTGTTCCCATTGACGCAGATCGGACACGGTGCGCACACCGGCCGCGGCAAGCTTCTTGCCGAGTACGCGGCCCACGCCGCGCAGAGTCGAGACAGGGAGCGGCGCCAGAAAGGCATCGACCTCGTCGGCGCTCACGATGGTCAAACCATCGGGCTTGTCGTGGTCCGATGCGATCTTGGCAATGAGACGGTTGGGGCCGATGCCGACCGAACAGGTCAGGCCGGTCCGGTCGAGTACGGCTTTCTTGGTGCGCCGTCCGATCGCCGTGGGATCACCGAAGAGTGCGTCGAGTCCGGCGCAATCGACAAAAGCCTCGTCAACCGAAACAGGCTCCACCACCGGCGAGATCGTGGCCAGCGCCGCCATGACCTCCTTGGAGACCGCCGCGTAGCGCTTCATTCGCGGCCTCAGGTAGACGCCCTGAGGGCAGCGTCTCGACGCCTGGGAGATCGGCATGGCCGAATGAAGGCCGAATCGGCGCGCTTCATAGTTGCAGGTAGCCACCACGCCGCGGCCGCCCGGCATGGCTCCGACGATGACCGGCTTCCCGTCGAGTGAGGGATCATCGAGCTGCTCGATGGCGGCGAAGAAGGCGTCCATGTCGACGTGCATCACGAGGTGCGGTTGAGGACTTTTCGTGTTCAAAGCAGCCTCCTCTTCTCACTCGACAATGATCTCGTCCACGAAGAGCCACGCCTTCTGTCCGGCGCCGGGATGCCACTGGGGACAGACCTTCACGCTGCGCGCACGAACCCGAACGTAACGGACCTCGGTCTTGTCACAGGAGGCCGGGAACTCCTTGATGAGCGGGTCAGGGTTCTTTTGAGCCACGTCGTGGGACAGGGTGGCGAGAGTCTCGTAATTCAATCCATCGCTCGAAAGGGAGTACTCGACCTCTGTGGGCAGGAAGATCCACGAATTCGAGTTCTGGAGGAAGCGGGCGGTGATCGTCTCGATCGTCCGAGGCGCTCCCAGGTCGATGGTCGCCTCGAGATCGTCATGAAGATAGGCCTGCCAGAATCCATCGCCAAAATCGACTGAACCCGTCAATCCATCGACCAGAGCCTGGTCGCCGCCGCCAGTATATTTGGCGCTGTACGCGGCCGTCAGAGAGACCGTCGCGCCGACAGCCCGATGCATCATGACCCGCCTCCGGGCTTCCTCTCCATAGGGAATGCCGTCTCGGAATGCGCGCGCCCTGATCTCGGTCGACTCACGCACGTTCAGGCGTTGCGCCACGTTCAGGCGTTGCGCCACGTTCAGGCGCCGCGCATAGAGGAGTGAGTCGGATGACGGTCTGGTTCCGTCGAGGGTGTACCGCATTGCCACGTCCTGTTCGCCTGATTCGAGAACGATCTCGAAAGATCTTGTCTCTTTGTCGAAGGAAGGGACGATCACCACCGGCCGCGCCGCCGGGCCGTAGTCGACTCCGAGATAGTCGAGACGTTTGTAATGATCCTGAACGCGTCCGTGAAACTCGGCATAGTCCCGGCCGTCCCGATCGGACCAGAGTACCTCGCACATGGCCAGGATCCGGGGAAAAACCTTGCCGTTCACTGTCTCCTGGGGGGCGCGCTCGGTCCACATGTTGCACTCGCCGCCGAGAATGTGGCGTTCCTCCTCGGGAGTCAGCCCGGGCGGGATCGGTTCGAAGGAGTAGACTTTTCTCAGGTCGATCGCCCCAATGGAATAGTCGAAGTAGGCGTGGCTCGTGGGAGAGACGATCGCGTCATGGCCCGCACGCGCCGCGGCGATCGCGCCGTCCATGCCGCGCCACGACTGGACCGTGGCGCCGGGAGCGAGACCTCCCTCGAGGATCTCATCCCAGCCGATGAGGCGGCGGCCTTTGGAATTGAGAAAGGCCTCGATCCGCCTGATGAACCAGCTCTGAAGTTCGTGCTCGTCGTCGAGCGCTTCCTTTTCGATTCGCGCCTGGCACAGGTTGCACGCCTTCCAGCGATCCTTGGGGCACTCATCGCCGCCGATGTGGATGAAGGGCGAGTCGAAGAGCGCGATCACCTCGGTGAGTACGTTCTCGAGAAAGTCGAAAGTCTCCTCCTTGCCGGCGCAGTAGACATCCTTGTGCACACCCCACTGGGTCTCCACCTCGAAGGGACCGCCTGTGCACGAAATCTCGGGATAGGAGGCGAGCGCCGCCACGGAGTGGCCGGGCAACTCAATCTCCGGTACTATCGTCACGTACCGGTCCCGGGCATAGGCGACGACCTCGGCGATCTCTTCCTGAGTGTAGAAACCTCCATAGACAGTTCCGTCGTCGTAGCGCCGCCACGCGCCTTTTCGGGTGAGGGCGGGATACTTTTTGATCTCGATGCGCCAGCCCTGGTCCTCGGTGAGGTGCCAGTGCAGTCTGTTCATCTTGTGATAGGCGAGCAGGTCGATCGTGCGCTTGACGTATTCGGTGGACATGAAGTGCCGTCCGCAGTCGAGCAGCAGGCCGCGCCACGCAAAGCGAGGCTTGTCCTCGATCGACACGCACGGAATGGTCCAGTCGATTCCGGCGGTCCGAGACTTTTTCTCGATCTCCGGGGGCAGGAGCTGGCGGACGGTCTGAACGCCCCGAAAGAGACCCGCCGGCTTTGCGGCCTCGAGTCGCACACCACCGGGCCGGACGCTCAGGGTGTAGCCCTCGTCGCCCAGGGCGCGGGCCCCCGCATTCAGGGCGAGAATGATCGATCGATCGTTCGGCTCTCGTGACAGCGGTGCGATGTTGAGGCTCAATCCCGACGCCCTGCCGAGCCTGTCGGCAAGGTCCCGGGCGATCCGCTCCACCGCGGGATTGCCCGGTTCGTGGAGGATCGCTGTCTTCTCGGTCACCTCAAACCAACCCTCGCCGCGCTTCAGAAGCGTCGGCTTGGGAATCACGGTCACCCTTGTTTCAGGGTTCGACTCGGGCGATGCGCAACGGGTCAGTGCGAAAAGCACGGCGATCAGTGTGAAGAGGAGGGCGGGCAGGGCAACGAGGAGCGGTCTTTCCATGGTGTTTTCCTCTGCATATTATCGGGAGTTCGAATCGTAACGCGCCACAAACTCTGTTCGCGCCACTGGCCTGACGAGATGCTAAGACGTACGGCGCCTTTTGACAACCGATGATTTGGCAGCTCCGATCTCCATAATGATCGGCGGCTACCGATCACTTGACCCGTCGTGGTGGCGGCTTCTCGAAGCGGGATAAGGTGCGTGAAGGGAGTACCAGGGAGAATGGGGGCCGTAGCGCGACGGCCACCATGGGTCCCAGAAGGGGCCGTAACAGGGCACATAGACGCGGGCCGGTTCGATCGGCCAGAGGTAGATTTCGCGGATTTCCACGGACGCAAAGAGGTAGGGGCTTTCTCCGAGCCGGCCAGCGTCTGCGCCGCGCGCAATGCCCGCGACGGTCACGGAGCGGCCTTCGGCGTAGATCGCGCTATCGAGAAAATCGGGGGTGAAGGCCCGGAATCGTCCCAGCGACTGGTCGCGCTTGACCGGTCTGCCTCTGCTGTTCATGGCGGTCTGATAGATCTCGATGCACGTTCCCTTTTCCTCGTTGGTCGTGCTCACGATCACTCCGCCGAGCAGAACCATCCGACCCTCGTACGCGTTCGGGTCGGTTCGAAGCCGGTTGAAGGTGATCGCGGGGTCGACTTCTTCGAGGATCTCATTCGAGATGACATGGGCGCATCCCGGATAGAGAAGAAGAAAGGTCGCCAAGACGAGCAGTGCTTTCATGAGTGCGGTCCTTTGTCTGGTGCTCGAAAGTATTGATAGCATGATGGAGCCGTCCAGGCAAGACAGGGCCTGGAGCAACAGAAGTGGAATCGGAGTGATTATTTTGCCTTGCCCGTTGTTGCGTCTTTTGAAGATAATAAGAAAATGAAAGATCGGCAGGGACGCGGGCGCCGCGATGTGGCGCAGGCGTCTCTCGATGCATCAGGTTCAGCTCGGACCGAAACAAACGAAAATCAGACGAGGAGAGGTAAAATGGCCCAGGAAAATGATTTCATGCTCGATAAGAGGGGACAGCAGCTTGAGGACGCATTCTTTCTCAAGGAAGACATGAAGCTGATCGAGCAGTTGCGTGGAATGAAAGAGATGGATGAGACAAAGGAAGCTCTCTCCCAAGCATCTGGAATCACGGACGACGCCATTCTACAGAAACTCGTCGAGTTGAATATTCGCGCCGAGATGGTGACCGCAATGACAGCGGTCCCCCTCGTCATGGTCGCCTGGGCTGACGGAAAGCTCGACGACAATGAGAAAAAGGCCATTCTCCACGGTGCTCATGAAGCGGGAATCAGCGAGGAGAGCCCGAGTTACACGATCATCCAGCAATGGCTCACACACCCCCCTGGCGATGATCTGCTGGAGGCGTGGGTCGGCTTCACCCGCGCGATCTGCGAGGCGCTCGAAGATGCTGAGCGCCAGTCGCTCAAGACCGACCTCCTCCAACGGGCCCGCAACGTGGCCGAGGCGTCTGGCGGGTTTCTTGGACTCACTTCAGCGATTTCCGATTCGGAATCGGAAGTTCTCGCCAAACTCAAGACAGCCTTCTGATAGTCAAACGCCAAAAACAGAAGGAGGCACCGACCTGTCGAGGGCGGCAACAACCAGCCGCTTGCGGTCCAGGCTGGTCGGTAGGAAAAAGACCGACAAGCCCGGGAACCCCCGATTTTCTTGCGCCCTCGCCGATATAGCAGGCTTTACTTAATGAAATCGCGTTTGATGAAATGCTAAAATGATGGCGCGTTGGGAACACAGATTTTGACTGCTCCTTGGGGAGATCTCGTTATGGACAAGGATGCTGTCGATAGCGGCACTGCGGTCATTGGCGATTTCAGGATTTCGCGTCTCATCGCGTCGGGAGACACTGGAGAAATCTACGAGGCCGAGCAAGTCTCGACGGGCCGGCGAGTTGCGCTCAAGGTTCTCGATTCGAATCTCACGATTTCGGACGAAGCCGCCCTCATGCTCGGCCGCGAAGCGAGGGGAGAAGGAAGAGAGGCGCACCCGGGCATCGTGGCGATTCACGATGTGGGCGAACAGGACGGAGTGCGCTACATCGCCCAGGAACTGGTCGAAGGGGAAAGGACACTCGCCCACAAGCTCGGCGCCCTCAGGCAGGATGGATTTCAACCCCCGGGGTATTTCCGCCAGGCAGCGCGGCTCATCACCGAGGTGACCGACACTCTTCAGCACGCCCACTCCAACGGCGTGGTTCACGGCGATCTCAAGCCCAGCAACATCTTGCTCACCGACGAGGATTTTCCCAAGGTCAAGGACTTTGGCCTGCGCTGTGTTCAGGAATCGATGAACCTCACCCCGTCGGGAGGATTCGCCCACCGGCCTCACTACGTGGCGCCGGAACAGGCCGCTGACAGGGCCGCGCGCCCCGAGAGCCGGACAGACATCTACTCACTCGGTGTGATTCTTTTCGAGATGCTCACCATGCGGCCTCCCTTCGAGGGGGAAACATCGAGCGAGCTTCTCGAAAAGATCTTGAGAAAGGATCCTCCCTCGCCGCGGGACCTCAATCCCAACGTCCCCCGCGACTTGTCCATCATCGCTCTCAAGGCGATGCAAAAGAGGCCCTCCGATCGTTACGAATCGATGGCCCACTTCGATCACGACCTGCGCCGCTACCTGTCGGGCGACGTCATTCTGGCCAGTCTCGAGGAGCGCAAAGGGCTGAGCGGAAAGGGATTTTCCCGAAGCCGAACCAAGACTTTCTTCGTCACGTTGCTTCTTCTCGTGTTCATTGCGGTTGCTGCCGCATCATCGTGGTATCTGTCAAAGAAGCAGAGCCAGGGCGAGGTTGACAGGGCGAAGGAAGCCATGGAGCAGGCCGTTGTCGAACGCGATCAGTCGGAAAAGTCGGCACAGGGCGCGCTCGTCGACAAGGAGGCGGCCGAGGTGGAGGCCAAGGTTGCGCGCGCCGAGAGAGACGAGGCGCTCACCGCAGCGCGAAGAGCGGCCGGAACTGCCGACAGCGCAGTCGGTGACGCGAACAGCGCGGTCGAGAAACGCCTCGCGGCCGAAAAGAACGCGGCCGCCGCCCTCCAGGCAGAGGCTGACACCAGGCGGAAACTTGACGATCAGCAGAAGATCAACACTGTTCTGGCCACGATTCTACTCGCTCTCGCTCCAGAGAGGGAGGGCGCCGCACGGGATGCGGGAAAGATTCTGGAGAGAGCGTCTGTTTTGATCGACGAGGTCTCCAGCCCCGACCGGCCCGAGATCGAAGCCTCTCTGCGCGTCCCCCTCGGCTGGATGTCGGTGCGTCTGGGATTTCTCGACGGGGCGCGGCGTCATCTCGAAGCGGCGCTGGCAATCTCCAGGGAGATCTCCGGTCGAGACCATCCCGACACACTCATCCTCATGCGCGACCTGGCCGACGTGCTCGTCGAACAGCAGAGTCTGGCCGATGCCGAATCTCTCAGCAGGGAACTTCTCGATGCCTGCGTCCGTGTTCACGGCGAGAAGCACGTGGTGACCTTCGATGCGATGAAGCATCTCGCGGGGATTCTCGTTACCCGTGGATCTTCTGCAGAGGCCGAAGAACTCTACCTCCGGATTCTGGAGAGAGCCGATGAGGCCTTTGCGAATCGTTGGGCCGTGATGCACTGCGTCGCCAATCTTCTCGTATCCCAGAAAAGATGCGCCGAGGCCGAATCCTTCTTCCGGAGCTCGCTCGACGAGCTGCGCCGCAACCAGGGGCGTGGGCACCCCGAGGTCGTGGTGCTCACCTACGCCCTGGCCAACGCGCTCATCAGACAGAACAAGTTCGAGGCGGCGGAGATTCAACTGCTCACCGGTTACAGTTCGCTGAAGAAGCGGTTCGGTTCGGGCGATGTGAGGACAGGCCAGGCCATGAACTATCTGATCAGCCTCTATGACAGGTGGGGCAAGCCCGAAAAGGCGGTGGAATGGCGCACCAGGCTCGCGGCTGCGAGCATGGAATAACTGGTGGGATTCTTTTTCATCTCCCGGAATTCGTTGCAGTGTTTCTTGCGGAAGTGATAGCATCTTGGCGGTGGGAAGAGGCCGACAGGCGGTGTTATAAACCCAAGCGTGATTGCCGACGTTTACATCCATTCCATCAGCGCCACGCGTGCCACGAGCAGGCCCGCGAAGGGATTCTATGACCTCTGCCTCGACGTGGGCAGGGAGGTCCTCGCCGACCTGTCGCCGATGAAGGTCGATTCCTTCTACGTCGCCTCCATGGATCCCGCTCTCTTTGGAGTGACCGGAGAGATCGCGGCGTCTCTGGCGTCGGAACTGAACATGATGCCCCGCGAGACGCTCGGCATCAGGGGAACATCGTCAGCGGGCGGCATCGGCGTGCTGACCGCGTTCAAGGATATCGCCCTCGGCATTCACGAGTACACGCTCCTCATTGCGTGCGAGCAGATGAACCGGGTCAAGACCGCCGAGGAACCGACACCCGAGTCGAAGCGCAAGGAGCGCGAGGCGGTCCAGAACATGCTCAAGGGAGTGATCGATCCGGCTGAACGCAAGTACGGCCTCACCATGATCCTCATCGGCGATATGTTCGAGAAGGCGCTTCTGCACTACCTGGGCATCCCGCGGGCCGAATTCCTCGAGACGATTTCCGACCTGACCATGGCCATGTACCGGCGGGCGTCTCTCTACCCCCTGGCTCACTTCTTCAAGAACAGAAAAACCCGCGCTGATTATGAAAAGAGCAGATTCGTCAGTCCCCATTACAGACGGGACGACGTGGTGCCCCCCAGCACGGCGGCGTGCGCCATCCTGCTCTCTTCCAAGCCGCCCAAGAATCCAGTCAATGGCAGGGTGGTGAAGATCAGCGGTATCGGCCAGGGCCTGGTCCATCCGGCTCTGACCAAACGATTCGGCCCGGTCACCTCGTCGGCTTCGGTGCGGCGTGCTCTGAGCGAACTGGCGCGGCGCTCCAATCTTTCGCTTGACGCGTTTTACAGGGCGGACATCGCCTTTCCCCATGACGCCTTTCCGAGTATTACGAGGCTCATCTTGAAGGAGGCCGGATTCAGTCACGATGAGAGTCTCGATGGATTGATTTCCGGACGATTCAATCCCTGCGGCGGGCTGGTCAAGTGCGGCCATCCGGTGGGATGCTCGGGTGAACTGCAGATCATACGCGCCGTCCAGCAAATGACGCGCGATCGGAACGCGATTCCAGAGGAGATCGAGCAACACCCCGCAGACACCGCTTTCACAGTGAGTGTCGGTGCAGCGTTGACCAACATCATCGCGATCTGGCTCGAAGCTGGAGGCGCCAAGAAGGCGTCCCATGTCGGGCATGGGGCAGGGAGAGGGTTCAGCAAGCGGCGCTTTGACGAATACCTTCGGATCGGCGGTCTTTACGATCGCTTCGAGCGGGCCATGGAGACGATTCCCAAGAATGCCGGCGTGGTCCTGACCAACACGCTCTCTTCCAAAGGTTGGATCAACCTGATCCAGAAGCGGGATTCCAAGACCCTGGCGCTCAGCGGGAGCGAACTCGATCCGGGAGCGCTTGTTTCGATCAGTGCCGACGACAGAGGCTTGACTCACGTCTCCCGATTGAGGCGGAGACAGGTCGACAGGGAGATGCTTGCCTCACTGGGGATCATTCCTGATAGGCTCCCCCCGAAAAGAGCGGTTAAAAGGTCTCGTTGATGGCTGTTGTCTGAAAAGGGAATTCCAGTTAAGATTTTAATGTTCCTCTGGCGACAGGGACGCGCAGCACTCCGAAGGACAACGTGCCATGCCTGGTGATGAACCCAAACCTGTAACGCGCGCGCTACGAGCCGCGGTTGATGGCGATCCGGGTGCTGCCAAAGATCTGCTTCCCCTCATCTATAAGGAGCTGCGCACCTTGGCCCGTGCGCGGCTCAACAGGCTTCCGCCGGGGCAGACGCTTCAGCCCACTGCGCTCGTGCACGAGGCTTACCTCCGTGTCGTGGGAGACGACGATCCAGGCTGGGACGGCCGCGGTCACTTCTTTGCCGCCGCTGCGCGCGCCATGCGCGATATCCTGGTGGAACAAGCGCGTCGCAAGATGGCCCTCAAAAGGGGCGGCGACCGTCGCCGCGTCGATTACGACAAGGTCGATCCTGCCTTCGCACCGCCATCGGAGGAGATTCTGGCCGTCGACGAGGCGGTGAAGCGGCTCGATGAGGATGATCCCCGCAAGGGGCAGATCGTCAATCTGCGCTATTTCGCCAGGCTCACCGCGGTCGAGACCGCCGAAGCTCTCGGCGTGTCAGTCGGGACGATCGAAAGGGAGTGGCGCTATATCCGCGCCTGGCTCGAGTTTCAGCTGCGTCCTGGCCGCTGAGCGTGGCGGCGGCGGGAAAAATGGGTCGGAATCACCCAGAAAAGTTCAGGATTTTTGGAGCCGAAATCGGATTAGGACTTACATGGACCCTTCTCCTCGTGGAGGCGTACTGGGATGTTCCGTGTCGGTTTTATCCTCCTCGTGGTGTCTGAACTCGTTCTCCTTGTGGCTCTTACAAGCTGTCAGCGCGAACAGTCGACTGCCCAAATGGCTCGTGCGCGCAGTGTGGCCGTTCACGACGGTCTTTCTGTCGACTATGTCGACTGGGGCGGCAAGGGTGACACACTGCTTTTCATTCCCGGCCAGGAGGGCCGGACCGATTATTTTGAAGAGCTGGCTCCTCACCTGACCGGTCGATATCGGGTTTGGGCTCTGTGCGGATCGAGTTCGAGGAGAGATGAGTTTCGTGATGCTCAGACGCTGTGCGCTTTTCTTGATCGTCTCGGGATCGAGTGCGTACATTTTGTCTGCCCAGCCTTGAGTCTGTCGCCCTTGTCCCGCTTCGCCAGTCTTTTTCCCCATCGCGCCGGTACGTTGTTCTGCCTCGAACTCGACCATGACAAGGCCAATATGGCGAGCAGCTACTACGGCTTTCCGTCTACCTATGGCAACGAGATGCTGCGTGAGAGCAGGCGTGCTTACTGGGCCGCGGTTGCCGACCGGATGAAGAGGCTGGGGGGTGCATCAAAAGAAAAACTACAATCCTGAGTCATTGTCTTGCTTGACAAAAATAATGACTTAGAGCCGAAATGCAATTTTGGTGACCCGCCCGCAACAAAAAGCCCCCTTCCCGTAGGAAGAGGGCTTTTTGTTGGTAAGACTCTGCTGATC
>CAYXGI010000052.1:0-37414 GCA_964464495.1 uncultured Phycisphaerales bacterium
ATCTATCTATTTCTATATTCATCCAATTGCGTAGACCAAAAATTGCACCCTTAAGAATCCCTCTCTCGATGTCAGCGTCCGCGGCAACGAGGTACTCGACCATTTCCCTGTCACCGCGCTGGATGGCGCAGAACAAGGGGCTCCCGGCATGGAAGCTTCGGTCCATATCGGCGCCATGGGCCACGAGGAGTTCCGCCACGTCATAATGGCCGCTTCTGACGGCGATTGTCAGGATATGCAGGGTATTCAATCCCCGTCTCTCGGATGCTTCCACATCGCCGCCTTTCACGAGGTAGAACTGGACTCGAGCGAGGTCGCCTTCGCGTACTGCTGACAGGATCGAGTCGTTCGGCAGCGCGCCGATTGCGGCGAGCGTCAGGGTGAGGAGCAGGAAGGTAACTAAAGTGGTTTTCATGGCTCCGGCTTCCGCTGGGACTTCTTCCGGATACTACTACGCAAAGAATGTGAGCCGGTAACGCGATCGTGACGTGACCCACGTGGGGCTGATCGTGGAGAAACCGCGGAGAAATTAAACGCACGACTCTTTTGTCCCGGCCCCACGTGGTGTCGCCCACAAAAAATATCATAAATATCCGCAGATATGAGATATAATGGCGGACCAAGGAATTCGTATTCCGTCCATTCTCAGGAGGGAGAGTGCCGTGAAAATTACCCACACGTTGATCGCATCTCTTATCATTACTTCAGTAGCCTTCTCAGCCACGATCTACGTTCCCGATGACTACCCCACCATCCAGGCGGCGATCAATGCCGCAGTGAACGATGATGCGATCATCGTCCGGCCAGGTACCTATTTGGAGAACATCGACTTTTTAGGTAAGGCGGTCTGGCTGAAGAGCGAGCAAGGGCCGGAGGTCACGATCATCGATGGAAACCAGGCCAGATCGGTGGTAACTCTAAAGAGAGGTGAACCCCGGACAGCCGTACTCGAAGGCTTTAGAATAACCAATGGACATACCTGGTCGTATCATCTTGTTGGTGGAGGCATACACATCAAAGATTCTTCGCCCACAATTATAAAAAATATCGTGTACCAAAACACTGCCCAAAGGGGTGGGGCTGGAATTCAATGTCTCGATTCTGGTCCAGTCATCGATGGAAACGTCATCGTTAACAATTATAATCTTCATATTGGAGGAGGAATCTCGGTCTACGGAAATGGCACCAGCGAGACCATTATTACCAATAATACGATAGCAAGAAACGACGGATTTGAGGCAAATGGCATCGAATTATTTCGTTCCGATTCCAACACTATAATTTCCAACAACGTCATTGCACAAAATACGGGCGAACAGAGTTCTTCCGGGATTAGCTGCTGTAACTCCCATCCGGTCATTTCCTTCAATATCATTACAGAAAATCAAGGAAGAGGAATTCTCTGCGATGCGTACTCTCAGGAATCCTCTTCACCAGAGATTACCGCCAACATCATTTCCAAAAACGGGCGTGGTGGTATTTACTGCGAGAGCACTGGTCACCCTCCTATCAATTACAATATTATTTCAGGTAACGTGGGCTATAAGGGAGGTGGTATCTACCTGGGTTCTAATTGCACCACCGACATCAAAAACAACGTGATTTGCCGCAATGAAGCAACTGAGAGCGGAGGCGGAATTCAAATCAATACCGACTGGGATACAACTACCAAGCTATACAATAACACGGTCTTTGGAAACAGAGCTCCCGTGGGAGGAGGACTTTGCGCGGACGGCAAAATAAACTGGAGTTCAGCCGGAAACAATGTGGTCATCGCCAATTGCATTTTCTGGCAAAACCACGCCAACAATGGAAAAGAAATCCGCGTCCAGAACTACTGCGACTTGACGATTGATTTCAGCGATATCGATGGAAACTACTCGTCCGTCACATTCGGCTGGGGGTGCACGTTCAGCGGGGGAACTGGGATCATCGATGCCGCGCCGCTTTTTGTCGATCCGGCAAACGATGACTTCCATCTCACGTGGACCTCCCCGTGCCGCGACGCCGGCGATGCCACTCTGCCCGGAATCACGTCGGTTGACAACGAAGGCGATCCGCGCATCGCGTTCGGAAATATCGACATGGGCGCGGACGAGTTTTACTATCACCTCTACCATACAGGCCGTGCGATCCCGGGATCGTCTATCGATATGAAAGTAGTGGGATATCCGGGCGCCCCCGTGACCCTGGCGCTCGGGTCGGGCATTCAGGACCCACCCCAATCCACGCGGCACGGCGATCTCTGGCTGACGTGGCCACCGCTCTGGAGGAGCTCAACCGGAACGATTCCCGGCTGTGGAGTACTCGTGCGGCCCATGACCGTGCCCTCGACATGGACTCCGGGAGAAGAACACCCGCTTCAAGCGCTGGTGGGACCATGGGGGTCGACGCCGACGAGACTGACCAATCTCAAGGTGCTCAGGGTGTGGTAAACGGTAGGGCCTGACGTGAGTGAACAGTATCCTGTGGCCTGGCTCGCACCGACCGTCTTTTCAGATCTTCACAGAGACGGCAGTCTCTTTTCCCAACTCGACCGACACGGTCACTTCCGTCTCGCCGCGTCCCGATGACTCGATGCGAAAGCGTGTCTCGCCGGTTGCGACGGAGTGGACACGAAACACTCCGGACGAAACATTCTCCATATCCGTACTGATCATTCCCTTGCCGGGAACGACCTTTGTGATGGTCGCGCTCTCGATCGGACTGCCATTCTCGTCGGTCACCTCGAAGAGGATGGAACCGGCGGGTTTCAGAGTGATCTCCACGATGTCGGCCTTACCGTCCTTTTCAACCCTGAACGGCTGGGGCTCGCAGAAGAAACCTCTCAGTTGGGCCCAGACCTCGAAGTTGCCCGGAGGCATGTTCTGGATCTCGAAGGCGCTGAAGCTGAAAGCCTTGACATGCCACTGGGGGCCGAAAGGGTCTCCCGCGGGCGATGCGATGATCCAGGGATAGTCCGAATCCGACAGAAAATCTCCCTCGACCTCGATCCATCCGCTGACTCTGCCCGGATAGAGAGAGAGAATGATTTCTTTTTCCTCGCCCTTCTCGAGGGAGACCTCACCCGTTGGCGACTGGCAGTATTCACCACTCTTGAAAATCGTCGTGTCGTACGTACCGGGCGCGAGGTTGTCGACAACAAAACACCCATGGCCATCGGTCGAGGTATTTACTGAGAACGCTTTCGTGCCCTCCTTGTAACAATGGTGGATATTGCTGATCGAGAGGTTGCAATTGGAAAGTGGCTTTCCCTCGAGGTCGTGCACTTCGCCCGACAAGACGGCCGCGTCCTTCACGGGAACAAAGTCGATCGTGGCTGCCTGGCCGGGCTCGATCTGCTGAAACTTGTTCCAACTGGCCGAGTGCCTCGACCCTGAACGGCTGAATGGGGAATCTGTCTCGCGCCGCCCGGTTCGGCCTGGTCTTTTGGTGAACTGCACCATGTAGCCTCCCGGCTTCAAGCTCTCGAGCACATAGGTTCCCTCGTCGCTCGTTTTGACCCTCTTGTTGAAAGCGTGCTCGGTGGAGAAGACCTCGAGGGTCCTGCCCTTCACCGGTTGGTGGTTTTCGTCGAGGACTTTGCCGGAGAGGGAACACTGCTCAAGTTGCGGCGTCTCGGAATCTTCCTCCGAGGGATCTTCCCACCCGCGCTTCGCCGGACCCTGCTTGCGCTTGACCGGTATTGCCGGCAGCGGATCGACTCCCGTGTCCACACCGAGCCGGGCAAGAGTCCCCAGAATGGTCTTGTACCCCTCCTCGAAACCGGGCTGGGCGAGCACGATCTTGCGCTCCTTGTCGATCACGTAGTGCAGCGGCACGCAGCACGCCTTGTATCCGCTGAAGGCAACCTGAGTCGCCTCGTCGCTCGAATCGAGAACGGTGCGGAAAGTGAATCCGCACTCCTTCATGAACTCGCGCGCCATGCCCGCGTCATCGGACGAGTTGAATCCCAGAACAACCACGTCCTGATCAGCATACTTCTCGGCGATCTCGGCGATGTGAGGACCTTCCTCACGGCAAGCAGGTCATCCGATCCTCCAGAACATGAGCCAGATGATCTTTCCGTCGAAGTCGGCGAGGGCGAGCGGTTTTCCTTCAGCGTCGTCGAGCGTGAAGTCGGCGGCCGTGTCCCCCACCTGAAGAATCATATCCTCCACCGTGGGCATGTGGCGCTCCTCGAAACCCTCGGGCGGCGTCCACGCGAAGAGCTCCTTGCCGAGTTCGGGATCGATCGCGATACGCGACCAAACCTCGGCCGTTGTCTGGGGATTGGCCACAACGAGCTCGCCGAAGAGCTTGCGCGGCAGGTGATCCTTCTTCGAGAGCCAGATGGTGCGCACCCGCTGCCCGTCCATCATGCTCACCTTGAGCTTGTGGCACGCCTCGCCCTCGATCTCCTCTTCGCCGAGGAGCTCGATCTCATCGAGGTAGGCCATGACCGACTCCTCCCCGCCGAAGAAGGCGTTGGCGTTGAAGACCGGCATGCACACCTCGGGCAGCAGATTGAGCTGGTGGTTCACCGACATCCCTTTGTAGGCGTGGTCCCTGGTGTAGATATCGGTCTCATTCTTGATGGTGTCCGAGTACTGCGAGAAGAAGGTCGTGCCCTTGGGCCAGGTCTTCCAGCAATACTCGCTGTCGCACACGAGCAGTCCGGCCAGCTCGCCCTGACCGTCGATGATCTCCACACGGTAGAGGTCGGGCTTTTTGAGAAAGTACCGGATCGTGCAGTCGCCGATCGTCTCGCCGCCGGCGGTCCAGAGGTACTTGCTGTCGAGGGTGAGAGTCTGCATCGCGGCGAGAGCGTCGGTGAATCGCTGGTAGAGCTCGCCGCCAGTGAGGTCCTGCTCCTCGCCGGAACCGGTCAGCGGTTACATCACCACATTCAGAACCACGGCGATCATGATTATGAGGCGAATGTGCTTCTTCATGGCATCCCCCATGTTCGAGAAACAGTCTGCTCCTTCGTTGGTCCCTGTCTGATGGAATTATACGCTTCTTGGACCTTTCGGTTCACTTATCGATTCCCTGATTTTGAAAGAGGGATCAGTCATTCCCGCTCCAGCACGATCCTGTGTTCTTCGCACTCGCCGCGCTTGATTTCGATCGTCACGGTCCGGGTCCGGAAACCCGGCCCTTTGAAACGCACCGCCACCTTGCCGAAGGGCAGGTTCCTGTACAGGATTTTGCCCTTGGGCATGATGTTCCTGTCCTGGATTGGAAAATGGTATCTGCCTGGCAGACCCGGAAACTCGGGAGTGCACGAGACACGATTGCCCGAAGTATCAACGCATTCGAAAAGCGCAATACCCAATGGTTCGAGATCGATACGGCCGAGATCGAGGAGTTCGCCGTCCACGAGGGAGACGGCCCGTGAATCGAATTCCCGATAGCCGCGCGCCGCAATGCGCAACCGGTATCGCCCCTCGGGTAGCCATTTCAGGTACAGTGGATTGTAATCGAATTCGATTGGCTGAATCATGCCCTCGTCGCGTTCGGGATCGAGGAGGCACACCCAGCCGTTGGTGCGCTCGTGAAGACGATCGCCGGTGGCCGCATTGCAGAGCTGGGCGCGGACGCGCGCGCGCGGTACCACGAGGTGGCACGGAAAGGGAGTGGAAGCATCGGTGGGAATCACGATCGATTTGAGTGCGATCTCGGCTGGGCCTGAGAGATCGATCTCTATCTCCCACAGTCCCGGTTTGAGTCCGCTGAGACTGAACGCGCCCTCGTCTCCTGTTGTGCACGTTGGAGAATCCGTCACGCCGGGAATACCTTGCGCGCGGAAACGAAGATTGACCTTTTCGACGGGAGTTCCGTCGGCGTTTTTCAGAGATCCTTCCAAGGTTATGTCGCCGATGAATGGATCGAAGTCGCTGCGGTTGACCACCACCTCGGTCGTTGTGCCGACGTAGACGGTGAACTCGCGCACGATCCGATCCCCATTGTCCATGATGATCCCCACGCGCCAATCGCCCGCCCGGAGCGGCCATGTCCTCTCGAAGAGCCCTGTTTCGGACTTGTAATCCGCGCCACTCCCCCACGTTAAAAGTGGAGTGGCCGGATCCCAGTACAAGAGAAAAATGTCCTGAGTTCTGTCAAAACCGTAGCAGCGAAAAACCACATTGCCACTGGGAGGAATCGCGATCTTGAGGTTATCGATCACCGCTCCGCGCTCGACTTTGACGTTCTTTTTGTATCCCCTGGCGAATTCGAGATCTTGCGCTTGGAAGTTGTAGACCCCGGGGGGCAGTTCGAGGACGGTGAACCGTCCCTCTTCATCGGTCACACTCGAAGAAATCTGGCTGTAAGTATCCCTGTTCACAGGCGTGACCTGTATGCCTTTTCGCTTGATCGGAAGTCCCGTCGATTCGTCGACGACGACGCCGCACACCATGGCACCCGATAGACTGATGTCCCTCTCGAATCGGCCAGGAGCCTCGAAGGTCGTCTCGCCGCACTCGATGGAGCCAAATGTGCCCGAATGGCTGAACCGCAACTCGTAGGTCCCCGGAACGAGCTTTTCGAAAGTAAAGCGGCCATCGCGATCGGTTTCGGCGGTGGCGGACCGGAGACGATGTCCCGAGTCACCGAGGGCCTCGATCAGCTCGCATCTGAGTTCTGCCCCGCCGATCGAGGCGCCACCGAGGTCGCGAAAAACGCCCTGCCACGTGACGAGCTCCCTGGCAATGCCGAAATTGACTTCCACGTCGCTCGCGACGATCTGGACGAGCTTGGACTCCCAAGCGAACTCAGGTGATTCTGCTGTTCCGATCCCGGCGTTCGCCGTCTCTGAAGCCTCTGTGAATCCCTTGGCCGCCTCGGCGCCGAGCGTCGCTTTGAACAGAGGCGCTGTGGCGGTAACCTCGACGAACCCGGGCGCGACCGGGCCGATGCTAAAAGAGCCGTCGGCAGCGGTGAGCACGGGCCGGGTCCCCACCGTGCCGTACGGACTGGTCGTTGCGTTCCATCTAGCTTCTTCCCATGTCGCGGACGGTGCTTTTGTTTTGCCCGGATCGTAAATGGCGAGCAGTCCCTTCAACGGCATGCGGCCGCCGCCCAGGGAGATGACGACACCGGGTTCAGGATTCCCTTGCCGATCGTAAACTCGGCCGTGGATCTGGTAGCCCGGTTTCAGCCGGATCTCGATGGCCGTCTCTCCCTCCCTGGCCGTGGCCGTTCCCTCGGTATATTCGTCGTGGACAACGACAATCGTCCAGCACTTCTTCGATTCGGCGACCGGATTCTTGGAGACTCCCTCCCAGAACCGTCTCAGGCCGCTGAGCGAAAACCGCCCGCGTTCATCGGTCCGTGCGTGGATGAGGCTCTCGTCTCGTCCCGACAGGAGACATTCCATGTTGATCCTGGAGTGACCGTACTGGGCGGCGCCCACGAATGCGCCCCTGATCGGAAGGCCTGTGGCATCGACCACGACGCGGCCGGACAGGCTCAATCCCGGATCGAGTCTCACCGCCAGATCGGTCAGACTCTTTCCCTGGGTGACTTCGAGACATTTCACGTGTTCGGTCCGATGGCGCGACGAGGCCACGGTGAGCGAAAACTTGCCCCCGGCAGGAAGGGGAATCGAAAAAGCGCCATCATCGGTGTGAAGCGTGTCACTGCACACGTCCGTCCGCTTCGACTCTCCGTCGAGCCAGCCTCTCAAATAGATCGCAAAAGACCGAACCGGCTCACCCGTGACCTTGTCGGTCACACGCCCCGCGATGCGCAGACCGCTCACTGGGATCGCCTCGCGGATGTCTTGATCGTCCGACAGTCCTGGGCGGTCGGAATGAGTTTTTTCAGTATTAATCGCAATCTCGCCCCCACCGGAGACCACTGCAGTCTCCTTCGCCCCGAGAGAGACTTCGTCGGATCCGGTCTGGAGGTCGACGATGCCGCTCGTCACGGCCACCACCACTGCGGCTGTGGCGAGTCCACCGGCCATGATCCATTTCTTGTAAGTCATCCGTCCCTCCTCCATGATCGACAAAGTCCCTGATTTCCGAGTGATCTTGAATTCCCCCTCGCGGCACGAGGCTCGCACGCTGCCGACGGCAATGATCAGATCGGCGCCATCCACTTCGGCTTCGACCGCGCCCGAGAGGAGTTCGAAGAGATAACGGCCCGGGGCGCGCGATGTTTCGAGACGTCCCTTGGTGTTCGCCGACAGGATCAACACAACTCCGTCGGAGAGATGAAACGACTGGCGGCCTGGACCGGGATTGTGAAGAAAGCCGGTCGCCGGATTCGGATCGGCAAGGACCTGATCCGCTGTCGAGTCATCCGATTCTGGTCGAGGCCGCTCGCCGCCGGTGATAAGAAGGAAAAGGGTCACAGCAGCCGCGAGGACTCCCGTGGCAACAGCCGCTCGCAACCAGAAAGGGAACCTGATTTTTACGTGCTCCCCTGCCGAAGGCGCTCGTCGCCTCGCGGAACGTAAAGCTCCGACGATTTCGGCATCCGTCGCGGGCGAAGGAGCGATAGGCTCGAACTCTCTCAACAGGGACTCGAGTGCGTCTCTTTTCATTGGCCAACCTTCTTCATGAACAGCGAGAGCTCCCGCAGGGCTTTCTGGTATCGGGAGCGCACCGTGTGCCGATTGAGGCCCGCCACGTAAGCCACCTCACGAAAGGTCATCCCCTCCACCGCGTGCAGAACCACGACCTCCCTGAGATCGGCGCTCAAGGCGGCGACCGCGGCCGCGATCCTCTGGCTGGTCTCGGAGTCGATCCCGGTCTCCGATTCGGTTTCTCGCGGGATCAGAAAGAGATCGGCCGCGCGGTTGCGGGAGTCGTCCTCCAGCCGCGAGCGGCGCAGCGCATTGAGCGCCCTATTGCGCGCCGACCTGAAGAGAAAGCCGCGCAACGATCCCCGGAATCGAAATGAGCCTGGCTTCGACACAAGGGAGAGAAAGAGATCGTGCAGCACATCCTCGGCATCGAGCCGGCGACCGACCACGGCGATGACGTAAGCCAGCAGACGGGCTTTGTATCGGTGATAGATCGTTTCCAAAGCTCCCTGATCGCCCGCCAGAAAATCTCTGTAGAGATCCTCGTCGGGCTCAGGTTGACTTCTTGGCTGCCGGCTCATCCAGGAATTCCGAATAGTCTTTCGCAAGAAAGGACACGCGACGACCGCGTTTGGGTGATCAGAAATCATTTTTCACGGGATCGCCGAGTCTGACAACCATGACAGCTCGCGCGGGTGCGATTTTCTTACAGTGGAAAAAGGGTTGATACAAGACGTTGGTGTTCGTCACAAGGAGGAGCGCAACGCAGCGAGCCCTCCCAACTTCAACATTGACTTGCCCCCACTCCCCATGTAAACCAGATGCTTCGCCCCGCGGGAGATTGCGGCCTGCGAAAAACCGGATTCCTTTTTTCACACTCTTTTTCAGACGCACCGACCGACACAAAAGGAGAAAACTCAATGGACCTGGGCCTGGAAGGAAAAAGTGCCATCGTCACCGGCGGCAGCCGCGGGATCGGCACGTCGGTGGCGCTCACCCTCGCCAAGGAGGGGTGCAACGTGGCCATCAATTACAGAAAGAGCGACGCCGAAGCCAAGGCGGTGGCCGAGAAGATCAACGCCATGGGCCGAAAGGGCCTGGCTGTCAAGGCCGACGTGTCGAGCTTCGACGACGCCGAGAAGATGGTGGCCACCGTCGTCGAGAAATTCGGCAGCCTCGAGATCCTCGTCTGCAACGCAGGGATAACCTGGGACGGCGTGATCTGGAAGATGACCGAGAAGCAGTGGGACGCGGTGATCAACATCAACCTCAAGGGGTACTTCAACTACAACCGCGCCGTGGCGAGTGTCTTCATGGAGCGCAAGTACGGCAAGATCGTCAACGTCTCCTCGATCAACGGAATGAGGGGCAAGTTCGGCCAGTCCAACTACGCCGCGTCCAAGGGGGGCGAGATCGCCATGTCCAAGACGCTCGCCAAGGAGCTGGGCAAGTTCAACGTGACGGTGAACGTGGTCGCTCCCGGAATGGTGATGACCGAGATGGCCGAGAGCATCCCGGCCGAGTTCCTCAACAAGGCGGTCGACGAGACCGTGCTCGGCCGCATCGCGGCGCCCGAGGACTGCGCCGACGTGATCGCCTTTCTCTGCTCGGACCGCTCGCGCCATGTGACGGGCGAGATCATCAAGGTCGACGGTGGGCAGTATATCTAAATAGGACTTCAACCCAGATCGGGAGAATCAAAGATGACACGAGTTGGAGTAATGGGAATCGGCCACGGCCTCTTCGGGCGGCGGAGCGACGCCACCGTGCAGGAGCTGGCCTTCGAAGCTTTCCGCGACGCGCTCGCCGACGCCAAGATCGAACGCGACGTGATCGACGCCTCGGTGATCGGCTCCGTTCCCGAATATCACAAGCAGCGCTCCCTGCCCGGCGTGGTGCAGGAGTATCTCGGCCTCAACCCGAAACCGACATGGCTCACCGAGGTGGCCTGTTCGTCGGGAAGCGCCGCGATGCGCACGGCGTGGATGTCGATCAAGGCCGGCGTGCACAAGGTGGTGGCCGTGATCGGTGCGCAGAAGATGACCGAGCTCACGACGCCCGAGATCCTCGCTCTCATGGGCCGCGTGGGCGAGGTGCAGTGGGAGTCGGGATTCGGCACGACCTTTCCCGCCTACTACGCCATGTTCGCCCAGCGCCACATGCACGAGTTCGGCACGACCCACGAGCAGATGCTCGGCTGCGCGATCAAGAACCACTACTACGGCGCGCGCAACAAGAACGCCCTCTTCCAGAAGGAGATCACCCTTGAGAAGGCGCTCGCCTCGGACGACGTGTCGACGCCGCTCAAGGTTTATGACTGCTGCGCCAACGCCGACGGCGCCGCGTGCGTGATCCTCGCTTCCGAGGACCGCATCAAGGAGATGACCGACAAGCCGGTCTGGCTCGAGGGGCTGGGCTGCGCCACGGCGAGCATGTCGGTGCTCCGGCGGCCCAATCTCGTCGGACTGCCGAGCGCCGCTGACGCGGCGGTCGATGCCTACGAGATGGCGGGCGTCACTGCCAAGGATATCAAGGTCGCCGAGGTGCACGACTGTTTCACGATCGCCGAGCTCATGGCTTACGAGGACCTCGGTTTCTGCAAGAAGGGCGAGGGCGGCGCCTACATCGGCGACAAGGCCCCCTACATCGGCGGCGGCGGCGTGGCGGTCAACGTGGACGGCGGCTTGAAAGCCAAGGGCCACCCCATCGGCTCGACCGGTGTTTCGCAGGCGGTGGAAATCATCAAGCAACTCAGGGGCGACTGCGGCGAACGCCAGGTTCCCGACGCGGACGTGGGACTCACCCACAACGTGGGCGGGATCGGCCAGTACTGCTTCGTCCATGTATACAGGAGGGACTAACCATGTTTCAGTGGTTCGGAAAAGTCAACTTCACGCCCTTCACCAAGGTCACCGAGTTTGCCCAGCACCTCAAGGACGGCCGCATCATGGGCTCCAAGTGCACCAAGTGCGGTAACGTCTCCTTTCCGCCGCGCGCCGACTGCGGCGCGTGCATGAGTGGCGATTTCGAGTACATCGAGTACAGCGGCCGCGGCACGCTGCAGACTTACACGCGCATCGACGCGGCCCCCACCGGTTTCGACGACGTCGTTCCCTACACGCTCGGCGTGGTCGATCTCGCCGAGGGCGGACGGCTTCTCGCCTGGATGGGTGACACCATCGCCGAAGACGAGATCAAGATGGACATGGAGCTCCAGGTGGTGCCCCGCATCTTCGACGAGACGGAAGAGATCAAGGTCTACTACTCGATCGAGAAGCCCGGCACCACGTGGCACAAGGGCGACTCTGCGCGGTAAAGATCTGGGCGGGTCACCAAAATTGCAAAACGGTCCTAAGTCTCTATTTTACCGTGACGGTAAAATAGAGACTTAGGACCGTTTTGCAATTTTGGTGACCCGCCCAGCTGCTTTTAGAAGAAGTGCTTCGGTCGTCGACCAAGAGACGCACGCGTCGGTGATCGAAACGCCGTACTTCAATTTGCACCGGTCGCCGTTAAATTTCTGATTTCCTTCGAAGAGGTTGCTTTCGAGCATCATTCCAACGATGGCGTCGTTTCCGGCGAGACGCTGATCGAGCACGTTGTGCCACACGTTGGGCTGGCCCTGGTACATCTTCATCGAGTTGGCGTGGGAGCAGTCGATTACGATCGCTTGGGGAAGACCCTTCTCGATCAGTTTCAACCGGGCTTCCTCGATGCTGATCGGGTCGTAGTTGGGCCGCTCCCCGCCGCGCAGAACAAGATGGCCGAGCTTGTTGCCCCGCGTCTTGACCACGCAGGTGCGGCCCGAGCGGTCGATGCCGAGAAAACTCTGGGGTGCGCGGGCCGCCATCATGGCATTGACGGGGGTGCAGAGGTTTCCGTCGGTGCCGTTCTTGAATCCCACGGGCATGGAAAGACCGCTCGCCATCTGGCGGTGGGTCTGGGACTCGGTTGTGCGCGCGCCGATCGACGCCCAGCTGACCAGATCGGCCACGTACTGGGGAGTAATCGGTTCGAGCATCTCGGTCGCCGCCGGCACGCCCATCTCGTTGATTTTCAGCAGAATCGATCGGGCTCTTCTCAGCCCGTCCTCGATCTTGCAGGTCCCGTCGAGATCGGGGTCGTTGATCAAACCCTTCCAGCCCGTGGTGGTGCGCGGCTTCTCGAAGTAGACGCGCATGGCGACAAAAAGAGAGTCCCCCACCTTGCGGCGGAGCTCGACGAGACGCGCCGCGTATTCAAGTGCTGCCTCTTCATTGTCTATTGAGCAGGGACCGGCAATGACCAGAAGGCGCTTCTCGTCTTTCGAGATGATCCGGCTGATCGTTTCCCTTGCGGACAGCACCGTGGCGCGGGCTTTCTCGCTGAGAGGCATATCGCGGGTGAGTGCGTCGGGCGCCACGAGGGGCAAGTAATCCTCGACGCGTAGATCGGATGTCTTTCTTGTTCTCTCTGACTTCACGAAACAGGCTCCCTCGCGGTCTGCGCGGCTCTGATTGTTCGGCTGATCGGGTCAGGTTATAGCGCACGCCAGGCAGGCCGGGACTCTTGCGATCGTCCCGGTAATAACAGGTACACCTTCCTGAAAACATGCGCTTCATGGTCTGACCTTCAGGCTCAGGACAAGAGAAAAAGTATACCGGCCGAAACCGTTTAAATCAATTTCTATATATATCATTGTCATTTCTCTCTTCCCTTTGTGCGTCAATCGCAGATCGCGGGAAATTTCTGCTTTAAGTCCATTTTTTTCATGGGCAAAATAAGGACTTACAGAAGAAAAACAATTTTGGTGACCCGCCCACATGGAACTCACAGGATTTGATATTGCTACGTTTGTTGCTTTTATTGTTCTTGTCGTGAGCGTTTCGCTCTATGCCAGCCGGAAGGAAAAGTCTTCGGAAGACTACTTTCTTGCCGGACGGCGCCTGACGTGGTGGCTGATCGGGTTTTCGCTCATCGCGTCGAACATCTCGACCGAGCACTTCGTCGGAATGGCGGGGCAAGCTTTTGGCCGCGTGGGGCTGGCCATCGCGAGCTACGAGTGGATGAGCGCCATCACGCTCGTGCTCGTCGCCTGGTTTCTTTTGCCCAAGTTCCTCAAGGTGGGCATCTACACCATGCCCGAGTTCCTCGAGTACCGCTTCGACTCGGTCACACGCACCATCATGGCCACCTATCTCATGGTGGCCTATGTCATCGTTTTCCTCGCCACCGTGCTCTACAGCGGTGCGCAGGGGCTCAACGGCGTGTTCGACTTTCCCCAGATGATGCAGGACCACTACGGCATGACGGCGGTTGACGCGTCCTACTGGTCCACGGTGGCGGGGATCTGGACCATCGGCATCATCGCCGCGGTGTACACCATCTACGGCGGCCTGAAGGCCGTGGTCTGGTCCGACCTGATCCAGGGCTCCGCCCTGCTGCTCGGCGGCGGGATCGTGCTCTACCTCGGCCTGAAGCTGACCGGGGGCGGCTCGCTCATGGACGGCGGCGGGGTCACTGGCGGCAACGTGCTCGAAGGCTGGTCGAAGTTCACCACGGCTAACGCGGACAAGCTCCACGTGGTGCTCCCCTGGAACGACCCGGACGTGCCCTGGTTGGCCGTGTTCATCGGCGGCTTGTGGATTCCCAATCTCTTCTACTGGGGACTCAACCAGTTCATCACCCAGCGCACACTGGGCGCCAAGTCGCTTTCCGAGGGACAGAAGGGAATCTTCCTCGCCTGCCTCTTCAAGCTGGCCATTCCGTTCATCATCGTCATTCCCGGCATCATGGCCTTCCAGATGTTCGGTGACGCCATCATAGACAAGGTGGGAGGCAACGTGGACAAGGCGGGCGAGATCGCCTATCCCTTCATGATCACTCAGATCATGCCCCCCTTTCTTCGCGGCATCATGCTCGCCGCCCTGGCGGGCGCGGTGATGAGCTCCTTCAACTCAGGCCTCAACTCGGCCGCCACCATCTACACGAAGGATATCTACGGAAAGTTCATTCGCACCGACGCGGACGCCAAGCGCCAGGTCAAGGTCGGCCGGATCGCCACAGCCGTGATCGTCGTCATCGCCTGCCTTTGGGCGCCGGTGATCATCAATTTCGGCGAAGGAGTGTTCAGCTACATTCAGGAGATCTGGGGATTCATCTCCCCGGGGATCGTGGCCGCCTTCCTCATCGGCCTGATCTTCAAGCGCGTGCCGGCCCTCGCCGCAAAGGGCGCGCTCCTCCTCGGCCCGGTGCTCTACGCGATCAGCCGCGTGCCAGGGTGGATCATGGAAGACCGCTTCGAATGGAAAACCAACGCGGACGGTGTGGAGCAGCTCTTTCACACCGGAACCGAAGCGGTCGCGGGCCGGCTGGCGAGCGTGGTTTTCACATACAGCAAGATGGCCTTCCTGCACCACATGGGGATCATCTTCCTCGTGCTGGCCGCCTTCATGCTCGTTGTGACGCGCTTCGCTCCTCTCACGAAGCCGGTCGTCTACCCGCAGTCGAAGATCGACACCACGGTCCACCCCTTCGCCTACGTGATCGGTACGGCGATCGTGATTCTCACGATTATTCTGTACGTGATTTTCTATTAATCGGAATTCCGGGTCCCACCGGATATAGAAAAGACAGTCAGGGAACGGCCAGATCATGATCGGCGACGATCTCGGCGGGCAGAACGGTCCCCAACCAGGACGGTGTGCGGCCGGAGAACATCGCGGCTCTCTTCGACGCGGCTTACGACCATGGTTTCTGTCGAAATGGCGACTAGGGTTCGACAACCCCCTTGGTCAGGTTGCTGATCATGGCGTCGCCCCCACCGAGCGGCACGGCGTACGACTGAAAGTAGAAGGTCAGACCGACGAGCGAAGGATTATTAGGAGTCGTCACCGTGGTGGCGACCAGTCCGCTCGATCCGATCGTGCCCGTTCCGAGCAGATAGAGGGTCGGTTTCAGGTACCAGATACCGCCGGGGTAGCTCGTCCCCGCGCCCTTCTTCAGGGAGGCGTAAGTGGTCCACGCGGCGCCCACGTCCCAGGCCATGTCGACGAGGAAGTCCTCGCCGGGCGACAGCTTTCCAAAAAGGCTGAGTACGGGATAGGAGGAATAGAGCTCCACCCGGAATTCGTCGATGCCCGCTTCGACGAGCGAATTGTAGGGATAAGCCCAGCCCATGTCCTCGGCCACGAACCGGATCCTCATCTGGTCTGTCAGTGCGATCACGTTTTCCAGTACGATCTCGACCTCGTACCACTCGTTGTGCTTCCCTCCCCAGACCTGTTCTATCTGGGTCCAGGTCTGACCGTTGTTGTTGGAAACCTCGATGATGAACATGTCATCCACACCAGTACGGCCGGTGGCGTTGGCCCACCAGCGCGAATAACCCAAATGGGCGAGTACACCGCCGGTCATGTCTATGAGTGGCGTGACCAGCGTGGTGTGGCCATCGTCCACGTCATTGTCTCCCGCTTCCGAGCCGGGGGGCGCGTTGCCGGTGACGAAGCAATCAGTGCCTCCTGCCGTGGCGTCGTTCTCGGGAGCCATAGGCTCTCCCTCGGACCAGGTCCCGTTCGGATTGCAGCGCTCCCAGATCCCGCTGGTGGCGGTGTCGGACGGCAGACCTTCCACCCAGCCGCCGTTGGCGTCTTCCATGTCGTCGAAGACGAGGAGCCGCGGGAATCCGACGATGAACCGCGTCGAGTGGGTCACCGTGCCGCCGTCGAAGTTTGCCTCGAGGTCGAGATAAAAGGTGTCGCCATGAACCGCTGCCGGCGAGACATCGAGCACGAAAGGCTGCCCCGCGTTGGTGGTCGTGTCACGCGAAGGGATGGCCGGGGCCTGCGCCGTTCCCGAGGTGATGGTGATCAAGGGCGACGTGGTGGTGAGCGAAAGAGAGACCGGTCCCACGCCGTCAGCCATTCCGCTGTTCGCCACGGTCAAGACGAGTTCGAGAGTTTCGTCCGGCTCGGGATAACCGTTGCCGTTGCCCACGATCTCGCTGAACTCACTCCCCGCCCAGCTTACATAACAGCCCGCGATGGCGAAGAAGTACTGGAGACTGGGCAGCACATGCTCCGCGATCGGCACGATGCGGCCCGACGAAGGCCAGAAATTATCGGCGCCGGTCCCCATCTCGGGGCTGTATCCCATGATTCCCTGGTCGCCGTAGTCCCAGTCGACGCTCCCGCCGTTGACCTTGTAGAGAAGCTCCCACGACGTTCCGATCCTGTAATCGATGGGCGCCGTCTCCTGGCTGACCGCCCGGAAAAGATCGTCGTCCTGCGTGTAGATCCGTTCGTAGCACCAGGGGATGATCCACATGTTGCCGTAGCAGTGGACGCTCAGCCGCTGCGTGAAACTCTTGCCCGAGATAAAATTGGCCAGGGCCTGGGTCTCGGGCTCGGACATCGAATAGGGCCCGCGGTAGGTGGCGCTGCCCGGATTGCCCGAGCTGCCGCTGCTGTCATAGCCCCACTTGTAGCCCCAGTTGCGGTTGAGGTCGACTCCGTAGCTCCACGAATTGTTGTAACGGCGGTTCTTGCGCCACATGCCGCCGCCGTTCGGCTCGATCTGTTCGTTGTAGACGTAGCCGTCGGGGTTGTGCACCGGCACGAACCACATCTCTCGCTGTTCGACAAGAAACTTGGCCATCGGATCGGTGGGATAATTCTCGAAGAGCCAGTTCATGAAGTAGAGGGTGCTCATCATACCCTGGGGTTCGCGCGCGTGGGTGAGGCAATCGATGATCGACGACGGTTCGTTCTCGTTCTGGTCGGGATTATCCGAGATCTTGACCGCCCAGATGTCGCGCCCTTCGCGGCTCTGTCCGAGGCTCGTCTTGGCCGTGACGAGGTTGGGGTAGTCGTTGCGGAACTCGTCGAGCTTGGCGACCACCTCGCTGAAGGTGAAAAACCCGCCCATGCTGCCGAAGCCGAGGTCGCGCGAGAGCCGCGGATCGTACTCGAAGCGGCTCTGAAAATAGGCGACCACATCGTCGTGCATCATCAGGAACGGAATGCCTTCCGCCTGGAGTGTTTCCAGGTCGTCCCTGTCGACGACCAGGTGAATTCCTTCATCGGTTTGACCCACATAGGCAATGTCCATGTCAAGGGCGATGAGCCTCTCGACCATTGACAACTCGGGTACGCCCGGGATGTTCACCATGGAAGGACGCTCCTTGGTGGCGACATGCTGGGCAAAGGCTGGTGCGGTCGCGAGTCCGATAAGAAGGCAGGCAAAAAGGAAGACGGATGAAAGCCGGGCGAGTTTCATTTCAAGAATCTCCTCTGAATGGGTGCTGAGCGACTGTCAATGATTTGGTAATCAAGGCTTACATCGAATCATCCTAACATATACAAAACCGTATGTATACAGAAGAATAGGCTCCCGCCAAGGCTCGAGGGGCATCAGGACGTGTGGCAATGGCGATGAGTGCCATGAGCTAGGGATAAGGCCCATGCCGGTCTATCGCCAAAAAGGAATACCTTCCACCGGCTTCTTATCGATAGTGAATCTTTGGCGGACTTGGCGATCAACGCACCGCTTTGAGCTTGGCCGCTTCCGACGCCTTGTACACGATGCGGTGGGTGGCCACGTCGGTCACCTTCATCGAGAGCCGGTACTGCTTGATCGTGCGGTTGTCACCGTCGATACCGGACGCCACGGAGATGTCGCCCCACATGACGAACTGTGCGCGCAGCGCCTTGCCGAGCTCGACCGCCTTGTTGTTGTCGTAGGCGTCGAAGCGGCTGAAGCCGGCCTCCTTGAGGAGCATCTGGGCATTTTCGTAATCGATCAGGTCAAACTTGCCCATCTCGAACATGGCTGTCTCGATGACGTCGAAGAAGGGCTGCTTACTGAGGCCGGGCTTATCGGTCTCGTTTCTGAAATCGATGATGGCCAGACGGGGTGTGTTCTGTGTCCACGGAAGCTTGCACTTGGCAACCTTTGCCATCAGCCGCGAGCCGAGATCTTCGAGATCGCTGGGCCCGAACTTGCGCGTCACGATGCGTGTCCCATCGTCGTATTCCTCGATGGCGCTCTGGCAGCCAATCAATCCAAGCGTGAGAAGGAGAAAGAGAACAATTCCCTTTTTCATGGCACGTTCCTTTTCATATCCCAAAGATTTCAAGAAACCACTCCGAACGAAAACAGTGAACAATAAGAATATCGTCGATCACCGAATGTCAAGCATTCCTTCGATCATGGTTGCGCCTTGGGCTGGTGGGCCTCGTCGACGAGCACGATCGGCGCCATCCCCTTGCCGGGCTGGATCACGAGGACGAAAGCCGGAGAGGCGTTGGACAGATCGAGAGAGACATCGATGTTCCGCCCCGACCTGTTGCCATTCGCGGCGCGCGGTGCGAGGGAGATCTTTTTCGTGTCCGGCGCAACCTGAAGGCGGCAGGCGTGAACCTCGCGCGGCAGGGTGCACCACGAACGCGTGTCGATCGTTTCGGCTGCCGACGCGATCGACGAGAAGAGATCGCCGAGCAACTTGGCGGTCTCGCGATCCTCGGTCATCGACGTGCCGACTGCATATCCCGCCGTCTCCTTGATCACGCGGCGCACCGCGGCGCGGATGAGAATCCCCGGCAGCATCATCTCGTACTCGGCCCGCGCATAGCTGTCGAAGTCGGCCACCATCGCGGTCGTCGCGCTCGCCCCTCCAGCCACGGCCACATCGAATCCCCCGTGCCAGAAAGGCCTGCGTTTCGCATATCCAGGAATCCGTACGGGCGCCGTGAACAGCACGCGGTCCACTGCGTGGGGGCTGTTCTCCGGCTCGGCGATCGAGTAGAGGGCTTTCATTCCTTGCAGAAGGGCGGTGAGCTCATCGCTCTGTGTCTCGATCTTGTGAGGCACCATACCGACCAGGGCGAAAACAAAAACCAGATTCTGCCGCGTGCCGGCCGTCATGCGCTGCGCTTCGTTCCTGAAGAAGGCGCACCCCGGAGCACCGGCGATCGCCTGGCGCAGGTAGATCTCGGCACTGTCGAGCTCGTTGCGCTGCTCGGCGGCCAGTGCGGCGAAATACTTGGCCACCGGCGGGATCTGAAAGGAGAACTCCGCCTCGTTTCCGTCGGCGCCGAACTGATACGTTCTTTCGTAGTAGGCCTCGATCTGCTCCATCTTGTTGTCCATGTCGCGGCAGGCGGCAGAGACGTTTTCGAAAGGATCGGGCAGCATCAGGTAGGAGAGGCCGAGAAAGAAGCGCGCCGTGATCTGCTCGAAGGGCGCGCCCGGATAGTCGGCCACAGTATCGTCGAGCACGTAGGAGGCCGCGTCCTTGACCGCGCTGCCCATGGTGAGGGCGTCCATCCTGTTGAGCGCGCTGGTGAAATCATTCACTGCCTGGCGGGGATTGTTCAGGGCGAGATCGGTCATGCCCTTTTCGAGCTGCACCAGGTGGGTGTCGCCCGTTTCGGCCTCCGCGGCCGCAAAGCTGTTGAGCGCGCCGTCCATCCGCCCGCTCCCGTACTGTATCAAGCCGTCCTCGATCAGGTCGGTATAGGTGGCGCAACCCACCAGGCAGGAAAAGACGAGCAGTCCAATTCCGAAGATCGTCGACTTAATCACTCTTTGCCTCCTTACCGGTTTGCCTATCGATATCGCAAGCAACAATATACACTTTCAAAGTGGGAAGCCACATTTTCTTGATCGCCCGAGAGCGGAAGGAAAAGTCCTCTCTCGGGCAAGAAGCTGTTGAAAAAGACCAGGGCGCTGATCATGATCTAATATTTTCTCACCCTTTTTGACCCATTTTACGGGTAGAGAGACAATGGCCGACATCGACTTCAAGACGCTCGACGCCAAGTGGCAGAAGCACTGGATTGACTCGGGGCTTTATAAAACACCGGCAAAGGCCGGCTCGGACGAAAAATTCTACCTCCTCGAAATGTACGCCTACCCGTCGGGAGATATCCACATCGGCCACTTCCGCAACTACACGGTGGGCGACGTGATGTGGCGCTACCTGCGCTCGCGCGGCAAGACGCTCCTCCATCCCTTTGGATGGGATTCCTTTGGTCTGCCGGCCGAGCAGGCCGCCATCAAGCGAAACATCCAGCCCGGGCAGTGGACCGAGGGCAACATCGCCACGGGCAAGGAGACGCTCACGCGCCTCGGCATCAGCTACGACTGGGACCGCGAGGTAGTCACCTCCCGTTCCGACTACTACCGCTGGACGCAGTGGATCTTTCTCAAGCTCTACGAGAAGGGCCTCACCTACCAGGACGAGGCAGCCGTCAACTGGTGTCCCGAGTGCAACACGGTGCTCGCCAACGAGCAGGTCACGGGAAGCGGGACCTGCTGGCGCCACGACACCACGTCGGTCGAGAAACGCTTTCTCAAGCAGTGGTACTTCAAGATCACCGAATACGCCCAGCGTCTGCTCGACAGCCTCGACGACCTGGAGAAGGATTGGCCCCCGTCGACCGTCGCCCAGCAGCGCAACTGGATCGGCCGTTCCGAGGGAGCGGAGATCAACTTCACCGTTGTCGAAACCGGCGACGATCTGCCGATCTTCACGACGCGGCCCGACACGATCTACGGCGTTACCTTCATGGCGATCGCGCCCGATGCGCGCCTGATGCGCACGCTCGTCGACCGCTGCCCCAACAGATCGGCCGTGGAGGAGTACACACGCAAAGCCCAGAAAAAGAGCGAAATCGAACGGACCGCCGAGGGGACGGAGAAGGATGGCGTGGACACGGGCCTCACCGTTCGCAATCCGTTCAACCGAAAAGCTGTCCCCCTCTTCGTGGCCGACTACGTACTCGCCGGCTATGGCTGCGGCGCGGTCATGGCCGTGCCCGCCCACGACCAGCGCGACTTTGAATTCGCCAGGAAATACGACGTACCGATCGTGACCGTGATCCACCCCGATGGCGCCGATCCCCTCGATCCCGCCACCATGACCGAAGCCTTCACCGCGCGGGGCGTCATGCACAACTCGGACCGCTTCGACGGCCTGCCAAGCGAAAAGGGGATCGTCGACACGGCGCTCCACGCAAAAGGGCAGGGCTTCGGTCGGCCGGCGATCACCTTCAAGCTGCGCGACTGGCTCATCTCGCGCCAGCGTTACTGGGGGTCGCCGATCCCCATGATTCACTGCGCAGAGTGCGGCGCCGTGCCCGTTCCCGAGAAAGACCTGCCGGTGCTGCTGCCCGAGGTGGAAGACTTCATTCCCAAGGGGCGCTCGCCGCTCGAGGATGTGGATGCGTTCATAAACACCGAGTGCCCCTCGTGCGGCCGCGCCGCGCGGCGCGACGCCGACACGATGGACACCTTTGTCTGCTCGTCGTGGTACCAGTTCCGCTATACCGATCCGCACAATGCGCAGAACCCTTTCGAAAAGGAAAAGGTGAACCAGTGGATGCCCGTCGATCTCTACATCGGCGGATCGGAGCACGCCATGGGCCACCTGATCTATTTCCGTTTCATTACCAAGGTGTTGCACGACCTCGGCTACGTGGCAGTCGACGAACCGGCCAAGGTCCTTTTCCACCACGGCATGGTGCTCGACGCCAAGGGCGACATCATGTCCAAGTCAAAGGGCAATGTCGTTTCACCGGTGACCGTCATCGACGAGTGGGGCGTCGACATTCCGCGGCTCGCAATGCTCTTTTTCGCGCCGCCCCACAAGGAGATCCTCTGGACCGAGAAGGGGCTGGTCGGCGCGAAGCGCTTTCTGATCCGCTATGCCAATTTCGTCACAAGTCTCGCCGGCCGGGAGCACAATGCTCAGGCCGCGCCGACGCTCGATGAAATCTCGAAAACCGACGTCGTTGCGTTCAGACGGGCGCACCAGACGATCCGCAAGGTCACGGCCGACATCGAGGGTCTCCAGTACAACACGGCCATCGCGGCTCTCATGGAGCTGCTCAACGATCTGGGACAGTATGCGCCCGATAAATCGGAGATCGCCGACTGGCTCGGCGCAACTCTCGCACAACTGATCGGCCCCTTCGCCCCCCACCTTGCCGAGGAGCTCTGGGAAACGATGGGCCGCGAGCCGTCGGTCTTCGAGGCGCCCTGGCCCGAGTGGGACGAGGCGGCCTGCGAGGAGAAGGAGGTCACCATCGCGGTGCAGGTCAAGGGCAAGCTGCGCGGTACGATCGCGGCGCCGGCCGGGATCTCGCGGGACGATGCCCTCGGCCTCGCCCTGGCCGACGAGAAGGTCAAGCGCCACGTGGCCGATCCGGGCGCCATCAAGAAGGTGATCTTCGTACCCGACAAGATTGTGAATATAATCGTCTGATTATCATGGTCTGAGGCGGAGTATGGTATGCCGGCAAATCTGACACCCCAGTATTTCAAGGCTGAGGATCGGTTCAAGGCCGCCACGACCCTCGACGAGAAGATCGAAGCTCTCGAGGAAATGCTCGCCATCATGCCCAAGCACAAGGGCACGGACAAGCTCCAGGGCGACCTGAAAAAGAAGCTCTCCAAGCTCAAGGCCCAGGAAGGGAAAAAAAAGGGCGGGGCGCAGAAGACGAGCCCCTACAAGATCCGCAGGGCGGGCGCGGGCATGGCGGTTCTCATCGGCGCGCCCAACTCGGGCAAGTCGGCAATCCTCGCGGCGCTGACCAATGCCAACGCCACGGTGGCGCCCTTCCCCTTTGCAACCCGCCTTCCCACGCCGGGAATGATGGCCTACGAGAACGCCGTGGTGCAGCTCGTGGACACGCCCCCCCTGTCCGATGACTTCCTCGATCCCGACCTGCCCGGACTCCTGCGCAAGGCCGAACTCACCCTGCTCACTCTCGACGGGTCCGATCCGGCCGTGCTCGACACCTTCGACATGGTCGAGCGTGTTCTCGCGCAGGGAAAGATCAGACTCGCTCCCGGTGAACCGGCGCCCTGGGAGCCGGGCGAGCCGATGGATGTCAAGACGATCGTGGTGATCACCAAGATCGACGCCGAGGTTGGTGCCGACGCGCCCGAGATCCTGGCCGAGCTCCTTCCCGACTACCGCTACCTGTCCCTCTCGGCCGAGACCGGAACAGGACTGCCCGAGTTCGCGCGCGAGGTGTTTTTCGCCCTCGACGTGGTACGCGCCTACACCAAGACGCCGGGCAAGAAGCCCGATCTCAGCGACCCCGTCTATCTCAGCCGGGGACAGACCGTGCTCGACTTCGCCCGGGAGATCCACAAGGACTTCTCCGAAAACCTCAAGTTCGCTCGCATCTGGGGCGAGGGGAAGTACGACGGGCAGACCGTGAATCGCGACCACGTGGTCAACGACGGCGACATTCTCGAACTCCATCTTTGATGGGTGACGCAGCTATCTGGTTTGTGGCTGAATGAGTACGGTCTGACGGCGGCCGGAAGATCCGCCGGACCAACCGATGTGTACGACGGCAATATTTTTGGTTCGCTTTATCCCTTACGTACATAACAGAAGACTTCTTGGAGAGAGGTGATCTTTGCCGTGCAATCGGCACCTGACCGCGCCGGTGCTGCCGCCATGCTCGTGGCCAGGATCCTTGAGTCGTTGTTCTCCAAGTCAGTTGAAAAGTAGGTCCAGGCTGGCGCGGCCGTGGATGGTGGATAGATCGGCGGATCTTCCGGACGCGCCGGCGGGGAGTCGAGGTTTTTTCGCGGCCTATGGTCAGTGGCTCGCCGAGCGGAGATTGCAAGGCCGCGAAAAAGCCTCGGCTCTCCGCCGTCAGACCAAACTCCTCAGCCTTCATAGCCTATTTCCCGATGGTGATCACCGGCGGCGGTGTGGATCGTTTGAGGAAAAGAAGGGCGAAGGCCGTGTTGGCCACCGGCGTGCCCCACTCTCCGCCGCGCGCGGTCCACGAGCCGATCTCGTCCTGCTTGGCGAGGAGGTAGGTCGCCCCTTCGCGGTACCAGTCGTGGGCGCCGATGAAGCGGGATGCGGTGAGCACGCCCACGCGTTCGAGGCTGTAGATGTAGTAGTAGTAATAGAACTTGTCGCCATTGGGGATGTGGTCGATCGACCAGTGCTCGCTGAGCCACGCCAGGCCGTCGCGCACTGCGTGGCGCACTTCGACGAGGCTTGCGCTCCCCTTGCGGTGCGGGTGGACGGCGAGCGCCTCGTAACAGATGAGAGCCGATGCCACGCCGATGCAGACGTGCGTGCCGATCACCTTCGATGGATCGCCGGGGTGGCCTCGGAGATATTGCCAGCCCCGCGACTCGGCCCGTTCTGCGTAGAACTTGGGAGTCCAGTCCTTCTCGAATCTCTTGAAGCGATGGTAGACCACCTTCGGTCCCGAAGGCTGCTGGTAGGTGAGAAAATAGTCGAGCGCATCCTTCCAGATTTCAGCGCCGACCTTGATGCCGCAACGGGATGCGGCCTTGAGACCGAGAAGCGCGTACTGGCCGTTGGAGATATCCCCGTCCCCCACCCCCGGACAGTACTTCCATGTTCCGCCCCGCGCCACGTTCTCCACGAGCCTGTCGCGGCAGAATCTCATCAGGCGGGCATCGTCGTCGCTGAGGTTGCGTTGAAACTCGAAGGCCTTGCGCTTTTCCGGGGGAAGACGCCTGAGCTCGAAGCGCTCGCGCTGGGGGGCGGCTTTCTCGTCGAGCGCCATCATGGTGAACGCCACCTCGTAGGTCATGCTGGGCGGGTTGTGATAGAGCCAGTTGAATCCCTTCTCGACGAAATCCTTGTGCTTGTTCACACCGGCCGAGAGAAGGGCGTGGAGAGCGATCGCCGTGGGGCCCGCCTCGTATGTTCCGTTCGACGCGCCGTATGGGCCCCACGATCCGTCTTCCTTTTGCTGCGCCGTGAGCCAGGCCACCCCTCGGTCGACCGCGGCGTTGACGCGGAGGGCCAGGGCCTTGTCGCTCTCGGGAGTGAAATAGGCGGGATCGAGATGAGCCCCGTCGTCCCACCTGTCGACCATGGCGCTCTCGGACAGGGCGGGTACGCGCCCCGCGGCGGCGGCGAGCGCGTAGGCGATCGCGTTCTCGATCAGTTCCCGGGCGAGCCTGACAGCGGCCGACTCCCCGTCGAGCCGCCCGGAACGCGCACGCTCGGCGAGTTCGGGGAACCAGGGTTCCCAGGAAAAAAGCACGGTGCGGCCCGCACCCCAGCCGGTCTCGGCGCACCAGGGGCGATCGCCCGAGCCGCGGGCCACGATGTTCATCCTTTTCGCAGCGCGGAAATCACCCGCCCCGATGGAGCGGACCGGAAGTCTTGTACGAAGGGCCTCCTCGTCGAGAATGTGGGGCGCAGAAAAAAGCGGGTGGCTCTCGTCGATCCAGGCCGGACGGCCCGGATCTTTTCGGCCGCGCAGGATGAAGGTCTCCGGAGGGAGCCAGGGCTCGATATCCCAGAAATCAGGATGCTGGAGGAAGACGAGTATCGTTCCACCGTCGTTCACGAAGAGGCGCAGATCACTGGCGTGGCGGCGCATCCAGTCCGACACGGCGCGGGAGTTCGTCGCCCGCGGGCCGATGAGCAAGACCTGGAATCGTGAAAGCTTGAGCCCGTCGTCGGCGAGAAGACCGGTCACGTCTTTTGCCTTGAAGGGCCGCGACCGGGCCGCTTTCCGGCTCGGATCGAGAAAGAGGAGATTTCCCTGGGGCGCGGCGAGATCGAGGATGAACGCCACCGATTCGACTGCCGCCGCGCTGCCGTTCAGAGCGGTCGCAATCAAGAGGGCTGCGGCGAGGCGCGAGAGATGTTTCATCCGATTCGATCCCGAATTCTTTTTTCTTGCGACAATTGATTGTAACCGGGCCCCTTTCGTTATTGAATATCGGATTCGTCCTGTTCATCACATTTGGAGAGACTTGAGAGTTGAATCGCATGCAATACAAGAAGGTCGACAAGCACATCCTCTACGAAAAATCGGTCCAGGCTCCCGAGGCAGACGTCAATTTCATGCTGCGCGTGTACCGGAACCTCCGCAAGCGCACACCGCTCGTGCTCCGGGAGGATTTCTGCGGCACGGCGGCGCTCTGCTGCGAGTGGGTGCGTATGGTCCACGGCTCATCGGCTTATGGTATCGACCTTCACCAGCCGACGCTCGACTGGGGAATTGAAAAGCACATATCCCAGCTCGGGATCGTGAAAGACAACGTGGAGCTGATCTGCGGCAACGTCCTCGACGAGACGCCGCGAAGAGCGGACGCGGCCGCGGCCTTCAATTTCTCGTACTTCTGCTTCAAGAAGAGATACGAGATGCTCGACTACTGCCGCAAGGTCCACGCGGGATTGAACGAGGAGGGCGTCTTCTTTCTCGATATCTTCGGCGGGCCGGGCGCGCTGACACCCAGCGAGGACGAGACCGATTACGGCGACTTCACCTACGTCTGGGACCAGGAGAAATACAATCCCGTCACCGGCGAGATCCTCTGCCACATTCACTTCAAGCAGCCCTCGGGCCGGTCGATGCGCAAGGCGTTCACTTACGACTGGCGGCTCTGGACCATCCCGGAGATGAACGACATCCTGCTCGAGGCCGGTTTCAAGGACGTGCAGGTCTACTGGGAGGGAACGGACAGCAGCACGGGCGAGGGAAACGGTGTCTTTCGCCGCTCGAAGAAGGGCGATGATTCCGAGGCTTACGTCTCCTACGTCGTCGCGGTGCGCTAGGGACGCCTATTGCACGTAGAGGCGCGCCCAGTTCGTGAGGACCGTTGACGGATCGCCCCATTTGCCCACGAGAGCCTGGAAGTATTTCTCAGTGCCGGGAGGCCACACGGCGGGCACGTAGGCCGAGAAGGTCAGCACGCCGCGCACCGTGATCTTTCCTAGAAACCAATCGCTCTCAGTCGGCGTTTCGATCCAGACGTCGCCGTAGTCGGTCGACGTGGGCGGGTCCTGGAGTCCGCCGCTCATGTAGAGATTGACCCGCGTCGACGGACCGCCGATGATCTTGAACCTGACCACACCGCCCGGGATGGGAGTTCCGACGATGTAGAGATGATAATAGAATTCGTCAGCTCCCACGTCGACCGACCCGATCGCCACGCGGCGGTCGCCTTCGAAATCCTCGACCAGGCGGGAAGCGGCAGTGTCGCTCCCCGTATTGCGGCACGAGGAGTTCCAGGTGATGTGGTAGTCGCTATCGCCGGCATTCACGAATTCGGGGTCGTCCTCGATCATGCCGTCGCCCCAGTCGAGAATGCACGCGCTGTCCACGTAAGCCTCGCTCTGCCCCCCCTCAACAGCCGAGTAGCTGATGGTCAAGGAGCTGGGATGGGTGTTCAGGCCGACCCAGATCTCCGGCCCTTCGGGCCCCTTGTTGCCCCAGAGGATCGAATTGGTAACGACCGGCGAAGACGAGACCACGCAGTAGATCCCGCCACCCTCCGCGGCAAGATTGGACGCGATCGTGCTGTTGATCACGTCGGGAGAGGAATTGTCCCAGCAGCAGATCCCGCCGCCGTGGCCATAGGCTTCGTTCTCGGCGATGAGAGTGTTCGACACCGTCGGTGAGGAATGATCGTCGCAGTAGAGCCCGGCGCCCTTGAATCCTGAATTCCCGATGATCCTTGCGGCAACGATCCGCGGAGAACTGTTCCCGCAGTAGATCCCGCCACCCATGGAGGCGGTGTTGGCCGAGATGAAAATATCTTTGATCGTGGGCGAGGCCCCATCGCAGTAGATGCCGCCGCCGAGGAAGGTGTTGGCCCACATGCCTTCCGTGCCGCTTCCGTTGGTGACGGTGAATCCCTCGATCACCGAGTCGCCCCCCTCGCCGCTCACGAAGGAAACCACGCTGCCCGCCTGGTTCCCGTCGAGGAATGTCGAGTCCGCACCGAAGGCGCCGCTCAGGGTGATCGCTTTCCCCGTGAAGTCTATATTCTCCACGTAGGCGCCTGGCGCGGCCAGGACAGTGTCTCCTGTCCAGGCGAAATCGATCGCCTCCTGGAGCGTGGCGAAATCCGCGGGTACGTGGAGCACCCCGCTGCCGTCGATCGGATAGTGGAATCCCATGTCGAGAAATCCGCCGTCCTGAACGCGGTCGATACGGGTCGCTCCCGTGACCATGGTCGACAAGGGATCAGCCGTGTCGAGACAGGGACTGTCCTGGGCCTGGCCCGCGGCGATCTGGCTGAGGTAATGATCGCCGTGCGGTCCGGTCAGGAAGAGGGGATCGGCATCGATCATTCCCGTGCCCCAGTTGAGCGAGCAGCCCGTGGCGACGTAGACTTCGAGTTCGCCTCCCTGCACGTCGGAATAGCTGACGGTCAGGTCCGAAGGATTCGTGGAATCGCCGTCCACGACAATCTGCGCCCCGTTGGCCGCGAGGTTGTTCCACAGGATCGAATCGGTGACGGTCACCGTGCAGTTCTCGAAGAGCCTCAATCCTCCTCCGTCGGTGTCGGCCACGTTGTGAGCCAGGGTACAGCCGCTCACCGCGGGCGAGGAAAAGTCCTCGCAGGCGAGTCCTCCGCCGTCGTCGGCCGTGTTGTCGGAGATGGTATTGTTCTCGATCGTGGGAGACGAGTTTTCGATGCAGCAGATTCCGCCGCCGGTTCTTTTGGCGTTGTTGCCGACGATTCGGTTGTGGGTGATCAGTGCGTCAGAGCCGACCCTGCACGTGATCGCTCCGCCCTTGGACTTGCACGAGTTCTCCGAGAGGAGATTGCCCGTGATTGTCGGCAACGATGCGCCGAAACAGTAGATTCCGCCGCCATGGATCTCAGATGTGTTCAGGGCGATGACATTGTCCGCGATCAGGGGCGACGAATTGTCGCGCACGGCCAGTCCCCCGCCGCCGCCGAAGTGGGCGTCGTTTCTGATGATCTGGTTGTTGACGATCACGGCATCGGAAAAACTGAGACACGAGATGCCGCTGCCGAAGCGGGCATAGTTGCGGGTGATGATGTTGTTGGAAATGGTCGGCGACGCGCCCTCGCAATGAATACCCCCGCCGTGATAGATCGAGCTAAAGTACTTGCCGTTACCATTGGTGATCGTGAAACCGTCGAGTACGGAATCGGTCCCTTCACCGCTCCAGAAGGTCACTGTCGTGTTCTTGTCCCCGCCGTCGAGGATGGTCAACTCCGGCCCTTCGGCGCTCCGCACGGTGATCGCCTTGCCGAGAAAGTCGATGTTCTCCTCGTAGGTTCCGGGGCGCACGATGACCGTGTCTCCCGCGGCCGCGGCGGTGATCGCGTCCTGCACCGTGGCATGGTCATCGGGCACGTAGATGTCCGCCGGACAGACAAGGGGCGCGATCAGAAAGAGAGCGGTCAATGCGTAAAGGTATTTTGAGCGCATGGCTTTATCCAGATGGAGCAGTGGTTGTTCTCAAACCTATAGGCGTGGTCATATTGTATCAATTTGCCTTAAATATGCAGCAATAATTATAATATTGATATAAATACATATTAGAGGGGGAATTATTTCCCTCCGACGCCGCTCCCGACGGATAGAAAAACTCCCGGTGGTGACAAGGCAGTTTTTTCGTGCGGTTACATCCGGTCAAGGCGTTTCAGGCTGGCTGGCACGAACCTGCCGTTCTTTCGGATCAGGTCTCCATCGAAGCGGATCTCGCCTCCGCCATGACGGGGAGTCTGGATCGCCACGAGATCCCAGTGGATCTGCGAACGATTTCCATTGTCCGCCTCGTCCTCGTAGGCGTTGCCGAGCGCCATGTGAAACGACCCGGCGATCTTCTCGTCGAAGAGAGTGTCCTTCATCGGCTGGGTGATCTGGGGATTCACGCCGATCGCGAATTCGCCCACGTAGCGGGCGCCCTTGTCGCAGTCGAGGATCTCGTTGAGACGCCGTGTGTGATTGGCGCACTCGGCCTTGACCGCCTTGCCCTTTTCGAATTCGAGACGGATATTGTCAAAGGTCACTCCCTCGTAAACCGATGGGGTGTTGAAGGTCACAACGCCGTTGATCGAATCCCTCACCGGCGCGGTGAAGATCTCCCCGTCAGGGATGTTCATCTTGCCGTCGCACTTGATCACGGGGATCTTGGAGATGGAAAATTCGAGGTCGGTGCCCTTGCCCTTGATGGAGACGCGGTCGGCTTTTTCCATCCGCTTCACGAGAGGATTCATGGCCCGCGACAGGGCGCTGTAGTCGACTGTGCAGACCTTGAAGTAGAAATCCTCGAAAGCCTCGGTGCTCATTCCGGCCTGCTGAGCCATCGACGGATTGGGGAAACGCATGACCACCCAGCGGGTGTGGGGCACGCGGATCTTGAGATGGACCGTCTTCATCCAGTGGGCCGAGTAGATCTTCATCTTTTCCGACGGCACGTCGGACTGCTCGTAGATGTTGCTGCCGCTGCGAATGCCCACGTAGGCGTCCATCTTCTTCATGCGAAACGCCTCGCACGATGCGGTCAGCTTGATGCCGTCCACGGTGGCGCCCATCATGATCTCGCGCATCACCACCGGCTCCTTGAGAGTCACGAGCGGAATGCCGCCCCTCCTGCGCACCGCGCGAATCATGGCGACCACCGCCTGCGGGTCGATCCCGACCGCCTCGATCAGGATCTTCTCGCCCTTCTTGAGGTTGACCGAGTAGTTGATAATCGTCTTGGCGAGATCGTTGAGCCTCGGATCCATCATGTGTCCTTCTCCAGCAGTCTGTTCGAATTAAGATGGCCCATTCTGGACCTCGTATACCTGCGGATCAACAGGGAGATTCATTTCTTCTCTCTATCGAGGAAGAGTTCGAGCTCACTGAATCCGGCTGCCATGAGTTCCGATCCCTCCACGCGGTCGATCATCTCGATGGTGATCTCCTTGACGCGCGTCTTATTGAAGGGGATCGAATACTTGACGCCGTCGTCGGCGCCGAGATCGGCAAAGACCTTCTGCGAACCCTTGTTGATCAGAACCCGGACGCGCGTGGCGCGCCCGTACTTGTTCGGATGGAAATTGTCGGCGATCGCGTGAGACACCTTGAGCAGGTTGGCCTTGATCGGTTTCGGAAGAACGATCCTGATCCACGGAGCGCCGTCGGCCTCCGGCTTGGCCGAAAGCCACGACGATCCCTGCATCCCGTCGACCGCCCTCGGACCGCGCCAGCTCCCTCCCCACTCGGAAGAGACCTCCACCACCGGTTTCACACCCCTGATCAGGTTCCTGTCCAGATCGTCCATCGCCTGGCGGTCCCGTTCGTCGAGGATGTTGTGCACAAAGAGATCGACCTTGCCCGACTCGTATTCCTTGACGATCGCCTCGCCCGGTGTGGCGCAGGTAACCTTGGCCGAAAGCTTCACCGTGCACTTTTGATCGAAATGATAGGTGTAGGGATAACGCGTGATGCGTCCGCCTGTCGGATCGTCGGTCACCACGGCGAGCGGTTTGTCGTCGGCGAAGTACTCCACCTTCTGGACGTGAATACCCGTCTCCCCCCCATTGATCCCGAAAAGGTCGGCCACGTCGGTCGACCACGATTCGATCCAGACCTGGCCGGGATTTTTCCGCGTGCATCCGATGACGATGTCTTTCTTCTCGGCGCCGCTCGACAGGATGCGGCTCTTGATCTCGTGCCGCGTGTAAGAGGGCTGGGTGGCGCGAATGAGAAAGAGGATCGCGAAAGGGGTGTTCATCTCGTACTCGCCCCAGGGCGAGCCCCAGTCGCCGTTGCCGTGCTGCTTCTTGAGAAGCCACGCCGCGCCCTCGTTGTACCAGTCCTTGCCGGCGAATTTTCTGCGTCCCGATAGGGCGCCGGTCCGCTCGACACCGTAGAGATAGTAGAAATGCCAGCGGCACGCCCCGGGCTTGGCATGGGGCTTGGGATTGGTGTCGACGGTGAAGTGCTTGTCCATCCAGGCGAGCCCGCCTTCGAGAGCGTCGTCGGAGAGCCGCCCCGATGAGACGCCGCGCCCCATTTTTTCGAGCTGCTCGCGGCAGATCAGGACGCAGGTCAGGGCGGCGCACGTCATGCCGCCGGTGGGATTGCTCCCCGGCCGATAGCCCCAGCCGCCGTCGTCCTTGGCGAGCGAGACGACCGTCGCGAGAAGATATTCCCAAACCTTGCGGTGGATCTGTATGCCGCAGGCGGCCGCGTCGCGCAGGCCGAGGGCCGCGTACTGCGTGTTGGACATATCCTGAGTGGCCCCAGGATAATCCCAAAGACCTCGCTGCTGGATGTCGATCAGTCTCTCTACGTACTGCTCGATCTTGTCCCGGTGGTCGTCGGGACCGACCGCTTTCAAGAACTGGATGATCACCGACATGCAGTAGGTGTGGGCCGTCTCCCGATTGTAAATGTAGTTCACCGCCTTCTGGATCGTGGGGTGATCGGCCGCGATTCCCGACTTGACGAGGGCAAGCGCACAGAGCGCCGTGAATCCGGTCACGTCGCGCGCGTTCCGGCTGAACGATCCGTCGAGCCGCTGCATGCGGATGAGAAATTCCTGGCCCCGACGCAGCGCGTTGTCCACCGCGCCGGCATCGGGGACGGGGGCTTTGTCTTCGAGCGTTAGCTTTGCCCCAGCCGGAAGACCGGGCGCGAGGCAGAGCAGGAAGACGATCATCAGAAAGAGGCCCGGCGTGAAAAGAAAGCGCCACTCCGTTCTTCGGGCGATGGTGCGATTGGTCATCTAAAAGTGATCTCCGTCTCCGACAGGTGGTCCATCAAGACCACTCAATCCTACAAGAATGGTGGATCAGGGAAAAGACTGAAACCATGCAGGGGAACTTTCCTTGCCTCCCCCGCCCGCCGTGGTAGACTGTCTCAATCGTTCTGTATCGTATTCAAACCCATTCCAGTATCCGGCTTCTCAGCACGCCTTTTCCCCGAGGAGAAAGACGATGGATTTCGATCTCTCAGAAATACAGGAAATGATCAAGGACACTGCACGCGAGTTTGCTTCAAAGGAACTCGGCCCCATCGCGGCCGAAATCGATGCTGAGAACCGTTTTCCCGCCGAGGTGGTGGCCAAGATGGGCGATCTGGGGCTGATGGGTATTTACATCCCCGAGGAATACGGCGGGGCCGGCGCCGACATGCTCTCCTACGCTCTCGCCGTCGAGGAAATCTCGCGCATCTGCGGCAGCACTGGAGTCACCCTTTCGGCTCACACATCGCTCGCCTGCGACCCGCTCAACACCTTCGGCACGGAAGAGCAGAAAAAGAAGTATCTCACTCCTCTCGCCTCGGGCGAGAAGCTCGGCTGCTTCGCGCTCACCGAGCCGGGCGCGGGCTCTGACGCGGGAAGCGGCCTCGCCTTCGCGGAAAAAAAGGGCGACCATTACATCATCAACGGCACCAAGAATTTCATCACCAACGGGGGTACGGCCGAGACGACGATTGTCTTCGCCAAGACCGATAAATCGTCGGGCACGCGGGGCATGTCGGCATTCGTGGTCGAGAACGGCTACGAGGGCTACTCGATCGGCAAGGTGGAGCACAAGCTCGGTATCACGGCCTCGACCACGGTGGAACTCGCTTTCGACAACATGCCCGTTCCGGCCGAAAATCTCATCGGCGAGGAAGGCATGGGCTTCAAGATCGCCATGAACACCCTCAATGGCGGGCGCATCGGTATCGCCGCTCAGGCGGTCGGCATTTCGCAGGCCGCTCTCGACGATTCCGTGGCCTACGCCAAGGAGAGGGTCCAGTTCGGCAAGCCGATCGGATCCTTGCAGGCGATCCAGTGGATGCTCGCCGACATGAAGACCCGTCTCGACGCGGCCCGTCTCCTCACTTATCGCGCCGCGAGCCGCAAGGACGCCGGAAAGAACTACATCCTCGAATCGGCCGAAGCCAAGCTCTTCGCCTCGGAAGCGGCCACGTGGATCACTCACAAGGGAATCCAGATCTTCGGCGGCTACGGCTACTCCAAGGAATATCCCCTCGAACGGTATTACCGCGATGCGCGTATCACCGAGATCTACGAGGGAACTTCGGAAATTCAGAGGCTGATCATCGCCTCGACGCTGCTCAAATAGAGGGGACTTTCAGTCCGAGCGACTTTCAACCCGTGCCGGCTGACTGCGCTGTACCCTCGCGGCTGTCGGGACGGAAGATATTAGGCCTGCCGACACCAAGCGAAGCGCCCACGAAGCAGGAGAGGGCCTTCACCGTACTCGTCCCGTAGGTCATGGACCTCCAGAAATTGATCGACGACGCCTCCTTGAAGTAGCGGACCGGAACGGGCACGTCGGCGAGCCGGAATCCGAAATAGACCGCCTGCACCAGAAACTGGGAATCGAAGACGAAATCGTCTGAATTGTTCAGGAAGGGAATTTTTTCGAGCACCTCGCGCCTGTAGGCCCGATAGCCCGAATGAAACTCACCGAGGTTCTGCCCGAGAATGAAGTTTTCGGCCGCTGTCAGAACACGGTTGGAAAAGTATTTCCAGGCCGGCATACCCTTGCTGAGAGCCTCGCGGCGCGTTCTGATCCTCGATCCGAGAAGAACGTCGCAGATCCCCTCTCTCAAGAAACCGACCATGTAAGGAATGAGGCGCGCGTCGTATTGATAATCAGGATGGAGCATGACAACGAAATCGGCATTGTGTTCGAGGGCGGCCTGGTAACAGGTCTTCTGATTGCCGCCGTAGCCCTTGTTCTGCTCGTGGCGGATCACGGTGATGCCGAGGGAACGGGCGACTTCGACTGTCTTGTCGGAGCTACAATCGTCGACGAGGATGATCTCGTCCACGGCATCCTTGGGGATGTCGTCGAAGGTGCGCTCCAGCGTATCGGCCGCATTGTAGGCCGGCATGACGATCACGACCTTGGAATTTTCGTCGGTTGCCACATCAACTCCGTTGCGAAGACGACTTCACTCAGTTATTTGGTAAGGCTATAATAGGAAGGCCCGGCTCTGATGGCAAGATCCGAAGATGAACACCTGGAGAGTTGATCGTGGGTGATGAAACCGAAATGAAATCAGGAATTCTGGCTGAACTGGCGCACCACTTTCCATTCACCATTCTGAGTGCGATCTTCGCGGTCTGCGCTATGGCGCTTCTGACCGTACTTGTCGGCATTGATGCCGAAGCCGTCGGCGTGGACGCCGAAGCCGTCGGCGTGGACGCCGAATCCCATGCCGTGCACGCAGAGGAAGGCGACAGCCACGAGACCTGCGACGAGAGCGCCGAGAGCGATCATGACCACGACCACGACTCGGCCTTCGGCAACCTTTTTCACGTGTTTCATCCGATTCACATCCTCTTGAGCGCCATGGCCACATCGGCCATGTTCTGGCGTTTCGAAAAGAAACTCATCAAAGCCGTCATCGTGGGGCTGGTCGGCTCCCTCGGCGTCTGCGGAGTGAGCGACATTGTCATGCCCTTTGCCGGCGGCCGCCTCCTCGGCACGGACATGACCTTCCATTTCTGCCTCATCGAAAATCCCACGCTGATCTTGCCCTTTGCAGTGCTCGGCGTGCTCGTCGGGCTCCTGACGTCCCGGTCGATGCCGGGACGGGGTGTCACCATATTCTCGCACTCCGCCCATGTGGTCATCTCCACCATGGCGTCGCTCCTCTACCTGATCGCATTCGGATTTCATGGATGGATGGCCGACCTCTTTCAAACCTTTGTTCTTCTCATCCTGGCCGTCATGATCCCCTGTTGCATGAGCGACATCTTTTTCCCGCTTCTCATGGTTGAAAAAGGCCGCATCCTTCACGATCATGAGGGACATTCCCACTCCTGTCCTTGACAGACGCTGTCATTGACAGGAGTATCGTGCGCCCCGCGCGTCGCCGGACTCATCGTTTCAAAAGGAGTAGACCCATGCGAAAGTCCTTGATTTTGATGGCTGCGCTGATCGTCGTCTCAGGCTGCTCTTCGGGGCGCTGGGTTCGTTCCGAGCTCGACAGTGCCGACGACCACGACCATATCGAGATCTATCTCGAACACCGCGTGGAAGAGGACGCCACCTTGCGGCAAGGCTTCGAGCATCCTTTCACCATTGCCGAGCACGATCTGAGTTTCCTTCTCTGCGGGCTTCTTCGCTGGAATTCAAAGCTCTTGTCCGAAGACGAAGTGGTCCGCGTCTTCGAGACCTCGGAGGTGGCGGCTCTCGCCCCCGCGTTGACCCGAGCGCTCGCGGCGGCATCGGCCGACGAGAGGATCCGTTTCGTCTCCCACGACTGGGAAGGGGGGCTTCTCTCCTCCAACAAGCGCGTCACCCAGGGTGTGCTCTTCGTCGAGCCTGACGGGTGTCTGAACATCGCCTTTATCGAAATCGACGAGGAGATCCGCCCCAACGACTACGCACAGATCGGCAGAGAGCAGGCGATTCGGGAACCGACGGGGATCACCTCGTCGTCCCGCCCACTGGCCGAACGGTCGTGGCTCGCGATCCAGCCCCGCGCCGATGGAGAGGGTGTCTACCCACTCTGGTGCGCAATCGATCTGGAAAAGGCCCGTTCCGAAATGACGAGCGCCCGAGAGGCAGCCACGAAAACAGAAGCAGCCACCTTATCTCCGCCCGAGGAAAGCCCAAGAGCAGCGGCAATCAAAGAAAAGCTCAAACTGCTCAAGGAAATGCTCGATGAAGGTTTGATCACGGAGAATGATTACGAGCAGAAAAAAACCGAACTGCTGAAGACGTTCTGACGGCATCCCTTCCGACAGTGAGCCCCGTCGATTCCTACCTCTTGTCCCGAAAGCGTTTCCGCCAGACGATCAAAACGATCAACAGGGCGCCCATGATCACGGGAATGAATGCGGACGGCGGTTTATCCTCGCTGAGGATCACAAGATCGGCGCAGGGTGCGCCAAGAAGACGAGCGGTTGCGGCAAGGAGGTCCATGGTGAAAAACTCTAGTACGATCATTCTCTCAAACTGAACGGATCGAGTCGAAGTTTCAAACGACCGCGGAGTGGGCGACGGTCTCTCGCGGAACGGTTGTATCAAATGCCAAGGGAAGAAGATAGTGCTTTCAGGGAGTCCCGTAAGCCGCATTCTGTCTCCCGCTGAAAGAATCAGCAGGCGGCGGCCATTAATCTGGGAACCGCCTCGCGGCGGAACTCGAACGACCTACCC
>CAYXGI010000053.1:0-26585 GCA_964464495.1 uncultured Phycisphaerales bacterium
GGCTGTTACGTCAGTCTTCCGTACCCAGTTACCAACACAAACGGCAGGAGAGCCCCTTTTTCTTTGTTCGGTATACAACCACCTTTCCGCAACGGGACATTGAAAAGCTCGCCTGGGGGCTGGTTGCGGGCTCAGGATTCTTTGAGCATTCTTTGAGCGATGTTATTTGTGATCGAAACCCAGGAGACCGGGGAGTGGGGTGAAAACGGTCGAGGGGCGTGCAAGTTCGAAGAACATGCACGCCCCTGCCAGTGCCCGCGGCAATTCTCGGGGCTTAAGGATTCGCGTTATAGACAAACACAGAACCAGCATCGGTCACCGGATACGAAAGGCTCGGGATCGATGGTGCGGAAATGTAACTCAACGGATAGACAAATGCACGGGCCGGGAACGGATTGTCCGCACCGCTCGTACCCATACCGTAAGCATAAACCAGTTGAGGCGCTGTCGGATCGGGCGGCATGGAGTTCCCGGGAATGAAACGGAAGGAACCATCGACAGCAGCCAGGTCGAAGTTGAAATCCGGTGTCAGGTCACGGGTGTAACCATAAGCATTGATATCGACAGCGATCATCTTTTCAGTCTGGTCAGGATAGGTCGTCGTGTTCGAACGGGAGAAAGCGATCATCATTCCGTCGTCGCTGGCCACGAGATTGTCGATCAGACCTATCGTGTTGAACGACGTCACAGGCAGGGCGGCAAAGGGATGGACCAGATCCATCATGAAGACCTGCTGGGCCATTGCCGTCGGGCTCAGGTATCGTGCCTTGAAGAAGACCATCTCGTTGTCGGGATCGCTCGGGTAGATAAAGTTCATCTCCTCCGTCGCGTAGCCCTTGGCGAGCGCAATACTCGGAGTGATCTCGATGCCGCTGCTGTTGAACTCCGAACCGGTCAGGCTGAAACACTCCAAGGTCGACAGATCGACACCGGCCACGTCCATGGTGTAGCTGTCATTCTTTTCCCTGCCCCTGATGAAGTACATGTAGTCCTTGTCGTCGGTGATGAAATAGCCGTAGGGAGACACGTCTCCCTGGATCATGAAGGGAGGAAAATCGTTACCTGTCTTCGTAATGTTGACAAACGATTCGGACGGGCGGTCATAGCCGTAAAGGTCGGTGAGCCTCTTGCCTGTACTCCTTTGCACCTGACCGGCGTAGAACAACAGAGTATCGGGATCGACGAAGTAGGGATCCGCCACGTAGTGAAGCACCTGGAAGGTGGGTATCCCGAAAGAAGAAGTCGCGAGGAATCCGGGCTTCCCCCGATCGCTTTCGTCGGTCGCATAGCAGAACATATCCTCGTGCACATAAATGCCATCGACCCAGGTCGCCGCAAAAGCGAGCATCGAACCGTCCGCGGCGAAGGCTGCCTTGGCCGTGCCGTTGTAGCACCTGCCGAAAGGCATCATCACCACCTCCGGATCGCTATTGCCCGTGATGTTGTAGACCTGGGCCGTGTAATTGTTCTTGATCTCCTTGATGACGAGGATGTCCCACTCCCACGGAATCGTGGGATCGGGAGGCTTTCCAGCTTCGCGACCGGCCGCGCGGAAGGCGACAGCGCTGTGATCTTCCGACTTGATCCAGTTGAGTTCCGTCACGAGCGCCGGCGCTGAAAACTCGTAACCGTGCGTTTCGCCCAGGTACTTCGGCACACTGCCGGCTCCCACGGCGGGCAGATCGGTATCCCTGTCGAAATGCCTCATCGTGTAGCTCGTGTCACCGGTCATGTACCACCAGATTGCTGACGGGGAGCCTGCCGGCGGATCAGCTTCGAAGCCACCTGTCCCATAGTAATTGGCCGTGATGAACAGAGCATAGTCGTCTGGAGTATCGGTCGTCGCAAAGGTCATGGTCTCGGGAAAAAAGAAAGCCGGATAGTAGGGATCGGGTAAGACTTCCGTGTAGGAAATATGCTGTGTGGCCGTGGGATTGGTCACGGAATCCCACACCGTGTTGTCGAGACGGATCAGGTAGAGATCGTCCCAGGTGCTGGCGATGTTTGGATTTTGCCGCCACTTTCGCACGGCGGCCATGAGCTTCCGGTCCGGGCTGATCGCCACGTTGCAGTCCCAGGGAGAGACGTTGTTGACATCCTTATCCTCGTCGAACAACATAAAGGACCCGGAGAGTTTCTCGAACTCGTTGGTCTCCACGTTGAGTGTCATGAATCCCCACTCGTCGTCTTCAGTCGCGCCGTTGTCGATGTGGACATGATAGAGATTGATGTCCTTCTGGAGCCCTCCATCGACCGGCGGGACCACGATGTGCTGCATGCTCATATTCTCCGCGTTCCGGCAGACCCCGTCGCGGCTGTAGATCTTCATTTGCGAACCCTTCTGAGGATAGGTCCGCTCTGAGGGGCTTCCTGCTGTCTGGGTGTAGGTGAAGACGCTGTGAAGCCCGGTATCGCCGGGGATGAGATAGGAAAAGCCATTGAGAAAGATCGAGTTGGCCGGCGAGGGATAACGCCCCGAAGGCATGCCGTCGAGATAAGCCAATGTGTCGCCGGCGAACTCAGCGGGCACATCCACGCTCTCGCCGTTCAAGAGCCCCAGCCCGTCGGTTTCGTTGTCCTCGGCCTGGTCGTCGTCGATGCGGCCGATCGTGGTGATATCGTCGAGGCCCTGCCCCGATCCGGGATAGGGACCGACATGCACGGCCAGATCGGCGTTGACGCTCGGCATCTCGACCGTGACGGTGATCCCGTTGGTCACCTCGAGCCCCACGCCCGGTTCGAACACGGCCCCCTGGAAATAGCGGATCCAGTCGACGCCGATCTCGGTGAATGCGCGGGGAACGATGATCGGAATGTTCGCCTCGCCATTACCGTCAAGATTATGGGGCAAACCGGGAACGAGGAACGTGTAGGGAGGAAGAACGAACTGTCCCGTCATGTTGCCGTTCGTGTTCTCCGAGAAGACGAGCCAGTAAAGCCATCCCGCCTGGCCCTCGACCTTGAAGACGCATCGTCCGCCGGGGATGATCGTGAATTCAGTCGAATTGTCGGTCGCCGTGTGCTCAACGCCCGCCTCATCGATGATGGTGAGCGTGGGCGGCCACGCGTCGGCTTGAACGTGCGGAGCGAAGAAGACGGGGAAAAGAAGGCTGATTACAATGAACGCCGGGAAGATTCTCACAACAACCCCCATAATATCGAAAAGAATTAACTCAATTCTGGCTGATCGAGGCAAAGAAAACAAGGCTCGGAAAAACAGACAAAGGCTTTCTCATCGAAGGTTGATCGAAGGAAAGTCCTTAAAGTTTTAAAATTAACACCTTACATGATTTATCTAGCGTTGGACAAAGACCTTGTAACAAACTATACCCCCTAATGGAACGAAGTCAAGGCGGTCGGCAAACGGTCATTCTTATTGATTGTTTAACAACCAATTATATCCATATCAAAATTTATAACTATTTAAGTTTTTTATCGGACGCCCCCCGATTCTTATCGGACGCCGCCCGATCCTCGTCAGACTGAAACATCATTCCGCGGAGGAGGCCTCTTTCATGATTTCGTCGAGCACGACAGTGGCATAACTACCCGGCGGCAGGGCGAATTTCAGACAGAGTCCGCTCGTGTCGCTTTCTGCGATCTCCACGTCGGTCAAGCGAACACGGAGCGGCCGGCGCGCACCGCGAGGCATGTGGCGCGCCGCACTCATTGCGGCGAGGTCGATCGATTCCGTTAGAAGAATCTCTTCTTCCATCTTGCCCGGCACGCCCTCGGCTCTGAGGAGGCGGCTCCCGAACAACGGCCCCGAGGGGCTGATCTCCAACGATTCTGCCCGAGGCTGTTCGATGGCAGCGTCGTCAACGAGAAAACAGGCCCCCTTGCGGTGGATGAAGGCCACGTCACCATCCATGAGCCTGTCAATTCCGAGAATCCGCGCGGCGAGCAGTCTGTTGAAGAGCGCGGACTGATAGGCGGAAAGATAGAGTTCCTGGACCCGACGATCGATGAACCGCGACGCTCTCTCGCAGTCCCCCGCCGTGCGGTGGAGCGCATCGAGAAAGCGCCGCTCATATTCGAAAGAGGGACGGAGCGCCTTCGAGGCCTCCTTGAATTCGCCGGCCCTGTAGAGGGCGATCACCCGATCGTAAAGAGGATCGAGACTCTCACGCGGCGCGGCGATCAGCTCGTCGGCAAAACCGCGATAGTCCCCGAGAAGAAGAGCCCTGCCCAGGCGGTGAGTGTTCTTGAGAACACCAAACCTCTGTGGACCGAAGTAGTTGGGAACCCCTCGCCGGGCCAGCACGTCGAGCACCGCCCGCGCGCGCTCTTCACTGCCGGCAAAAGGATCGCGGATCACCACGCTGAACCGGTTGCCCTTGAGATGACCCCGTTTCAGCTTGTTCCGGTGCATTGTTCGATCGACAACCTTGATTCCGGGCAGGTCGAGGCCGTCGACTTCCTCGGGTGCCACGTGCTCGATGGAGACGTACTGTCTCGTGACGGCCGCCGCATCTTTGAGACCTGCCACCCCGAATTCCCTCTGGTTGCGGCCGAGCCGCCTGGCGAGAAGCTGGATCGCCCTGAATGTGGTCACATTCCGCTTCTCGATGAGGAGAAAGAGATGGGTGCCTTCTCCAGAGGGCAAATAGAGGGGGATCTCCTCGACGATGAAATCGTCCGGTTGTTCCTTGATCCGCCCTCCAGTGCCGGGCAGATCGTGGGTGAGCCGCGGAAGCGTCTTATCGTTTGGGGCCATGGGGTGCTCTGTCCCGGTCATCGGAGCCGCAGTTGAGCGAGGTACCTGCCCAGTTGAATTTCCTGCGCAGCGTCTCGAAGTAAGAACGGTCCGTGACTTTCACCAGACGAAAGGCGTGAGTCGCCTTCTTCACACGGATCGTTTCCGAACCGTCGAGTCGATGAATCCGCTGGCCGTCGAGCGTCAGGCTGATGGGGCTGCGGCTGCTCACGAGCCTCAGATCGAGGATCCGCGAGGCCGAGATCACAAGGGGACGGGTGGTCAGGGCGTGGGAGCAGATCGGATTGATCACGTAGGAGTTCATCCCCGGTTCGACGATGGGGCCGCCGGCCGAGAGCGAATGGCCCGTCGATCCCACGGGCGTGGCCACGATCATACCGTCGCCGTGAAAGGTGGTCCCATATTCACCGTCGACCCGCATCTCGAGTTCGACCATCCTGGAAACACTCTGGGAAGCGAGAACCGCATCGTTGAGCGCCGTCCCCTGGAAGGAGATCTTGCCGGCCTGGCGCACCGTGCACTGGAGCATCATGCGCTCCTCGACAGTGGCCTTTCCCGACACGATCTTGTGAAGATTCTCCTCGCAATCCTCGGGGGTCAGCTCCGACAGGAATCCAAAACGCCCGAGTTGAACACCGACGACAGGGATCGGGTTGCGGCCGAGCCTCGAAGCGACATTGAGAATACTCCCATCTCCGCCGAGCACGACCACCAGGTCGGCTTTCAACCGTCTCAGATCGCGCGGACCGAAAATCACGCGCACCCTTCTCACGAGGGGTTCGAGAAAGGCCACGATCTGCTCAGAGAATTTCCTGGCTCCGCGCAGCCGTGGGTTTCCGACGACGAGGACTCTTGCGATTTTCTTCATCAATGCATTCCAGAATGCGGCCGGCGAATGCCTCAGGCGTCAGCCCGAGAAGGTGGAGGAGTTCATCGCGCGTTCCATGTTCAATGAATCGATCTTCAACACCGAAGCGCACGATACGCCCCTGGTAACCGAGGTCGAGAAGAAGCTCCGCCACGGCCGATCCGAAACCGCCGGCCAAGGCGTGTTCCTCGACAGTGAAGACCGCTTTCTTACCCATTGCGTGTGCTTCGATCAGTTCCCTGTCGAGAGGCTTGGCAAAACGGGCGTTGATCACGGTCGCGTCGATCCCGTCGACAGCGAGCCTCTTGGCTGCATCGAGAGCGGCGGAAAGCAATGAACCGAAGGCCACGATGAGCGCGTCGCTGCCGCTCCGGACCACCACGCCCTTGCCGTGCTCCACGGGCGCGGTCGGGGAGAGCGGCGACCGGGCCACCTTGGCGCGCGGGAAGCGAATCGCCACCGGTCCGTCCCAGTCGACACCAAATCGCATCATCGCCTTGAACTCGTCCCCGTCAGCGGGAGACATGAGCGTGATGTTGGGCAGGGTTCTGAGGTAGGCGATGTCGTAAAGGCCGTGATGGGTCGGACCGTCCTGGCCGACCACCCCCCCACGATCCATGGCGAGTAGCACATCGGTGTTCTGCAGGCAGATCTCTTGAAAAATCTGATCGTAGCATCGCTGCATGAAGGTCGAATAGATGGCGACCACAGGTTTCGCACCGGCACGGCTCAGTCCGCTCGCAAAGGCCACCGCCTGCTGCTCGGTGATGCCCACGTCAAAAAACCGATCGACATGACGCTTGGAAAATTCTTTGAGACCCGTACCCTCGGGCATGGCGGCGGTGATGGCCACGACCTTGTCGTTCTTGTCTGCCAGATCGATCATGGTCTTCCCGAAGACCTCGGTGAAAGAAGCGCGCTTCGGCGCGGACCGGACCGTCTTCGGCTTTTCGAGAGCTCCGTTGATCGCCCCCTCCAGTCCGAGGCTGATCGAATCGAGCGAACCGGGGCTCACGCCGTGGAACGATTCGGGATCCTCGAGGGCGAGCTCGAAGCCCTTGCCCTTCTTCGTGAGAAGGTGCAGGAGCGCAACGCCTTTCTTCTTCTTCAATCCATTGAACGTGTCGATGAGCAAGGGCAGGTTGTGACCGTCGATCGGCCCGTAGTAGGCGAGGCCGAGCTCCTCGAATATCTGGCCCGGGACGAGCATGTTCTTGAGGGTCATGGCGATCTCGGTAAGTCCCCGATCCATCGGTCCACCGATGATCGGGAGCCGGGAGACGATCGACTGCAGCTCCTTCTTGGTCTTGCTGTAGATCGGCGCCATGCGGATGCGGTTGAGGTACTGGGCGATGGCGCCCACCGTTTTCGAGATCGACATCTCGTTGTCGTTGAGCACGACGAGCATGTTGCGATCTTTGGGTTCGGCCGCGTTGATCGCCTCGAGAGCCACCCCCGCGCCGAGGGATGCGTCTCCGATCACGGCCACCACCTTGCGATCGTTCTCGCCGATATGCTTGAACCACGATGCGAGGCCCGAGGCGAGGGAGATCGATGTGCCCGCATGGCCGGTGTGAAAGAGATCGTAGGGAGATTCGGGCGGAAAGGGAAATCCCGAAAGACCGCCCAGCTTCCTGATCGTGTGAAAAACCGATCGCCGGCCGGTGAGGATCTTGTGCGGATAGCACTGGTGGCCCACGTCGAAGATCAGACGGTCGTGGAGCATGTCAAAGCAGTGGTGCAGGGCGATCGTCAGTTCCACCACTCCCAGGCTCGACGCGAGATGGCCGCCGTTGGCCAGGATGGTTTTCAAGATCTCTTTGCGGATCTCGGTCGCCAGTTCAGCGAGCTGCTCCTGGTCGAGAGCGTTGAGATCGTTCGGTCCCTTGATGTCTTCGAGAACCATGATTCCTGTTTCCTGTTCGTACCTGGAGCCGGTTCAGTAAGTCCTGACCAGCATCTTCTGAATCAATCCAGCGAGAAGAGCAAAGTCTTCCGTGGTCGGTATCAAATCGATGGCCGCTGCCGTCGATCTTTGCGCCGCTGCGCGGGACGCGTCGAGTCCGATCGTTGCCGGATAGGTCGTCTTGCCGCCGGCCGAATCCTTTCCGGCGGTCTTGCCCAGCTGCGACGTGGTCGCCGTCTCGTCCAGTATGTCGTCGATGATCTGAAACGCAAGGCCCACGTGCAGGCCTGCTCGGGTGAGACGTTTCCGGATCTCGTCGTCGGCTCCGGCTGTCACGGCGCCGATCTCGATCGATGCGGCAATCATGGCCGCCGTCTTGGTCGAGTGAATCGCCTCGACCGCCTCGATCTCCTGCTCGGAGGTCGGGAGCGCCTCCCTCTCGGCCAGCAGATCGCGCATCTGGCCGAGCACCATGCCGCTCGGCCCCGCGGCAACGGAGAGTATCTCCACGACCGTCGCTGTCGTTGCCGCCGGAAGCTCACTCCGCGCCACTGTCTCGAAGGCGAGGGTCAGGAGGCCGTCGCCCGCCAGTATGGCTGTCGCCTCGTCGAACGCATTGTGACAGGTCGGTTGTCCTCTTCTGAGATCGTCGTCGTCCATGGCCGGGAGGTCATCGTGGATCAGAGAGTAGGTGTGCACCATCTCGAGTGCGCAGGCCGCACGCAGGGCGCGGTGGCGTTCTCCCCCGAGGCTCTCGTGGACCAGAAGGCAGAGACAGGGCCGCAGCCGCTTTCCGCCTGAAAAGACGGAGTGGCGCATCGCGTCGTGCAGGCGCCGGCCGAAGCCCTCCGGCCTGGGAATGTAGCGATCGAGCGCAACGTCGACCTCATGGCGGGCGCTGTTCAAGAATTCGTCTAATCCTCGATCATGTTTCATGGGACACACAACCTCTTGTACGCCTGCCGGCTCGCCATTGTGTGTGAACATTTTTCAGGAGGCCTCGAAATGGACCCGCTCGATGCCGACTGCCTTGCCTGTTTCACTATCGACCTCGATCAGGACGCCGTTGAGCATGGTGGGCCCTGAGGCGACATCGAAAGCGGCGGGGAGACCGGTTGTAAAGTTATATAATACCTTCTCGATCTTTCTCCCCAAAACAGAATTCAAGGGGCCCGTCATACCCAAGTCGGTGATATAGGCCGATCCCCCATCGAGCACGCGCTCGTCTGCCGTGGCCACGTGGGTGTGCGTGCCGACCATTGCCGAGACGCGGGAGTCGAGGTGGTAGCCCATGGCGATTTTCTCCGACGTCGCTTCAGCATGCATGTCGACGATAATCACCCGTGTACGCCCCCCCAGCCTGTCGAGGGCCCGGTCCACCGCTTTGAAGGGACAATCGATCGGCTTGAGAAAGACGCGGCCGAGCACGAGAATGACAGCCACCTCGAATCCCTGGTCGGTGGTCACGATGACCACCCCTTTTCCGGGAACGCCCGCCGGGCAGTTTTCGGGGCGCACGATCGGAAGGCCCTTCTCCATTGCCGAGATGATCTCCCGCTTGCGCCACACATGGTCTCCCGTGGTGAGCACGTCGATGCCGTTGGAAAAGAGGATCCGGGCCAGGTCTGGAGTGAGTCCGGAGCCGCCGGCAGCGTTCTCGGCATTGGCGATGACAAGGTCGATCGACTTCTCGGTCCGAAATTCAGGCACGAATTTCTTGACGATCTTGCGGCCGGGGCTACCGACGATGTCACCGATACAGAGGATCTTGAGGATCAAGAAGCTCTCCCTTATCTGGCATAGTCGACAACACGTTTTTCACGAATCAATGTCACGCGAACCTCACCGGGATAGGAGAGTTCCTCCTCGATCTTTTTCGCAATTTCGCGGCAGACGTGCACCGTGTCGTCATCGTTGATCTTCTTGGCATCGACGATGACGCGCACCTCGCGGCCTGCCTGGATGGCATAGGCATGGTCGACGCCGTCGAATTCTTGCGCCACGCCCTCGAGCCGGGTGAGGCGCTTGATGTACTTCTCCATCGTCTCCCGCCGGGCGCCGGGCCTGGCGGCGGAGATCGCGTCGGCCACCTGGGCGATCACGGCATAGATCGACTCGGCAGGAACGTCCTCGTGGTGGGAGGCAATCGAATTTTCCACCTCTTTGCGCTCCCCGCAACGGCGGGCCACATCGGCGCCGATCTGGGGATGGCCGCCCTCGAGTTCGTGATCGAGCGCTTTGCCGATATCGTGGAGCAGACCGCACCTCGTGGCGAGCTTGCCATTGAGCTTCAGTTCGCCGGCGATCGCGGCCGAGAGATAGGAGACCTCGATCGAGTGCTTGAGCACGTTCTGACCGTACGAGGTTCTGTACTTGAGGCGGCCGAGAAGGTTGACGATCTTGTTGTGCACGTTGTGAATGTGCAAATCCATGAGGGATTTCTTGCCCATCTCCCGGATGTCGTCGTCCACTTCCTTCTTGGTCTGAGCAACCAGTTCCTCGATGCGCGACGGGTGGATCCGGCCATCGAGGATGAGTTTCTCGAGAGCGCGGCGGGCGATCTCGCGGCGCACGTTGTCGAAACAGGAGACCACGATGACGCCGGGCGTGTCGTCAACAATGACATCGACGCCTGTGGCTTTTTCGATCGCGCGGATGTTACGCCCCTCGCGGCCGATGATGCGGCCCTTCATGTCGTCGTTCGGAAGATCGACGGTGGAGACGAGGCTGTCCGAAGTGTAAGAGACAGCGCATCTTTGAATCGACGTGGTGAGTATTTCCTGGGTCAGTTTATCGACATCGTCCTTGAGTCTCTCCTGCACTTTCAAGATCCGCGCGGCGGCCTCGCGTTTCGACTCTTCCTCAACGCGCACCATGAGCCGCGCTTCGGCCTCGCTCCGGGACATCTTGGCCACGTTCTGAAGGAGTTTGTCTTCCTCGTCGATCTTTTCCTGAAGAACCTCTTCCTGCTTCTCGAGACGTCGCTGCTTCGCCTGGATCCTCTTTTCCGACTCCATGATGGCGCGCTCGTTCTTGATCAGCAGCTTGGCCTTGCTCTCGAGATCGTCCTCCTTGACTCGCAGCCGGCTCTTTCTCTCCTTGGCTTCGCCGTTGAATTCCTTCCGCTCTTTTTCCAGATCATCCCTGATCTGCTTGGCTTCCTCGTTGACCTTGAGTTTGGCATCGACCTTGAAAGCCTCTGCGTCGCGCTTGGCATCCGCGATCAGACGGCGCGCTTCGCTCTCGGCGCCCCGCTTGAGTGCCCGGTAATAGAGGAGCGTTGCAACGACTCCCAGAAGAATCCCGCCCAGCGGAAGCAGAATGAAGAGCATCAGATCTCCCTCCCCCGCAGCACTCAACGCAGCGAGTTCGAGGAACGCGATGCTGTTTCCTATTCCTAACATCACACCTCCCGGTCATTTCTAAAAACAATCGAAAAACGGCACGAACTCTTTTCCACGCGTGGAAATGACTCGTTTTCCGCTGGCTCGCCACGCACTCCATCAGCAAAGCGCGCGCATTGTGTCATGCAGGGAATTCGGACTAGAAATGAGGATTATGGAAACGGTTTCCAGACACTATCTCAAGAGCGGACTCCCCACTCTTGAAAGGAAAAAAACAAAAAAGTGTAACCTCTTTAACTTCAACACAATAAGAGAACACTCACCTGATATAAACAGGGTCAGTGAACTGGAAACGTCTTTCAAAAAAACCGTTGTCATCGCTTCAGATCTATTCGAATCCCCAGAATCCTCTTTTCGAGGATTAAAGAGTTCTGAACAGTATCTTAAAACGCCCCCTGATCTTTGTCAATAGGTGTCACTCCTCGACAATGAAGTCCAATCCTGCCTGTTTCCAGACCTTAGGGTCGACATTGGCGAGTGTGAGCCGGTACTGGTTGTTGTAAAAAGGAATTCTTTTTTTGTCCTGAACGATGAAGCCGTCTTCGAACTGGACTTCGACATAGCGATCTTTGGTGAAGAGCTTGATCCGGCATCCCGTCGCCTCGACAGACCTTTTCAAGTCTCCTTTTTTGTCGTAGTCGTCAAAGCAGACATTTTTGAGCTCTGACTCATCGACCGATCCGATCGCCCTGAATCGGAACTGCCGCCCCCGCTCGCGGGAGAGCAGGTCATTGATGGTGGAGAGAAGATCCTGCCGCCCCGAGCCATTCTGATCCGGATGGGACTTCGAGACAGGCTCGAGCCCAACGAGACGGCGGAGCCCCGAATGACGGATCCCATCAGCCATATCGCGGGAGACGATCACGTCGAGAGCTCCTTCGTCGAGAAGCTGTGCGGGTTCCCCGAGGGGTGTGTAGCTTCCAGCACCACCGCTCTGAATACGAACCGCATCCCCTTCTGTGTAGAGCCGCAGAAAGCCTGGATTGAGGACCGCCGTCTGCTTGCCCCTGAAGCCCCGGACACTGATCGCCGGGTTTTCGAGCCCCCTCTGGCTGAGCGTCTGAAATTCGACGATGCGCGCCTTTTGCTCTCCGGCGTTGTCGAGGAGCTGGTTGATTTCGGCGATGATCTGGCTCGCCTCGCGCAATGGGGTGGCCTTGGCTCCGCCAGGACTGTCGTCTCCAACCTGAGTGTCTCCATTCCCATCGAGTGATCGATCGGCTGTTTGCGCCACCGACTGGTTCGCCTCCGTGAGAGCGACCAGTTCCTCGTACATCTTCTTCTGAGTTTCCAGTTCGGCCCGCCGCAGGTCGAGCAGCCTTTTGTTCTCACGCTCCTTTTTCTTGAGTATTGCGATCTCCACTTCGGCTGCCGCAAGCTTCTCGCTCAACAGAGCGGACTGATTGCCGAGAGAAACAACTTCTTTCTGAAGTTCTTTTCCTTCAGCAAGTTCCGTCCGAATTAACTCAGCAACCTCGTGACCGAATCCAGGCAATCCCTCGGCGATGGACGTCTCGATATTCGTCCGAGCCGCATTGAGGTAGAGAATGAAAAAGACCATGAGGCCCGCGAAGGACGCCAGGGCCAGACCGAAGCCCCAGAAGAGGGTACTGCGCGCGACCTGTCTCTGTTCTCTGAGTTCGAACAGCAGTCGGCTCACCTCTTCTTGGGAGGAATTGTTTTCTGTCACGCTAAAGGCCTCCTCGACCGGCTCGATCGATCTAATTAACGATTCAAAAACTAATTACGCGATGTTTCTTTCAAGACACTCAGCGTCTCGATGGTTGGATTGCGAACAAAACGATCCCAGTCCGCGATTTTGACTTCTCGAAGGACCAGCAGGGTGTCACCTTTTTCCGATGCTGACCAGATTTTTGCGTTTTCGAGGGTCAGAGCGGGTCCTTTGTAAGCGAGCGGTATCCTCGCCCAGCAACCCGGCTCCATCACGCCCCCTGGGCTCGCCAGGGCAAGGAGTCTCAGGGTGTGGCTCGGATCGTTTTCGTGAAGGTCTTCGACCGGTCTGAGAGCGCACCGATCGGAGCCGACCTCGACCTTGAGCGAGTTCTTGAAATCGTCCAGAGGGTGTGGGCGATCTGAAAAGTTGTAGATCCGGAGGAAAGCGTAGTGCTCCTGGCCATTCGAGAAATCGGCGAATTCGACGAAGAGCGGGTGCTCGCTGTCCAGGCCGAGGGTGGCGATGTGCATCGTGTCTGCTGGGCGGATGTTCAATGGACCGCCTGGCGGTTCTCCTTCGTCGAGGGCTGTGTCGGATCCGTGTGAGCAGCCCGCGATCACCATTGCGCAAAGACCGGCGATCAGGAGGACGGTGAGTTTCCCCTCACCTGAGGCGGTTTGCTTCTTTTTTGCCGGGGGCGCAGTGGATTCAGGAGTGGCTTCAGGAGTGGCTTCGTCGCGCTCCGCAATTTCGCGTGCCGCCCGTTTTCTCACCGCATGTCGGGCGCGCGCCTCTTTCCACAAGGCCTGCTTCTTCTCCCTGGCGCGCCGGAGTGCGTACCTTGTCAGCGGATAGGTCGGAATGGCCGCCACGATCGCGATGATCAGAGAGCCAACCCAGAGAGGATAGAAGATCTCACTCCCGAACTCCCTGGCCATGGTCGAGTACCCATGATCCTCGCCGGTGGTCAAGAATTCGTTGAACTTCAGCGAAAAGTTGTCGAACGCCCACAGCTCGACGCCGAGGATCCATCCCCCGAGGGAGTAGTAACCATAGTACATGGGGATGAAGGTCAGGGGATTGGAGATCCAGACCACCACGAGAGCGATGATCCGGTTCGCCTTGATGAGCGTGCCGATCACCACGACGAGGATCATCTGAAATCCGACAGTGGGCGTGAGCGCAATAAAAAGTCCGAAGGCCAATCCCAGAGCGATCGAGTGGGGCGAACTCCTGATCGTGAAAATGGGCCGGATCAGCTTTTTGTAGAAGTACCTGTAAACGCCTTGCAAGTGGACTCCCGAATCCTCTCGCCCTTTACCAGCGGGGCTTGCCCTTGTTGTCGTTGTACCACTTTTCCCAGTCGACAGAGGTTTCCAGGCTCTGGAGAGTCAGAGCGCGCAACGCCTCGTTGAAGGGAACCTCCACCTGAAGCAGTCTCTGGCGATAATCGTCGCGTTTGGGATTGGAGACGGAAAGAGAATTGATGGTCGCGTAGACCTTGACCAGTTCCTTGACGATCGATTTGCGCTCCTTGAGGGGAAGCTTGGAATAACAGGAGAGAGCCTTGCAGGTGGCGATGATGATGTTCGTGTCGTCATTCCACAGAAGCTGGGTCAAATCCTTGAGCGATGACTTCTGGCAGTTGAATCCGATCGCCTCGATGATGAAGGCCTTGATCGCCGCCTTCCGCTGCGTCTCGGCTTTATCTTTCTTGTTCTTCACTTTGAGATTCTTGTGCTTGAGCGCCCACCAGAGAGCGTCCTTGCCGTTCTTGCCCATGCCGCTCAGAGTACCGATCGCGGTCTTCACCAGGGACGCATCCGGATCGGGATTATTGATGTCGAAGACCTTCTTGACGCCCTTGGCCATCTTTCCCTGAGACGACTTGTCGGCGTCCTTGTACGACTCATCGATGATCTGGTAGAGCGCCGCGATCGTCTCCACGTCGAGATTGCGCTTGTCCTTGTAGAGCTTCGTGAGCTGCTTGTAGATCTGGCCTGCCGATAGCTTCTCTGTTTCGTCCTCCTGCGGAAGAGCGTGACAGACAAGGGGGGTCACAACAAAGACGAAAAGGGAAATGAGCAATGCCTTTTGTACAGCCATCATGGTATTCTCCTCGAACAGCCGATAGACGCGAGTTGGGAGCAGACCTGCGGTGTCAAACAATATGGACCTCAGACCATGGTAGCACTCCGGGCCTCACTGTCAAGAAATGCGGGACTCGAGCAGCGGACTCGGGTGAGTTGATGGACGGGGCGATACGAGATTTCATCGATTACCTCGACAAGGAGCGGAATTTCTCTCCCCACACGGTCAGAAACTACCTGTCCGATCTGGAGCAGTTCAAAACTTTCTCCAAAGAGCGCGGAATCAGCAAGCCGGCCGAAGTGGACCATCTCGCCATTCGCGAATTCATGGCCGGGCTCCGCCGGGGAACGGACGGACTTCCCGGACGCAAACGCGGCACCGTGGCGCGCAAGATCTCCACCCTGCGCAGCTTCTTTCGCTATCTGGTCCAGCGCGGCGTTCTCCAGAGAGATCCCACTGGTCTGATTCGTTCTCCGCGCCGGGCGCGCAAGCTGCCTAATTTCCTTTCCGAGGAGGAAGTGATCGAGCTGATCACCTCGGTGCCCGAAAAGGGGTTCATCGGCCTGCGCGACAGGGCGATCCTCGAGGTCCTCTACGCTTCGGGTGTTCGCGTCAGCGAGGCGGTCGGTGCTGACCTCAACGATCTGAATCTCTCCGCCGGATTTGTCCGCGTCCGCGGCAAGGGAAAGCGGGAACGGCTCGCCATGCTTGGCGCCCCGGCAATCGACGCGCTCCGCACCTATCTCGCCGCCCGGCGAACCCTGATCAGTCAACAAGACTCTCCCCATGGCGAGGCGCTATTCGTCAATGCGCGCAAGGCGCGGCGCTTGACCACGCGCAGCGTGCGCCGCATCCTCAAGGGCTACCTGATCCAGAACGGACTCAATCCCGAAATCTCACCCCACGCGATGCGCCACTCCTTTGCCACACACCTGCTCAACCGCGGCGCCAACCTCCGGGAGGTCCAGGAACTCCTGGGACACAAACGCATCTCGAGCACCCAGATCTACACGCACGTCGAAACCGACCAGATGCGCAAGATCTACCGCGAAACACATCCTCGGTCGGAAAAGAAATGAGCACTGTCGACGCAGTCCCCATCGAGCAGACCGGACGGGGCTCATTGCCGCAATGCCGCAATTCTTATTGCCACAATGCCGCAATCGCGTCAGCCGGTCCCAGAATGAGAAGGTTGTCCCCGAGCTCGATCTTGTGGTCCGGTTTCGGAACAAGCTGCGGCGTCTCTCCGGCAGTATCTGATTCACCTGAACGATGGATCATCAAGATCTGAATGCCCCGTTTGCGGCGCAGGTTCAGCTGAGCGAGCGTTCTTCCCGCCATCCAGCCAGGGGCTTCGACCTCGGCGATGGCGACTCCGTCAGAAAGGAGGACCGGGACGCGATTCGGTTCAAAGCGAATTCTTCAGGACAATCAGTCTCCCATCCCCTCGATCCGCCTCAGCCGCTCCTCGAGCAGGGGAAGGATCGGGCTGTCCCTCGGCGTGAGCGTGATGGCGCTCATCTGGAGATCGGCCGCTTTCTGGAATTCGCCGAGGTTGGCGTAGGCGGCGGCCAGCGTCTCGAGGACGCCCACGTGGCGCCAGTCGGTGTTGTCGGCAAGTACCCGCGCCAGTTCGAGGCCCTTTGCCGGATTGCGAATGTCGTCGAGACTCGAGAATGTGCACCGCTTGGCCCTTTCGAAGAGCACGTTGGCGTCAAAGGTATCCCCCTCATCGAGAATCGTGAAGTATTCGATCGCCTCACAGTGGCGGCCGGCCCTCTCAGAGAGACGGGAGAGCGCTGAAAGCGTCGCGCACGACCGGTCGCCGGCCCGGAAGGCCATCTCGTAGTACTTCAGCGCCGAGGTGTAGGCCTCCTGCCTTTCGAGGATCTGCGCGAGTTCCTTGAGCGGATTGGGATCGCGCGCGCCCGTCATGCGGATGGCTACCCTGTATTCCCTCATGGCCAGACGAAAGTGTCCTTCCTCCAGGAAGATGAGAGCCAGGTTGGAGTGAGCCTGCGGCAGTTCGCCGCCAGTGGCGGCGGCGATCTCGTACTGTTCGCGCGCGAGGCTGTTTTCGCCAATGATCTGAAAGACCATTCCAAGCCGGGTACGCACGTCGGAGAGACTGGTGTCGCACTCGAGCGCCTTGGTGTAGGCATCGATCGCGGCCGAAAGATTGCCGATCTCGAAGTACACGTCGCCGAGGTTGGCGTACGCCACCGGATCGTCGATCCCCTTCCGCTCGTTGATCTCTACAGCGCTCAAGAAGGACTTCTCGGCCGAATCGATGTCGTTGCGCATGAAGTAGACGATGCCGAGATTGAGATGGAGTTCGGGGAGGGACGGATCGAGGGCGAGCCCTTTCTCGAAGACCTCGCGGGCCTCGTCGAGCCTGTTGTTCCTCACGAGAACGGAGCCGAGGTTGTTGTAGAGCCCGGGATCTTTCGGAGAGATCTCGATCGCCGTGCGGAAAAATTTCTCTGACTCGCCATAGTGGTCGTAGTCGAAGAGGAGCTTTCCCACGATGTTGTACCCCTCGGGCTTGAGCGGGTCCGATTCGCAGTAGGTCGTGAACTCGGCCGACGCCTTGCCCAGGGCGCCTTGCATCATGAAAGCCATGCCCTTGACGAGGTAGGCCTCGATGAATTCGGGATCGGACCGCAGCACGGTGTCCATCATCTCGACGCACTCTGTGAACTTGTCCTCGTAGAAGAGGAGCGATCCTTTCATGAAAGCATCTTCGGGATCGACGGTCTCTGGCGCGTCGCTGCGTTCCGTGGCAGGTGTGCCGGCTCCGACAACCGTCTGGCCCGAAGCGGCCCACGATACAAGAACGAGAATCAGCGCTGTCTGCGCCGAGACGCACAGGTGTCTGAAAGACGCCCAGCGGGCGTGCTCAGAGGCGGTCGTGGCAGTGAGTTTCATGTCCCCTTTTCCCTCGCGTCAAAAGCCCTTCAACTTTTCCTTCCCATTTATCGTCTTTTTAACATATTTTGTTTAATATCCTGGGCGTTCCGATTTCGGAGACCATGTCGTTCGAGCCACGAAAGTGGCGGAATTCAGGAATCGCACAATGACCGAAAAAACTCCCATTCTCCTCATGCTGGTGGCGGCCGCTGCGCTGATCGGCGGCGTCATCTTTATCTTGAGTCGCCACAGTGCCGACGATCTTCCCGTCGATGAGACGATCACGGCCCTTCAAGACGAGAGGGACGACGATCGTGGCGATAACGTACTGACCGGATCGAACAGCCGCGATCGAGAAATTGACGGATCAGGGCCGGATCGATCGGCACTGATCAAGATCGAGACTTTCGGCGCCGGCACGCCCAAGGGCGCCTACCGCGGCCGGGTGATCACCGACTCGAGCCTTCCGGTTCCAGACGCCTCGGTGCTGCTTTTCGAGTCCGAATCGGGAATGTTCGTCGAGCAGTCGCGGTTCACCGGACTGCGCGCGGCGACCAACAAGCAGGGAGAATTCACCCTTGAGCAAGTCCCGGTTGGCCATGCGTACAGGATCAAATGCCGCTCCCGGCACCGGGCCCTGTCCAACGCGGCCTGCCCGCCGATCAAGGCTGGAGAGATCGTTGCTCTCGCCGACATCGTGCTCCACGACGGCATCACCCTGTCGGGCACGGTGACCGACGCCGAGGACCGGCCCATCGCCGGCGCCCGCGTCACGGCCTCCGACCGCGGCGATCTCGAAGCCGCCCTCGGCGCCGACGAGGGTGGATCGGAAACACTCAGCGACAGAGAGGGACATTACGCCATCGCCCACCTCGGTCCCTACCAGTACGATGTCACGGCCGCGATCGACGGATACGTCCCCGCATCGCGATCGCTCCTTCTCGGGTTCCTGGGAAGCAGCGACAAGGAAGCGCGGCTCGACATCCAGATGGAGAAGGGCGTCCATTCGGTCTTCGGCCGGGTGCAGACACGAGAGGCCAAATCCCTGCCTCGTGCAACGGTGGTTGTGAGCACTCTGGGCCAGGCGCTCGCGGGCCGATTCACAAGGGAGGTTGTCGCCGACGCAAAGGGAGCCTTCTCGATCGATGGTCTCCCCGAGTCGCGCTGCATGATCACGGCCGCGGCGCGCGGACACTTTCTCAAGTCGCCCACCGTCTTCGTTCCGGGCAGTGAAGAGATCGTGGTCGAACTCGATGCGCGGGGTGCGGTCAAGGGCCGGGTGACACCGGACAACGCCTCCAAGGGACAGGGCTCGGTGGCGGTCGCCGGTTTCCAGCCGCGCTGGTCCCAGTCGCGACCCGAAACGCCCGGCGCCGTCGACATCGGACGGGACGGCCGATTCCGGTTCTTGAACCTCCTGCCCGGCAAGTACGTCTTCATCGCAAGAGTTGACGGATTTGCATGGTCGACATCGGACGAGATCACTGTCGACATGGGGAAGACGACAAGCGATGTGGCGATCGGGCTCGTTCACGGCGGTTCGATCAAGGGCCGCCTGAGTGACGGGAAGGGACGCCCCGCCGAGGGTTTCGAGATCCGCCTCATGCACAAGGACTTTCAACCCGGTCTCCTCCTCGGTCTCCGGACAGAAGCGCCCGCCGAGCAGGGCAAGGTCCTTACGTCGGACGACAAGGGGGGGTTTCTTCTCGACGACGTGCTTCCGGGCGAGTACTCGCTCGAAATCACCGGCGCCGGAATGGCGGGCAAACTCCTGCGCCAGATCAACGTAGAAGAGGCAAAGGTCTTCGACACTGGAACGATCACGGTCACTGCCGGCGCCAGGCTGATCGGCACGGCGTTCGAGCAGAGCGGACGGCCCGCCAAGGGCGCGCGGGTCGTGGCCATGAACCAGGAAAACGGTCTCTGCAAGACGGCCATCACCGACAACAACGGATTCTTTCGCATGAATGCTCTTGCAGCCGGAAGCTACATTGTTTATCTGGAGAACAGTTCCTGGTCCGACCTCGGATCCCGTTCAGACCTGGTTATCCAGGTCCGCGAGGCGCAGACGGAAAAAGTTGAAATCCGTGTGCGCCCTGCTCAGAGCGGCGAAGAGTAGAATTCGCGCATTCCGGGCCTCTATAGAGGCCGCATACACCCCGCGTCAAGGAGGCATCATTGCCCGGATTTCCCCTCCCCTATCGCCTCGCCTGGTCGTACAAGATCTGCAAGGTCTTCGGCATCGACATCAAGGTCCATGTCATCTTTGTGGCCATGATCCTCTTCTTCTCCCTGCAAACGGCGTGGATGTCGAAAAGCTGGATCGTGGGGGCGATCAACCTGGGCCTTCTGCTTCTCCTCTTTCTCTTTGTCGTTCTTCACGAACTCGGACACTCTCTCGCGGCCAAGGCGCTCGGAATCCGGGTGATCGATATCACGCTCTGGCCCCTGGGCGGAATGGCCCGCCTCGCCGAGATCCCCGAGGAACCGAGCGTGGAGTTGCGCGTTGCGATGGCCGGACCTGCGGTCAACTTCGCCATCATTCTGCTCGCCATCATTCCCGAATTCTTGCTGGGCGGTCCGGAACGGCTCGGCGAGATTCAACAAGGTCTCGTCCTGATTTTCACCAATCGCGGATTCCCCCTCGATTTCACGGTCATCGTCCTCGCCATCAATGCCGCCCTCGGAACGATCAACCTCGTGCCGGCCTTTCCGCTCGACGGCGGCCGCATTCTGCGGGCGCTCATGGCCAGACGGATGCCTTATCTCAAGGCGACCGAGCTGGCCGTGAAGATCGGCAAATACCTGGCCTTGGCGGGAATCATCATGCTCGCCTGGAACGGCGAGCTTCTCTCCCCGCAAACCCTGATCTGTCTCTTCATCGTCTGGGCCGGGTCGTCGGAGCTGCGCGCCGCGCGCACGCGTGAATTCATTCGGGCCGCCAAGCGTGGATACGGGCCCTTTGCCAACGCCCGCTGGGCGGCCGGACCCGCCGATACAACCGCTAACGGAACGCCGTCACCGGGCCGGGATGGCGCACTCGAAGCCGATGTGGTCGACGCATCCTGGCCCGACGAGCAAGACGCCCAAGGCCCCGCCGACAAGGAGAGCGGCCGCTACCGCGACCTTCCCGAGAAGGAACTCGAACGCCACCTCGACGCCTTCTCCCAGGATTTCCTCAAGCTGGTGGACAAGTACAAGAAGAAGGACCGCTGACCAAGAGCCACGATCAGTCTCCTTGTGGCTGCCTGGCGGCCCAGAGGAAGCAGACGCCCACTCCCAGAGAAACGAGCAGCACGAGCACCGACCAACTGTAGCCGCCGGTCAGGTCGGCAAGAAGCGAAAAGAGTATGAAATTCACCAGGGAGAGCTTGTTGGTCAGGCCGTAGACACCGAAGAGGCTGCCTGTTTTACCCTCGGGCGCCAGTTGAACCACCCACTTTCGCCCCGCCACCCAGAGGCCGGCCACGCCCGGGCCGCCGAGAAGCACGATCGACCAGAAGGTGATCGTCTCGAGGCCCGAGAACTGTGCGATTCCAATGGAGCTCCCCAGGAGAATTGCGGAGACGATCATCGTTCGCCGCGGGGTGAAGAGATCGGCCACCACGCCGCAGATCAGCCCGCCCGGAAAGGCGGCCAGGTTCAGGCAGATCAAGGTGAAGGTGATGGTCTTGCCGTCGTATCCAAGCCCCTTGGAGAGAAAGGGAACCATGAATATGAAGATCGCGTTGAGCGCATCGGCGCAGAGGAAATTGCCGATGACGAACCGAGCGCATATCGGGTCCTTGAGGAGCGAGAGAGAGTCGCGCAGACGGGGCGCAGCACTCTTTGTATCGAGAGGCTTCTCGGGAACGAAGAACCAGAAAGGAATGGTGAAGAGGGCAAAGAGCACGGCAGCCGAGAGGTAGGCGGTCGAGTAACCGGGAAAGACGTCCATCAACTGCTCGACAGACCAGATGCTCACGATCACACCCACGTAGCCGAGCCCCACGCCGAGACCCGAGACGCGGCCCATCTTTCCCGCCGAGGCCACTGCAGGGAGCAGATTGTTGTAGGGAACCAGCGCGAGCTGATAGAAGACCTGAGCGGCCGCGAAGACGCCCACCAGCGCCCAGGGGCTGCGCACCGCGGCGAGACACGCTGTCGATGCGGCGCAGAGGAGGGTGAGAAGGAGGACGGCCTTCTTGGAGAGGCCGCGATGTCCCACGTAGCCGCCCAGCCAGGGAGCGACGAATGCGGCCGCGAGCATGGCGGGCACGAATCCCCAGTTGATGAAGGTGTGCTTGCCCGTCATCCCGAGGATATGAGGCGGCAGGAAGCGGGTCACCACGACGGCGTAAAAGATCGTGTTGGCGAAGTCGTAGAGCGCCCACGACGTGACCGGCAGAAGACGGTCGACGCCGGGGTCTTTCGGATGCGCAACGGATTGACTCAATTCACCACCAGTCTCTTCGCCTCAGCCCCAGCGACAGGGAGGCCGATCGTCAGTCGGAAAGGGCCTTCCGGAATTCGCGGAGCACCAGGTCCAGCTCTTTCCGGTCCATCTCCTTCGCGCTCTCGAGCACGAGACGCACCATCCAATCGTGGCCGGTCTCGGCGTCGGCATGTGAGCCCGGGACGAGCCGGAAGCAGTGACCGCCCCCACCGCTCGTGTCGCAGCCGATCTCGACCGCCCCCGCGCTCGGCTCATCGATGGTCACGTGGATCAGGAAGGGACCGGCTAGGGGAAACTCCCCGGAACAGTCGAAGGTCTTCCAGCCCGCCTTTCCTGCTTTGATCTTGTCCAGGGAAACGTCGACCACGCCCAGAGGCGACAACAGGTCGGTCTTGAGGAAGCCGAATCGCAGCGTCCCACCCTTGCCGGCCGGCTCGCCGTCAGCGTCTTCGGTGCGCTTTGCGAAGAGGCGCATCGAACGGAGCGACCACGTCCCGGGCGGCGTGTGGCACATGAAGGTAAATCCCTCTTCGAGGGGGATCATCGTCTCGCTCTTGTTGTCATCGTAGGAGAGGAGTACGCCGCTCTTGTAACGCTTCGCCCGGAGTCCCCTGTAGGTGGCGGTCCGCTCGAATTCCGGTTTCTCGAAGAGCCAGACGAAAGCCGGCTCGATGAACTCTTCGGGAAAGAGGCCGTCGGGCATGGCGATGCCGTCGATGGTGCCCGTCTCCTCGCTCAGCGCCTTCATGAACTCACGCACGGAGAGGCCTTTTTCGAAGAGGGATTTCAACGCCGCGCCGTGGCGTTCCCTGTTGACCAGACCGTCGAGAGTCAGAAAGAGAGCCGTGTGGCGCTGCGCGGCTCCGTCTGGCGCCTCGTCGACCCACTCCTTGACCTGGCCCGGCCCCTCCTGCCTGAGATAGGTGAACTGAATCGGCCAGAGTTTCTGGCCGCAGCGTGTGTCGACGTACCGGACGATCTCTCCTCCCAGATAGGCGGCGATCCCCTCTTCCATTCCGTCAGGCATGAGGCGGCAGTCGGTCAGAGTGTGCCGCAAGCCGAGGCGCGCGAGCTCACGGCAGAAGCTGAGGATGTGTTCGTAGCAGCCTCCCCGGTGGATCGGGAGAAGCTCGTTGCGGGCTTTCACGTTCCAGTCGATTAGCGCCGCGTCGCGCACCGCGACGGCAGTCTGCCTCGATGCGTCCATGCCGGCCACAACGGTGATCGTCTCGGGAAAGGCGAGGCCGAAGCGCTCGCTCAATCCCTGGCGGGCGGTCTCGAGGAGCTTGGTCACCGACACGCCCCACATATCGTCGAGCTTGGTGTAGACAAATTTGAAGTGATCGGTCTCCTGCGTCTTCTCCTCGGCACCGGTCGTCTCGACCTCGATCTTGTTGAGCGGCGGCGCATCCGGGTCGTAGCGGACCATCTTCCCCTTGTACTTGTTGCGGGTCCGTACGGAGATGCACCAGTCGATGGGTCTCTTGGTGCCGTCCTCTTCGACGATGGGAGAGAGCTTGCAGTTCTCGTCGGCCAGCATAGACTGTCCGCCACCCGTGTTGGCGGAGCCGATGAAGACCCCCTTCTGCTCGTTGGCCTTGAAGTCGACCACCACCCAGAACTCGGCGGGGAGCTCGGTCGGTGTGATGCGCACCGTCTTCCACTCGGGCTGCGAGTCGAAAAGCGTAATCGGGTGCTCGGAGCGCGCGTAGACCTTGCCCGCCATGTCCATGAACGAGATGGTGAAGAAATCGCTGATCCCCACGCCGCTGCCGTAGGCCTCACCATGAATATTCACGCTGATCGCCCACCAGTTGGGCGCCGAGCGCGGCACCGAATAGCGGACGGCGTATCCCCTTCCGCCGTAGGAGACCAGATCGTCCTGATTGCCTTTCGTCACATCGAGGGTCTGGTCACAAAGAGCCGGCAGTGCGGCTCCGAAAAGGAAAGCAAGGAGAATCAGGGCGACCTGCCCCGACCGAACGACCGATCTCTCCATGGTGCGCCTCCGCGATTGACTGCATCGGTGAAAGCGATTTTCTCGCATAAGACTACTCTACACACGCCACGTTGTCTGTCAAGACGGGCGCCCGCGCCCGGGTTTGGCTACCCCCCGAGGGATCAATGTCCTATGATGGCGAACGCTCTTGCAGTCAGTCGCTTTTGGAGTGAGTAAAAATGAAGGCCCCTTCGCGCCGGTTCGACGACATCGCCGTCATCCTCGTCCGTCCGGCCGGCAAGAGGAACATCGGCTCGGCGGCGCGCGCCATGAAGAACACCGGATTCAGCGATCTCATACTCGTGTCGCCGCCTGATTTCCACTGCCGCGAAACATACGACATGGCCCCCCACTCTCACGACATTCTCGACCGTGCACGAACAACGGCCACTATCGAGGAGGCGATCGCCGACCGCCATCTCGTCTTCGGCGTCACGGCGCGGAACCGGTTCAAGAACCAGCGTCTCGTGCCGGCCGAAGCCGGCGCGATATACACGCAAGCGGACGGCCCGCAACGCAGCGCCCTCGTCTTCGGACCCGAGGACCACGGACTCTCGAACGAAGATCTCTCCCTCTGCCAGCACCTCATCGGCATTCCGACCCATCCGGACTGCCTGTCGCTCAACCTGTCCCAGGCGGTGCTGCTCGTCTGCCATGCCTTCTTCTCGGAGACAGTGCCGGCTCTGGACGAGGAGGTCGACAAGCGCGAATTCTCCCCTGCCGACGGCAAGATGCGCATCGAAGAGGCCGCCGCCGCCCTGCTCACGGAGGCGGGATACCTCACCGCGGCGCGTGAGAAACCGATGCGCGACACGCTCCGGCGACTCGTTCACGCGGGCTCGATCGAGACGCGCGACACGCGCAACATTCTTGCCGCGATCCGCCATGTGAGATATGTGCTGAAGAGCGAGGGCTGATACCGACCGGCGGGAGGAGGATCATTTCCCCAGATCGACGTAGACGCCGCCGTTGCCCTTGGCGAGGGCTTTCATGAGCGTCTTGCGAAAGTCGCCGATCGCGATCGTGTGAAGAACGATCTTGCGCACCTTGTTGACCCTCTTGACCTCGGTGAGGATCTCGTCCTGGTCGATCACCTTTCCCACGGTGGGTGCGCCGTCGGAGAGAAAATAGATCGTATCCACGTCCGATTTGAGATTCCGGTCGTAGGTGCTGCTCGACGATTCCTCGGGTACGCCGAGGGCGGCCATGAGCGCGCCGAAGGTGTTGGTCTTGCCTTGCTTGAGCGCAGCCTGGCTGATGCCTGCGCGCGAGCGGAAACCGGCGAGCGCCCCGCCGAGCGGCTTGAGGCCTCTGACGAATTTCTTCGCCGAGTTCCGGTTGAGGATGTTCGACGACACGAGCCTCTTCTTCCACCACTTGAGATCGGTGGCGAAGGCGAGAATGTTGAACTCCACGTTGGAGCCGAGGTTTTCGATCGTGGCGGTCAGCTCGGTCTTGACGATCTCAAGGCGCTGAAAGGACGCATAGTCCTTGCCATCGGCGCGGAACCGGTCGATCTCCACGACCTGGGTCTCCATCGATCCGGAGATGTCGATCACGAAGATGATCCGCTTCGACTGGGTCGGGATGCCCACGAACTGGGCATTCGCGTCGCTGTAGCGCGTCCCCTCGCTCTCCCGTTTTTTCCTCTCGGCCATCACCTTGTCATAGTCGGGCAACTCGTAGTTGCCCTGGGCGCGGTCCCAGAACTTCTGCCACTGGTCGGCGTCATCGGAATAGGTGTTGAAGGTCAGGTCCTTGAGGACGAGATATGCGTCGCCGCGCAACCGGCCCTCCTCCTCGCGAAGGCGGTCGATCAACGGCTGTATGCATTCCAGCGTGCGCAACAGCCGAGCCGATTCGATCGCCGCCGCGCGGACTTGCCAGTTACTGTCGTCGGCCATGGCGTGAAAAATCTTGTCCTGATAAAGGGCCGGAAGCCTGATCGCGGCCAGGGCGTCGATCGCCGTGATCCGTAGCGTGGCATCCTTGTCCTCGAGAAGCCCCAGCAGGACCGGAATGCCCTCCTCTGCCTTGATGCCGCCGAGAGCGGTCGCAATGGCGCGTTTGAGTTCCCAGTCCTTGGTGCGCTTGAAGGTCTCTGTTAGCGGTACGACCGCGGCGGACGCGCCCATCATTCCCAGTGCTTCGGCGGCGCACGCCTTGCGCCGCACGTTCTTCTCGCGCTTGTTGGTGAGGAACGTCTCGATGAGAAATTGAGACGAGCCGAGACCATCGTAAGACCCGATCGTATCGATCGCCGCCTGCCTGACCTTGAAGTCGTCGTCGTCGAAGACCTCGCTGAGGACCTTCGTCGCCTCCAGCGTGTTGACGCCGTCAAGAACGAGGATCGCCTCGATGCGCTCCCGCACGGATCTGTCCTTGCTGTAGAAGCGCTTGAATTCCATCACCAGTTCGTCGTCGCCATCTTGCACAGGCGACAATCGGGACGGTTCGGCCGCGAGAAGGACGCCGCCGAAAACAAGGAGAAGCGAAAGGACCGTGCAGATCAAGGGCACCGACCATCTGGTCGGCACTGACCGTCTGGTCGGCACTGACCGTCTGGTCGGCACTGACCGT
>CAYXGI010000053.1:26685-36217 GCA_964464495.1 uncultured Phycisphaerales bacterium
GTCTGGTCGGCACTGACCGTCTGGTCGGCACTGACCGTCTGGTCGGCACTGACCGTCTGGTCGGCACTGACCGGACGATCGCCGAGAGCGGCGCGGCTCGATATTCACTTGTAGGAGAGTTTGGATCACCCATCTGATGGTGAGCCTCCGATTCTGGAATTCGTCGAACAGTGAAAGATCATAACATATCAGCGGCTTTCGCTTCATCAAGGGCAGGCTTTTTATTACAATCCTGCCGTGGCAAACATCTTCTGCGATGGCGGGCCATTCACCGAATAAAAGCGCCGATGAATCTGATACCAACACTGTCGACCCATCTTTTCGCCCTCTCGGCTCTCGATGCGGATATTCTCACTGCCCTCTCCGATGCTGGATTCAGGTCAATCGAAATATTCGCCGCGCCGCAGCACTTTCCGTTTCACGATCGCCGGAGAGCCGCGCGCCTCCTCCGCATGGTCGAAGAGAAGGGCATGAAGACTGCTGTTTTTCATGCGCCCTTCTACATGTCGCTCGAGGAGCTGATCGCCGGTGAGACCTATGCTCTCGGCGACCGGGCTCCAGACCGCCGCGACCGGGCTCTCGCTTCCGCCAAGGATCTGGTCTCCATGGCGGCCACCGTCGATTCGCCCGCTGTGGTGGTGCACATGGGACACCACGACGGAGCCTCTGCCGATGCGGGCCTCTTCGTCGACGGCATGAATCGAGTACTGGGAGCGGAGAAAGCTTTCTCGGGCCGACTCCTTCTCGAAAACACACCCCACGTGGCTGAATCCTTCGAAGAGCTCGAAGCCGTGGGCAATGCGTCGCCCGCTGACCGTGTCGGCTTCTGCGTCGACCTCGGCCATCTGCATATCCGTTACGCGCCCGACAGGGCGTGCGGCATGTCGAGCGATGACGCGAGGCAGCGAGCGCTCTTCGACCGGATACTCCGCCAGACCCGGCATTTCCACGTCCATGACAACGGCGGCGTCAAGGACGAACATCTTCCACCGGGCGAGGGAAGGATCAACTGGGACGCTGTCCTGGAGCGCCTCGACACCATTCCGGGGGAAGCAACCTTTTCCCTCGAATTGCGAGATCGCTCGCGCGATTTGCGAGATTCCTCGCGCGATTTGCGAGCTCGCTCGCGCGATTTGCGAGCTCGCTCGCACGGCCGCCTGCGGCCTGACGAATATCTCGCTTCTGTTCTGGACCGAATCAGCGGTCCCGTGCGAGAACGATTCAAGGATGGAGGGATCCGGTTATGACCCAGCGCGAAGAAACTCAAAACTTTCCCCATGACCGATACACGCGGATCCCGCTGACCGGCGACGCGTCGCGGCGCAAGTACTTCCGCCTCAGACCGCGGTCGGGCAGCGCCGAGCCATCGCTGATCATGATGGTTTTCGACCGGAGCTCGGCCCGCCGCAGCGCCGAGACCTTTCTTGCCGCATCGCGGCTTTTTCAGACGCTGGGGTGCCCCGTGCCGCGGCTGATCCATTCGAGACGCGCCGAGGGCGTACTCATACTCGAGGACCTGGGAGACACACTCCTCGCCGATGCGGCCAGAGCTCCAGTCTTTCCCCGCGGTCTCTACGGCCTCGCTCTCGAAAACGTGATTCGCATTCAGACGCCGCGCCCCGGCCTCGAGCTCGCCTTCCCACAGATCTTCAGCCGCCGTCTCGGACAGGAGCGGCTCGCCTTCGAACTCGATTTCGCCCGGCGCCACGGTCTGGAGAGAACGGGGCCTCTTTCGCGCGCCGAATCGAACGCGCTGAAGGCGGCCTTTCAGTCGATCGTCGATCGGGTTTCGGTCCTGGAGCGCGTGCTGAACCACAGGGATTTCCACAGCCGGAACATCATGGTGAGGGGCGAAAAGATCGTTCTCGTCGATTATCAGGACGCGCTCATGGCGTCGCCCTTTTACGACGTCGCATCCCTGCTCCGCGATTCGTACACCGCTCTGCGCGCCACCGTGGCTGACGGGCTCCTCGTCGACTACATTGCGGCGGCGCGCGACGCGGGCGTTGCGGTTCCCCAGAGCGACGACGAGGCTCACGAGCAGTTCCACATGGTGGCTCTGCAGCGCAATGTCAAGGCGCTGGGCACCTTCGCCTTCCAGGGACTGGTGAGGGGAGTCGGCCATTTTCTCGCGAGCGTTCCCAAGACCCTCGCCGACATCCGGTCGAATCCACTCGCCGATGCACCGCTGCTCGCCCCCCTCGTCGATCTGCTCGATCGCAAAATGGGAGACCTTTCTTGAACGGCTTCATCATGGCAGCCGGTCTGGGAACGCGCCTCGATCCCTTCACGCGGGAGCGGCCCAAGCCGCTCTTTCCAGCGGGCAGCACGACCTTTCTCGACCGGAGCGCCCTCTTTGTCAAGGGATGCGGCATCGAGTACGCCGTGGTCAACGCCCATCACCTGGCCCCTATGATCGACGAACATGTGAAGCGGAACAAGGGCTGGGGAATGGATGTGGCCGTTGTCGAGGAGCCTCGCGTTCTGGGCACGGGCGGCGGCGCGCGCCACGCGGCGCGCCACCTTCCCGAGGGGAGTCTCATGATCGTTGCCGGCGATGTGGCTTTTGACATCGATCCCGCGGCGTTCGTGGCGGCTCATCGATCGTCGGGTGCGGCCGCGACGATCGCGGTGGCGACGCGGGGCGATGTGAACACCTACGGGGGCGTATGGGTGACCGACGACGACCGTGTCACCGATATCGCCGGCCTCCTCGACCGCACGGAGGGCCGCCTCATCGTCAATGCCAGCGCCTACATCGTGGACAGCGCACTCATCGACCACCTGCCCGGACCGGGCGGCTGCCTCGTACGCGATTTCCTCGTTCCCCTGCTCAGGGACCGTGTGCCGATCAGCGCCTATGTCCACCGGGGATTCTGGGCCGAAAGCGGCACGCCCGACCTGCTGCTCGAAGCCAACCTGACGCTGCTCGATCTGGAGGCGCGGCAGAAGCCGGCATCGAACCGCCGCGACCGGGCTGCTTCGGCCTCTGCCGCCGGCCGGGCGATGGGGATCACCGAACCTGTCCTCGTCGGATCCAATGTCACCGTCGAAGAAGGTGTGACCCTCGGCCCCGGGGTTGTGGTTGCCGATGGGTGCCGGCTCGGCCGCGGCTGCACTATCAGACGGTCGCTGCTCCTACCAGGCACGGTGGTTACCGGGGGCGAAGAAATCGACTATACGGTGAGAAGCGCACGCCACAACTGGCGTCGCCCTTCGGTGGAGAACCGGTCATGAAAGGCTTCTATATTCTCGCTGCCATTGCGATCGTCGTGGCGAGCTTGATCTACATGGCTTTCAGAGAGTCGAATGCCGACCTCGAACGCCGCCACGAACGCCTCGTCAAGTCGATCACCTCGGTTCAAAAAATTCTCGAGGACTCGCTCGATCCTCTCACTCGGCTCAGAAGAGAGAAGACAACGGGCAGGCTCGACAAGCAGCATCACCGGCTGAGAACCCGTGTCGACAAGACGGAGCGGGTTTTGAACTCCGCACTGCACAGCATCGAAACCCTCAGCGACGCGAGCCGCGCCGACACCGACCGCAATCTCAAGCGAATCGGCGACGAGGTCAGCTCGCTCGTCAACGAGGTCGCTGTTTTCCATTCCCGTGTCATCCTGATCGACTGGTTCGTGGCGGAGCACATAACCGTCCGGTCACGGATCACCGAGCTCATGGCCGCCATCGAGCGCCGCGTGCAGGAGAGGTCGGCCAAAGGGCGTCCCATCGACAGCGCCGCGGAGGAGAGGATGACCAAGATACTGGAGAGCTCCCTACGCGCCCTCAAACTCGCTGACGAAACTCTCAAATGGGTCTGGCAAGACCTGGAGCAGGGAAAAGTCTACGCCGAGGGCCGCATCAACGACATGAACGGTGTCGTGCCGACTCTCGAATCGCTTCTCAACGACCTGTCAAGCGATTGAGCCGACACCTCCTCGCCTGCCGCACCTCAATCGTTGTATTGACCGGGGTTCTTGAGGAATCTCCTGTCCCCTTCGCGGTAGGTCAGGCCTATTCCGTCGAAATACTCCATCAAGGGGATGATCCACTTTCGTGATGTTTTGAAGCGGTCTCGGACTATGGGAATCCTCACCTCGCCCTGTTCGCGGGCATCTTCGACGATCGCTGCCCGGATCGCGTCGATGACCGCACCGTGAAACACGTAGGCACCCACCCTGATGGCGCTTCCCGATCCGACGAGAAAGTTGATCACAGCTTCCACCTCGGCGGGCCGATCAGCGCCCCGGGAGATGATCTCGGCCACGGGCGGAGGAGTCGCCCCGCAATCGGTCAGCTCCTTCTCGATCCGCTCGATGAGTTCTTTCTGTTCGTCCGACGGCTCAGGCACGAAACCGTGCCGCCGTGCCCTGCCGCCCTTGGCGGTCTCCACGATCCCTCGAGATTCCATGATCTTGAGCAAGCCCGCCAGAATCGGAGGTTCGAGCCGCGTGCCCTGCAGGATGATCTTCTGGTCGACGTAGGGCGCCAGGGGATTGGATCGGTGCTGCTCGTCGAGAATCTCGGCGATCCGTCCGGTCAGCCGCTCGAAGAGCGCCTCGTGGATCATGCGGCCCTGTCGCACCTCGACGAGATCCCCCCGTTCGAGAAGTCCGCCAATCGCCTCGTTGACCTCGTCCAGATCGACGTTGATCGACAGGGCGAGCTCGCGCACCGAAAAAAAGACCTCTTTTCTGTTCTCGGCCTCGATGACGATCTGTGCCTGGAGGTCGTCGAGAGAGTCGCGCTTGGCTGCCACGCGGCTCACGATGTGATCCTTGAATCGCTTGAGCTTCATCGGCGAGAGGCCCACGATCCGTCCGCCTCCGATGGTGATCAGCGGGGAATGGAGGCGCAAGATGAAGGGATCGCCCGGCACGGCCAGAATCGGCTCTTCGAGCCTCAGTTGGATGAGGCTCGAATCGCCCGGATCGAGGCGCGGCTTCTCGAGGGGCACGATCCTGGCCATGACCTCGGCTGTTCCGATGTGAACGCGCACGCTCATCATGTTCTTGATCTGAAAATTCGCGCTGTCGAGAAAATAGAACTCCGCCTCGATAAGGTCTGTCGTTCTGAACTTCCCCGGTGCGGCCACCACATGGCCCCGTTTCAGGGAGCGGTAGTCGACATCGGAGATGTTGAGCGCGCTGCGGTGGCCGGCGCGGCTTTCCTGGAGGGATTCATCATAGGCCTGGATGCCGCGGATCTTGCCCGCGAACTGGTGAGGAAAAACCTCGACAGGATCGCCCACCTTCAGACTGCCGCTCACTGGAACGCCGGTGACGACCGTGCCGAATCCCTTGGCCGAAAAGACGCGCTGAATGGGCATACGAAAAGCACCCGATGGTGAGAACGGCACCACACCGTCGATGGCAGAGTCGAGCGCCGTGCGGAGCGCGTCGAAACCGGCGCCCGTCACCGAAGAGACCGGCACGATCGGCGTCCCGTCGAGAAAGGTTCCGGCCACGAGTTCCTTCACATCCTCCGCGGCGAGCTCGACCAGTTCCTCGTCGACGAGATCGGTCTTGGTCAAAGCCACGAGCCCGCTCTTGAGGCCGAGGACGGTCATGATGTTGAGGTGTTCGCGCGTCTGGGGCATGACGCCGTCATCGGCGGCCACCACGAGAACGACCAGGCTCATGCCGGTGGCGCCGGCCACCATGTTCTTGATGAACCGTTCGTGGCCGGGAACGTCGATGACCCCCACCGTGAGTCCCCTCGCTGTCTCGTAGAAGGAGTAGCCGAGGTCGATGGTCATCCCCCGTTCCTTTTCCTCCTTGAGCCTGTCGGGATGCACACCGGTGAGCGTCATGATCAGCTCCGACTTGCCATGATCGATGTGTCCGGCCGTTCCCAGTGTGACGTTGTGTACTTTCAAGAGAGGTTCCCAAAAATAAATCGGAGGCTTTCTCGGACCTCACCTCATCCTTAAGATGCTTTCAAGAGAGTCCGCTCTCATGACGTTATAGAACGGAAAGCCCTCTTTTTCAATCGGAAGCCATGGCTGCGCCATACCTTTCCCACAACGCGTACCTGAAAAGACTCTTCGGCGAGAAGGTTCACCGCCTCTCGATCGACGCGGGGTTCGCCTGTCCTCATCGCGCGGAGGGACGCGGACGAGGCGGCTGTCTCTTCTGCGACTCGCGAGGTTCGGGCACGGGAGCGTTCGATGAGGGGAGGACCGTTTCAGAGCAGACCAAGCGCGCCATCGACCGGCTCGGGCGGAGCGGGGTGCGGCGTTTCATCGCCTACTTTCAAGCCTTCACCAATACGCTGGCGCCGATCGACACGCTCCGCTCGGTCTACAGGGAGGCGTGCCGTTTCGACGGCGTGGTCGGTCTCAGCGTGTCGACCCGCCCCGATGCGGTCGCCGATGAGGTTCTCGATCTGCTCGCCTCCTTCGCACCCGAGGGCAGCGAAGGGCTCGACCTCGACGTGTGGCTCGAGATCGGCCTCCAGTCAGCGTGCGACGCAACCCTGGAGCGGCTCAACAGGGGCCACGACGTGGCCTGTTTTTCCGATGCCGTGAAGCGGGCCGCGGCGCGCGGGATCAAGACCGCCGCCCACGTCATTCTCGGCCTGCCCGGCGAAGGGCCGGACGAGATGGCGCGCACCGCGGCTCTCGTCGCGTCATCGCCGCTGCAGGGTGTGAAGCTGCACCATCTCTACATCACAAAAGATTCATTGCTGGCCGCGCCCTTCGAGAGGGGTGAGATCAGCACCCTGTCGCTCGATGAGTACATTCCCCTGGCCGTCGATTTTCTTCGAAGGATCAGGCCCGACCAGGTCGTGATGCGCCTCTGCGGCGGCGCCGGAAAAGGAGAACTCCTCTCCCCCATCTGGAAGGCCGGTGCAGGCGAGGTGGCTGACAGAATCGCCAGGAAGATGCGCTCGGAAGGTTTGAACCAGGGAGATCTCTCGGAGTGAATTCGAAAGACGGAAAGGTCGGAGTCCTACTCGGCTGACTCCCGATCGAGGAATTCAGGGCTGTAAAGAAGCCGCTGACACGACTTGCACAGGACGATCTCTTTCATGGCACAGATCTTCACATAGTCGTTGCTGGTGATCGCCATGTAACACCCGCTGCAGTTGCGGTTCTCGATCGGCACAATGCCGTCGCTGCCCAAGGCGTTGACGACCCGCTCGTAGGATCTCAGGGCCTCGGGATCGAAGTTGTAGATCAGGTTGTTCCTCTTCTTCTCCAGTTCGACGGCCTCGGCCTGATACTGGGTGAGGTCCGTTTCGAGCGACGACTTGAGGTCCTTGAATTCGGTCTCCCTGATCGAGTGTTCCGACTGGGCTTCCCTGAGTTCGGTATCGATCGACTCGATACAGTCCATCGTTTCGAGAATCTGAGTCTCGTACTCTCCCTTTTCGTCGTTGATCCTTTTGATCTGATCCTGAAAAGCGGAGTACTCCTGGTTGGTGCTCGCTTCGAGGAGCTGGGCCGACAACTTGGTGACCTTCTCCTCGCACGTTTTGAGATCGACCTCTTTCTGGTGCATCTCGACCTTGAGATCGGTGATCGCCTTGGTCTTTTCCTCGACGAGGTATCCCTCGTTCTCATAGTCGCGCTTGTGTTTCTCGATCAGGCTGGGACATTCTGTGCATCTCTTCCGGATGCGCTGAAGATTCTGGTCGACCTCTTTGAGTTTCAGAAGATCTTTCAGGGTTCGTCTCACCGACTCGGTCAATGGCATGCTCTCCCATCCCGACTGATTGATTTCAATGCGAACATCCTGTTTCACGCCCCGACGCTGCGGCCGTTACGGCACGCCTCTGCGGCGGGGTGGCTTGGACCTCGATCGCAAAGGGTGAAAGGATAGCACATCGGGATTGGTTATTCTACACTTTCAAGGAATCCCTCGAGAAGTCGGCTGCGGACCGGGTGCTGAAGTTTCCGGACAGCCTTGGCCTCGATCTGGCGGACCCTTTCGCGCGTCACCTTGAAGATGCGGCCCACCTCCTCGAGCGTGTAAGTGTAGCCGTCTCCAATACCATAGCGCAATTTGATGATCTCCCTTTCCCTGAAGGAGAGGGTGTGCAGGACCGAGTGGATCTTGTCCTTGAGCATCTCGTAAGCGGCCGCATTGACAGGGGATTCGGCGCTCTCGTCCTCGATGAAATCTCCGAAGTAGGAGTCGTCGCCTTCGCCGATCGGCCGGTCGAGCGAAATCGGATGCTTGGAGATCTTCATCACCCGCTTCGCCTCGTCCACCGAGATCAGAGCCGCCTTGGAGATCTCCTCGATGGTCGGCTCGCGGCCGAGCTGCTGGATCAGGCCCTTGGTGATATTGCGCAACTTCGACATGGTCTCGATCATGTGAACCGGGATGCGGATCGTGCGTGCCTGATCGGCGATCGACCGGGTGATCGCCTGCCGGATCCACCACGTGGCGTAGGTGGAGAACTTGTAGCCCCTGAGGTGCTCGTACTTCTCCACCGCCTTCATGAGACCGGTGTTGCCCTCCTGGATCAGGTCGAGGAAGCTGAGGCCGCGGTTGCGGTACTTCTTGGCAATGGAAACGACGAGGCGCAGGTTGCCCTGGGAGAGCTTTTTCTTTGCCAGTTCGTATTCGCGGAACTGTTGGCCGATCTGGGCGATGCGGCGCCCCAGGCGCTGAGGCAGTTCGAGCGCCTTGACGAGAAGAACCTCGTACCGGCGCTTGAGCTCCTGGAACTCGGCGCAGTTGCGGGGTTTGTTATAGGCGGCGATCTCTTTCTCGACGCGGAGCATCTCGAGATGCCGGCGGTGGAGCATGTCGATCATCGGCCTGATCTTTTTGAGCTGAATATTCAACTCTTCGAGAAGAACCGCCCCCTTGCGCCGGCGGCGTATCGTGGTTTTCAAAAGTCCCGGCTTCTCGGACGCGGTGCACTGATTCTTGACGTACCGCTTGTATTCCTCCTTGCTCTTGAGGAGGAGGCGCTTGAGCGTCTTCAGGTTCGTTCTCAGTCTCCGGGCGATCTCTTCCTTCCCGGATTCGAGACCGCTCGTCGGGACCTTGAGGGTCCGGTCGAAGGCGAGCTTGCCGTGTTTTACGTCATCGAGGATTTCGATCGCTTCCCTGAGGGCGAAACCCGACCCCAGAATCAGTCTGCGGAAGATACGCCGCGTGCCCTCGATCCGCTTGGCCAGGGCGATCTCCTCCTCCCGCGTGAGAAGGGGAATCTCGCCCATCTGGGTGAGGTACATGCGGACGGGATCGTCGATTTTCTCCGTCGATTCCGCCTTGTCGTAGATCTTCTTGACCGCAGACGGCTTCTCGCCTTTATCGGGAAGATCGCTCTCGTCGATCAGCTCGATGCCCTCCTCGTCGAAGTACATGAGCAGGTCGTCGAGGTTGTCCACATCATCGGGGAAGATGCTGTTCATCTCCTCGTAGGTGATGTAGCCGTTTTTCTTCCCCTTTTCCACCATGGCTCTGACGAGGGGATCCATTTTTTCCAGAAGCTCCAGGGCTTTCTTGTTCTTCCATGGACCCGTTTTTTTTCCTCGTTTCGATGCTGCCATCGCAAGCCTCTCCAACGATTA
>CAYXGI010000054.1:0-36059 GCA_964464495.1 uncultured Phycisphaerales bacterium
GGGCGATATTTCATCGTCCGGAAAAGAGATTCTGAAAAAGGATTGTCATCGCTCATGGGCGGAGGACAGGTCCAAGTTCACGGCTCTCTTCGAACGCCTGGTGATCGACTGGCTCAAGGAGGCCGGGCAGACTCCTGTCGGCCGCAGGATGGGTCTTACATGGGACGAGGTCCACGGGATCATGAAACGCGCCGTGCAACGGGGTATGGACCGCAGAGAAGTCGTTCCCGTAAAGAAGATCGGTGTCGACGAGAAGTCCTTCCTGAAACGACATGATTACGTCACCGTGGTGAGCAATCTGGAGACAGGGAAGGTCCTTTTCGTCGGTGAGGGCCGGAGGAAAGAGAGTCTGGATACCTTCTACAAGAGTCTCACTCCTGAACAGCTCGAGGCAATCGAGGTGGTCGTGATGGACATGTGGGAGAGCTACATCCAGTCCACCGTCGAGCACGTGCCGGCTGCGTGGGACAAGATTGTTTTCGACAAGTTTCATATTTCCAAACACCTGAACGATGCCGTTGACAAGGTCCGCCGCCAGGAGCACAAGCAGCTACAGGCAGACGGAGATAGCATCCTCAAGGGCACAAGGTACAGCTGGCTGAAAGGCACTGCGAAGTTCACTCCCGCCGCATGGAAGTCCTTCGAGGAACTGAGAGACAGCGACCTCAAGACCGCCCAAGCCTGGGCCATCAAAGAAAACTTCCAGAATTTCTGGGGATACGTCTACAAGGGAGCTGCGGAGAACTTCTTCGAGAAGTGGTACGCCTGGGCTATCAGCTCGAAGATCGAACCGATCCAGAGGGTCGCCAGGATGCTCCAAAGGAAGCTCTACAATATCCTCACCTATCTGGAATACCGGGTCACAAACGCAATCAGCGAGGGTGTTAACTCCATCATTCAATGGATCAAGCACACTGCTCGCGGCTTTCGAAACCGTGAGAATTTCAAAACGGCGATACTGTTCCGTCTCGGAGGCCTTGATCTTTACCCACACTGATTCCTGTAGAGCCAAAAACATTAGCCAAGGTTTCTCGTTCCACGACTCCATGGCACGGACCGGACGCAAAGAGCGAGTAATAGAAACCGCCGGTCAGAAGCGGATAAAGTTCGGATTAGTTCGCTATTAGGCTGTTCGAAAGTTCTAAAGGCTCGATAGGACCGCCGTTAAAAACATCGGTGATGGCACCCTGCATGTAAATCTTCCGTGATGCAGCATTAGGTCCAACGGAATAAACCTGTGACGCAAAGTCACCCGTTGAATCAGGGGTCATCGCAAGGACTGACAGGAACGGCATCCTGGGTCCGAGGGTGACATCATACCACGGAACATAGAGCGGGGGCCAGTAAAAGGTCGTGCTCGCAAGAATCCAACTTGCTTGATTCATCTCGTTCTGCCGCAGCAGGAAACGGACCGTGTCACCCGCCGTCCACGAGCCGATCGCGTAGAGGGCGGCGTCATTGCCTTGCCAGCCGATGCCGGCGTAGGCCATGTTGTCTGCCGGATCCTGGCCGCCGAGGAGTTCAGCCCGAAAGGAAGCATAGGGCACCCCTGGGTAGCCGCCGAACCAGTAGCACCCCTGCCAGTTGCCGTTCGGGTAGAGGATTTCGAAGGCGTCCTCCGTACCTGTATCTCCATTGCCGCCGCAGTTTGGCGGGAGTCCCAAGCAGGGGCCGGTAAGATAAGGAGTTGGTTGAGGCATGGTGCACTGGTGGCCTATGCCGATTTCATCACCCAAGAGAAACTCGTAACCCGATCCTTCGAGATCGACGGTGACCACCCACATCCAGTACGCGATCGGCAGTCCGCCCGTACCGGGAAGACCGGTGAATGCAAACAGCGCCTCGGCCACCACGGAGCGATCGCACCAGCCTGTATAGCTATCGTAGAAATGGAGAGTGCAGCTGATCGACGACGTGCCCGGATCCTCGGTCGCGTAGGCAAAACGAAATCCGTCGATCACCTCGTCGGGAAGACCGTTTCCCTGGTCGGTCAATTTTCCCCAATCGAGCCAGATGTAGTTACCCCACCCCGTGAACCAACTGGTACTTGCGAGGTTGTTCCAGATCGAGCCGCCCTGGCGGGGCGAGGAGCGGTCCGGCTCGCCGGAAGCGTTAATAGTGAGGTGCCCGACACCGTTGGCTTTCTGAAGGGTCAGATCCTGGCAGAGGGATGAGCCTGTCAGGATCAGGGCGATCGCAAGAGCGGTGACTGCTTTCTTCATGGCTGAGATCCTCCTTTTCTTCCCATCGTTAAAAAATCCCGTTAGACAGATCGATCGGATCCATGGGGCCTCCGTTAAACACGTCGGTGATCGCGCCTTGCATGTAGATGGAAAAAGATGTCATGTCAGGTGTGACACTGAGACCGAACACATCGAAGTCCCCCACCGGACTGGGCATCATGGGCAGCACGGCCACAAAGGGCATCTTGGGACCGAGAGTGACGCCATAGGTGGACAGGTAAAGGGGCGGCCAGTAAAGATCGGTGCTGGCCACGATCGAACCCGCTTGGTGCAGTGCGTTCTTGCGCAGCATGAAGCGGACGCTGTCGCCCGCGGTCCATGAGCCGGTGCAGTAGAGGGACGCATCATTGCCCTGCAAGCCGATGCCGCCGTAGGATAGGTTGACGGCTGGATCCTGGCCGCCGAAGAGTTCGTTGCGGAAGGATTTGTAAGGAGAGGCGGGATACTCCCCCCAATAGAAAGTTCCCTCGTAGGTACCATCGGGGTCGTAGATGTCGAAAGCATCCTCGGTCCAGGTCGGTCCGTTCCCGTGTCTGCAGGGAGGATAGGCCAAACAGGGACCGGCAACCACTGGAGAGGAAGGTGGAGTTGAAAGCTGCTGGCCGATTCCGATTTCATAACCCAGCAGAAACTCGAAACCCGATCCTTCGAGGTCAACGGTGATTTCCCACATCCAGTATCCCAGGGGCAGGTTGCAGGCATCGGGAAGGCCGCTGAAGGAAAAGCCCGCTTCCAGCACCGCTGAATAATCACCCCAGCCGGTACAACTGTCGTAGTAATACATGTTGAAGCTGATCCCTGCCGTGCTCGAATTATAGATTCCGTAAGCAAACCGGAATCCATCGATCACCTCATCGGGGAGTCCATTGCCCTGGTCGATCAACTTTCCCCAGTCGAGCCATATGTAGTTCGCCGTCATCGACGAGAACCAGCCGGTGGCGGCAAAGTTGTTCCAGATCGAGTTGCCGTAGCGGGACGAGGAGCGGGTTGGATTGCCGGTCACATCGATGGAGAGTTTCCTAACACCCTGCGCCTCGTGAATCGCCAGATCCTGAGCCGAAATCCATCCAGCGAATATCGAGACGCAGACGAAAAGGACAGCGAACTTTTTCATGGCAATCCCCATTCCAACGCTCCTTGGGTCATGATTCTCAATTCCAGGCGCTGCGTTTCGGGGCCGGAAGTCCACACATCCCGGCCCCGATCCTTCCCGATGAGCGCCATGATTTTACAGAACGGACCTATTCGTAAGGCAAGAACGACACTGGAGAACGTGCTTTTCACAATTTCCAAAAGAAAGTTGATGCCATGGAAGATTCGTTCCCGGAACAAGAAATGGAGGAATCGTTCCGGGAGCAATTCTTCCGGGAGCAATTCTTCCGCGGAGTAATTCTTCCGCCCGCGCAACTTGCAACCGATTGTGAGGAAGCGTATTATGCTTTTTTCAACGCGAGGTTGGACCTCGACCTTCCCCGATTGTGAGGAGTCAAAGATATGAAAGAGATCAATGTGGCCATGATCGGCTGCGGCTTCATGGGAAAGGCGCACTCCAATGCGTGGCGCCAGGTGGGCCGCTTCCTCGATCCGAAAATCAAACCGGTGATGAAGGTCGTCTGCGACATCGACAAGGACCTCGCCGAGGCGTCGGCCGAGCGCTTCGGTTGGGAGGAGGCCGCCACCTCCTGGCAGAAGGTGATCGCCCGCGACGACATCGGCATCATCGACATTGCCACGCCCGGCAACACGCACTGCAAGATCGCCCTCGGCGCGGCCGCGGCGGGCAAGCACATCTTCTGCGAAAAACCGATCGCCAACAGCCTGGCCGAGGCGAAGGAGATGGTCAAGGCGGTCGACAAGGCCGGTGTGCAGCACATGGCGGCCTTCAACTACCGCCGCGTGCCGGCAGTGGCGCTCGCCAAGGAGCTCATAAAGAAAAAGAAGCTCGGACGCATCTTTCATTTCCGCGCCGTCTATCTCCAGGACTGGATCATCGATCCCAAGTTTCCTCTCGTCTGGCGCCTTCGAAAGGAGGCAGCCGGGTCCGGATCGCACGGCGACCTCAACGCACACATCATCGACCTCGCCCTTCATCTCGTGGGCGACATCGACGAGGTGGTCGGCACGGACACGACCTTCATCAAGGAACGCCCCCTCCTCGACACGGGCGCCACCGGCCTCTCGGCCCGCACGCGCGGCAAGAAGAAGGGTAAGGTCACCGTCGACGACGCCACCCTCTTTCTCGCCCGCTTCGCCAATGGCGCGCTCGGCTCCTTCGAGGCGACGCGCTTCGCCCAGGGGCGCAAGAACTACAATCGTTTCGAGATCAACGGCGACAAGGGATCGATTGCCTTCAACCTGGAGCGGATGAACGAGCTCGAGTTCTTCGACGCGACGTTGCCGCGCGAGACCCAGGGCTGGTCGACGATCCTCGTCAACGAGGACGTCCACCCCTACCTCGCCGCCTGGTGGCCGCCGGGACACATCATCGGCTGGGAGCACACCTTCATCCACGAGGTCTATGACTTCGTCAACGGTATCGCCACGGGGCGCGGCACAACGCCGAACTTTGCCGACGGTACCATGACGCAGGCCGTGCTCGAGGCGGTGACCGCATCGTGCCGCAAGAAGAGCTGGATGAAGATCAAGAACTTCTGGAAACTGCGCAAAGCGACTGTTCGCAAGACGACGGTGCGCGGAAAGGGAGGTAAAAAATGAAACTCGGCGTTTTCTTCGCTCTCTTCGGCAACCGGACTCTCGACGAGGCGATCGACTACATCAAGGACGTGGGCGGCGTCACCGCCGTGGAGCTCGGCACGGGAAACTATCCCGGCTCGGCCCACCTCAACGTGAAGGAACTCCTCTCGTCCAAGTCGAAGCGCGAAACCCTCAAGAAGAAGATCGCCGACGCGGGCCTCACCATCTCGGCGCTCAGCTCCCACGGCAACCCGCTCCACCCGAACAAGAAACTCGCCGCCGCCCACCAGGAGGCGTCGCGCGACACGATCAAGCTCTGCGAGAAGCTCGGCGTCAAGGTCGCCATCGATTTCTCCGGCTGCCCGGGCGACTCGGAGAACTCCAAGTTCCCCAACTGGGTGACCTGTCCCTGGCCCGATGATTTCACCCAGATTCTCGACTGGCAGTGGGAGCGCAAGGTCATCCCCTACTGGACGAGGCACGCCAAGTTCGCCCACGACCACGGCGTGAAGATCGCCATCGAGATGCACCCCGGGTTCGTGGTCTACAATCCCGAATCGATGGCCCGGCTCCGCTCGGCGTGCGGCAACAACATCGGCGCCAACTTCGACCCGAGCCATCTCTTCTGGCAGGGGATCGATCCGATCCGCGCCCTGCGCGTCCTCAAGAACTGCGTCTTTCACGTTCACGCCAAGGACACCAAGGTCGACGAGATCAACACTGCCCGAAACGGCGTGCTCGACACCAAGCACTACGGCAACGAACTCCAGCGTTCGTGGATCTTCCGCACCGTGGGCTACGGCCATGGCGCCGAGTTCTGGTCGGCGTTCGTGAGCAATCTGCGCATGATCGGTTACGAGGGTGTGCTGTCGATCGAGCACGAGGACAGCCTCATGAGCGTGAATGAAGGGTTTCGCAAGGCGGTGGCGTTCTTGAGGGAAATCTTACTCCACGAAAAACGTGGCTCCATGTGGTGGGCGTGAACTCGGTCCCCGAGTTCATAGTGTCGAATAGTTTCAAAGAAACTATTCGACAAGAGGGGTAAGTCGGAAGAGTCCGGAAGAGTTCGGAGGGGTTCGGAAGGGTTTAGGCGCCCTCGGGATTGCCGATTCGTGGTGGGTGTTCTTGGGGAAGTGGGAACTCGATATCAAGACGCGATAACTTGCAGTTTGTTGGGGAGGCATCATGGCACGGTGGATGATTCCGATCGTTTTTTTTCTTCTTCCTGCTGTCGGAATTTCGGAAGAGGAGCAGAAGCCGGTTTGGCTCGTTGTGGCCGGGGAAGGGCTGGTCGACGCATTGGAACCTCTGGTGGCTCATCGGGCGGGCGACGGGCTCGAGCCGGTGGTGTCCACGGCAAGCGTGAAAGATGCTCTGGCAGGTATGACGCGGAAGCCGGCCTATCTGCTTCTCGTGGGTGACTACGAGAAAGGCCGCGAGTCGGAGCCGTGGTTTCTGCCTGCGAAGGAGAGACCTCTTTACCGGTGGATGCTCACGCAACGGACACTGTTCGCATCGGACTGTGTCTTTGGCGACGTCGATCAAGACGGTGTGCAGGACATTCCCGTGGGGCGCATTCCGGCGCGCAATGCCTATGAAGTCGCCACCGTGGTCAGGAAGATCATCTCCTTCGAAAACCGGGCGACGACCACCGCTGACCTCCGCCTCAACCTCTGGGGCGGGACACCCAGCTACGGTCCCGCCTTCGATGCGGTCCAGACCAGCTTTCTGCTGAACTCCCTCAGGCAGGACGCTCCAGACTGGCTCGATCTCTGGATCATCTCGTCCGATCGCAACCACCCGCTCTGCGGCTGGCCGACCGATCAGCCCGATCTCTTTTCGCACCGCATGGCCGAGGGCGCTCTCATCAACGCGCTCATGGGCCACGCCAACGCCGACTTCTTCCTGTCGATCAACGTCAACGGAAACGGCCTGGGGTACACCGCCGACAAGGCCAGGGCGATCTTTTCGCAGGGCACGCCGAGCGCGCCGCTCCTCTTTTTCTCCTGCGACAGTTCGGCAAGTCGGCAGACCGTGACGAAGCGAACAGCCGATTCCGTGATGCCAACAGCCAGCTCGGTTACTCACTCCTGCCCGCAACCGGAAAGGACGAGCCATGGGAAGGTCTGATCAAGCAGAAGGGACTCTTCCGTCTCACCGCCACCGGCCCTGGAGTCTGCGCCACGGTGGTCTTCGAACTCCTCTAAGCGTCCCCTAAGCGGGCGGGTCACCAAAATTGCATAACGGACGTAAGTCCTTATTTTGCGTTTGGCAAAATAAGGACTTACGTCCGTTATGCAATTTTGGTGACCCGGTCGCATTCGAGGGTGAGCTTTAGCGTCTTGAGCCCGTCGTCATAGGGCGAGGGATTCTTGCTCCAGTCGCCGGTCTTGACCTGCTCGATGAAGACGTCGTTCTCGTAGTCGTACATGTGGTCCTGGTCTTGGTTGTAGTCCCAGGTGCCCTTCTTCTCCTTGACCAAGAGCCGGCCCTCGGTGAGCGACAGGCGATAGATGCGGCGCTCGCCCACGAAGACCATCTCGTTGCGCCACTCGTCGCCCACCCACGTGTGGACATGGGAACAGAGCGCGCCGCATTCGAAACGGAGACTGAGCGCCACCACCTCGTCCACGGTGTAGCCCTCTTTCTTCGGCTCCACCGGATTGCCGGCGAAACCAGTGACCTCGGCCACCTCGCCGAAGATGTACCGAAGAAGGTCGAGATTGTGGGTCGCCTGGTCGACGAGCGCGCCGCCCGACTGTTCCTTGTCATAGAACCATGGAGAAAGCTCCTTGGTGAGACAGACCGGGCAACCGTACAGCGACTGGATCAGGTGAACCCTGTCGTCGGCCACCGCCTTGCGCACCTCGCGCGCGAGCGGCATCGACCGGAAGACGAATCCCACCTGGACGCGCGCATCGCGACGCCGAAGCTCCGCGGCGATCTCCTCCGCCACCTCGGCACGCCGCTCCACAGGCTTCTCGCAGAAGACGGGGATACCCCGGTCGGCGCAGGCGAGCAGCGGCTCCCGCCGGATCGTCGACGGGGTGCAGAGGTAAACGGCATCGAGCTCGGTCTCGCTCAGCATCGATTCGAAATCGCCGAAACCCTTTCCGCCGAAATCGTCGATGGCCTTTTGCAGCCTCACCGCGTCGGGATCGCAGAGGGCAACGATCTCCACATCGTTCCTCGTCGTGAGATACCTCGCGTGGGTGTTTCCCGCCCACCCCATGGCGATGATTCCGATCTTGAGCATGTCAGGCCACCTCCTCGAAGAGTTTCTTGAGGTAATCCACGGTCCGCGTGATGTCGCGCTTTTGTTCCGCCCCCTCGATCTCCCGCTCGATGATGAACTCACCGTCGTAATCGAGCGCCCGCAGTCGCCTCACCAGTTCTGAAAAATCGACGGCTCCCTCCCCCACCGGGACTTCCTTTCCGAGCTGCGTCGGATCGGTCGGGTAAAAACCGTCCTTGGCGTGAACATTGCGCACGTACTTGCCGAACACCTCGAGCGCATCGACAGGATTGGCTTTCCCGTAGAGAATCAGGTTCGCCGGATCGAGGTTGAGGCCGAGGTTGCCCGTACCCGCGACCTCGATGGTGCGCAGCATGGCAACGGGCGTTTCCTGCCCCGTCTCGAACCAGAACTCGATGTCGAGAGTCTTGTAATACTCCGCCACCTCGCGCACGGCGACGACGAGATCGTCGAAGGCCGGATCGGTAGGATTCTCCGGAATGAAGCCGAGATGGGTGATCGCCGCCCGAACGCCAAGCGCCTTGGCAAAACGTCCCGCCTCCTTCAAGGCCGCGATCCGCTCGGCGCGATACTTGGGCGGCACCAGCCCCAGCACCTCGGGCCCCTGGATGAAATCCCACACGTCAGGCCCCGGCACACCGGCCCAGAGCGCCGAGATCCGGATCCCCCTGGTCTCGGCCTCACGGCGCACCGCGGCGGCGCGCTCCTCGTCCCAGAGGCTCATGTCCCAGTTGACGAGCTGGCAGACGCTCAGTCCGAATTCCTCGACCACATCGAGACTCGGACCCTCCTCGCGCAGGGGGGCCATGACACCGATCTTCCAATCGACCATGCACAATCTCCTTCAAATTCAGGGCTGTCGAGCACGCTTCATCAACGATCGCGGCCGGGGTCGGCATTGGCGGCTCTCGTACGTATCTCGCCGATCTCTTCCCGCGTGGTGTAACGCCACCGGCGGGTGTCGATTCTCTTGCGCACCCCTTCGCGGTTGAGCACCATGCTGGTCACATGGCGGCCGTCCCGGCCGAAGATATGGGTCCGCCACTTGGGTCCCAGCACCACGAAGGTACGATCCAACTCGTCAAAGAGTACACGATCGGGGTGGCAGTTGCCAAGATCCTTGAGCGCCATACCCACGGCGGGACGCTCGGCGCGGCGCTCGATCGCATGCCGCGTCCGGCGGCGGCGGCGGCGGAAGATCGACTCGATGCCGCGCGCCACCCGCGTGAGCACGGGACGGACAGCCGCTGCGCGCTCCGACGCGCTCAGCCGCTTGCGGCGCGCCGGGCCGGGCGGGTCGCTGAAGCGGAATTTGAGATCGAGTTCTTCGAGCTTCTTGCGCGCCCGTCCGAAGACTCCCTCCAGCTCGGGCTCGGGTTCGAGCTTGAGAAAATCGAGGAGGTCGTCGCAGCGCGTCTGATCGGCGCCTCCCAGTTGCGGGATGCGGCCGATCACATTGATGCGCAGCCTGGGAAGGTTGTCGTCGAGGGTGCGCACCGCCTGGATCGTGACCGCTGTCCGTCCCTGTTCGCGGCCGCGCGGCAGCGGCAGGTATCCGGCCGCGACCTGACCCACGATGTCGTAGATCACCGATTCTCTCCCGAAGACGTGGAGCTGTTCGTTCTTGAGCTCCCTCGGCCCCTGCCGGATGGCCACGACCTTTTCGGGCGTTTCGTCGATCACCGCGTCGATCCGGCCGTCGCGCCGATCGAGAAGGAGGGACGAGAATTCGACCCACTCGGTCTGGCCCGTGGGCCCGTACCCGGCGAAAACACTGAGGTGATCGGACGGCCGCGCGTGATCGCAGAGCGATGACTCGCAGTGGTAGCAGTAGACGCGGCCCGCCACGAATGGGCCGCTCTCGTCCCTGGACGCAGCGCGCGCCTCGAAGGCGTCGATCAGCCTCCGTGCAAACGCGGCCCCATCGCCGCCCGGATCGAAGGAGAAAGGAAGAGGCTTCTCGCCTGAATCCGTCCGATCCTCCCCCATGATGGACCGGTAGAGGTCGAGGAGTTCATCGTAGATCTTCTCGGCCTGGGCGATCTCCCGTCCCAGGGGCCGCGGACCGTTTGCGTTCGGCCGCCGGCCGAAATCGTTCGCCTTTTTTTTCCGGTCGGACTGATCCTTCATGGCCCCGATTTTACACTCTTTTTTCCGTCGAGTCGAAGTGATACCCTGATCGAGCCGGCGGCCTGGAATTCACGCGCACGCGAAGCAACACTCTGCCGCCGATTCCGGAGACCCGAGGCTTTCTCAGTACCGATGTTTTTTTTCAGGAAGTCCCATGGCGGAACTGGTCAACGAATTCTCCTGGTCGAAGTCGCGCGACGAGACGTTTCGCAAGTGCCCGCGCCTCTACTACTATCAGTACTATGGCTCGTGGGGCGGCTGGAACGCCGGCTGCGACGACCGCACGCGCGAGCTCTACGTGCTCAAGCAGCTCACGTCGCGCGCCATGTGGGCGGGCCAGAAGGTCCACGTCTGCATCGAGAGGGCGCTCGAGAACATCCGGCGCCGCATCGATCCGATGAGCGAGGCCGACGCGATCGCAACAACCCTCGCCGTGATGCGCAAGGACTACGCCAATTCGCGGCGCGGCGACTACTGGCGCAATCCCAAGACGTGCGGATTCTTCGAACACGAGTACGGCCTCGATCTTCCCGACACCGCATGGAAACAGACAGCCGATCATGTGGTCGGCTGCCTGCAGACCTTTTACCGGTCCGAGGTCTACAAGGAGATCTGCGACATCCCCCCCAGCCAGTGGCTCGATGTGGAGGATTTTTCCTCCTTCCAGATGGATGCCGAAGGGATTCCGGGCGGGGTGAAGGTCCACGTCGTCCTCGACTTCTCCTATCGCGCGAGCAGCGGCGGCATCGTGATCTACGACTGGAAGACAGGCCGCTCCGACTCGGAGCGCAACGAGCTGCAGCTCGCCTGCTACACCTTCTACGCCACGGAGAAGTGGCGCGTCACCCCCGAGGAAGTGACGACCAAGGAGTTCAACCTCGCCTCAGGCCGCCTCGCGCCCTACAACCTGCGCGGCGTGGGGCTCGACGCGATCCTCCAGTACATACGCGGTTCGATCCGCGACATGCGCGTCCAACTCGACGACGCGGACCGCAATCGCGCTTCCGAGGAGCGCTTCGCCTTCGCGGCGAACGAGTCGACCTGCCGGTACTGCAATTTCAGAAAGGTCTGCGCCCGATGGGAGAAGAAGTAAAAAAACAGTCGGCGCGGCAGGGATCGAAAACGCTCAGCATCCCGCTCAGCGTCATCGGCCTCGTGGCCGCCGGAGTGGCGCTCATGGCGATGAAGGGGATCCTCATGCCCCTCGTCGTCGCCTTCTTCATGGCCACCCTCCTCGGACCGATCGTCGATTTCCTCGAAAAGAAGGGGATCCCCACGGCGCTCGCCGTCCTGATCATCATCCTGGTGACGGCCCTCGTCTTCTTTCTCCTGGGCCTGCTCTTCTACGGGCAGGCAGGGATTTTCATCGCCGAGTTCCCCGAGTACAGCCAGCTCGTGGAACAGAGCATCGACGAGTTCAAGAAGAGCGATCGTCTTGTAGAACTAATCGACTGGTGCCGCGATCTCGACTCGGAAGAACTCTTCACCAAGACCTTCCAGCTAGCCGTCAGCACCATGGGAACGCTCCTCAGCATGCTGGGCACCCTGCTTCTCATCCTCGTCTACATGATGTTCATCCTCCCCGAACGGAGCAGCATCCCCTTCCGGCTGCGCGCCGCCTACAACAAGGCCGAGGGCGCGCGGATCTGGGGAATCGTCGAGCGCATCCAGCAGGACGTGGAGAGCTTCATCGTCGGCAAGACGGTGATCAGCCTGGCCACCGGTATCCTGGTCACCCTCTTCCTGTGGATCATGGGTGTGAAGTTCTTCTTCATCTGGGGGATCATCACCTTTCTGTTCAACTTCATCCCCAACATCGGCTCGACGCTCGCCACGCTCTTTCCGCTGCTCATGGCGATCATTCAGCCCGCTCCGCGCGACGCCGGCATGGCGCTCGTGCCCGAGTTCGGCCTTGGGCAGATCGTCGTCATGGCCGTCGTGCTGATCGGGATCCAGTTCGCCGTGGGAAGCCTTGTCGAGCCGCGCCTTCTGGGCAACCGGCTCCGCCTCAGTCCGCTCGTGGTCTTTCTCTCCTTCATCTTCTGGGGATGGCTCTGGGGAGTTCCGGGCATGATCCTCTCCACGCCGATCATGGCCACGGTGCGCATCGTCTTCGAGAACGTGGAACCGCTCAAACCGATCGCGGTCCTTGTCAGCAACCAGGGCCCCGCGGCGAGACAGGAAGATGAGTCTTAAAGAAAACGTGATTGACCCTCGCTGAGAACCCTTTGAAATAGCACGCTGCCGAAACCGGCGCTTTTGATTCGCACATCCTGGAGATTGGACATGAAGAAACACGACTTGCTGCTCACGGTCTTATCCGTCTCGTGCCTCCTGACCCTGTCCACCGGACTCGCCTCCTGCACCACTCCCGAAGAGAAGATCATGGCCGTCATGCAGGAGACGGAGGCGCTCGTTGCCGCTCTCCAGGACGAGAACGCCGAGATCCGCTACGCGGCCGCGCGCGATGCATACCGGATCGGCCCGCCCGCCATTCAGCCGGTCAGCGTGCTCCTCGCCTCCGGCGAGCCGGGGCCGGCTCTGTCGGCGCAGCAGGCTCTCTGGTCGATCGTTCACCACGCGTGCCGGCCGGATGAAAGGAACGACCGGCGGGCGTGCAGCAATTACCTTCTCGCCCTCCTCACCGATGCCGTGCTCCCCGTGGAACTGCCGCTCAAGGCCAAGCACGAAATTCTCCGCATGTTGTCTTTCACCGTGAACGACAGTCACTCGGTGCGCGGCCTCGACGCTCTTCTCGATGACGCCGACCTCGCCGACATGGCGCTCTTCGCGCTGGAGCGCGTCGACCACGCCGCCGCCGACGAGGTTCTCACGCAGCGGCTCGCCAAGAAGTCGGCCCTCCCCTTCGCGGCCGTGGCCGGAGTGCTCGGGCAGCGCCGCACCCGGGGAGCGGTGAGCAGCCTCCTCGCTCTGGTCGAATCGAACGACACCGACGCGGCCGCGGCCGCACTGCGTTCGCTCGCCCTGATCGCGCCGTCGCGCGCCGAGGTCGAAGCCGCGCTTCGCGCCGCCACCGTTCGCCAGGCGCCGGACAGCGTCGATAACCTCCTCCTCTTTGCCGACGGACGGCTCGCGGCCGGCGACCGGCACAAAGCGGTCAGCATCTACGCTCTCTACACCAAGTACAGAACCGCCCATGTGCGCGCCGCCGCCGTGCGCGGCCTGGGACGGGCCGCGAGTGACGATCAGTTCGCGCTGCTCATCACACTGCTCGGCGACACGGCGCCCGCCGTGCGGGCCGAGGCGCGAAAGGCGATCGTGTCGATCGAGGACGACATCGGCGCACAGCTCGACGCGGCCTTTGCCGACGCCGGGCCTCTCGGTCGCGCCGCGCTCCTTGGCGTCATGGTCGATCGCGGCGAAGATGTTGCCGTTGAAAAGGTCAAGGACGCCATGGCCGACGACGCGTCCGCGGTGCGACTCGCGGCGCTCGATATGGCCGGAAACTTCGACGGCAGCGGTTTTGAGCCCCTTCTCATCGATGCCGCCGTCGGCGCCGAGGGAGCGGAGAGCGATCAGGCCTTTTCGAGCTATCTCAGGCTTGCCGAGGCGCGCTTCGCGGGGGGCGATCGGGCCGGCGCACTCGAGATGTTTCACACGGTGTGCGACAAGGCCGCCGCGCGCTCCATCCTCGGCGATGCGCTCAACGGAATCTCCGCCGTGGCGAACCGCGCCTCTCTCGACCGCGTCGAGAAGCTCGCCGCCGATTCGTCCCTGCGCGAACCAGTGGGCCGCGCCCGGCTCGCCATCGCCACCGGCCTCGTGGCCGACGAGCCGCAGAAAGCACGCGAGCTTCTCGAGCTCGTCTGCTTCAAATCGGGATCGCGCACGTTGAGAACGAGCGCACTCGGATTGCTGCGCGAACTGGGCGTGGACACGACCGGCTATGCACGGCGCCAGGGTTTCCTGCCCGAGTGGCTCCTGATCGGCCCTTTCCCGGAGGCTACCAAGGAGACCCTCGGCAGCCATCCCTTCGAGGAACCTTTCCCTCTCCCCGACAAGCCCTTTGCGTTGGATGGCAAGGAGTTCAACTGGAAACCTTTCACCACGGACGACATGGACGGAATGGTCGACCTCCTCTTCATCAAGCCAAACCAGAATGTCTGCGCCTACGCCCACGCCACCTTCTGGCACCCCACCGGCGGCGACGGAATGATCAAGGTGGGCAGCGACGACGGTGTGGCGTTCTGGCTGAACGGCGAGTTCGTTCACGAAAACTATGCCTGGCGCGGCGCGAGCCCCGACCAGGACAAGGTCAAGGTCGAGTTTCGCGCCGGGCTCAACAAGATCCTCGTCAAGGTTCACCAGGGCGGCGGCGACTGGCACTTCTGCGTGCGCATCGCCGACGCCGAGGGCGGCCCCATCGATCTGGGCAAGAAAAGGTAGAAAGCAGGTCAAACCATGGGCGATTTCTTCAAGAACATCGTGGCGACTCTGGTGGCGCTCGCCATCTTTGCGGTCGTGGTTTACATCGTCCTCGTTTCGGCCTTGACCGAGGCGCCGCCCGCGGTGGCCGACCAGGCCGTTCTCGTCATCGATCTCGACCGGCCGATCACCGACAAGCCCTGTGTGAGCAATGCGTCCGATGTTCTCTCGGGCGCGCCGCTCGACGCGTTCACTCTCCACGTGCTTACCAACGCGATCCGTCACGCGGCCGACGACGCGCGGATCGAGGGGATTCTGCTCCACGGCGCGATCAGCGCATCGGGCCTGAGCTCGGGCTGGGCGTCGCTGCGCGAGGTGCGCGCCGCGCTCGGTGCGTTTCAAGAGGCGGGCAAGAAGGTCTACGCCTACAACATGTCCTTTGGCGAACGGGATTACTACCTCGCCTCCCTTGCCGATGCGGTCTACATCAATCCGGCCGGGCTGCTCGAGTTCAACGGATTCGCGGCGGAGCGGCTCTTCTACGCGGCGGCCTTCGAGAAGTACGGTGTCGACGTCCAGATCACCCGTGTCGGGAAATACAAGTCGGCCGTGGAACCCTACACTCTTGAAAAGATGAGCGCGCCGAGCCGCGAGCAGCTCGAGAATTTCCTCGGAGACATGTTTGACGAGTTTCTCGAGGCGGTCAGCACGGCGCGCGAGATTCCCGTCGACGCCTTGCGCCATCTCGCAGACGGGGGCGGGCTTCTCGCGGGCGACGACGCGGTCACCGCCGGTCTGGCCGACAAGGCGCTCTATTTCGACGAGGTCATCGAGGAGCTCAAGAACGCCACGGGCCGTGCCGGCAGGGGGACGACCTTCGAGCAGGTGAGCGTGACCGATTACATCGACGCCATCGATCCCGATGCCGATCCGGCCGACGGCGCGAAAAGAATCGCCGTGGTCTTCGCCGAGGGCGAGATCGTCGACGGCCGCGATGCGGTCGACGCGGGCGGCGACACGATCGCCCGCCTGCTCCGCCGCGCGCGCCTCGACGACGATGTGGCTGCCGTGGTCCTGCGCGTCAACAGCCCCGGCGGCAGCGCGTCGGCTTCCGAGGTGATCCTGCGCGAGGTCAAGCTGACCCGCGAAAAGAAACCGATCGTCGTCTCCATGGGTTCGCTCGCCGCCTCGGGCGGATACTGGATCGCCTGCGCGGCCGACGAGATCCTGGCCGAACCGAACACGATCACAGGCTCGATCGGCGTCTTCGGCATGTTCCCTAACTTTCGCGATCTGCTCGGCAGTTTCGGCATCACCGTCGACGTGGTCGCCACCGCGCCCCACGCCGACATGGTCTCGCTCTACCGGCCGAAAAGTTCGGAGGAGCTCGCGATCTTCCAGGACCTGGTGAACCGGACCTATGACGATTTTCTCGACAGGGTGTCGCAGGGCCGCAAGCTCGACCGCGAGACGGTTCACGTCATTGCCCAGGGCCGCGTCTGGTCGGGCAAGGACGCCGTCGAACTCGGGCTCGTCGATCGCCTCGGCGGCTTTGACGAGGCTCTCCGTCGCGCCGCCGAGCGCGCCGGGCTGAAAGCCGACTGTCCGGTCGAGTACTACCAGAAGGAAAAGATTCTCCTCGAAGACCTGGCCGACCTGTTCCTGCGGGACGACGAAAAACTCGCCCGCTCCCCTTCAGCGTCAAGACGCGGCGCCGGCCAGATCAGGCGGTGCGTCGATCGCTTTCTCGACGATCTGCGCATGTTCGACCGCTTCAACGATCCCAAGGGAATCTACGCCCGGCTACCATGGAACATCACTATCGAGTGAGGATAACAGCATGATCTCCGACTACAGCTGGAAGCCATCGAATCAGCACGAATTCTACGGCAAGTTTAGCAATCTCATGGCCTTTCGTATCCGCGAGGTCCTCTTCGTGTCGAGTCTCTACGACTCGTACATCCTCGAGGAGGACGGCCAGCTCGGCGAAGCGGTCGATGCGGAGTACTACGAGCTCAAGCTGAGCTACACGCCGCGCATCACGCGCGTGTCGTCGGCTGACGAGGCCCTTGAGGCGCTCGACGTGCGCCACTTCGACATGGTGATCACCATGGGCCGCGTGGGCGAGATGGACCTTTTTCGATTCGGCCGTCGCGTCAAGGAGAAGTACCCCGGATTACCCGTCGTGCTCCTCGCCGACACGCCCGCCGAGGCGGGGCGCATCAAGGAGAGGCAAAAGAGCCTTCTTGCACGGAACCCGGGCCAGCCCGTACCCCTCGATCAGGTTTTTGTCTGGCGCGGCGACCTGGCGATCTTTCTCGCCATCTTCAAGTACATCGAGGATGCGCGCAACGCGGACCCGGACACGCACGAGGCGCGGGTGCGCGTGATCATCCTGATCGAGAATTCGGTCCGCTTCTACTCGGCCTACCTCCCTCTCCTCTACACGGAGCTGATGAACCAGACCCAGGCGCTCATGGCCGATGGCGTCAACACCACCCAGCGGCTCAGGAGAATGAAGGCGCGCACCAAGGTGCTCCTCGCCGAGACCTTCGAGGATGCGGTGGGGCTCTTCGAAAAATACCGCCGCTATGTGCTCGGCGTGATCACCGACGCACGCTTTCCGCGGGAAGACAAGTCAGATCCCGAAGCAGGTGCCGAGTTCGTCCGGCGGATCAAGGAAATCGATCCCGACATGCCGGTGCTCATCCAGTCGTCGGAAGAGAGCATGCAGCCGCGCGCGGCCGCCCTGGGCGCTCACTTCGTGAACAAGCGCTCGTCGGTTCTCCTTGAGGAGCTGCGCCGCTTCCTGCAGGCCGACCTCGGTTTCGGCGACTTCGTCTTCCGTCTGCCCGACGGGCGCGAGGTGGGCCGCGCCGTTGATCTCGCCGCCATGCCGGTGGAGCTCAAGAAAGTGCCCGCCGAGGCGATCCGCTACCACTCGCTGCGCAACCACTTTTCCAACTGGTGCATGGCGCGGAGCGAGTTCGAGCTCGCCTCGGTCATCCGGCCGCGCAAGGTGTCCGACTTCAAGGGGATCGAGGAGATCCGCCAGTACCTGGTGTCGGCCTTCAGCCAACTGCGCGACGACACGCAGCGCGGTGTGGTGGCCGACTTCTCGCGCACCGAGTTCAGCGAGGAGAGCGGTTTCGCCCGCATCGGAAGCGGGTCGCTGGGAGGCAAGGGGCGCGGGCTCGGATTCATCAACGCCCTGCTCACTCACACCGACATCCAGGCCGGCATCGAAAAGGCGCGGATCTTCGTGCCGCCGTCGATCGTGATCGGCACCGAGGTGTTCGACGAGTTCATGAGAAAGAACAAGCTCTTCTCGATCGCCCACTCGGACAAGCCCGACGAGAAGATCGCCCGCGTCTTCCTCAAGGCCCGCCTGCCCGAATCGATCTATGACGATCTCAAGGTTCTCGTGGAGCGCACGACCTATCCCATGGCGGTGCGCTCGTCGAGCCTGCTCGAGGACTCCTTCCAGCACGCCTTCGCCGGGATCTACAAGACCTACATGCTCGCCAACAACCACAGGAGCAAGAAGCAGCGTCTGAAGGAACTCAGCGATGCCATCAAGCTCGTCTATGCCTCCACCTTCTTCCGCAATGCCAAAGCCTTTCTCAAGAACACGCCTAACAGGATCGAGGAAGAAAAGATGGCCGTCGTCTTGCAGAAGCTCGTCGGCTGCCGGCACGGGGGCTTCTTCTACCCTGATTTCGCGGGCGTGGCACGGTCGCACAACCACTACCCCGTGCAGGACATGAAACCCGAGGACGGTGTGGCGATCGTGGCCCTCGGTCTGGGCAAGACCGTGGTCGAGGGGAACAGGGCGGTGCGCTTCTCGCCGCACTATCCGCGGCGGCTCCTCGAGTTTTCGAGCACGGGCGACACGCTCAAGAATTCGCAGCGCGACTTCTACGCCCTCCAGGTCGACAATACCGAGAGTGCCCCGCTCCTCGAGACCGAGGGGTGGGTGTCGCAGCTCGATCTCGCCAGGGCCGAGGAGCATGGCTCCCTGAACTGGGTCGGCTCCGTCTACTCGCCGGACAACGACGCGGTTTACGACGGGATCACGCGGCAGGGCGTGAGGCTGGTGACGTTTGCTCCCGTGCTCAAGACCGGGCTCTTTCCCTTGCCCGAGATCATCAACTCCCTTCTCGAACTCGGCAGCAGCTCGATGGGATGCCCCGTGGAGATCGAGTTCGCCGTGAACATGAAACCCAAAAAGGGCAAGACGCCCGAATTCGCCTTCCTCCAGATCAGGCCGATGACGATCGATGCCGAGGCGGAGAATCTCGACGCCATTCTCGAGTCGACGAGCGCCGACACTATTCTCTGCACGACGCGCCAGGCGCTCGGCCACGGACGGGAAGATGAGATCCGCGACGTGGTCTATGTGCGACCCTCCACCTTCGACCGGAGCAAAACAGTCGAGGTCGCCGCAGAGGTGGAGATTCTCAACCAGAAACTGTCAGACGCGGAAGATCCCTACCTCCTGATCGGACCGGGCCGCTGGGGAACGGCGGACCGCTGGCTGGGCATTCCGGTGGAGTGGTACCAGATCTCGGGAGTGCGCACCATCATCGAGACCGAGATGGAAGAACTCTCCGTGACCCCCTCGGAGGGAACCCACTTTTTCCAGAATCTCACATCCCTCGGCATCGGATACTTCAATGTTCACAGGGGCGAGATGGGCGGCCGGATCGATTACGAATGGCTCGACAGCCTGGAAGCGATCGACGAAACGCTGTTCTTGCGGCATATCCGGCTCGAGCAGCCGCTCGACATCCGCGTGGACGGGCGTTCGCGGAAGGGCCTGATCCTGAAGCGCGCCCACAAGAACTTCGAATAGATGGAGTCTGTCGGACTTAGCCATTCGAAAAGGAGGGTCTCAGGTCGGAGGCGGTGAGGCTTTTTCGATTTCGCTCGAGTGACACTTCCACCTGATCAGCACTCTTTCAAACGATACAACCTTTTCACATTATACGCCAGGCAGACCAGCTCCCACTCGACATTGACTTTGGCAAGCCCTCGTAACCTAAACTGACGTAAAGCACAGATCGTCGAATGATTTGGATTGGTGTCGGCCGTGAGAAACCGTCCTGCCACGTGTCGGAGGGAGCGAAATCCTGAACGACTCCGACCTATGGGTACCCTCTGTGGATTCCAAGTCCGACAGACTGCTAGCCGGTCTGTGGATCACTCGACATCAAGGACGAGGAGATTGGTGAGCACCGTATCGGGATTTCCCCAGACGCCGACTTGAGCCTGAAAGGGATACTCCTCGCCGGGACTCCAGCCGAGGGGTACCGTGGCCGGCAAGATCCGGATACCGCTGCCCGGAATCTTTCCGACAGGCCAGGACGCGATGATCGGCCAGATGAATAGATCGCCGTGAGGTGTTGGAATGGGAGGATCGACCACTTCGGCCCCGAGGGCGACCTTGACCGTTTGCGCCGGTTCACCGACAACGTGGAAGTTTACTGTCTCGCCGGGCAACACATCCCCCCGGCAGTAGAGATGGGGATAGAATTCGTCGGCTCCCATATCCACACCGGCGCCCGCGAAGCGCGGATCGCCCTCGGCATCTGCTGATGGAAGTTCAGGAGCGCTCGAGTCGCCCGCGTCCTTGCAGGGCGAATCCCAGTTGAGATGAAAGTCGCCACCGGCGGGATCAGCCCATTTGGGTGCGGCATCGATGTTGCCGGTCCCCACCCAGCCGCCTGTCACATTGCAGTATGTTACGATCGGGTCCAGATCATTGCCAAATACCGCGATCTCGGCATCCGTGGGGGCACTATTATCCCGGAGAATCGTGTTGGTAATTACCGCTGGATCATCCCAGTTGTGTTCTCGACACCAGATTCCTCCTCCCCTGCCTGCAGAATTCTTGTAGATGGAATTGTTCGTAATAACAGGGCGAGGACCATAGCACCAGATTCCGCCGCCGCCCTCGGTTGAGGCGTTCTGAAAGATCGCGTTGTTGATGATGACGTGGTTTAGGCCAGTGCAGTTTATGCCACCACCCTCATCAGAAGTATTTCTGTAAATGACATTACCCGAAATGGTGACGGTAAACTGGGGATCGTAAATGTTGGCTCGGATTCCCCCACCTTCGTCTGCTGAATTCGAGAAGATGGAGTTGCCCGTAATGATCGGACTGCATTGCTCAACGTATATTCCGCCCCCGTATTCGGCAAAGTTGTTGTAGATCCGGTTATTCATGATGATGGGCGAATGTGTTCCAGAATAATTCTTGCAGTAGATCCCCCCGCCATAATGCTCACCTGAGTAGGTCTCGTCTGTTGAATTGTAAAATATGTCATTACCGTCAATCGTCACGTCTGCGTCGACACAGTAGATTCCGCCTCCGGTAGTTGTTGAAGAAATGCAAGTGCCGATCCGGAGTTTGTTGTGTGAAATCGTGTTGTTCACGATCCGTGAAGTGGAGGACTCATAAATGGTAATACCTCCTCCGACGGCCGACGTCCAATCGAGGGGGTCGCACTGGGCCCAGCAGAGGTTTCTGTAGATGAGGTTGTTCGAGATTATCACATCGGAATCGTGACAGTAGATTCCACCGCCCTGCGAGTTAAGGCCGCCTGAAGACACTCTATTCTCGTAGATCACACAGCCTGAAATCGTTACTGCCGAATTTTCGCATTTGATCCCGCCTCCTTGCCAACCGGATTCACACCGCGTGATTATCGTTTTGGAGATCATGGCGTTTGAATCGATGCAGCTGATGCCACCCCCACTATGGAATGAACCTCTTTGACATCGGTAGATGACATTGTTCTGGATCGTCGGACTCGAGCGGTCGCATCGGACGCCTGAATCTTGTCCGTTCACGATCAGGAAACCATCGAGGATCGAGTCGAGTCCCTCCCCCATTTCGAAGTTAACAACACTCTGGTACTTGGTCATGCCGTAGATGGTCGTCAGATCAGGGCCGAGTTCACTCTTAACGGTGATCGCCTTTCCCTCGAAGTCGATGTTTTCCAGGTAGGTGCCCGGACGGACGATGATCTCGTCGCCGTTGACCGCCGCCGCGATGGCATCCTGAATGGCGGCGTAGTTGTCCGGAACGTAGATGGTGGCCGTAGAACTGAGAGCTTGAATAACAAGAAAGGCCGTCAACGTCATGAGTCGCTTCATCGTTCACCTCCATGTCGGCCACGAAACGGTATCGTTCCCGAGGAAGAACTATTATACATAAATATCCGTGGATTCAAAAAAACTATCCCGAGACACCCGACCGGCTTCGTGAATGAGAAATGACCCCCGATCGCAGACTCTAGTCGGGAAGAGTGACAAGCCCCTCCACCTGCCGCCGCATGAACTCGGGAAGCACGAACGCCGCCCGGTGAATCCCGGTATTGTAGTACTGAAACTCGAGCCCCGACCGGGTCACCCGCGCCGGGTCGAAGTCCTTCAAGGGACAGAGCCCTCTCGACGCGAAGGAGAAGGACCAGAGTCCGCCCGGATAGGTGAGATTGGAAAAGTTATAGACGAAGAGATTGTCGAAGAGCTCCTTGAGAATCGCTAGGAGCGTGTTCTGCATCGTCTTCTCGTAGAAGGGCGACTCCGCCTGCGAGACCACGATTCCCCGGTCGGTGAGGATCTTCCGTACATCGGTGTAGAACGCCTCGCCGAAAAGGGGCGCGCCCGGGCCGATCGGATCGGTCGAGTCGACGAGGACCACGTCGAACCTCTCGTCCGTGCCGGCCACGAACTTGACCCCGTCGTCGACGAGGACCCGCGCGCGCGGATCGTCGAGGGCGGCCGCCGTCTGGGGGATGAACTCCTTGCACGCGTCGATCACCATCGCGTCGATCTCGACGAGCACGCATTCCTTGACCTCGGGGTGGCGCAGCACCTCGCGCATGGTGCCGCCGTCGCCGCCACCGATGACGAGGACCTTCTCGGGCTTCGGGTGCACGAAGAGGGGCACATGGGCGATCATGTCGTGATAGACGAACTCGTCCCGTTCCGACACCATGACAAGCCCGTCGTTGAGCAACATCCGACCATGGCCGACCGTGTCGACCACGTCGATCTTCTGATAGGCGCTCCGTCCCGAGAAGAGGGTCTTGGCCACGCGATAACGCATGGCGGTCATGTCCTGGTGGCGTTCCTCGACCCAGAGTTCGATGTCTTTGGGCACGCTCATAGGGCGAGCTCCTCCGCGCTCTGTGGCCCCAAGGGGGGCTTGAAAAAATGGTTGAATCTGACTTCGTAGCCGCAGTCGAGCGACTGAACCACCTCGGTTTTTAGCTCGTAGTCGCACCGGATCGGCTCTGACTGCGCCGCGGCGGGACGGAAAAAGAGAATGTCGCACGACTTGGGCTGGAAGATGCCCAGAACGGTGCGCACCGTCTCCTCGAGATCGCCTTGAAAACAATGGTTGGTTTCGAAACTCACATAGGAGCCGATCTCCTGGGGTGTCACGTGAATGGTGTAGTACTCGGGCCCGTTGATCGCGTTCAGCGAATAACCCTCCGGTTCAAAGAGGTGGTCGTCGATCTCGAAACCGGGCAGGATCCGGCTGACGCGTGTTTGCTCGTGGATCGCCCCGAGGCTGCGGGCGGGGCCGCTGCAAAAGAGGCGGCGCGAGTCAGCCTCGATGCCGTGCATGAGAATCTCAAGGGTCATGTCGTCGGCCGGTGGTGTGGGTGGACTCTTCGCGTCGAGATGAAAAAGGTGAATATGATGGTCGTCCTCGTCGCCGAAACGATAGGCGCGGCCCGGCATGAGCTCCTTGAGACGGCGCACGTCGTCGTAGAAATTCGAGGGCTGGTACTCCGGAAAATGCTCGTTCTTGCGCTCGTAAACGAGGAGCTGGACCGTTTCGGGCGGAACGAGGCGGAGCATCTCGTCGACCGCGTCAACGAGCGTGGTGCGGCCGCAGGTAATGAGGACCGCCCGGTCGTCGTAAACGAAAAGGCTCGATTCGGAGAGAAGATAGGCGTCGCAATCGTCGTTGGAAATCCTGGAGAGCACGAAGGCGCGCGCTCTCTCCACCACGCGGCGCCAGGCGCGCTCTCCCAGATCTCTCAGTGACGGCCCGCGCGGCGCCACCACGAGTTCGACCTTTTTCTCGGGTCCCTCGAAGAACCGGATCGTTGAATCTTCGGCCATGTCGACGGTCCATCACGCGCGGTTTGAGTAACACAGAAGACTGTCAATCTATCGACGTAAGCCCCGAAATGCAAGGCAGGTTCGGGCGATCTACGGCCGCCGCATTCGGTGCGCCGAAGAGCCCGGGGGATTGGGAGCGTGCAGAATCGCAAAACATCCTTGCATGCTCGAACATCGGTTCTATAACAATCGCTTTGGAAGTCGGCATCGAGGCTGGATATTCAGTCTCGCCAATCACGTTGGCAATTTCACTAGACTTTTTCAATGGACTAATCTTATATTCATCCAGAGGAGGAGATCATGTCATTTCGTAGTTCAATCGTCTTCGGCATCGTTGCGCTGACTGTTTTCGCATTCAGCGCTACCCTTGTTGCGCAGGACGAGTCGCCTGCAACCACCGAAGCGAAAGCGGAGAACTCGGTTGACGAGACGATCGCGGTTGACGAGTTGGAGCTCAACCTCAAACCTCTCACGGTTGAGGAGCTCGAGGCCGAGGCAGACGCCTGGATCGGCACGCTCAAGAAAGCCAGTAAGACACACAGTGATGCAGTGATCGCGGCCGGAGGGGACGCAATGGACCCTGCGGTCAAATCTGCCGCAGTCGCTCGGGACGCACTCGCCGAAAGGGTGAGTGTCGTTGTCGCCGCCCTGAAGAAGAAGGGCGGAGAGGTGGAAAAGTACGAAGCCTATGTCGAGGTGGTGACCACTGATGCGATCGTTGGGGGTTTAACCGCTTTCTTCTCGAATCTTCCGATAACCGTCTGGGAATGGCTCAAGAACCCCAACGGCGGCCTTCTCTGGTTAAAAAACATCGTCCTCTTTCTAGGCACTCTCTTCGTGTTCAAGATCATAGCCTCGATGTTGGCCAAGATCACACGCAAGGCCGTGGATAAACTTGGAAAGGGATCGGCGCTGCTCCGTGATTTCTTTGTCAACACCGTCCGCAGGGTGACTTTTTTCATCGGTTTCGTCTTTGCGCTCACCTGGCTCGGTGTCGATATCGGCCCCTTCCTGGCCGCCATCGGCGTGATCGGTTTCGTGGTCGGCTTCGCCCTGCAGGAGACGCTCTCCAATTTCGCGTCAGGCGTCATGATCCTTATCTACCGTCCCTTTGACGTGGGCGATGCCGTGTCGGTTGCCGGCGTGGCCGGAGGAGTCGAATCGATGAACCTCGTCTCCACCACGATCAAGTCCTGGGACAACCAGAGAGTGGTCGTACCCAACGGAAAGATCTGGGGCGACGTGATCACCAACATCACCGGAAATGACACGCGCCGCGTGGACATGGTCTTCGGCATCGGCTACGACGACGACATTGCCAAGGCCGAGGGCATTCTCAAGGAGATCATCGCAAATACCGATCTCGTGCTCGCCAATCCCGAACCGGTGATCAAGGTCAACGAACTCGCTGACAGTTCGGTCAATTTCATCGTCCGCCCCTGGGCGAAGACGAGCGACTACTGGGCCGTCTACTGGGATGTAACGCGCGCCGTCAAGGAGCGCTTCGACGCCGAGAGCGTGTCAATTCCCTATCCGCAGCAGGACGTCCACATGCACCAGGTCTCGTAATCTCCGGGCGGGTCACCAAAATTGCATTTCGCTCGTAAGTCCTTATTTTGCGTGGAGCAAAATAAGGACTTACGAGCGAAATGCAATTTTGGTGACCCGCCCGGAAAAGACGGAAAAGACGCGGAAAAGACGGAAAAGAAAAGCGGCTGCCAGATTCTGGCAGCCGCTTTTAAGTTTTTGGAGCGGGTGATGGGAATTGAACCCACGACAACAACGTTGGCAACGTTGTGCTCTACCACTGAGCTACACCCGCATTTTCAACCTCATTGCCAAACCTGTCGAAAAAAGGACGCGATCAACAGGTTGCACGAGAGGAGCAAAATATCATAACGCCTCTCTTTGTCAACGATTATTTCACGGCACTATTTTGGGTCAAAACCCCAGTTTCTCGAGCTCATTCAGCCCCATTCGCATCTCGGCTGTGGAGCATTCCGGGCCGATATCGATGATCGACAGACTCTCGGCCGGCAGTGCGTCGCGAATCTTCCCAAAATCGATCTCTCCCGCGCCTGGCGGCAGGCGACCGTCGAGGCCGACCGCATCGTAAACACTCACACCGTCGAGCAACGGGCCAAACCGATCGAGCCACTCATCGTGAGCCGCGAGGCCGAGAACATCCTGAGCATGGGCGGCACCCGCATCGTGCCAGTATCTGAGACGAGGGTTCTTGAGATCTTCGAATATGTAACCTGCGGATTCGATATCTGGAAACTCAAAGAACTTATGGCGGGTCACCACACAAAAGATCACCTCCCGTTCGGCTCTGAGCAGGGAATGCAGGGTGCGCACCGCCCGGTCGACCAACGTCTCTCTCTGGGGAAGAATGATCGCGTGCGCTCTGGCGAGGAGTTCCCTGACCGCGGTCGTCAACCCCTCGGCGGCAAAGAGATCCTTGATCTGAGTGTCGATCTCGCGCAGCTCGTCGCCCGGGAAGAATCCGAGTCGAAGCACGACCCGGGGTGCGGCAAGAGATCGGGCCGCGCGGGCTGTATCGAGGGTGAGTCCGAAGGCGCGCTCCGCGTCGGCCGGTCTGGAATCGACGAGCCGATCGCCGGTGAGGAATCGTTCGTCAGCGCCCTGCGTACTCACAACATTATGCACGACAGCGACTTCGATTCCTTCCTTTCGAAAGACGCCACCGAGCGTCTCCGGTGGGTCACAGCTCAGGTTGGCAGCCAGCGCGATCCGATTCAGACCGAGCTCGCGGGCCGCCTCGACGATCGATCTGCCGCGGCCACGCGCCGTGCCCAGGCACGACGTGGAAAATCCTTTTTTTCGTTGTCCCAGGCGGACCAACATGCTCGACTCCTCCACTTGAAGAACGCCCTTGGAAGAATGCCAGATTAATCTAACAGATTGTCGATATGGCAAGTATTAAAGTCGTTGCCCCCCGAAATTATTGAAAAACATTGATAGAGTATTCCAAGTCAACGTGTTCCATTCGAAGGAGATCGTCTGATGAAAAACCTGAATGCACTAGCCTTCCCTCTGGCGCTCTGCGCCATCTTTGCCCTGTGTGTCTTCCCATTCCAGCCATCGGCTGCGGCAGCGCAGGATCCCAACAAAACAGCACCGACCGTTGAAGAAGAGCTCGCTCGACCGATGCCCATCGCGGTCGTGGCTTCCGAGAATCCCTTCGAAGAAGATCACGGTTTCCTGGGGGTCTACTTCTCCGGTTCTGAAAAGAAGGGCGGCGCCCTGATCGACAAGGTCATCGAAGGCACGCCCGCGCAGAAAGCGGGCATGAAGGACGGCGACCTCCTCGTCTCGCTCAACGGCAAAGCGGTCAACGGCCAGGATGACGTGATCGCGATCCTCTCGACGATGAAGGGAGGCGACACCCTCAAATACGCGGTCAAGCGCGGTGAAGAGTCGGTCGACGGAGTCGTCATTCTCGTATCGAGAGACGATTACCTCAAGAAGAACAACGTCATCGTGGATGAGGCAGAGCTGAAGAAACAGCTCGAAGCTCACGCCGAAGCGATGAAGCCTCTCGGAAAGCTCAAAGGCATCGAGACCCTCGAATCTCTGAAGAAGCTCGGATATATCGGGCGCGGCAGCGGCAAGGCCAAAGCGGCACCCAAGTCGAAGGCAGTCCTCGGCGTTCAGATCGCCCAGGGAGAGAACACGGTCCTCATCTCGAGCGTGATCAAGAACAGCCCCGCCGTCAAGGCGGACCTCTTCTGCGGAGACCGGATCATCAGCGTCAACGGCAAGGAGGTCGAAACGATCAAGAACCTCACCGACTGCATGGCAAAAGTCAAGCCGGGCAAAGCGGTGCTGATCAAGCTCCTCAGGGGAAACAAGATCATCAAGAAGAAGGTGAAAACGGGCCATGCCGGCAAGGTTCTCGGACAAACCGGGAAAAACACCAAGGTGATCGACAAGTTCCTCGACGGCAGCACCTTCGGATTCAGAGCCGCTCCCATCGTGACCGACGAAGGCGTCCACGCGGTCGTCGTGGGAGGGTGCGAGTCCGGATGCGGCACCAAGTGCGATTCGGGTTGCGGCAAGGAGTGTAGCCAGGAGTGCGACAAGGAGTGTGACTCCGATTGCGACTCGAAGTGCGACGTGAAGTTCGATGTCGAGTGCAACGTTTCTTGTGACACGTCTTGTGGCACGAAGTGCCACACGGAGTGCCACACGGTGACCTACTCCGTTCCCGGCGGCTCTTTCACGACCGACCGTTACGTGACTCTCTCGGCCGAAGCGGGCGAGGATGGCCTGCTGTCGATCGTCTGCTCCGATGACGACGAGCATGTCACGAGCCGCACCATCGCCATTCCGGGCGGCGAGGCCAAGATCATGGTCATCGGCGGTGACGAGGCGTTCGAAGATGTGAAAGTCATCGAGAAGGACGGCAAAAAGTTCATCATCAAGAAGTCCCACGGCACGGCGCCGACCGACTTGTTTTTCTCGGAAAGTGACTTACACGAAGACGACGCGACCAAATGCTACTGCAACAAGTGCACTTCCAAGAAACCTCGATTCTCTTCGAAGCGCCGCAACGTCATGAAATGGGACGACGACGTGATGCGGTGGCATGGCAGGGCAGATCAGGATTGCGGGGACGGAGGATGCCGGATCCACAGGGCGCCCTTCGGCAACGCGGGATGCTCCGGTCATTGCGGACAAGGCCAGGCTCATCGATCTGCACGCGGACACAGGATGGCAAAACCCCACCACCCGCGCCATGGTGGATGCTGCTCCCAGTGCCAGGGCGGCCACCGTCAACCCGCGCCCCGTCGCCAGCACGGACAGTACCATCACGGACAAAACCATCACGGACAGAACCATCACGGACAGTGCTCGGGACAGTGCAACCAGAAAGCCGCGCCCCCCTCTTGCCAAGGTGGGTGTGGGTGCGGCAATAAAGGTGGACAGGTCTACAAAATGACCATCCCCCACCCGGGCCACGACTGCTGCAGCCAGAAGGGGAACAATGTTTATTTCCACGGACCGGCCAGGGGCGGCGCCCATGGCAACATCATGTTCGGCGCGCCCGGCAAGGCTCACACCTTCGCACTCCCCCATGGACAGCACGCAGAGATCATCTGCGATGACGGCGACTGCGAGCGCCGGGTCATCGTGGTCAAACCGGGCCAGAAAATCGAAAAGCTTCCCATGCACAAGGACGCGCCCGACACACACGAGCACGCCCACGACGGCCTTCCGTGATCGCGCGATCACAGGATCGATTGATTAAAAAAAAAGAGAGCCGGCGCTGCGATGTGCCGGCTCTCTTTTTGAATTCCCGACGGTCAGACGCGGATCTCGACGGCATCGTCGTCGAGAAGGTCGCTCCTCTTTTCCATCAGGGGATAGACGTGTTCGGTGAGAAATTCCTCGACCTGCTCGGCGGAGCGGCCGACGAAGAGGGCCGGATCCCTCAGAGCGTCCATCGAGCCGATCACGCTGCCAAAGGCCGGGTCCGCCCTGAGACGATCGATGAGATCGCTCTCGGCGCCGGTCTCCTTTCGCCTGCGCGCCGTCTCGAGGGAGTGTTTGCGAATTCGCTCGTGCAGGTCCTGGCGATCGCCCCCCGAGCGCACGGCCTCCATGAGGATGTTCTCCGTCGCCATGAAGTCGAGCTCGTCTTGAAGATTGGCATTCACCACGCCGGGATTGACCACGAGACCTGAGGCCACGTTCCTGTAGAGGCTCAAGATCGAGTCGATGGCGAGAAACGCCTCGGGAATCACGATACGCTTGCCGGCCGAGTCGTCGAGCGTCCGCTCGAGCCACTGGTTGGCCGCCATCTGCTGAGGGTCTCCCGAAAGGGTCATCACGTACCGCGCCAGGGAAGTGATCCGCTCGGAGCGCATGGGGTTGCGCTTGTAGGCCATGGCCGACGACCCGACCTGGGTCTTCTCGAAGGGTTCCTCGAGCTCCCGTTCGTGGGAGAGGAGCCGCATGTCGACGGCGAACTTGTGCGCCGAGATCGCCACGCCGGCCAGCACCGACAGCAACCGGGCGTCGACCTTGCGCGGGTAGGTCTGCCCTGTCACCGGCCAGGCATGGGCGAATCCCATCTTGGCGGTCAAGGCATCGTCGAGCTGCTTGACTTTCGAGTGGTCGCCGTCGAAGAGCTTGAGAAAGGACGCCTGCGTGCCGGTCGTTCCCTTGACCCCGCGGAATCCGAGATGAGCCACGAAATGGTCGAGGTCCTCAAGGTCGATCATCAGATCCTGGAGCCAGAGACAGGCCCGTTTGCCCACCGTTGTCAACTGGGCGGGCTGGAAGTGGGTGTAGGCCTGGGTCGGCCGCTCCGCGTGCGACCGCGCGAAAGCGCTGAGCGCGGCGATCACGTTGACGAGCCTCTTCTGAACGAGCGCGCACGCATCGCGCATGACGATCAGATCGGTGTTGTCTCCCACGAAGCAGGAAGTCGCCCCGAGGTGGATCACGCCGCCCACCGCGGGGCAGGCTTTGGCAAAGGTCTTGATGTGGGCCATCACATCATGGCGGAGACGCTTTTCCTCGGCAGCGGCGAACTCGAAATCGATCTCGTCGATCGCGGCGCGAAGCGCATCGACCTGCTCTTGGGTCACCTCCAGGCCGAGCTCGCGCTGGGCGTCGGCGAGTTCGGTCCACAGAAGGCGCCACGTTTCGATCTTGCGCCGTTCCGAAAAGATCTCGAGCATGGTGCGCGACGCGTAGCGCACAACGAGAGGAGAGGCATAAACCGATCGTGAGTCCCCTTGTGCAGTCATGGTTTTCCTTTCATCGGATCGAAGTGATGATCAGGAGCAGTGCGGCGCCGAAAAGACTGGCGCAGGAGAGCCAGAAATCCTTGCGCCCCGGCCGTCCGTCGAGGATGTAACTGATCACAAGAAGGCCGCCGATTCCGCCGATCGCGTCATTGACGAGGTCCATGACCGCCGGCTCGCGGCCGGTGAAGGACTGGTGGTACTCGTCCGAAATCGCGTAGACGATGAGGATCGAGACAGTAAAGAGGATCCAGTTCCACCTGGTCGGTCCGCCCGCCTCGACTTCGAAAATCTTCCGCCCGTAGAGAGCCAGTGGAATTGACAGACCCAAGTAGAGCGGCACGTGACAGAAATTGAAGAAGAGCGTTTCCACGAAATCGATGTCGAGCACCGGCTCGAATTTCATGGATGAGAGAGCGAAGATCAGTCCCAGGTAGACGACGATGGCGACCCCATGGAGAAGATGACCCCGCTCGGTGTACCAGACAAGGAGACGGCGGATCATGGCCCCCTCTTCATCATCTTGATCGTGATCCCACCCTCCTTGTTCCTTCCCATTTCGACGCTGTCCATGAGCGAGCGCATGAGGAACACCCCGCGCCCCCGCGCCGAATCAGCCGAAGGAGCCGCCGTACTCTCGAAGGCACTCTTCGTCTCGCTCCTCTTCGAGTCGCAGTCGGTCCCCTCGCCATAATCGTCTATCTGGAGTTTGATCGTGTTGGCGGCCAGAAGGCAGATGACCTCGATCCGGCTCTCCTTGTCAGACCCGTGCTCGCGGGCGTTGTTGATCGCCTCGCTGAGGGCGAGAGTGATATTGTCCCGGCTCTTCTCGGAAAACCCCCAGTGACCGGCCAGAAAGGCGATCGTCTTTCTGATCGACCGGATGCCCAACGGGCCGAAGGGCGGAGTAAGCTTGAACTTCAGCGCTAGCGTCTCGTCAGTCATAACTCCCACGCGTCAAAATTACGAAACCGGTGCCCGCGCGAACGCGTTCAACTCTTCTTTGTATCAAAGCTGAGATACATTGCAATATCCAGGGCCTTGACCGAGTGTGTCAGAGCCCCCACGGAAATCCTGTCCACGCCGGTCTCGGCGATGGCGCGCACCCTGTCGAGAACGACCCCTCCCGAGGCTTCGAGCTGGGGCCGATTCCGGCCGCACTCGGCGCACGCGGCGTCAACGCGCTTCACCGTGCGGCTGAGCTCGTCGAGAGACATGTTGTCGAGGAGAATCATATCCGCCCCTGCACCCGCTGCCGCGAGAGCGCCCTCGACAGTGGTGACCTCGACTTCGAGCCCGATCGCGCTGTCGACCGAAGAACGCACCTTGGATACGGCCTTTTTGACCGATTCCGGCTCGCTCCCGCAGTCGAGGATGGTCAGGTGGTTGTCTTTGACCAGGACCATGTCGTGAAGGCCGACACGGTGGTTGACTCCCCCGCCCGCCTTGACCGCGGCCTTCTCCAGAAGCCGGAGGCCGGGCGTTGTCTTGCGCGTATCGAGGATGACCGCGCCCGTTCCGTCCACGGCCTCGACGTATCGTTTCGTGATTGTCGCCACGCCAGAGAGGCGCTGCAAAAAATTGAGCGCCGTGCGCTCCGCCTTGAGAAGTGATGCTGCCCGACCGCGCAGGGTCACGATCACCGTACCCGGAATCACCCGATCGCCATCGCGCGCGCTCGTCTCGATCTCGGTCGTCTCGTCGACGATCTGGAAAGTCCTGACTGCCACGTCGACACCGGCAAGGACGCCCTCTTCCTTGGCCACGATCTCGCCGACGGCTTTCACCGATTCGGGAACAAGCGCACCCACGGTGATGTCTCCCGATCCAAGATCTTCCTCAAGGGCAAGGTCAATAATTCGATCCACGTCAACCTCAATCATGTCAGCGAAAGCCGCTCTCGTCCGCGAGACAGGCCCAACGCAAAATCTCCCGCGCCTTGTGCGGTCCGATGCCGCGCACCTGCAGAACGTCGGTTTCGGTGCGAAAAGGCCCGTGCTTCTGCCGCCACTCAACGAGTGCTTCAGCAAGGGCCGGCCCGATTCCAGGCAGCAACGTCAAGTGTGTGGCATCGGCCCTGTTCAGGTCGACACTATAGCGCGACCTCTGGCGCCACTCAACATCCGTTGTGGTCTCTTTTTGCCCGAGGCCGCAAAAATATACGCCGAACACGGCGAGCGCCACGATAAGCGCCACACGATCTCGATCCGGTCTGCCCGATTTTGTCACTCCCTCCTCCACGAAATGCCGCGGGAGTTCCCCCGAACGAGAAGGGAGCAGCACTCCGCGGCTGAACATTGACGGTCCTGCAAAAGAGAGGTTACGGCAAGCGGCCGTGGACAGAGTCTCGACCGCCCAGGGCCTGAGACCATGTTTTCCGAAGTGACGATGTTCGACTGGCGTCTAAGCTGTCTTGGCCGGTCCGAACTGGGTGATATAAAGCTTGTAGATCTGATTGAGGGTCTCGTTGAGGACCTTCTCAGAGGTGATCTTGATCGCCTTGTCCTTTTTTTCACCGAGGAACACGTAGCAGACATTGTTCTGCACGGCAAGCGACGACAGGATCTTGTCGTCGATCTTGAAGCGGACGAGGTTGCCGTCGCGGCTCTCGGAGATTTTCGGGGTGATCCTCTTGATCTTTTCCCGGGCGACCTGGAAGAAAGCCTCGGGTGAATCATCGTCGACCGCGGCGGCAGTATTGGATTCCTTCTTGGGCTTCTCCACCGGCGGAGGGGGTCCAGGCTTGTCCTTTACCTTTTCGGCCGAAAGGGGCTGTTTTTTCTTGCCGTCTTTCTTCTCGTCCTTCTTGTCTTTGCCCTTGTCGGCAGCGGGCGCGTCGGACGTTGACTCGTCGACACGGATCGCCTTGAACTCCTCGTCGCCGTCCTTTCGCCCCCCCCCTTTCCGGGTCACCGTGAAGTAGGTCCGTTCCTCGAGTTGCAGGAACGAATACTCGCAAGGGATGATTTCCGTGCTCTTGATCGAATCGAGGCACTGCACGAAATCCTCGCTCATGCGGGGTGCAAGAACGAAGACGCGCGGCGGAACCGAAAAATCGAAGAGATGTTCCTTGTAGATGCGCTCCAGAAAGAAACGGTTCTTCTGAAGACGCTGAAGGATGAGAAGGAGATCCTGGATCAGGCTGCCGCTGCTCTCCGCCTCCTCGAGCATGATCACGACGGGCTCGCCATTGCTGTCCTTTGCCAGGAACTCGACGCTGAGATCCTCGTCGAGTTTGAGATCGAGATCGAGGATCTCGAGCCCCTCTTCGATCGCGTCGACGGAATCGACGAGCACGTTCCTGACCACGTCCTTGACTTTCTCTGCGCTCTTTACAATTTCAATCATTGCTTTTTCCTCTTGTCCACCCTACCAGATGAGTCGCCAGCCCCTATTCTATAAGACTTCCCACGCGATGCAACCTCTGCCGATCTTTTTTCCTCGATCGGTGGGCCGAACGCGTTTTAATGGCGGCAGCGCCGAACAGGCCAGATCGAGATTCAAAGAATCGGAGAAAGTTAATTGATAGACGTCCCCGCCCTGCGCGAGCTTTTCCCGGTCACGAAAAAATGGGCTTACCTCGACCATGCAGCCACTGGTTCACTCGCCGATCCCGTATTCCGGGCCGTGACCGCCCACCTCGAAGACTTCAGCCGGAATGGCTGTGCGAATTTTCCCGACTGGGAAAAGACGATCGAAGAGACACGCCTCAGGTGCGCCACCCTCGTGGGCGCCGCGCCCGAGGAGATCGCGATCACGAAATCGACCTCTGACGGGGCGATCATCGTGGCGCGGGGGCTTGGGTTTCGCCGCGACGACAACATCGTGATTCCCGACATGGAATTTCCAGCTAACTACTGTCCGTGGAAGGACCTGGAGCAAGACGGCGTCCACTGCCGCATCGTGCCCCTCAGGGAGGGCGGCATTGAGATCGACGATCTCCTCGCCGCGGTCGACGAACGCACCCGCGTCGTGGCCCTGTCGAGCGTCGCCTACCACAACGGATTCAGAATCGACCTCAAGGCGCTCGGCGAGGCGCTTCACACCCGCGGCGTGCCGCTTTACGTCGACGCGATCCAGAGCCTCGGCGCCTTTCCGATCGATGTGGACGCATGCCGGATCTCGTTCCTCTCGGCCGACTCCCACAAGTGGCTTTTAGGCATGGAGGGCGTGGGATTCTTTTATTGCCGACGCGACATGCTCGATGCGATCAGGCCGCCCTTCGTATCATGGCGGTCGATGAAAGAGCCCTTCGATCTTCATGCAGCCGAGATGAAGCTGGCGCCGACGGCGCGCCGCTTCGAGTACGCCGCCTATAACCTGGCCGGCATCTTCGGCTTCAATGCGGCTCTCGAGCTTCTTCTCGGCATTGGGATCGAGCAGATCGAGGAACGCGTTCTGACGCTCACCGACAGACTCGTCACTCTCCTAAGGAAAAGGGGACTCGAGATTCTCTCGCCGAGGTTCGAAGGAGCGGCGTCAGGAATCGTGACGTTCCGATACACTGATCAAGAGTTTGACTACTCGGCTCTGGCCAAGGATCTCAAGCGCAGAGGGGTGGTCCTGTCGGCGCGGGGCGGCGGCCTGCGAGCCGCGCCGCACTTCTACAACAACGAAGAGGACCTCGATAGACTGATGGAGGCGCTCCCATGACATCCGCGCCCCTCAAGCCGCTCAGCTACGGGATCCTGCTCTTCCTCCTCTGCTACTGTCTGGAGACGCTTTTCTCGTTGGGCTGCCGCGAATTTATCGATACGAGCGCCATCGGCCGCGCCATGTATGTCACCCTTGGGGCCAAGTTTATCGCCTGCGTCGTGGCCTTGAGCCTCGTCGCAAGGCGGGGGCGCGATGAGCTGTCCAACGCGGGATTCACTTGGGACGGGGCGGCGAGGGGCAGTCTGGGCGCGATCGGAGTTTATCTTCTGTTTCTCCCTCTGTTCATCTTCGTGGTCGGGCCTCTCAACACTCTCCTCGTCGGCGACGAGCAGCAGGCGATCGTGCGCGAGATCATGGAACGGACCGATCTCTTGAGATCAATCCCTTTCCTGGCCACGGTTTGTGTGGGAGTGCCCGTCCTCGAGGAAATTATTTTCAGGATTTTTCTCTACCAGGGATTGCGCTATCAGTTGCCCTACCTCGCGGCTGTACTGGTGTCGGGCGCGGTCTTCGGGTTGCTGCACGGCCTGGCCGCGGCCTTTCCGATCATGACGCTCGGCATCCTTCTCGGCTATGTGCGCGAAAAATCGCGCTCCATCGTCCCCGTCGTAATCGTCCACGCCATTCACAACTCATGGACCGTGCTCAGTATACACGTTCTCGACTTGTTGGACTAGGAGTCTGTCGGACTTGGCCATCTGAAAATGGAGGGTCTCAGGTCGGAGGTGGTGAGGCTTTTTGCGGCCTTCGCATTCTGTCCCGTCCTGAATT
>CAYXGI010000055.1:0-34050 GCA_964464495.1 uncultured Phycisphaerales bacterium
ACCTACAACACTGCGGTTAACAGCCGCATGCTCTACCAATTGAGCTATCGGGGATTCTTTTTTTCAGAGCGTCGTATCATAGGCCCTTTTCGGCAATATTCAAGGCCTATTCTTAGCTTTTCTCGTCGCGCGATCGTAATTTCAGCGACCCCGCGTGGGGCCACGCCGAGACCCAACCAGAGGGCATTCTTATTCAGTTACCCCGGCATGTCGGGCATGTCAATAAGAAACCGCCAGGCGGGAACCACCTGAATGGTTCCAGGTCCGGCCTTGATGTACTCCTCCTCGCTCCGCGTCACGATGGTGCCCGTTTTGATCTTGAGTTCCTTCATGGCTTCGCTCAGTGCGGAGATTTCACGTTCTCTGACACGGGAATCGTTGAGAGTCTCACACACCTGAATCAGCACTTTGGGACGATTTCGCACCGGTACGATGAAGTCGACCTCCTTGCCACCCTTCGTCTTGTAATAATACACGTCTTGATTGAGCCGTCGCAACGCCGTGAATACAAGATTCTCGAGAAGATGTCCGGAGTTGACGAGAATTCCAGATGAAACGGAAGTCACTAGCGAATGGTCGATGCAATAGACCTTCTTGGGATTGGTCTGGCTCCGGGTGAACGAGGCATCATAGAGTCGGACGCTAAAAAGGAAATAAGCATCTTCAAACCACCTCAAGTAGTCCGACACCGAGGACTTGGGGACCTTGTGGTCTAGTGAATTCAGGAATCCCTTGAGCTTGTTGACCGAGTAGGGCGAGGCGGTGTTGTCCACGAGACGGTGTGCCAGATCGGAAAGCGCCTTGGGGTGCGACACGTCGTGCCGTTCAACCAGGTCGCGAAACAAGATGGCCTGGAAGTATTCCTGGTGTGTCTTGATCCGGAGGTGCCTATCCAGGCGCAAAACCTCTGGAAATCCGCCGGTCTCCCAGTACTCGCCGAAGGTCTTTCTGACAATCAGTTGTTTCTTTGTGGAGAGCGCGCCTTGGAAATCGATACCCCTTGAGTCGAGGAACTCACGAAAGGAGAAAGGGAACATCTCCCACGACAACGCTCGTCCGCGCATCTGCGTGGCAATTTCCTTGGAGAGCATCTGCGCAGAGGAACCTGTCAAATAGACCTCGCATTTCTCGGTGCGCATCACGCGGTCGACGAACGGTTCCCAACCGGAAACAGCCTGGATTTCGTCGAAGAAACAATAGACGGTTTCGGTGTTCTTCTTTTCCGGATAGATCGAGAAATAGGCTTCTGTGATCAACGAGATATTGTCCTGCTGCAGGGTATGCAACCGGTCGTCGAAGAAATTCAGATAGAGGATGTTCTGGCGCGAAACGCCGCCATCGATGAGGCGCTGCATGATCTGGTGGAGATAGGTCGACTTTCCGCATCGACGCACGCCGATACAGACAGCCGCCTTTCGAGGAACCGCCACCAGTTGAAAACGCCGTGGCACTCCGGTCGGGAGAGCGGCTTCCTGAGAATCCAGAATTACGGTTTTGACGGTCTCTATCATGAAGCCCCTATCGGCAAAATATTTGTCCACTATTTACCAAAACCGGTCAAAATAATAGCCAGTCACGACAAAAGGTGTCAAGGATTATTTTTGGATGAAGTGGCCCAGCAAGGCTCATCACCGCCGCGAAACAGAGTGCTGTTGTGGATAAAATCCTAGTCGGCGACCCACGTGGGGCGGAGAACGCGATTTCGACCTGCCCACGGGCTGAAACCATGGAGATTGACTGGGTCTACAGGTGTTTTGATGAAAATCCGACGGTCATCGCCGAGATTTCAGGGTAGGAATTATGCTTTTTCGTGTGCCACCGTTCCCGGTCTCCCACCTACTCCTTCTTGTAGCCATTGCTATCAAGGCAATAGCTCATGAGCGCATGAAGCGTCTCGCGCATCCGCTCCCGATGAATGATCGCGTCGACCTGCCCCTTGTCGAGCAGAAACTCGGACCGCTGAAAACCCTCGGGCAGATCCTGCATCAGCGTGGTCTTGATCACTCGCGGTCCGGCAAACCCGATCAGCGCGCCCGGCTCGGCGAGCACGATGTCGGCCTGCGTCGCCCACGAGGCAGTCACCCCGCCCGTCGTCGGATTGGCCAGGACCGAGATATAGAGTCCCCGCTTGTCATCGAACTGGGCGAGTGCGGCGCAATCCTTGGCCATCTGCATGAGCGAGATCGCGCCCTCGTGCATTCGCGCACCGCCTGAAGATGAGCTGAGTATGAGAGGCAGACCGGTTTCGCGCGCATACTCGGTGATGATCGCCACCTTCTCGCCCACGACCCATCCCATCGATCCGCCGAGAAAGGAAAAATCGAGCGTCCCGAAAGCCACATCGCGCCCCAGAACCTGGCCCGTGCCGATCCACATCGCCTCGTTCCGCTGGGTCCTCTTCATCGTGGCCTTGAGCTTGTCCGGGTAGGGAGTCTTGTCCACGAAGTCGAGACGGTCCACGGCCTGAAGATCGATCGCCATCTCCTCGGGGGTCCCCTCGTCGAGGGTGTACTTGACCCGCTCGAGGCCGTTGAGGGTGTGATGATAGTCGCACTTGGAACAGACCTTCATCCTGGCGTCGAGATCCTTCTTGTAGATCATCTCGCTGCAGGACGGGCACTTGAGCCACAAGCCCCCGGGGATCTCCTTCTTCTTGGAGCGGATCCAGGCCATTTATCGTCCTCCACGACGCATCGGGTCAGCTCTTGGTCGCCCACCCTGCCCGTTCAAAGGCAATGTCGGCCTCACTTCGCAAGCGGGAAATTGTACCACGAAGATCATCGGTTTTGAAGATTCCACTCCCCGAAACCAGAACATTCACGCCCGCCTCGGCCACCTTTCCCGCATTGTGCACCTTGATACCCCCGTCGAGCTCTATGTAGCCGCCAAATCCATAGTCAACGCGCAGGGAGCGCACCCGGTCGAGCGACTCCTCGATGAACTTCTGGGCCGGAAATCCCGGGTAGACCGACATGACCAGAACCATATCCACATCAGTGAGATAGGGCTCGATCCGGTCGAGCGGCGTGTCGGGCGAGACCGTGATCCCCACCTTGACGTTGTCGCGCACCCTGACCTTTTCGATCACTTTCCATGGATCGTCCTTGGCTTCCACATGAAATACGTAGAGATCCGCACCGGCATCCATGAAATCGTCGGCATAGCGGAGCGGCTCGTCGATCATGACGTGCACGTCGAGCGGCTTGGTGGCCACCTTCTTGAGCGCCTTGACCACGGGCGGCCCGATCGTGATGTTGGGCACGAAATGGCCGTCCATCACGTCGACGTGGATCCAGTCGGTGCCCGCCGCTTCCACGGCACGGATCTCGTCCTCGATACGGGCGAAGTTGCAGGAAAGCAGGGATGCAGAAATGACGACCATGATGAAACCATTCCTTTTCGAGAGACGGTCTACTTTTCCGAAAGCGCCGCGATCCCCGGAAGGGTCTTGCCTTCCATCATCGCGAGCGACGCACCGCCCCCGGTGGAGACGTGGGTGAATCGATCGCTCAATCCGAACCGCTTCACCGCGGCGGCTGAATCACCGCCCCCCACCACCGACGTACACGACCCCGCGGCGAGCGCCTCGGCCACGGCGCGCGTGCCGGCCGCAAAGTTCTCCCACTCGAAGACCCCCATGGGGCCGTTCCAGAGCACGCTGCCCGCGCTGTGGATCGCACCGAGATAGAGATCGATCGTGGCCGGCCCGATGTCGAGGCCCATCCAGCCGTCGGGGATCGCGCCCAGTGCGATCTGCCACTCGGCGTCCGCTTCAAACGTAGCGGCAGCCATATGGTCGACGGGCAGGAGAATATCGATCCCCTTCTCGGCCGCCTTGTCGAGCGCGGCCTCGGCGAGCGCACGGCTCTCCTCTTCAACGCGCGACGCACCCACCGCATTGCCCATCACATCGAGAAAGGTATAGGCCATCGCCCCACCGATGATCACCTTGTCGACCACGCCCAGAAGATTCTCGATCACGGGAATCTTGTCGGCCACCTTGGCGCCGCCGAGCACCGCCACCATCGGCCGTCCGGGCTCGCTGAGGATCTTGCCGAAGACGTCGATCTCCTTCATCAGAAGAAAACCGGCCGCCGCCCGGTCAGGCTGAAAGTGCTCGGTCACCGCCGCGCACGATGCATGCGCACGGTGGGCGGTGCCGAAGGCGTCGTTCACGAAAACATCGCCCAGCCGCGCCAGGCCGGCCGCAAAGGCGCTATCGTTCCTGGTCTCGCCCTCGCTGAAACGCAGGTTCTCTAGAAGGGCAACCTTCTTCTCGCCGCCCGCGCGCAGTGCGGCTTCCACCGCGTCGCCCACGGTCTCGTCGAGTTTGAGAACAGCCACGCCAAGAAGCTCCTCGAGCCGCGCCGCGACCGGGTTCAACCGCATCGTGTCGACCACCTTGCCCTTGGGCCGGCCGAGATGCGACATGAGCACCGGCGTTCCACCCTGCGCGAGCACATACTCGATCGTCGGCAGGGCGGCGCGGATTCTCAGGTCGTCGGTGATCGCCAGATTCTCATCGAGCGGAACATTGAAATCAACGCGGATCAAGACCCGCTTCCCGCTCACGTCAAGGTCGGTGACTTTGAGCTTGGCCACTTTCGCACTCCTTGATTGATATTCGCCGGGCGCCTCTAACCGAGGGCGTAGGACTTCTTGATCAGGTCGGCCACGCGGCACGAGTAACCCCACTCGTTGTCGTACCACGACACGATCTTGACCATGTTGTCGCCCATCGCCATGGTGCAGAGCGAGTCGAAGATCGACGAGTAGCTGTTCCCGATGATGTCGCTCGACACGATCGGCTCGTCCACGTAGGAAAGGATGCCCTTCATCGGGCCATCGGCGGCGGCCTTCATGGCGCTGTTCACCGATTCGATGGTGGCCGCCTTCTTGAGCGTCACCGTGAGATCGACCACGGAACCGTCCACCACCGGCACGCGCATGGCATAACCGTCGAGCTTGCCGTTGAGGTCGGGGATCACCTTACCCACGGCGCGCGCCGCACCGGTCGTGGTGGGGATAATATTCTGCGCGGCCGAACGCGCCCGGCGCAGATCCTTGTGCACCATGTCGGCGAGGCGCTGGTCGTTGGTGTAGGCGTGAATCGTGCACATCAGACCGTGCTCGATCCCAAAGGTGTCGTTGAGCACCTTGGAGACGGGCGCGAGGCAGTTGGTGGTGCACGACGCGTTGGAGATGATCTTGTCCTCGGCGCGAAGCTCGTCGTCGTTGACGCCGAGCACGATGAGGTTGTCGATCTCGTCCTTGGGCGGCACGGTGAGCAGAACCTTGGGCGCGCCCGCGTCGATGTGCTTGGCGATCTGATCGCGTGTGCGAAAAACACCGGTCGCCTCGACCACGAAATCAACCTCCATCTTGCCCCAGGGCAGGGCGGCCGGATCGCGCTCGGACAGGACCTGAACCGCGCGGCCGTTGACCACGAGGCCCTTGTCATCAGTCGTCACGGTCCCGTTGAAGATTCCCTGGGCGCTGTCATACTTGAGAAGATGGGCAAGGGTTTTCACATCGGACAGGTCATTGACGGCAACGACTTCTAAATCCTTGTCCGCCTCCATGATGCGGGTCACCATCCTGCCGATCCTGCCGAATCCGTTGACGCCGATTCGTATTGTCATGTCCTGATCTCCTCTACTCTGAATGTAATTATCGACAATTCGTTACTGAACGTAAATTGTTCCTGCTTGAGAGAAAACCGCCCTCAGGGGCATACGCCTTTGAATCAGCATTGTAAGTGTCCCGAGCCGTTCGGGTCAACACCGAGGGCCGCGGCGCACACCCAAATATGAACCGCCCATATCAATCAGAAAGAGGTATCATTACCGCCGGCCATGAAAAAGAAAAAATTTGATGCCACAGAATCCAGCGCCCCAATGCGAACCCGGTTCGCAGAGGCCCTCGAATCGCTCCTGTCCGACCTGCCGAACCCGAAGAGCGTGACGAACGCCCCCTGGATAGTGGCTCTCTCGGCCGGCTGTGACTCCACCGCGCTCTGCCGCCTCCTTCACGAGAGCACTCCGCGCCCAGCGATCACCGCACTCCACGTGAACCACGGTCTCCGCGGCGCCGACGCCGACGCTGACGAGGACGCGGCCCGCGCCCTCGCCGCTGACCTCGGTTTCGGTTTCCACCGCGAACGGCTCGCCCCCCCGGCCGGGCTGACCACGGGCGCAACCGAGGCCTGGGCGCGCACCGAGCGCTACCGGCTCCTCGACGAGGCTGCCCTCAAGCTGAGCGCCCCCCTCGTTTTCACGGCACACAACAAGAACGACCAGGCCGAAACAGTGCTCGCCCGCTTCATGCGGCGCGCCGGCTACTGGGGTCTGGCCGGCATCCGGCCCTGGCGGCGACTCGTTTGGGGATCGACGGTACTCGTGGTCCGTCCGCTCCTCGCTTTCGGGCGAACCGAGCTCGAGCGTTATCTCGCATCTCTCGGCCAATCTTTCAGACAGGACCAGACCAACGAGGAGATGGTCTTCGGGCGGAACCGGATCCGCCACCGCGTCTTGCCCCGGCTCGCGAAATCCGACGCATCAGGCGACCCCAGGCTCATCGACACGCTCTGTGCCATTGCCGATCTGAGCCGCGCCATCCACACGCGCCTCGATCGCGCGGCCGACAGTATGATCGAACAAGGCTCGTTCCCCAACGCGCCCCTCGACCGGATCGTGTGCGACCTCGATCTCTTCACTCGAACCCCCGACATGGTGCGCTTCGCCTTCCTGCGGCGGTCCGCTCTGCGGCTCGCGCCGCGGCAGGTTCCGATCAAGCGACAGACTTTTCGCTCCATCACTGCCTCGGTCGGCACCAGTTCGGGAAGCAAGCAGTGGGCGCTCGGCGGCGGCTTGATCTTGCGCCGCACGCGAAATGCTCTCGTCATCAAACCCGCGGACAGCGCAGACCCGATTGCGTTGTCCGATTCCGTTTCATCGCACCAGCCTCTGCCAATTCCGGGCGCATGCACTCTGCCCGACGGCCGCCGCATCAGGGCCGCCGTCTACGACGATCCCGCGCGCGCACGGCAACCGCAAACGACCCGATCCCTAGCCAGAGAGATCGTCGACGGCAACGAAATCGGCGATCGTCTCACGATCCGCGCCCGCCGGCCGGGCGACACCTTCCACCCCCTCGGCGCGCCGGGCCGAAAGAAACTCAAGTCGATCCTCATCGATGCCAAGATCCCTGCCGAGGAGCGCGACACCATCCCTCTCGTCTGCTCCGGCGACGAGATCGTCTGGGTCGTCGGCGTGCGGATCGCCCACTCGGTGCGCGTCACCGAAAGCACGACACGCTTTCTGTGCCTCACTCTCGTGGAGTAATAAAAAAAGCCGCATCCTCACGATGCGGCTTTTTGTTTCCTGTAGAGCGTCCCTTACTTGAACGCGTGGATCTTGCTGCCGTCGGTAAAGACCAGCATACCGGCGTTGGGATTGCCGATCACGTCGACCACGCCGCGGGCCTCGACAACGCGGATCTCCTTGCCCGATTCAGCATTGAACAGGGCGAGCTTACCCTCGTCGGAAAGGATATAGGCGATGGTCTTCACGATACCGGCAGGTGTGTTGTACCCCTCGGCCTTCCAGAGTTCCTTGCCCGTGGCGCGGTCGAGGCAGATCGTGTCGCCGCCCACGACGAGAAAGACCTTGCCGCCCGCCACGAGGGGGGTGACCTTGAGGGGAAGGTCCGACATGTAGCGCCATCTCATCGCGCCCGAGAGCCGGCCGAACGCGTAAAGCGATCTATCCTCGCCGGCCACGAAGAGAATGTCGTCGTCAACGAAGGGATCGGCCGTGATCCGTCCGCCCGTCTGGTACTTCCACGAGGGCTTCTTGGGCCCTGCCTCGTAAGCGAGCTGCGGATCGAAGCACGCCACCGTGCCACCGTGAGTCACGACGTAAAGAAACAAATTCGAACCGGATCCGGCAATCACGGGCGCCGTGCTCATGATATCCGTAAAGCGGAACGTCCATCCCGATAAACCGCGGCCCAAGTCGATGGAGTGGAGGCTCTCCTTGTAGAGACAGCCCGCGTAGCCCACGTCGCGATTCGCCACGAGCGGCGTGCAGGGCGTGAACTCGATCCGTCTGTCGAGAAGGCGCGAACCATTGGAACGAAGAACGACCACGACGCGGTCCTTGATGACCACACCGATCGCGTCAGCCGAGATGGTCGGCGCATAGGTCGGGAAACCGTCGAGCATGACCACCCACTTGTGCGTGCCCTTGGCCATGTCGACGCAATGGAGGGTGTTGTTCGTGTCGAGAACAAAGAGGTCCTCGCCGTCGATCTTGCCCCACTCGGTCTTGCCGCCCGGAGAGAGCTCCTTGAGAGGCAGGATCCACTTGACCTGTCCCACCTTGAGCTCCGCCGGATCGAAGACCGAACTGTCGGCAGCTCTCAGATCGAGAGGAAAAATCAGACCGGAAACGAGACAGGCGAGTGTGAGAAGACAAAGAAGCCTCATGGCTGGCATCCTCCTGCTGGTGGTACGCGCCGCGCAAAGCGATTCGCACAAATCGGTTGCATGATGAAACCCCCGCGTAGAGAGACGGTCTCCCGCAGGGGTCCAAAAATACTCAATTGTAGAAGATATTGCATGTTAGGGGCGAATGTAACCAAGTCAAGCGAAATTCCCCCAAGCTTCGTTCCCGATCGAACGCCCCCAGTGATGTCTGAAACCTCCCTCCGTTGACTTTGAGCGATCTATTTGATAGTTCTTGTCTTTTCGAACTCGGAGAATTGCAGCATGGACGATTCCCACACGCAGAGGCTCCTGGCGAACATCGCCGCCGTCCGGGGCCGTGTCGCTGCCGCCGCGCGCCGTGCCGGGCGCGATCCGGAAGCTGTCACCCTCGTGGCCGTGACCAAGACGGTCAGCATCGAGATGGCCGGCCTCCTCCTCGACGCCGGGATCATCGACCTCGGCGAAAACCGCGCGCAGGAGGGAGAGCGCAAGTTCGCCGCCCTCGGCGACCGCGCCCACTGGCACATGATCGGCCACCTGCAGCGCAACAAGGTCAAGAATGTGCTGCGCTTTTCGCACACCGTCCACTCCGTCGATTCGGAAAGGCTCCTGCGCGAGATCTCGCGCCGCGCCGACGCTCTGGGCGTCGCGCCGCACATCTTCCTCGAGGTGAATATCTCCAGCGAGAAGAGCAAGTTCGGCCTCGGTCCCGACGAGGCGGGCCCTCTCGTTGCTCTTGCCCGCGAGATGCCCGGCGTCAAGGTCCGCGGCCTCATGACCATGGCGCCCTGGGATCCCGATCCCGAAACGGCCCGCCCCCATTTCGCCCGGCTGGCGCGGCTCGCCGGCGAAATCCGGGAGTCGGGAGAGGCGGACGATGAGTTCGACCTTCTCTCCATGGGAATGTCGGGCGATTTCGAGGTGGCTGTCGAGGAGGGCGCCACGCACATCCGCGTGGGGACCGCGCTGTTCGAGGGACTCTGATGGAAATGATTGGGGGCTGCCTTGCCGACTCTGCGTTATGAGAACGGCCCGGACAAGGGCAAGACGATCGAGCTCAAGGAAGAGGTGACCTACACCGTGGGCAGCGACATGCGCTGCTCGATCGTGGTGCGCGACCCAGGCGCCGCGCCGATTCACTTCCGCCTCAAGGGAGTCAAGGGGACCTACCACATCAGGGACGAGAAGACCGAGAGCGGCACTCTCGTCAACCACGAGAAAACCATCCAGGCAGCGCTCGACCTGGGCGACAAGATCCAGATCGGGAGCACGGTCCTGGCTTTCACCGACTCGGCGCGCGGAAACGCCTTCATCGGAAAGAAGATCGGCGGCTACCGGATCGTCGAGCAGGTCGGCCTCGGCGGCATGGGGCGCGTTTTCAAGGCGATCCAGGTCTCCCTCAACCGCGAGGTGGCGCTCAAGCTCCTCTCCACGCGCCTCACGCGCGACCCGGCCTTCGTAAAGAAGTTCACCGAGGAGGCGCGTGCGGCAGCGGCCCTCACCCACCCCAACGTGATCCAGGTCTACGACGTGGGATCGGAAGGCAACTTCCACTACTACTCGATGGAATTCGCCCAGGGCGGAACAGTGGACGAACAGCTCAGCGCCGAGGAGCCGATCCCCGTGGCGCGCGCCGTGGAGATCATTCGCGACGCGGCCGGCGGCCTCGCCTTTGCCGAAAGCCTCGGCATAGTCCACCAGGACATCAAGCCCCAGAACCTGATGATCGACAAGTTCAACGTGACCAAGATCGCCGACATGGGCCTGGCCACATCGGTCGAGGACGCCGAGGCGGGCGGCAACGAAATCGTAGGCACGCCCCACTTCATCTCGCCCGAGCGGATCCGCCGCACCGAGCTCGACATCCGCTCCGACATCTACTCCCTGGGATGCACCTTTTACATGATCCTCACGGGTCGGACGCCTTTCACCGGCGAAACGACACGCGAGATCCTCCTCAAGCAGCTCAAGGAAGAACCGACGCCGATCCGCGAGATCCGCTCGGACGTTCCCGAGACGGTATGCAACGTGGTCGAAAGGATGATGCAGAAGGATCCGGCCGAGCGCTATCCGGGCGTCGAAGCGCTGCTCGAAGATCTGCAAGCGATCTCGGGCCGATCCAAGGGCAAGGGTGTGCTCGTGGCAACCGTCGTGGTCGTGGTCGCCCTGGCCGCGGCAGCCTATTTCATTCTCACCAGCCAGAAGGACGATATTTCGACCGCGCCCGTGACACCGGTCACCGAGATCGATCCCATCGAGCCCGATCCCGCTCTCCGCGAGGAGATGGAGACGCAGCAGAAGCGGATGGCCGAGCTCGAGGCGTCCAACGATTACCTCTCCATCCCCATCGATCTCGACCGTGAGATGAAGCTCGCCAGGCTCGACGCCATCGTGAGCCGCTACGCGGGCACCGACACGGCCGCGCGCGCTTCGGAGGAAGCGGTCGCGATCCGCGAGGCGATCGCTCGGGACCAGACCCTCGCCGAGGAGAAGGAGCGCCGCCTCGGATCGCTTCGGACCGCGGCTGAGACCAGGATCGCCACCTGCGTGCGCGAGCAGCGTTTCTACGACGCCATGGTCGCCGCCGACAGGGTCGGAGCCGACGGAGTCGGAGCCGGAGCCCTGTCGGCCAACATTCCCGAGGTCTCCGCCCTGCGCGAGGAGATGGCCACGTCGGTGCAGAAGTCGATCGCTGCCTGGTTCAGCAGGATCAGCGAGGACGCCGCCGCCCAGGCTGAAGGTAAGGAGTTTACGGCAGCCAAGGAGACCGTGCGGAGCGCACTCGGCGCTCTCCGGCCGCCGAGTACGGTGGCGGAGCCGAAAAGCTTCGCTTTCCTCGATGAGAAGATCACCGCCCTCGATACACTCGAAACCCGCATCGTGACCGCCCATCGCACCGAACAGCTCGCACTTCTGAATGCTGATCTCCATGCTCTCTCGTCGTGGGGCGATCCGTGCAAGGAACGGGACTCTGTTCTCGGGCTCGAGTTCTCCCGCTCGGCCGAGAAGCCCGGCCTGGCCACGAGCGAGTACGCCCGGTACTCGGACAAGCTCTGCGCTGCTCTCACGGCAGGCGAGGATCTCGTCAATCGGCTCAAGACCTGCCTCGCTGAAAGCAAGATCGCTGACGAGACCGTCAAGCACCCGGTGCGGGGAAGCAACTGCACGATCCTCGGTCTGACCGAAAAGGGAGACGGGCTCCGCCTCTCGGTGAGAGGCGCGTCGATCGTCAATGTTCCCTTTGCTGAATTCAGCCGCGCGGGCGCCTTCGTCGATCTCGTCGAGAATCGTTTCCCCATGAACGGCGCCGATCGTCTCGGGCTGGCGCGCGCCGCCATGCTCGTCGGCGCGGCGCGGGCGAGCGCCGACCTCGCCCCGCTCACCGAAGCGATCGCCGCCTACAGCGACAAGGAGGGCTGGACCGACGCGCTCAGGGCCAGGGCCGAGGCGGTGCGCCCGCCGCGGGTTGAATTCTTCACGCTGCTGCAACGGCTCGCCCACAAGGCGGCGAGCGAAGATCCCTCTCTCGGCGCGGCGCGCGACGCGCTCATCGAGGAGGCGGCGAGGGAGAAAGCCGCCATGGAGATATTCGCGTCGATTCTTGTTCCCTTTCGCACGAAAGACCCGGGGCTGCACTTCCAGGAATCGGTCGACACGCTGCGGCTCTTTGCCACGGAATACACGGACACATTCTTCTTCCGGTACACGAGCGTACTCGTGGGCGGTTCGCTGCGCGAGGGCGGCCACCTGGTGGGGTTCGAGCTTTGATCGAGATCATCCGCACCAGCGAGGGACCGGTCTTTAGGGTCCGCGCGCGGCCCGGCGGATCGCGCCGCTTCGCGGGCGGCGTACACCAGGGCGCACTCAAGGTACAGACCACCCTGCCGCCGGAGAAAGGCAAGGCCAACAGCGACATCCTCAAGATCGTGGCGCGAGCCCTCGGTCTGCGCAAAAGCCAGGTCTCTCTCGCCGCCGGCGCCAAGGGACGGAACAAGGAAGTGCTCGTCATCGGTATCGATCCGGACGAGCTGCAGGAACGGCTCAACGCTCTCGCATCGGACGGCTGATCGACAAAAGCAGGAGAAATCTCATGGCCGCACCGCTGAAACTCGGCGTCCTCCTCTCGGGAGGAGGGACCACACTCGAAAACCTGGTTGCGGAAATCAATGGCGGCACGCTCGACGCCGCGATCAGGGTGGTGATTTCATCGTCACCCAAGGCCTACGGTCTGGTGCGGGCAGCCAACCATGACATCCCCTCCCGGACGATCCGCCTCGCTGATTTTCCAGACAACCACTCCTTCTCGGAGGCGATCACCGACGAGCTGCGCGCCAGAGAAGTGGAGCTCGTGATCCTCGCCGGTTTCCTGAAGCTCTATACGGTCCCGGCCGATTACGCGGGCCGCGTAATGAACATCCACCCCGCGCTGATTCCCAAATTCTGTGGCAAGGGATTTTTCGGCCACCACGTCCACGAGGCGGTCATCGCCGCCAACGAAACGGAGTCAGGCTGCACGGTCCATTACTGTGACAACAAATACGACCACGGCCCCATCATCTTGCAGCGCAAGGTGCCAGTGCTCGAGGACGACACACCCGATACCCTGGCCAAGCGAGTCTTTGCCGAGGAACGCAAGGCCTACCCCGAGGCGATCCGCCGCTTCATCGCCGCGCACAAGTAGCGCGGCTCTGACTTCTAAAGTCCTTCGAACTCACCCGCATAGCGGCTGAAGAAATTCTTTTTGAGGACGAACACCCCCCGGGCCATGTCGCTGCTGCGGCCGTAGTAGCCTTCGAGTGTTTCCTGGCCGAACTCGATCTTGATCTCCCTCGGGCCGGTGCCGACCTCGTTGACGAGGTAGATCACCGATCCCCAGACCGTGGCGAATCGGGGATCGTCTCCGCCCGACTCACCGATCTCGAAGGCGACGACGATCTCGCGCTTGAGCTCGTGCATCAGCTCCTGGAACTTGTTGTCCCTGTCGCCTTCGAAGTACTTGCCCGGCGCGGGCCGCTCGATGGTTATCGACCTCTCGCCCAGGGCAAAGGACGCCTTCATGATCTTGTTGATGTCATGGTTGAAGATCCGCTTGTCGCGCAGAAAGATCGGGTCCTCGGCAATGAAGCCGATGTTGTCCGCCTTGATCGCATAGACGAAAGTCGGCTTGTCCTTGACCATCACATGGCGCAAACCGTCCTGGGCGGCGCTGATGCGCAGCTCGATCTTCTTGTGCGTCTGTCCCCTCTTCCAGCGGATGTAGAGCATCCACTCCGGTTCGTCGAGGCCGTAAGGCGCCAGATCCTTGACATCGTCGGCCACGAACGCGCTCGCCTGCAAAGAAAAGAGGCGCGACAGGTAGAGCGACACGGGTGTCGCGTCGCCGTCGACGATGTGATCGGCGGGCGCCTTGAATGGGACGTCGATGTAAAAGTACTTGTCGTCTCTCCTGAGAAGCAGCCACTGCTCGTCGCCGCGCAGCACCGCAATCGATGTCACGTTCTCGCGCTCCTTTGGCAGGATGATTGTCGAGCGGTAATGTTCGAGGTTGAACTCGAGCCGGCTGTAGTCGCCCCGCTTCAGTGTGAGGATCTGGTCCCCCCCCTCGCGCATGCAAAAGAGCGACCCCGCCGGACCGATCGACTGGGGCGCCATGATCACCCCCCATTCGAGCACATCCGATTTCAGGACGACGCGCAGCGTGTCCGACGTCAGCCAGCACTCGGCGATCTGTTCGTCCGTCGCCGATTGCACGACGATCCGGCCCACATCGAGACGCGCGAGGTTGTTGACCAGGCCGTAGATCCTGCTGCTGTCCGCGTCGTCGAGAATCGGCTCGAGGATCTTCCACTGCCCGCGGTTTTTCTCGGCGCGCATGACGACCGCGCCGGCTCTCTCGATCACGACCTGATCGACGAGTCGCGGATCGGCGCGAAAGAGACGCTCGTCTCTGAATTCGTTGGGATTCGTTTCCAGGAAATTGTGGAGATTGCGCCCCGTGCGAAAGAGGGTGTCCTTGTCGTCGAGGGTCACGAAGACCTCGGAACCGAGCGGGTCGAGAGCGCCCACGTTGATGCGATTCCGGCCGCCGGCGTGGCGGATCTCGATCCAGCGCGTGGGCGGTTTGAGTTGCTTGGCCACGAGATCGACCTGCCCATCCTGCATGGGAAGCTCGACCTTGATGTTCTCCTCGATCGCTCTCAGCAACTGCTCGACCAGTTCGCGCTGCGCTTCGTCCTCGAAGGGTTCGATGACTTTCCAGCGGCCCGCGCGCCGCTCGAGCACCGCTTCAAGCCCGCCGTACAGTCCGAGCTCGATCCTGTCGACCGAGCTGAAGGCCACGCCCGGAAAGAGAGGCTCGGGCGGCTTTAGCAGGGGCGTCGTGTCGTCGCCGAACTTGTGCACGAGAAAGACGATGACCGCGAGGAGCACGATCAGGAAAAGGGTGGTTTTGAAACGCATCGTCTACCTTCTTCTGAACCACCAGACCACGAGTCCGAGCAGCGCGGCCGCGATGGGAATGTAGAGAATCACGTAGAAGCTGATCTGCCGGTACTCGTCCTGGTAGAGCTCGACGCGCGACTCGAAGGGCACCTTGGGTCCGATGTCGAGCTGTTTCTCGCGCGCGGCGAGCCAGTTGATCGAGTTTGTGAAGAGAAGCAGGTTGCCGCTGCCGCCCATTTGCATCCCGTTGTTCGTGAAAAAGAAGGCATCGGCAAAGAGCACCATGCGGCTCTGGGCGTACTCGTTCTGGCCCTGGCACGAAATGCCCATGGTGCGCTGTTCGCGCTTCTCGGTCTGTGAATCATACTCGTAGTCGCCCATCGCCCGCGGCGGGTGCGTGTCGCCCCACACGTCGAGCGGCGACCAGGCGAGACCTTCGATCGAGTAGTTCTGCGCGCCCTTGAGAACCGCCCCGGGTCTGAAGAACAGAACGCCGAGAGAATTGTCCGACAAGGGTTTCGTGATCCGCGATTCGCGCGAGAGGGTCTTGGCCGGAATGAGCAGCTTATTCTCGAGCTTCCCGTCGGTGATGTCGCGGCAGGTCACTGTCCGGTCGAGCGCCACGCCGTAGGCGGGCAAGATCTCCTTGTCGAAGCTCGCGCACGCGAAGGGATCGAGTCCGAGAAAGATGCTCCCCCCGCCCTGGAGGTACTTCTTGATCGCCGCCATCTCGGCGGCGCCGTAATCGTCGCGCGGCCCGGCAATGACGAGCACGTCGCACTCCTCGGGTAAGGTCCCGCCCGCGGCGAGCCTGATCTCGCGTACGTCGAAATTGGTGTTTCTGAGCCCGGCCGAAGCGACGGAGAGCCCGTCGATCTCGTTGCCGTTGATTTGCGATTCGCCACGGCCGGCGAGCACGCACGCCACCGGCTTGCGTTCCTCGGTCACCTCGATGATCGCCTGGGTGAGCGCGGCCTCGGCCTTGTAGGAAACGACCTTGGCCATCTGGCGCACCCCGGTGTTCGCGTCAGCGCGGCCACGGTCGAGCATGGCGAGGTCCTCGGGAATGAGCACCTTGCGACTCGGGCCGCACTGAACCACCACGATGTTTTCCTGCCGCATTCCGAGATATTGAAAGACCTCCTGGAGCCGCACCGAATTGCGCACGCGCTCGAGATTCTCCACTCTCACACGGCCGTTCGATGCGATCTCGTATTCGCGCAAGAGGTCGATGGTGTACGCCCCCACCTGTGCCTTGGCCATCGACTCGCCGGTGAGATCCCACTGATTGGGCGTGTCGAAAAAGACGATCACCTCAACATCCTTTTCGAGGCTCGACAGGTTGTTCTCCGTGCGCGGCGAAAGGGTGAAGGTCTGCGCCTTGGTCAGGTCCCACCGGACGCGAAACTGGGGCAGGGCGGCGAGGTACCAGACACCGCCCAAGATGGCCGCGGCCACGACGACCATGATGGCCACATTGAGGCTGATGAGGATCTTCCGGCCCCGGCTGAAGCTCCGCGCCTCCACGTCACGCTTTTTGCCGAAAAAGCTTATCGCCACTTGCGTGCCTCCAACGACCGGACCGCCAGAAAGAGAAAGAAGGTCGTCAGACCGAGGTAGAAGACGAGGTGAAACGTATCGATCACTCCCTTGGAAAAGGAATCCTGGAAGTGGCGGAAGACCCAGAGCTGCTGCAGTACGCGCCGCACCCCGTCCCAGGGAATCACCTGGGACAGAAGGGGAATGAAGAAGATGAGCAGGTTGAGAACGAGGGCGGTAATGGCGCCCACGATCTGGTTGCCCGACAAACTCGACGTGAACACGCCGAGAGCGATCAGGCTCGAGCCGAGAAGAAACACCCCGCAGTAGGACGAGAAGATCACGCCGTTGTCAGGCACGGCCCCATAGCGCTTGATGATGATGATGTAGATGAGCGACGGCGACCAGAGAAAGATGTAAAAGAAGAGCGCGCCCGCGTACTTGGCGAAGATCACCTGCGTCTCGGTGACGGGCGCGGTCATGAGCATCTCGATGGTGCCCGATTTCTTCTCTTCCGAGATGAGCCGCATGGTGAGCAGCGGCGGGATGAAGATCGTTCCCAGCCAGCACATCCACGAGAGGCCGAGAAAGTAGCGGATCGCGTCGGAGACGACCCAGTTCGACTCGGGGAGGCTGATCGAGAAGCTGTAGCCGTTGAGAAGGAGGAACATGGTGAGCACGATGTAGGAGAGGGGCGAGTAGAAATTCGACTCGATCTCGCGCCAGATCAGAGTGAACGACGTTCTCAGATAACCCACCATCAATCCTGCTCCCCTTCGGCCGCGATCGGCTCCCGATCGAGCGATCCCTCCTGGGCGAGGGTAATCTTCATGTAGATCTCCTCGAGCGTGTACGAATCGACGCGGAACTCGCGTACGGGCACGTCCTTTTCAACAAGATGGCGCAGAAACTTGGCGCGCAGCGCGTCGTCGAGAGGCGGTACAGCGAGAAAGGAGCCCGTCTCGCGCGCACCCGATTCGAGGATCTCCGGCTCGGGTTTGAAAGCACGGCAGGCGGTTTCGAGCGTGCCGACCGGACAGCCCGCCTCGACAAACACGCGGCGGCCGCCCTTGAGATCGGTGACCAGGTCTTCGAGCCGGCCGTCGGCCACGATCCGCCCATTCTGGATGATGATCACCCGCGAACACATGCTCTCCACCTCGGCGAGCACATGGGACGAGAGAAGAATGGTATGTTCTTCACCGAGACGCGCCACCAGCTGGCGCACCTCGCGGCGCTGATTGGGATCGAGGCCGCCCGTCGGTTCGTCGAGGAGGAGGATCGGCGGATTGCTGAGCAGCGCGTCGGCGAGCCCCACCCGCTGGCGATAGCCCTTGGAGAGCTGGCCCATGATGCGGCCCGTCATGTCGTTCAAGGCGCAGAGGTCGAGAACCGTGGCGATCCGCTGCCTGAGCGCCTTGCCCCCCAGTCCCTTGAGCCGCCCGCGGTAGTTGAGGTACTCGGACACACGCATGTCGGGATAGAGAGCGACGTGTTCCGGTAAATATCCCACCGACCGCCGGACGGCGAGCGATTGTGAAAAGACATCAAAGCCGGCCACACGAGCCGAACCCGAGGTGGCCGGAATGAAACTGGTCAGAATCTTGAGTGTCGTCGATTTCCCCGCGCCGTTGGGGCCGAGAAATCCAACAACCTCGTCGCGCCCCACCTCGAAGGAGATCCTATCCAGGGCAACGACGTCATAAAACCGCTTCGTAAGCTCCGTGATCGTAATCATCAGATCTATATACACTAAAGAATCGGGGCAGGAAACAGAAGAAAGGCGAATAAAGCCGCCCGCTCAGCGAGAGCTACCCTTCTTCCTTGACCTCGAAGTCGGCGTCGATGATCTCTTCCTCGCCTTCCTTCTCGGCTCCGCCATTCGCTTCCTGAGCGCAGGATCCCGGACCCGGGCCGGCCTGGCCGTCAGCAGATCCCTGCGCCTTGGCCTGGGCCTCGGCAACTTCCTTGTAGATGATCTCGGAGAGCTTCTGGGCCTTCTGGGACAGGTCTTCCATGCCCTTTTTGATCGCCTCGGTGTCGTTGCCCTCGGCGAGCTTGGCCAGTTCCTGGCGGGCGTCGTCGATCTGCTTGCGGTCTTCGTCGGAGATCTTCTCGCCATGTTCCTTGAGGGTTTTCTCGGTCACGTAGACGAGCTGGTCAGCCTGGTTCTTGAGGTCGACGAGTTCGCGCTTGCCCTTGTCTTCCTCGGCGTTTTTCTCGGCGTCGCGCTTCATCTGATCGATCTCGTCCTTGGAGAGACCCGACGACGACTCGATCTTGATCGACTGGTTCTTGCCCGTGCCGAGGTCCTTGGCGGCCACGTTCATGATGCCGTTGGCGTCGATATCGAAGTTGACCTCGATCTGGGGAATGCCGCGCGGTGCGGGCGGGATGCCGTCGAGCTTGAACCGGCCGAGAGTCCGGTTGTCGCTCGACATCTCGCGCTCGCCCTGAAGCACGTGGATGTCGACGGCGGGCTGGTTGTCGCCGGCGGTGGAGAAGACCTCCTTCTTGGAGGTGGGGATCGTGGTGTTGCGCTCGATGAGCCGCGTCATGACGCCGCCCAACGTCTCGATGCCGAGCGACAGCGGGGTCACGTCGAGGAGGACCACATCGTCGATGTCGCCGGCCAGGACAGCGCCCTGCACGGCAGCGCCGCAGGCCACGACCTCGTCGGGGTTGACGCCCTTGGACGGCTCGGCGCCGAAGATCTCCTTCACCGACGACTGGACCGCCGGGATGCGTGTCGATCCGCCGACGAGAATGACCTCGTCGAGCTCGGACGCCTTGAGTCCCGCATCGGAAAGCGCCTGCTCGCAGGGCTGGCGCGTCTTGGTCACGAGGTGCTCGGTGAGCTGCTCGAACTTGGCGCGCGTGATGCTGATGAGCAGGTGCTTGGGGCCCGACTGGTCGGCGGTCACGAAGGGCAGGTTGATCTGGGTCTGCATGGCGGTGGAGAGTTCGCACTTGGCCTTCTCGCACGCCTCGTAGAGACGCTGCAGCGCCATGACGTCGTTGCGCAGGTCGATCGTGTTCTCCTTCTTGAACTCGCCCGCCACGTACTCGACCATGACCTCGTCGAAGTCGTCGCCGCCGAGGTGGGTGTTGCCGTTCGTGGAGAGAACCTCGAACACGCCGTCGCCCACCTCGAGGATGGAGATATCGAAGGTGCCGCCGCCGAGATCGAAGACACCGATCTTGCCTGTCTTCTTCTTTTCGAGGCCGTAGGCAAGCGCCGCCGCGGTCGGCTCGTTGACGATGCGCTCGACCCTGAGGCCGGCGATCTCGCCCGCGTCCTTGGTCGCCTGGCGCTGGGCATCGTTGAAGTAGGCGGGCACGGTGATCACCGCGCGGTCCACCTTCTCGCCGAGGTACGATTCCGCAGTGTCCTTGAGGTTCTGCAGGATCATGGCGGAGACCTCGGGCGGCGTGTATTCCTTGCCCTGCGCTTCCACGCGGACGAGTTCATCAGGTCCGCCCACGATCTTGTATGGCACGATCTTCTCTTCAGACGACACCTCGCCCTGGCGGCGGCCCATGAAACGCTTGATCGAGAAAACCGTGTTCACCGGGTTGGTCACGGCCTGCCTCTTGGCTGGAAATCCGATGAGTCTTTCACCACTGTCAGTGAAAGCCACGACCGAGGGTGTGAGCCGCGACCCTTCGCTATTTTCGATGACCTTGGGCTGCGTGCCCTCCATGACCGCCACGCACGAGTTGGTTGTGCCCAGGTCTATTCCGATGATCTTGGAACCCATTTGCGTCTACTCCCAACTGGATAAAGGTCCACAAAAGTCTTGATGCTTCGCGCATTCTGGAATGTGGCACCTTTTGAACAAAAATTATGCCAATCGGGAAAGAAGCTTCACAAGGGAAGGCCAATCTAACACTCACTGTCTGAAAGGGTTACATTATCCCTGACGCGGCCCAAAGCGTGGATGCGTCATTGCGACGCATCAGTACTGCCATAATGACACATCTCGCCGACAGAGCCGAAGACATCTGCCAGAAGGGCAGATGTCTTCGCACGATCGATCAATCAGTGGGACGGGCCTTCTTTTTCTTCGAAGGACGTTGGCGCGCCACCTGGAGCAGGACCTTCCTGATCTGGGGCGGCAGCTCGTCGTCGCTCGGCTTGAGTTCGAGAACTCTTTCGAAATGGTGCATGGCGTCCCGGTGCCGTCCGAGCCGAAAGAGGACCTGGCCCATGGCGCAGAGCGCCACGGGATCGTTGGGATCGCGGTGGAGCGCGCGCTTGGCGAGTTCAAGCGGGCGCGAAAAGGCGTCCCGGTCGATGGGTCGTTTATCGCGCCCCTCGACAAAGGCTTCCTCGGTGAAAGCAAAGGAGATCCATGCCCAGTCGAAGGAGGTGGCTGCCTCGTCGAACCGTGGATGATCGAGCAGATCCCTGGCCAGATCGCCCGCTTCCTCGACCCTGGTCTGGAAGCAGAGTTCGCGCACCTCGAGGATCCCCGGCCGGAACGGCGGCTCGCCCTGACGATCGGACGGGCGCGCCACCTGTGCGCCCGGAGGCCGCTTGCCGAGCCCCTTCTTCCGACCCCGTTTCAAACTCTCGTCACTGAAGGAGACCTGATCCCGTCCGGGGATGGACTCCTTGCGGTCGGCTCTGTTGTATTTTCCCAGGGGATCGGGACGGTCCCGGTCCGTGGTCGACCTGTCAGCGCCATCGTCGGCGGCGCGCTCTGTGCCGGCGTCCATCAGGGCGACGATCCGGTCGTCCTTCTTGATCTGTTCCATGGCCACGGCAAAGACCTGGCCGCTCTCCACCGAGATCAGGCGTCCATTGGCGCAGATCTCAACACCCATGTCGGTGAATGTGCCAACCAGTATGGCGTCGACACCGAGGAGACCGCCCAACTTCTTGATCGAGGCGTCATCAAAGAGATCGGAGACGGACAGGTTTTGCTCTGCGAGGACCGTATCGAGAAATCGCCTCTCGATCACCTCGAACCGACCCGTGAGAAAGAGGAGCGAAATCAACTGCTCTGCGATGAAGGGGCCCACAAATCCCGGGTCCTTGCTGCTGATCGACACGAAGTCGAGGATCGCCACCTCTGTCTTGCCCTCGGCGTTCATGCTTTCGGCGATCTGCGACGCCATGCTCTGCATCGCCTCGTCGAAGTAGGCGCAGGGGGGCTGATCGCGCGATGTTTCTTCCCATTGCGAGCTATCCACAATGACCTCTCTTCGCTCCGCGGGCTCGGGCGAGGAGCAGGCGGTCAGGCACAGCAAAATCAGGGCAAGACAAGCGCTGAACGTGCTATTCGATCCTCTTGAAATCATGGGTTTCTCCCTATCGACATATCCCCTTTTCGACGGTCCCGTTTCTATGCATCTTTATCGATCTATTCAGGACGTAACATGATTGAAAGATCGGATTTGTCACAATTCACTCCCCATCTTTTAGCGCGTATGGTAGAATCCTCTCCTTGGCTTTCGCGGAAGCGATCGGCACGATCAATTCGATGGAGCCGTTTCAGGAATGAAGCTCTCTTTCCCCCTGACCAAGCCCCTCATCATTGTCCCCGCGCTCTGCATGCTGTTTGCGCTTCTCGGTCTGATCGACGCGATCGAGTACTCGGCCGTGGCCGACGAGATCGGCGGACACATGGCGTCGGGCTACCTTTACTGGAAAACCGGGTCCTACAGCGGCGGGGTCATGAACTTCCCTCTCGGCCACCTGATCATGGGGCTGCCCGTGAAGATTCTCGGTTGTGAGCACAGGCTCTTCACCGAGGACTACCTTCTGATCTTCCGGTTGCCGATCCTGATTCTGGGGACCCTGCTCGGATTCTGTCTTTTCCGATTCACCGACACCTTTTTTGGACGTGGTGCGGCTCTGGCCGCCCTCTGTGCCTACTGCCTGTCGCCCAACATGATCGCCCATTCGTCGCTCGCCACGCTCGACGTGCCGATCGCGGCGTTCGTTTTCTTCACGATCATGGCCGCCTGGAATTACAAGAGACGGCCCACGTGGTGGCGTATGGTGCTCCTGTCGATTGTCCTGGGATGCGCGCTCACCACAAAGGTTCAAGGCGTGCTGCTGATCCCTCTCTGTCTGTTCGTTCTGCTGCTCCCCCGTGCGTGGCTTTCGGCCCATCCAGAATTCGCCCCACTGATCGGCCTCCCGAAACGCGCTCCCTGGTGGTCGGCGGGACTCCTGATTCTGGTCCCCTTGTTAGTGATTCACGCGGTCTATCTCCACAATCCCGTCTCTGACGGCGCGTTGATCCCGCCGCTCTACGCCGACGCCCTGAAAGCCAAGCTCTTCCACGCCGCGGGAACGAACGCCACGGGCCGCGACCAGGTTGCCTATCTCATGGGAGAATACGCGGCCGACGGATGGTGGTACTGGTTCCCCTTCGCCATTCTCGTCAAGACGCCGCTGCCTGTTCTGCTGCTGGCGCTGGTCGGTGCCTGGCGTGCGATGAACCGCAAGGGCGCGATGAATCGCAAGGGCGCGATGAACCGCAAGGGTCTGGTCATTGTGATCGCGCCGATCCTAATCTTTCTCGGCGCGGCCATGACGGCGCGCCTCAACATCGGCCTCAGGCACGTCCTGATCATCTATCCCTTCCTCTTCGTGCTCGCCGGTCAAGGTGCGGTCAGTGTGTGGCGCTGCAGGTGGGGTCGCTTCGCGATCGGAGTCCTCGGCGCTTTCTTCATCGTACAGGCGTTGAGTATCGCCCCTCACCACCTCAGCTTTTTCAACGCCGCAACAGGCGGGCCCGAGAAGGGGGACGAGTACCTGATCGGCTCCAACTTCGACTGGGGCCAGAGCGATAACTTCTTGCGCGACTACGTGAACAGCCAGGACGCGGCGTACACGATCAATCCTGATCCGGCCTTTCCAAGCACGGGGCGCATCCTGGTCAAGTCGACCGCCCTGCGCGGCGCTTACGGCAGCGGCGGTAACGAGGCCTTTGCGTGGCTGAAGCGCTTCGAGCCGGTCAATCGGATCGCCTACTGCTGGTACGAGTACGACATCCCGGCCGATGCTTTCACGCGGGAAGAGATGACAACACCCCCGGCCTCACGACTGAGCCGGATCAGCGCCTGGCGCCCTTGGAATCCGAATATTCCGCCTGACGAACGGAACACGATTCTCCATGAGCTCGACCGCCACCTGAAGGAAAACGCCCGCCTCCACGCGGACCTCGACGGGCCTCAATACCTACTCTCCCTGGCGTCCGCCTTTCTCGTGGCGGGATCCTACGACAGCGTACTCGATCTCTCGCGGCGACTCCTCAACGATCACCCGCGATTCGATCAGTCGATTGCTCTCGGACTCGGCGCCGAGGTGGCGGTCAGATGGAAGGTGGGAATTCTCAACTTCGAGGAGGACGAGTACCTGACCGGCTTCGGCACGCCCGACCGGGCCCACGGCGCACCCGCGCCCGACGCGGACACCCTCGGTCGATCGGCGAGACGGCTCTGCATCCAGGCGGACTTTGCCAGCTACCACCTGACCACAGGGTATCTCCTCGAGAAGGCCGGCCGTCGCGACGCGGCCGTCAAGCAGTACGAGTGGACGCTCTGCTTCGAACCCTCGCAGGGTCCCATCGCGACGCGAGCCGCTCAGCGACTCGACGCGCTCAGGGACTAGAGACCTGCCGGACTCTGCCTTCAATCTTTGGACGTCGCGAGATCAAGAATTCCTCTCGCAGAGGCGCCGATGAAAACCACTCTCAGCGGAAATACGAATTCCGTCCGGGTCGTGCCTCTTCGAAAAAGAGAGTCAATGCCGAGTGGGAGCTGATCTGCCTGGCGCACTGTGTGAAAAACGGCTGATCAGGGGGAGATGTCACGATCGCGAAATCAAAGAAGTCCGGCAGACTCGAAAAACGACTATACGGTCCGCGCGGTCGGAGGTGGTGAGACTTTTTGCGGCCTTCACATCCTGTCCTGGTTTGGATTGGAGTCGGGCTTGAGTTGACGGGACAGGCTGAAGTCGGCCGCAAAAAGTCTCACCACCTCCGACCTATAGGCGGCCTTTTCGTATGGCCGAGTCCGACAGGCTCCGGCCAAGATCTCCGTTCAATCCAATTGAGCATTGGTTTCGCGGCTAGTCGCGCAAGCCGTACTCATTGATTTTGCGGTAGAGTGTACGCTCGCCGATGCCCAGCATGCGGGCTGACTTCTCGCGGTTCCCGTCGGCGAGCGCCAGGGTCTGGCGGATGCACTCCTTCTCGACCTCCTCGAGCGGAATTCCGGCGAGCTGCCTGAAGCCGGTCTTGACCGTGCCGGCGCCCTCGAGATAGTTGCCCGGGATGTCGGCGACCTGGAGGACTTCGCCCTGGCAGATCACGATCATGTTCTCGAGCACGTTGCGCAGCTCGCGTACGTTGCCTCGCCAGGTCTGGTTGGAGAGCACGGCAAGCGCCTCGGGCGAGATCCCCCTGATCTTGCGGCTGTGAATCCTGTTGAGATCACTGATGAAAGCATCAACGAGCAGCGGAATGTCGCCGGGCCGGTCGCGCAGCGGCGGGAGGTTGACGGAGATCACCTTCAGCCTGAAGTAGAGGTCCTCGCGAAAGCGCCCCTCGCCCACCTCTTCGACGAGGTTCCGGTTGGTAGCGGAGAGGAGACGCACGTCGACGGGGACCTGCTCGTTCGAGCCGACACGCACGATCTCCCTCTCCTCGATGACGCGAAGGAGCTTGATCTGCGTGGTGAGGGGCATGTCGCCGATCTCATCGAGAAAGAGGGTCCCCCGGTGGGCGTACTCGAACTTGCCCTTCATGCGCCCCACCGCACCGGTGAAGGCCCCTTTCTCGTGGCCGAAGAGCTCTGATTCGATGATCCCCTCGGAGAGGGCGGCGCAGTTGATAGCCACGAAGGGATAGGCCTTGCGCGGACTGTTGTTGTGGATCGCCCGTGCGATCAGTTCCTTGCCTGTGCCGCTCTCTCCCTGGATGAGAACGGTGGCGTTCGTGGGCGCCACCTGGCCGAGCAGTTGAAAGATATCCTTCATCGCCTTCGAGTTGCCCACGATATTCTCGAATCCGTACTTCTGGTCGAGCTGCTTGCGAAGCTCCAGGTTATGGGTTTTGAGCGCCTGCTTCTCGGTGATCGAGCTCAGGATCGCCCTGAGCTCGGCCAGATTCACCGGCTTGGTGATGTAGTTGGCCGCGCCGTGCTGCATCGCCCGGACAGCGGTCTCCACCGAACCGTAGCCGGTGACGATGATCACTTCGGTGAAGTCGGAGCGCTGCCGCGCCGCGCCGAGGATCTCCATGCCGTCCACGTCGTGCATCACCAGATCGGTGATGACGATGTCGAACGCCTCCTGCTCGATCTGGACCCTGCCCGCCTTCCCCGTGGTGGCGACCACCGGATCATAGCCTGAACGCTCGATGCCCTCGGCGATGACCTCGGCATGGTTGGGATCGTCATCGACGATCAAGATCCTTGATTTGGATGATGTCATTCCCGTTCTTTCTTGCCGGATTCACCCGCCCCGCCCACGGCGGGCAGAGCCCCGCTTACAGCGGGAAGATGAATCGTAAAAGATGTGCCTTTTCCCTCCTCGCTCCGAAAGGAGATCGTCCCGTCATGTTCCTCGATGATCCGCTTGACCGTGGCGAGGCCGAGGCCCGTTCCGCTCCGCTTGGTGGAAAAGTAGACCTGGAAGATCCTGTCCCTCAATTCGGCCGGAATACCCGAACCCGTGTCGGTCACCGTGATCTCCACGCTCTCCTTGAAGCCTCTCGTGCCGACCAGGACCTGGCGCGTGACCTCGTCCTCTTCGAAGGCCTGAAAGGCGTTCTGGATAATGTTCATCAGGGCGAGCCTGATATACTTGGTATCGACCTGCACCAGAGGGACATTCGGATCGAGATAGGTGCGAACCTCGATCGACCGGCGCTGCGCCTCGGGATCGAGGAATGTGGTCAGATCGACAAGGACACTGTTGATGTTCTCCGCTGTTTTTTCGAGCGAGAAGCCTCGCGCATAGGTGAGGAAATCGTTGACGATGCTTTCGAGCCGCTCGATCTCCTTGGAAAGGGTCGAAATTCGCTTGAGCGTCCGTTTTTCACGGGGATTCTCAGCATCCTGCCAGTCCTCGTGCATGAGTTGCAGATTGATGCTGATCGTACTCAGGGGATTCTTGATCTCGTGAGCGAGACCGCCTGCCAGAGTCCCTATAAAAGTGAGCCGATCTACTTTTTTCTTTCTTTCACTCATGCTAACCATTTATAAAGTCCGACTAGTGGCTATTAAAGACAAAAAATGGTTGGACACTCATCTCGGTCTTGAGATAATTGTATATCCTACAATAAAATACTGAGAACAGTATGGCGGCACCGCTCAAGGGCATGAAAACGACAATACTCAAAGTCGACAACACCAATTACGATGATGTCGTCTCCGCGGCGAGTCAGGCTCTCAAGGAGGGCCGGATCGTCGGTTTCCCCACGGAAACGGTCTACGGCATCGGCGCCGACGTGAACAACTCCGAGACTCTCGCGCAGCTCATCCGCCTCAAAAACCGTCCCAAGGAAAAGCCCTTCACGATTCACATCGCTGACAAGGACGATTTTCACAAGTACACACCGGGCGCCAACATTTTTGCCCGGCGGCTCATGGATCGCTACTGGCCTGGACCGCTGACCATGATCGTCAAGTCGCTCGAGAGCGATACGGCCATGATCGGTGTGCGCCTGCCCGGTCTCAAGCTCGCGCGCGATATCATCCGCCAATCGGGAATTACCGTGGCGCTGCCGAGCGCCAATCCGGCGAGCCTGCCGCCGGCGGCCACGGCCGAAGAGGTGCTCAAGTACTACAACGACCGGATCGACCTCGTCGTCGACAATGGCAAGGCCACGATCGGCGACCCCTCGACGGTGGTCATGCTCAAGGCGGAGACCTTCCAGATCCTGCGCACCGGGATCATCACCGACGAGGACATCATCAACACGGCGTGCAAGAAGATCCTCTTCGTCTGCACGGGCAACACCTGCCGCAGCCCCATGGCCGAGGCATTCATGAAGCATCTCCTCGCCGAGCGGCTCAAAACCGCTGCCGATCGTCTGCCCAGTCACGGCTACCTGATCAAGTCGGCCGGCGTCGCTGCAGTGGAAGGCGAGCCGCCGAGCATGAACGCATCCAAGGCGCTCACCAAGTGGGACATCTACATCGACTCCTACCGCGCCAAGGTGGTCAACCGCTCTCTGCTCGAGAACAGCGATCACATTTTCGTCATGACCTCGTCGCTCAAGGCTGTTCTTTCCGAGATGCTCGGCGGCGACGATGAAAAGATCGAGCTCCTCGACAGGGACTCGGAAGATCTTGCCGACCCCTTCGGATCGAACGAGGCCTGTTACACGCGCTGCGCGTCGCGCATCTACTCCAATCTGCTGGAAATACTCGAAACGATATGAAAATCATCATCGGATCGGACCACGCCGCCTTCGACGCAAAGAACGCACTCATCGCCGTTGTCCGGGAACTCGGCCATGACGTGACCGACGCCGGCCCTGAAACCGCCGAGTCCTGCGATTATCCCGACTTCGCCGCTGCCGTGTGCGCGGGAGTCAATGACGGCACTCACGAGTGCGGTCTGCTCCTCTGCGGCACCGGAATCGGCATGTCGATAGCCGCCAACAAGATCCGCGGAATCCGCGCCGCCCTCTGCCGCACGATTCTCGACGCCCGGTTCGCGCGCGCCCACAACAACGCCAATGTCCTCTGCCTGGGAGCACGTATGGTGGGCGACGAGTTGATGAAGGAGATGACCCGGGAATTCCTGCAAACCGGGTTCGACGGGGGACGCCATTCACGGCGCCTATCGAAGATAGAAGACGCCCGGCCAAAATAGAAAACCTGGAGGAATGACACCTCCAGGTGAATTCATATCCGACGATCCGACAAATCGCCCCGCGATAATCAGCTCGATTCTACAAGCTCTTACGGTAGCGATTCTGTATCGAACGATACTGTATCGCGCGGCGGGCGGCGCCACGCCGGGGAAGGAACGTCTACCTGCGGCTTCTGCGCTTTCTGGCCTTCATCTTGCGCGCCGGACTGTTGGCCATCCGGATCGCCTTCTGACGTTCGCGCTCTTTACGGCGACGTCTCTCCGAGGGCTTTTCGTAAAAGGCGGAGCGTTTGATTCCCTTGGTGATTCCTTCGTTGTTGCACAGCTTCCGAAGACGTCTCAGCGTCTTCTCGAGAGGCTCATTGTCCCTGAGCATAATCCGAATCATGCAGATCAAACTCCTTTCGTGATCCGACCGTGTGAAAAATCGCGGCCGATGATATCAAAATTCTTTCAGTTCCGCAAAGAGGCTATTTGCGTTCCTCTTCGCGGATGATCTCCAGAACGCCCGCGGGGCTTTCTGCAGCGAGGATCCTCTGTCTCGACTCTGCATCGTTCAAAAGCTTGGCGATCTCGGCCAGGGTCTTGATGTGCATCTTGGTCTTGTTCTTCGGCGTCACCAGAAGAATAATCAGATGGGACGGAGTCGTGTCGATCGAATCGAAGTCGACCCCTTCCCTCGAGATGCCGAGGCTGACCACTGTCTCGTTGATCAAGCCCACACAGCAATGGGGAATGGCGATGCCGTTCTCCATGCCCGTCGACATCGATTTCTCCCGGTCGAGCAGTCCTTGAAGGATCGGCTCCTTGTTTTCAGCGGTGATCTGGCCGCTCTCTTCCAGAAGCCCTGTCAGTTGCTCGATCAGGTCCCATTTATTAATATCCTTGACATCAAGGATGATCGCTTTCTCGAGGAGAATTTCTGAGAGTTTCATGCTGATTTTTATCCTCTCAGCCGAACGACAACCTGTGTTTTCTCGCTCAGTGGGTAAAAGGAAAAAATATAGTTGCACTCCGGCCGCATTGCAAGGCTATTGGGAGATTTCTATAAACTTTCTATAGAAAAGAGGTTCCCTCCTCGGCCCTCGCAAGCGTTCGCATCGAACAGCACCGTTCCTACAGACGTAAAGGACACTCAAGAATGGAGTTGCGGCTTTCCAATCTCGCCAAGCCGCGTGCATCGTTCCCCGCGACGATTTGGCCCGAATCCCGGATCAGAGCAGCTCGCTGAAGAAGGCCAGTGTGGCCAGGCAAAAGATCACCGAAAACGCGATCAGCCCGATGGGCAGGGTGCCCCTTTCCATGTCTCTTCGTAGCCGCTCCTCCCTCGATATCCGTTCGGCCGGTCCCAGGCCCACGGCTGTCCAGCAGGGAATCATGACGAGGAGCGCCAGTCGGGTGGGCGCATTGTGCATGACGCGGCCCAGAAATTCGGGCACCCCCCGGAAAAAGACCAGGCCACCAAGAGCGTTGAGACCGTTGAGGACCAGATCGGTCACCCAGTAGAAAAGGCGGCTTCCCTTCCGGTAGACGAGGTCGAAATCGAGGTTGATCGCCCGGATCTCGGAGGGATAAAAGCCTGAGAAGAGAAGCAGCACGAAAGCGAGCGCGCCAAAGAGGAGAAGCTGCAGCGATCCGATCACATGGCTCGCAGTGTAGGGCACGTAGTCGACGGGATAGGGCAGCATCTCGTAGAGAAAACCGGGACAGACAGCGAGGAAGACGCAAAAGAACGCCGCCATGCCCATGGCGAGAAGCATGTTGAGCGGCGGTTCCTTGGTTCTGATTCCCGAGTCATGGCCGAAAAAGGTGAAGAAGGGCACCTTGATGCCCGCATGGTCAAGCACCCCGGCCGACGCGAACTGGAGGATCAGCCAGATGGCAAGGAGTTTCTCGTGCGCCGAGGCGCTGATGATCATCGACTTGCTCACGAAACCCGAGAAGAGCGGAAATGCCGAGATCGACGCGGCCCCCACCAGGCAAAAGAGACAGGTTAGCGGCATGGTCTTGTAGAGCCCGCCCAGTTCTGTGCACTTGCTCTTGCCCGTCCGGAAAAGGACCGCCCCCACCGACATGAAGAGGAGAGCCTTGTAGAGGATGTGGCAGAAGGCGTGCGACACGGTGCCGTTGATGGCGAGCTGGGTACCGATGCCGATGCCGCACATCATGAACCCCACCTGGTTGATGAGGCTGTAGCCGAGCACGCGGCGGATGTCGTTCTCAAGGATGGCGTAGAAGATGGGGAAGGCGGTCATGAGCGCCCCGAGCCAGATCAGGAGTTCCGTACCCGGAAAGGTGCGCGCCATGACGTAGACGGCGCTCTTGGTGGTGAGCGCGCTCATGAAGACCGCGCCCGTCACCGTTGCCTCGGGGTAGGCGTCCTTGAGCCAGGGGTGGAGCGGCGGAATGGCGGCGTTGACCGCGATGCCGATAAAGATGAGCCACGACGACACCCCGCTGAGACCGATGTAGGCGAACTCGATCGTTCCGGACTCGTGAATGGCGATCACGATACCGGCGAGCAGGATGAGCCCGCCCACGATGTGAACCATGATGTAGCGGAAGGCCGCCCTCTGAGACTTCTTGGTGCGCCGCGCCAGAATGAGGAAGGTCGAGCTCACGGCCATCACTTCCCAGAAGACGTAGAGCGAAAAAAAATCGCCCGCCAGGGTCACGCCGAGCGCGCCGGCCGCGTAGAGAAGGGCTGCCACGTGCTGCAGGTCGTCGTCGACCTTGAGCGCGTAGAGCGTGCCGATGAAGGTGACGAGCAGGAAGATCGTGGAAAAAATGACGCTCAGCTTGTCAACGCGCGCCAGGACGAGCTGGTAATCCATGAAGGGAATGACGCAGCTCGACCCCTCGGGAAGCTGGCGCAGGCAATAGTAGGCCACGACCGGAACGAGAAGCATGAAGGCCTGCTTCAGCTTCCCCTTGAAGAGGGGAACGAGGCACGCGCCCGCCACGAGGATCAGAGCCGGAGGGATGGCGCTACTCATAGTAATCCTCGTCTCGCTTGAGGAGCAGGCGGAGCCCCTTGGCCACGAAGATGAGGGTCACATAGGAGACGAAACCGTAGACCGCAAAGAAGGCCGTCCTGTTCTCCCAGGGAAAACCGTGCTCCTCGCCCTCGGCGTGCCCACAAAGAAAGAGATCGAGCACGATGAGCAGAACCAGAATCCCGTAGAAGACGTAGAGCAGTCGCTTCACGTTCGCGGGGTTGTCGAAGATCTTGAGTTCTCGCTTCATTGGGAGCTCATCACGAAAGTCAGGACCAGGTAGACGACGGCGACGACGACCACGACGAAGAAGACCGGTTTGTAGCCCGGAATCGGATCGTGGTAGAGTTCCATTTTTTCTCGTTCCATCGTCGACTCCCGGTCAGAACCCTCGAACCGCCAGGGAGGCGAGCTCGAAGAAGGGCTCGGGATAAAAGAAAAGCGCGATCGACACCGCGGCGGTAACCAGCAGCGGCACGAGGGCGAAAAGCGGCGCCTCGTCGACCCTTTTGTCGAACTGCGCCTCGTCATCGGTACAGAAAAACGCCTTGTACACGATCGGCAGAAAGTACGCCGCATTGAGCAGCGAGCTGCCGAGAAGAACGATCAACATCGGGACCTGGTCCGCCTCGAGCGTGCCGAGGACGAGGTACCACTTGCTGATGAATCCGCCGCACGGGGGCAGTCCGATCACGCTCACGGCGCCGATGAAAAAGGCGATCATCGTGAGCGGCATGCGGCGGCCGATGCCTACCATGTCGCTGATGTTCTTCTTGCCCGTGGCCACGAATATGGCGCCGGCGCAGAAGAAGAGGGTGATCTTTCCAAAGGCGTGCATGGCCACGTGCATCATGCCGCCCGTCAGCCCCTTGGGAGAGAGGAGCGCCGCGCCGAGCACGATATACGAGAGCTGGCCGATCGTGGAAAAAGCAAGCCGCCTTTTCAGTCCGTCCTGGCTGAGCGCAATGAGCGAGGAGACGATCACGGTGAAGGCCGCGATCCAGCAGAGCACCGTGCCCAGGTCGAGAGAGTCGAGAAAATCGACGCCGAAGACGCCCGTCACCACGCGCAGGATCGAGAAGACCCCCACCTTGACCACGGCCACGGCGTGCAGAAGGGCGCTCACCGGCGTGGGCGCCACCATCGCGGCCGGAAGCCAGGCGTGGAAGGGCATGACGCCCGCCTTGGCAAAACCGAAAACGAAGAGGAGAAGGAGCACGGTGAGCGTCGTCTTCGAGAATCCCGCCCCCGCCAGGAATCCGCCCGACGCGAAATCGAGCGTGCCCGCCTGGCTGTAACAGATCAGCATGGCGGGAAGCACGAAAGCGATCGACGTTCCCAGGATGAAAGTCAGGTACTTGCGCCCCGACAGGCGCGCCTCGCCATCCTGGTGATGGGTGACCAGCGGATAGGTCGAGAGGGAGAGGATCTCGTAGAAGATGTAGAGCGTGAGCAGGTTGGCCGCAAAGGCGACACCGATCGTCGACGAGAGAGCGAGGGCGAAGAAGCAGTAGTAGCGCGTCTGGCTGTGCTCGTTGAGCGCCCGCATGTAGCCGACCGAGTAGGCCGACGTGGCGATCCAGAGCGACGACGCCACCAGGGCAAAGAGCATGCCGAGGGCGTCGACGCGGAAGCTGATGTCGAGTCCCGCCCCGAGAGGCACGAGCACGAACTCGATCGATTTTCCGTCGAGAACGAGTGGCACCATCGACACCACGATGAGGAGCTTCAGACCTCCGGCCAGAAAGGTCACCCCCTCCCTCACATCGGGAATCCGGCGGAAGCAGATGATCGGAATCACGGCGAGGGCCGAGGCCAGCACGGCGAGCAGAGGTTTGACTGAGATTATTGTTTCCATACTCGCTTGACTCAAAACGATTCATCCGCACCCCGCTCCCCTCTCGGAGAGCAGGGCGGCCAAAATCACAACAGGGGGACGGTGAACTGAATCACCTTGTCCACAATCGAACCCGTGCACAGACCGATCACGACCAGAGCGACGGCCACGATCAGGAGAGGCACGAGCATGGTGAGCGGCGCCTCGTCGATTTTGCTTTTCGTCGCAGACTCGTGGCCCTCGTCGTCTCCGCCATTGTCGAAATAGGCGACCTCGATGATCCTGAAGAAAAGCACGGCGTTCACCAGACTCGAGAAGAGGAGCGCGCAGAGGTAGCCCCACTCGGAAGCATCGATCGCGCCGAGGATCAGGTACCACTTGCTGAAGAATCCGCACGTGGGCGGCACGCCGATCATGGCGAGGGCGCCGACGACGAAGGCCGCCATGGTGAAGGGCATCTTGCGAAAGAGCCCCCTCATGTCGTCGATGCCGTGGGCCTTCTTCTTGTACATGACGATGCCCGCCACCATGAAGAGGCAGAGCGTCATCATGGCGTCGTTGAGAATATGCAGCACCGCGCCGGTGATGCCCATCCTGTTCGCCAGCCAGACGCCCCCCACCATGTAGCCCACCTCGGCCACGATGAGGTAGGTAAGCATCTTCTTGAAATCCTTCTCGGCCAGGGCGCGCAAGGAACCGGCCACGATCGCGATCACCGCGAGCCAGACGATCACCTTGTGAATCACGAAGGCGTTGAAGGTGAACTCCGGCGAATAGACGGAGAACATGATGCGGATCATGACGTAGACAGACACCTTGGTCATGAGCGGCGCCATGAGGCAGCTCGTCGCCGACGGCGCGAAGGTGTAGGCATTGGGCAGCCAGCCGTGCACCGGAAAGAAGG
>CAYXGI010000056.1:0-33168 GCA_964464495.1 uncultured Phycisphaerales bacterium
ACAAAACCCCCCCCCCCCCCCCGCGCCCTACTCGCGGCCCCCCCACAAAAAACCCCCCCCCCCCCCCCCCACCGCGCGGACCTTCTCTCTTGTTTTCAAGGCCGAGAGCCTTCAAGAAGTTTTCTGACTGATGCGCGAATCCCCAGCAAACCGTGGAGTCGGTCTTGGTTCTTAAGATCAAGGAGCCTGACCGACTTGCGGCCTAAAAAACGGTATCGAGTGGGCGAGTTGGACGGCTCCATCAGAGAGTCTGGTGCTCGGTGCGGGCGATGATCTCGTCCTGGAGCGCCTTGCTCAGGTCACAGAAGTAATCACTGTACCCGGCCACGCGCACGATGAGCCCCCTGTACTTCTCCGGTTCGGCCTGGGCGGCGCGCAGTGTGGCGGCATCGACCACGTTGAACTGAATGTGATGGCCGTCGAGCCTGAAATAGGCGCGCACGAGAGAGACGAACTTGTCGAGGCCCTCGTCGCCGTCGAGGATCTGGGGTGTCAGCTTCTGGTTGAGCAGGGTGCCGCCCGTGCGCGCGTGGTCCATCTTGGAAACCGACTTGAGCACCGCCGTGGGGCCGAGCCGGTCGGCGCCCTGAACGGGCGACACACCCTCGGAGAGCGGCTCGCCCGCGCGGCGGCCGTCGGGCAGCGCGCCGATCACCGATCCGAAATAGACGTGGACCGTGGTGGGCAGCAGGTTGATGTGGTAGGTGCCGCCCTTGGTGTTCGGACGGCCGTCGACGGCGTCGAAGTAGGCCTCGAAGATGCGCTGCATCACCGCGTCGGCATAGTCGTCGTCATTGCCGTACTTGGGGGTCTTGTTCAGGAGCGCGAGCCGCAGGTGCTCGTTGGTTTCGAAATTCTCCCGGAGCGTGTCGAGCAGCTCGGCCATGGTCAGGTGGGTGCTCCCGAAGACATGGTGCTTGACGGCCGTCATGGCGTCGGTGAGCGTTCCCAGTCCCACACCCTGGATGTAGGTCGTGTTGTACCGCGCGCCGCCGTCGTGGTAATCGCGGCCGCGCGCGATGCAGTCGTCGATGAGTAGCGACATGAAGGGCGACGGCATGAAAGCGGCGTAGATCCGTTCGATCACGTTGTTGCCGCGCACCTTGATGTTCACGAAATGGGCGAGCTGCTTCTCGAAAGCCTCGAAGAGCTCGTCGAAGGAACCTAAGCGGACCGCATCGCGCGTGTCGATGCCGATCTTCTTCCCCGTGCGCGGATCGACGCCGTTGTAGAGGGCAATCTCGAAGATCTTGGGCAGGTTCATGTAGCCCGAGAGATTGTAGTTCTCCTTGCCGAAGGCGCCCACCTCGACGCAGCCGCTCGCTCCGCCGTTGCGCGCGTCGGCCGTCGACTTGCCCTGGCGCACGAGCTCCTGCACGATCAAGTCAGTATTGAAGATCGACGGCTGGCCGAAGCCGGTGCGCACGATGCGGCCCGCGCGGCGCACGAAGCGGTCGGGATTCTTCTTGCTCACCTGCACGCACGAACTCGGCTGGAGGAGTCGCATCTCCTCGATCACATCGAGGATGATATAGGTGAGCGCGTTGACCGCGTCCGAGCCGTCCTCCTTCACGCCGCCCGTGTTTATCAGGGCGAAGTCGGTGTAGGTGCCGCTCTCGGCGGCGGTCACCCCCACCTTGGGCGGCGCGGGCTGGTTGTTGAACTTGATCCAGAAGCACTGGAGCAACTCGCGCGCCGCCGCCTCGGTGAGCGTTCGGTCGTCGAGGTCCTTTACATAGAAGGGCAGAAGGTGCTGGTCGAGCCGGCCCGGGTTGAAGGAGTCCCACGTGTTCAGCTCGGTGATCACGCCGAGATGGACGAACCAGTAGTACTGGAGCGCCTCGTGAAAATTGCGGGGCGCCTCGGCCGGAACGCGCGCGCAGATGGTCGCGATGCGGAGGAGTTCTTCGCGGCGCGCCGGGTCGGTCTCGTCGTCGGCCAGGTTGCGGGCTTTTTCGGCATGGCGCTCGCCGAATCGGATCAGGCCGTCGGCGCAGATGCGCATGGCGCGGAGCTCTTCCTGCTTGGCAAAGGCGTCCGGGTCGTTCAGGAAATCGAGCTTATCGAGGGCGCTGTCGATGTCGCGCTGGAAGTCCCTGAACCCCTTGCGATAGATCTTGTCGTCGAGCACGGTGTGGCCCGGCGCGCGCTGCTCCATGAACTCGGTGAAGACTCCCGCCTCGTAGGCGTCGTTCCACTCGGGCCGCATCTCGGCGAAGATGCGGTCGCGGATCGAACGGCCCTTCCAGAAGGGAATGACCGTCTCCTCGTAGGCCTTGCGCATCTCGGGCGGCGTACAGAAGGAGGTCTTCTCCCGCTCGTGGAGGATTTTCAGATCGTCGAGGGTGTGGCAGCAGAGCTCGGGATAGGTGGGCGCCACCTTGGGCGCCGGACCGCGCTCCCCCACGATCAGCTCGCCCGCACCGATCCAGATCGTCTTGTGCTCCATCACGTGGGCGAACGCTCTGGCGCGCCGCACCGGAATCGACTCGGTGCCGGGGGCGCGCTTCCAGAACGCGGTGAGCAGCTCAGCCCGCTCCGCTGAAAGAGTCGGCGCCGCGTCGAGGCTCTCCTGCCTCAGGCGCTCGGTTCGTTCGGTCAGGGTCATCGGCATTCACCTCTCACTCGCACGTCGAGGCCGAATCCCTGCAGGATCTCGACCGCGGCGTTGACAACCTCGGGGGCCGGCGGGACAGTGTCCGGAAGCGGGCAGGTCCGCTGAAGGCGGCGATACTTGTCGCGGCCCACATTTTCGAAGGGAAGGATATCGACGGGGTGGGCGTTGGGCAAGGCGGCAACGAACTTTCCCAGGACAGAGACGTTCTCCTCGTCGTCGTTGACCCCGGGGACGAAAGGGTAGCGAATCAGAATCGACCGGCCCGCGCCCGAGAGCCAGACGAGGTTTTTCAAGATCACGTCGTTGGACACGCCGCACAGGGTCTGGTGGCGGGTGTCGTCCATCAATTTCAGGTCATAGAGAAAGAGATCTGTTGCGCCGCTCACCTCTTCGAGCGTCCCGCGCTCGGCGTAGCCGCTCGTGTCCACGGCGGTGTGGATCCCCTCATCGCGGCAAGAACGGAGCATTTCGACGAGGAACGCTCCCTGAGCGAGAGGTTCGCCTCCCGAGAAGGTCGCGCCGCCGCCTGATTCATCGTAGAAGACACGGTCCTTCATGATCTCGGCCATGACCTCCCGGGCGGTCACCTCGCGGCCCACGAGCTCGCGCGCACCGCGCACGCACACATCGGCGCACGCCGCGCAGAGCGTGCACGAAGCTCTGTCGAAGAGGACCGTGTTTTCCACCAGCGTGAGAGCCGCCCCCTCGCAGACGTCGACGCACTCGCCGCACGCAACGCAGCGCCCATCGCGGTAGAGCGGATCGCGTTCGAAAGCCTGGCTCTCCGGATTATGGCACCAGGCGCAATCGAGCCCGCACCCCTTCAAGAAGACCGTGGTGCGGATCCCGGGCCCATCGTGTATCGCATACTTCTTGATGTCGAAGATTACACCCATCGTTCCCGGAACAATTCTTCCATGAAATCAGTACACATTGATAATAGCCCCCCGACCCGAGGGCCGAGGGGCTTATTTGATGAAATCAGGCGAAATCAGTCAATCCCGTTAGGGTTGGATTTCGACGTTGACCGGATTCGACACGAACTCGTAGTTGTCGTAGAGCACGTAGCAGAAAGTCAGTGTCTCACCGATGTAGGGCTGGGCATAGGGCTGAATCAGGTCGAGGTGGGCCACTGCCTCTCCCTCGCTGTCCAGATTTCCGTAGAAGTTCGTGTAGATCGGGATCCACAAGTGATCGCGGATGTGCTGCGACCACCAGTCCCAGTTGAGGGGCGCCGTCTTGCCGCTGGGCAGATCGGTACCGGGGAAGGAGCCGCTCATGCTGCCGCAGAGCAGGTAGGGACGGTTCGCGTTGGCCGCGCCCGCGTCGATGTAGATCGGCAGATCGAAGGCGGCCGACCCGGAGAAGTCGTAGGCACCCACCCACAGAGTGGGGTTCATGTTCATCCTTTCGACCCTGATCTCGTCGAAGGCGAAACCGTCTGTCGTGATTCCGTAGTTGTCATACCACTGGAAGCGGATCACGAAGTTCTCGGAGAAGCTGATTCCAGCGCTCGATGCAGCCGAGTCGAGGTCGATATAGCGCTGCTCGTAGCTCGAGCCGCCCTCGAGGGTCAAGACCGGGTAGAAGGTCGACCCATCCTCGCTGATGCTCACGTTGTCCTCCGGATCTGTCTCGTCGCTGAACTCCTTGAACATGAAATAGAGGTCGGCCTCGGGCGTATCCGAAAGGTCGAGGGTGAGCGACATGCTGCACGTGCAGTACGTTCCGTCCACACCGGAATCCATGGTCACGTGGTAGGTGCCGATCGGCCCGTTGGCGCTCGTTACCTGGATCCGGCCCGGCGGGGTAAAGTAGGTCTGCCACGCCGGTCCGAAGCTGCCCGTCTCGAAACCGTCGTAGAAGAGGTTCTCGATCAGGCCCCTCAGCCCATAACTGTAGGTCGTGTTCGGCGCGTCGGGCGGCGAGTAGAGGGTCGACCCGCCCGAGCTGTCCGCGCTGAAGTAGAACTCGGGCACGCTATCGGGACGCGCGCCCGGGATGCAGGCGTTGTACTGGTCATTGCCAAGCTCGGTGAGCTGAGCCGTGTCAAAGGGATCGTTGGGATCGAAACGGTAGTAGACCGTTCCCGAACCGGGCACGTACTGCTCCACACCATCGACGATGTAGACGATGACGTTCGTTTCCGGACCGGGCAGCACCGAGTTGGGGATGTCGTCGGGCCAGATGGCGAGCGGGCCGCCGGTCTGGACGACAACCTGTCCCTCGTAACGAATGTGATTCGGCTGGGTCACGGTGACATACATCAGTCCCGGGTTGCCCGGAGGTGTGATGAGCACCGTCGTGGTGCCGCCCAGGCTCTCGGCCGAGCCGAGCACCTCGCCGTCCATGGCGATTCCGATGAACGCGCCCGCCGGAGCGGTCACGTCAAAGGAGGTGGCCGTGTTATCGATCGATGAGTCGTGGGACACGCTCATCGTCGCCGGCATCTCGGTGTAGAGCTGGGTGAACGCATCGCCGTGCATGTGGAAGAGGTGATAGGTGATACCCTTGCTCGACGGATTGTAGGGCCACGAGGACGCGTGGAGATACCACTTGCCCGAGGTCTGGGCAAAGCCGGGCATGAGCACGTTGTCACCCGTCGATCCGCCGTAACCAGGATCGAATTCGGGCCACATCGAATCGTGCATCCCCCAGACAAAGGTGTCGTTCACGAAGGAGTAGGACGTGGACGACGCGGCGATGACGCCCAGCGCGCCATACTGCATGCGGTGAAAGGCCTCGGCGAAACACTCGGGGTTGTAATCGTAGGCGCCGGTCGAGCAGTTGATCGACATGACGAAGCAGAGGTCATTGTTCGTCAGGCCCGAGAGGTCGCTGATGTCGTAAGCGGGATCGCCCCATCCTATTGGCGAGCCGTGATCGCGGTGCAGCATGTAGAAGGCGCCCGCGTTGATATCGGCGTTGATGCGCGTGGCATTGGCGCCCCAGTCGGTCAGGTGAGTAGGCAGAGTGGGAATGTACCCGAGCCCGCTCGGACCGAAATAGTCGACGATCATGGGGGTGTTCGTGTTGGTCGACCAGTAAGGGGGGTATCCGCTTCCGTATCCCGCGTACTCGCGCACGGGTGTCTTGCCGAGTGCGTAGCTATGGAATCCCCAGATCACGTCGCAGCAGAGAATGAACCAGCGGTCGCTCTGCCAACCGCCGGCGATGACCGGGCTGGAGTAGAAGTTGGGATTGGTCGGCGGATTGAGCTCGTAGTCGATGAACTTGCTGATCATCAGGTCGAGGTCGGCATTGTCACGCGCGGTGAGGCGGGCGATATTCAGGTCGGGAAGATCGTCGCCGTTCACGTCGGCAAGCATGTTGTCCGACAGGCAACCGTAGCTCGATGTCTTGGCCGGCATCATCGGCAGGTCGCCGAGCATGAGGACCGCGACGGGAGGGTTGGTCCAGGTGTTATAGGCGTCGTTGATCTTGTTCTCGATACCCGTGGCCGAGCCGCCGACATCGGCGATGTTGAACACGTTGGTGCTGATGCCCTGCCTCGAGCGGAAATCCTTGATCTCGTCGGCCCAGGAGAGGTAGTCGGGATCGTCGGGCGAAAAGATCATGTACTCGCACTGCTCGCTCCTCGTTGCGGGCGGGTTGCTGAAATCGATCGGCTGCAGCGAGCCGTAGTTGAGGAGGTGCTGCTTGAGAAGCGGCTCGAACCAGCGGTTGCGCAGGCGGTCCTCGCCGAACTGGCCGGTCCCGCCGGTGAAGGTCACCCTGATCCGCAGGTCGGTGTAGACGGTCAGCCGCTTCTGGACCGGATTGTACGCGAAGGGAGTGATCCCGCAGACGAAAGCGTCCACGCCGCGCAACTTAGTCGCTTCCGACACCATGACCGGCTGAGCGGGATAGTCGACGTTCAGCGAATAGATGGCCGGGTCCTTCTCATAGACAGGAGGTGTGTCGTCATTGTCGCTCTGAATCGGCGCGGCCGGCAAAAGATCGATGTTCTCGAAAATCTGCGTGCGGCTTGAGACGACCTGGACATTGAAAGCCGCTTCATGGGGAAAAGCGATGAAACGCCCGTGCCCGGGCAGATCGGGCGCACCGGGATTGTTGGGCAGGGCGACGCCCGGAATGGCCACAGTGGCGAGCGCTTCATTGCCCACGGCGTGCGCGCCGAAGAGGATGTTCGGAACGGAGTAGACGATTTCGAGCTCGGTCGGCGACTGGGACACCACGGTGTAGCCCGCCGCCCCCCAGTTCTGCTCGAACTCCACGGTCTGAGCAAATGAAGCACCAGCAAGCAAGAAGCCGCCCAGCACCACGAAAAGAAGCATTCTCACGTTCATAACACCCTCCTGTTTCAGATTACTTTCCGAGACGGTAATTGGGGAAATTGCTCCCGGAACAAATGTTCCGAAGAAGTGTTCCGGGAACAATTCTTCCATGAAATCAAACTATGTCAATAAAAAGCCCTCCGACCAGTAGGATCGGAGGGCTTGTTTGCCTTGTCTGGGATCTTACTGGTCTCTTACGGTTCGACTTCAACCTCGATCGGATTCGAAGCGAAATCGACAGGTCCCGTGACCGCGAAAACAAAGGTCATCTTCTGACCGATGTAGGGCGCGAGCCCGGGAGCAGCGTTCATGTTCAGCTCGGCAACCGCCTGTCCCTGTCCGTCGAGAGTGGCAAAGAAGTCCTGGAAGACAGGGAGGTTGAGGTGGTTGTAAATGTAGTCGGACACCCAGTCCCAGTTGAGGGGAACGTGCACGCCGTTGACATACATCCCCGGCGTCGAGCCGTCGAGGCTCGCCAGCAGGAGATAGTCGCGGCCCGCGAAGGTCGCGCCCGCGTCGATCATGAAATCGATCGACCGGCCCGTGGTCACCGACAGGTCGTAGGCATCGGCATAGAGCTCAGGGAAGAAGTTCAGCCTCCGAACCCTGAAATCATCGAGGCCGGCCTCGACTATGTCGTTGTTCGGCTGATCCTGGGCGCTGAAGCGCACCTGCACCTGCGCGGTGGGTGTCACGTAGTCGCCCACGTTAAAAACGATCTCGGTCCAGCCGCCCAGTGACGACGAGGACGAGTAGACGTTGGTCCACGAGGTTCCGTTGTTGTTGGACACGTCGATCAGGTAGTTGTCGTTCCCGTCACGCGAGTAGTACCAGTTGTAGGCGGCGATCTGGGCATCACCCGAGGTAAGGTCGATGGTGGGCGAAATCAGCCGCGTGGGGCCGCCGTCGATGTCGTAGTCGGAATAAGAACCGCCCGGAGGGCCGTTCTCGGTGACGAAGCAGTAGGTGCCGTCGCCGGCCGGGTTATCCTGAGCGGGCGCGACCTGCTGACCGGTGGTTGTGTTGGGCACGCAACGCTCCCAGGTGCCGGTCGTCACGTTCTGGTCGACCACGGTCCAGCCCGTGTCGTCCTCGAAATTGTCGTGCAGCATCTCTTCGATCAAGCAGACGTCGAAGGAATAGGCAGAGCCCGGAGCACCGTAGGGAGAGGTGATCGTGTTCCCACCGTCGGTGTCGGCGGTGAAGTAGAACTCGGGCTCGGCGCCCGGCACGGGACCGGGCAGTACGACCTCGAACATGCCGCCGCCGAGATCGGTGAGAGCAAGCTGCGTGTAAGCGCTGCCCGAATCGAACCGATAGCAGAGGTATCCGCTACCCGGCACGTACTGCTCTGTGCCGTTCCTGATCTCGAGGGTCATGGTGACATCGGGACCTGGAGGATGAATCCCCTCGGGAAGCCCGGCGGGGAAGGAAAAACTCATGACCGGAGCCGTCCCCATGGAGAGGTCTGGATTGCCCCAGAGTGCGCCCCACTCGAAGGTCTCGTAACGCAGAGAGCTCCAGAGGCCATCGGTGTACATGGTGCGCAGCGCCGACTGGTGCGCAGCGCCCTGGGTGTAGTCGCCCGACGTGCACGCCGTGGTGAAGTAGTAGTCCATCGACTGGCTCGATCCGTCGTTCGGATGATTCCAGCCCGGGCAGCCGTAGGCCACCTTGGTGGCGCCGAGGAAACCGATCCCACCCGATTTCATCATCGCCTGACCCACGTTGGTGTAGTCCGTATCAGAGTTGCTGCAGGCGTCGGCAAAGATGATCGCCGGGTAGTTGTCGTTGAGGTTGGGGCAGTCGGAGGAGGAGATGAACGCCGGCGCGCCGATGCCGTAAATATGGCACGACGTGGGCGATCCGTGGCCGGCCCAGTTGACGAACGAGTACTGACCCGCGGGCCAGACAGCCATCACGTTGCTGTGGAGCAGCTCGTAATCGCAGGGATAGTTCGAGTAGTAGCTGCTGTTCTGCTCGTACATCCTCGTCGACGTCCAGTCGGCCATCCAGGGATGGTTGCTCGGATCGGTCTTGTACTCCATGAGCACGGCATTGTCCGTGTCGGCCCAGAAATAGGCGCCGAGGAGGAGGATGTTTTTCTTGTAAGCCGGATCGCCATTGTTCTCGTAAGCGACCGACTTGTCGCAGATGCTCTCCACCGTGACCGTGTCGCTCCACGGGATGCGGCCCACGTTGACCTCGTTGTAGAAGTCGACATTGTCCGAGTTCTCGCCGTAGAGGTGGTTGCCGTTCGAATCCCACGACTGGCTGTCGGGAAGGGAAAGTTCGGCATAGTAGAAGTCGGTCTCCGGCTTGCCGTACCCCAGGTCCTGCTGGCAACGCCGCATGGGCACGTCGTCGTAGTGGCCCACCATGAGAACATCCTCGATCCCCCACTCGGAGGAGGGATACTTTTCGAGAAGGAAGTTCCTGATCTTCTCGGCATTGTCATAGCCGGTGTAGTTGGCATAGATCCACGTGGTGGTCGCCACGTAAACGGTGCGCCCCTTGCCCTCTTCCCAGGCCACGAGCGGCTGAACGGCCGCGGTGAGCGAGTCGAGGGTGATGATCACGAAGTCGTAGAGGCCGCGGCCCGCCCGGGTCCCGCCGTACCAGCTCTGCGCCTGGTTGTAGTTGGCCACGATGTCGCGCGCCACCTTCTCGGTCCGGATCAGGCAATCCTGAACAGCCTGGTTTGCGTCGGCCGGCAGGGTGTAGTCCACATTCACCGTCACCGACGGATACAGCACGAGCCGGCCGCTCTTCGGATTCCACGCGAAGGGGCTGACACGCACGTCGACAAGGTCGTACTTCCTGTAACCCGCGTTGCGCACGAACTCGCCGCGCGCGGCGGGATAAAAAGCGTTCTGACTGTACACACCGGTATAGTTCGCTTCGAACTCCGCCCGGTTCGACGGCGCCAGAATGGGCAAAGGTTTTTCTTCCTCCGTCACGAGCTCATGGAGCGGCACGGGCGGAATGGAGAATGTCCCGTCGAGAACGATGTTCCGGCCGGCCTCGAAGGTCACACCCGTCACCTCCGCACCGGGAGGAACTGCGACGGAGAAGATCTTGGCAGGCAGCATGGGAACGCCCGGAGCGGGAAGACGGCCGAAATTCTCCATCCGGATCTCATCGCCCCGGCTGGTCTTTTCGATCGTGTACGCTCCGGCGTTGATGGTCACGCTCACGGTGCCGCTCTCATCGGCCGCCCACACAGTGAGGGCGAGAACGGATACCAACAATAGGGGAAGGAAAGTCTTCTTGAACATAGTACCTCCTCAGTTCAAAAAGTCGCCAAGGGTGCGATTCGAAGAAAGAAATTGAGACACGCGAAGGGCGGCCGGCCACCAGACTTCATGGCGGCCGGCCGCACCGTCAATAACAAAATCACTCGATATCAACAGCGACCGGATTCGAAACAAAGTCGTAGTTGTCGTAGAGACAGAAGACGAAGGTGATCTGGTCGCCGATGTAAGCCTGGGCGTAAGGACCTGGCAGGTAGAGCCGCGCCATCGCCTCGCCCTCGCTGTCGAGGTTGCCGTAGAAGTTCACGAAGAGCGGGCTGTAAAGGTGGTCGAGAATGTACTGCGACAGCCAGTCCCAGTTGAGGGGCGCGTGCCCGCCGCCCGGCAGGTCGCGACCCGGATAGCTACCGGCGAGCGAAGCGCAGAGCAGATAGGGACGGCCCGCATTGGCCGCTCCAGCATCCATGTAGACGGGCAGATCGCAACCGGTGTCGCCGGGGAAGCCGTAGGCGCCGAGCCAGATCGAGGCGTCGTACACCATGCGCGCCACCGAGAAGTCATCGAGACCGGCCTCGACGATGTCGTTGTTCGGCTGGTCCTTGGCGCTGATGCGGACCTTGACCGTGCTCGTGGGAGTCACGTAGTCGGCCACGTTGAAGCTGCACTTGGCCCAGCCGCTGAGACTACTCATCGTGCTCAGCACGTTGGTCCAGGTCGTGCCATCGTTGTTGGACACATCCACGGTGAAGGCATCGTTGTTGTCGCGGCTGTAATACCAGAGGTAGGCGCCGATCGTTGCATCACCAGTGGAGAGATCGATAGTCGGTGAGATCAACCGCGTGGGACCGCCGTCGATGTCATAGTCGGAATAAGAACCGCCGGGCGGGCCGTTCTCCGTGACAAAACAGAAAGTGCCTGTTCCGGAGGGGTTGTCCGTGGTCGGCGCGACCTGCTCACCCGACGTCGTGTTGGGCACGCAACGTTCCCAGGTGCCGGTGGTGATGTTCTCATCGACCACGGTCCAACCGAGATCGTCCTCGCAGTTATCGAGCATCATCAACCACGGCAAGGGATCGAGGCCGTAAGAGTAGGTCGTATTCGGAGCGTCGGACGGCGAGTAGACGACCGAGCCCTGGTCGCCCTCGGCGCTGAAGTAGAACTCGGGCTGGCTGTCGGGCCGCGCGCCCGGGATCATACCTGAGTAAACGTAACCGCTCACATGATTGAGCGACGTGGTGCTGAAGGTCTCGGACGGGCTGAACCGGTAATGGATCAGGCCCGAACCGGGCACGTACTGCTCAACGCCGTCGACAATGCTCACCGCGACCTCGGTCTCGGGGCCGGGCAGCACTGAATCGGGCAGGCCCTCGGAGGGCCACATGGCGAGAGGACCGCCGGTCTGAATGACCACCTGGCCCTCGTAGCGGTAGTGGTTGGCGTCGGTCACGGTGACGTACATGATGCCCGGGAACATGGGCGGATCGATGGTCACGGTCACCGAACTCCCCGTGCCCTCGGCCGTGCCGAGCACTTCGCCATGGGCGCTGAGCGCGATGAGCGATCCCGCGTCAGCGGTGACATCGAAGGAGGTGGCCGTGTTGTCGATCGACGCGCCATGGGACACGGTCAGGTTCTGGGGAACCTCGGAGTAGAGCTGGAAGAAGGCGTCGCCGTGCATATGAAAGAGGTGGTACGTGTCGAATTTGTTGCTCGGGTTGTAGGGCCATGACGATGCCTGCAGGTACCACTTACCCGAAGCGTGCGCAAAACCGGGCATTAGCTGGTTGTCGCCCGTGCTGCCGCCGTAGCCCGGATCAAACTGGGGCCAGAGCGAGTCGTGCATCCCCCACACGAAGGTGTCGTTCACGAAGGAGAAGGAAATATGGGACGCGGCGATCAGACCGACGGCGCCGTACTGCATCCTGTGGAACGCCTCGGCAAAGCACTCGGGAGAATAGTCGTACTTGCCGGTGAGGCAGTTGATCGACATGACGAAGGTCAGGTCGTCGTTGTTCAGACCGCTGAGGTTGCCGGTGCTGTACGACGGGTCGCCCCATCCCGACTCGTAGCCGTGATCGCGGTGAAGCAGGTAGTAGGCGCCCGAGTTGATGTCGGCGTTGATCCGCGTGGCGTTGGCGCCCCAGTCGGTGAGGTGCGACGGCACATCGGGGATGTAGCCGAGGCCGCTCTGGCCGAAGTAGTCGATGATCATCGGCGTGTTCGTGTTGGTCGACCAGTAGGTGGGCGCGCCGCTTCCGTAGCCGGCATACTCGCGCACCGGGTTCTTTCCGAGGCCGTAGGCCTGGAAGCCCCAGATGACGTCGGCGCAGATGATGAACCAGCGGTCGCTCTGCCACCCGCCCGCAATGATCGGCTCGTCATAGAAGCTCGGATTCGTGGGAGGCGCGGTCTCGTAGTCGATGAACTTGTTGACCATCAGATCGAGATCGGCCGCGTTGCGCGCCGTGATGCGCGCCACGTTGATTTCAGGCAGGTCGTCGCCGTTCACATCAGCGTACTTGTTGTCGCTCAGCATCGAACTGTAACCCGACACGCTGAACACGGGGACGTAGGGCAGGTCGCCGAGCATGAGGGCGGCGATCGGCTTGGTCGTCCAGTTGTTGTAGGCGTCGTCGATCTTGTTCTCGATGCCGGCCGCGTTTCCACCGAGATCGGCGATATTGAAGACATTGGTCGAGACCCCCTGCTTGACGCGGAAGTCCTTGATCGTGTCGGCCCATGCGAGAAAGTCCGCATCGTCGGGGCAGAAGATCATGTACTCGCACTCGTCTCCGCGCGTGGCGCCCTGGCTGCCGAATTCGACCGGCGGCAGGGACGCATAGTTGAGGAGATGCTGGGCGAGGAGAGGCTCGAAATAGCGGTTACGATAGGCATCGTATCCGAAGCTTCCCGATCCACCCTCGAAGGTCACCTTGATCCGGATGTCGGTGTACACGGTGAGTGTCTTCCGGACCGGATTGTAGGCAAAGGGTGTAACACCGCAGACAAAGGTATCGGCGCCGCGCAACTGGATCAGTTCGGACGCCATCACCGGCTGCGCCGGGTAGACGGCATCGAGAGAGTAGATCGCTTGATCCTTCACGAAAACGGGCGGCGAATCGTCGTTTTCGGCCTGAATGGGCGCCGCGGGAAGGAGATCGATCCCCTCGAAAACCTCGGTCCGGCTCGAAAGGACCTCGACCCTGTACCCGGCACCGCACGGAATGGCGATGAACCGGCCCTGGCCGGGAAGGTCGGGCGCGCCCGCGTTGTTGGGCAGGATCACGCCGGGCATGGCGACCGTGGTCAGGACCTCGTTGCCCACGGTTTTCTGATCGAAGTCGATCTTGGGAACGGAAAAAACGATTTCGAGGCCGGACGCGGACTGCGAGACGATACTGAATCCCGGGTCCCCCCAGTTTCGCTCGAACTCCACCGTGCGCGGAGCCAGGCCTTGGGCCAGCAAGCTTCCCGCACACAGGAAACAACATACCAATAGAACAAATACAGATCGCCGCATCATTCGGTCCTCCTTTGAATCGAGATGTTGAAACGTGTGCAAATAGGCTGAAAGGGTACTCTACTTTTAGTTGAAATAATTATACAGGAAAGTCCATTTTGCGGGGCAGGGAAAATAAACAATAGTATATATAAACATATCTTCCCTAATTGCGCGGGCTCAACCACTTGGAACGTATTCGTGGGGAATCAGCCGGCCGGCTCGTGGACCTCGATTTCGCCGGAAACAGGAGTCTGACCGTCGACGGTCGCCGTGGTCGGAAGGCGGAAGGTGAAGACCGATCCCGGCCCCCGATGATTGCGGACCACGATATCACCGCCATATTCGCGGATCAGCGACCGGCTGATCGACAGGCCGAGCCCGAGCCGCTCTCCGTGAGGCTTGCTCGTGAAGAAGGCGTCGAAGATCTGGTCCTGCATCGCGTCCGGGATGCCCGGCCCCGTATCGGCCACGGCGACTTCGACTGTCTCGCCGCCGGCGCCGGCTCTGGCCGAGATGGTGAGCCGCCGGTCGTCATTGTGTTTCATGGCGTCGCAGGCATTGGTCAGGAGATTGAGAACGACCTGCTCCACACTCAGAGGATCGCAGAGAGGAGAGGGCAGGTCGTGGGCCACGTCGACGGATAGCGCGATGCCGAGCCGCTCCATGCGCGGCTTGAGAAGATCGACGGCGTTCTCGATCACCTCGGCGATGGAGACGGCCCGCACCGTGTCCTCGTCGAGGGTGGCGAACTCGCGCAGCCGCTTGATGATCCCCGCGGCCCGATCGACGAGCCCGGGGATCTTTTCCAGGCTCGACAGGACCGGTTCGTCGCTTCCGAATTTCCGGCGCAGTTCGTCCATGCTTCCGCTAAGGTAGTTGCGAATGCTACCCAGGGGCTGGTTGAGCTCGTGGGCCATGACTGCGGCCATTTCGCCGAGAGCCGCCAGGCGCGACGCGTGGGACATGAGCACCACCTGTTCGCGCGTCGTGTCCTGCAGCCGCTGCTCGGCCTTGCGGCGGTCTTCCTCGGCGCGCGAGCGGGCCACGGCCGCCGACCCGTAATGGGTGAGCAGTTCGGCAAGATAACGATCGTTCTCGGTGAAATCCCGTCCATCGAGCCTGTCGCCGAGAATGAAGAGGCCGATCATCTCCATGGTCGGGTCGACGAGAGGAACGATGATGACCTTCTTCACATCGGGGTGTCCCTCCGGATAACCGACGCTATCCGGATGGGACGCCACATCGTTGCACACGATCGTCTCGAGGTTGCCCTTCCAGAGGCTGCGAAAGAGCCCCTTGCCCGAGATCGGCTGCTTGACACGGGACTCGTCCTTGACCGAGCCGTGCCGCGCTGCGCCCATGATCTCCAGCTCGCGGCTGTTCGCCGGAAAGGCGCCGACGACCGCCCACCGAACCTGGAAGAGACGGAGCGCTTCGTCAGCCAAATGCTGCACCACCTCGGTCGTGGTTTCACGGCTGATCAATCCCAGCGAGGCCTTGACCAGGAAAGACTCTGACTCGAGGATTCGATGGGCCTTGCGCTCCGCTTCGGTGCGGCGTTTTCTTTCGCGTTCGAGTTCTTGGGCTGATTCTTCGGCCGACCGTTGTGATTGCCGCAATGCCGACAGCCGGCCGGCACGGGAGACAAGCATCAGAATCAGGGAGAGACCGAGCGCGCAGCACCCGAGGACAAAAAGCCGGCCGGCGGTGAGTTGCCGGCTGAGAGTGAGTTCGAAAGATTCGCTTCCGCTGAAGGCAAGACACAGGGCAATAACAGCCACGCTGAGGACTGACACCAGAACCAGCACGGCTGGATTCGAGAAGAGGCGGGGCTCTTGTCCGGTTCGTTTCATATTAAAATCGGCTGAATGGCTGCCGAAGAGACGCAGAAGCCTGGCCCAGGCCCTGTGATCCGGCTGTCAACTCAAACCACTCTACCCTTCGTCACGGCCGCCGTCAAGAAACCCCCGACTCCTTGCGCGAGGCCGACTCGACTGCTATAAGTGCCGCAAGAGCCCTTTTCCCGGGAGAAAACCGTGCCGAAACCAATGAAACACCACGCCGTGACGCGGCGAAGCTTTCTCAAGAGATCGATTGGCGGGAGCATTGCGGGCGGCGCAGCGCCCATGATTTTCATCCCCCGCCTGGCGCCCTCCTTCGAGGGTTTCGAAGATCCCCACCCCCATCTCAGCGGGCTGCGCGTCGTGGGCGTTCACGATTCGGCCATGACGACTGAAGAACTCCAGGTCTGCCCCTGGCGCAAGCAGGAGCAACTGGTGAACACCGACGCGGTGCGCGAGAACATCGACCGCATGGCGTGCGTGCTCGCCGAGGAGACGCGCGTCAGCGACGCCTGGAAGAAGATCTTTGTCAAGCCGCCGGCCAAGAGCTGGAAGGACGCGATCGTGGCGATCAAGACGAACAACATCTTTCAGCAGCAGACGCACAGCGCGGTGATGGCCAAGTTTTGCGATGTGCTCGTCAAGGTGATCGGCGTCAAGGCCTCGAACATCTTCATCTATGATTCCTGCCACGGCGCCGACATGCTCAAGAAGACACCTTTCAAGGGCCTGCCCGAAAAGGTCAACGTGGCCGCCCTCTGGGAGGGGATCAAGGTGGAGACCGCGGTGCCGGCGCCGTGGAAGAGTGGTGGACGCAAGGCCGCCTGCATCGGCCCCCTCGTCGAGGGCAAGGTCGATCTCCTGATCAACATCGCCCTGTGCAAGGGGCACTCGACCGCTTACGGACAGTTCACCATGCTCATGAAGAATCACCTCGGCACCTTCTCACCGAGACCCGCTCATGCCGAGGGCGGGACCGACTATCTCTTTGCCATCAACAAGACGCCCGAGATCCTCGGCAAGCTCGATATCGATGGCAAGGTCGTCTTCCCCAGGCAGCAGCTCTGCTTCATCGACGCGCTCTGGGCGAGCCGCAAAGGACCGACAGGGCTCAGCTCGGCACAGCCCAACCGGTTTTTCATGGGGAGCTTTGCGCCCGTCATCGACTACACGGTGGCGCACCGACTGCGACGGGAAGAAATGGAGTGGCCGATCGCCGAGGCGGTGACCGATCGATTTCTCACGGAGTTCGGTCTCGAAAAAAAGGATCTCCTCGACGGGGGCAACTTCATCGATGCGCTCGAGGCCTAGTCTGAAAACCAGTCTATACCAATAGTCATAATTACTTACCTCGCGCCCTAGCCCTGTCTCGTCGAAAGGAAAAGTCTGAAGTCGCACTTTTTTTTGACTCTCTATATGCTATGATATTGATACCTAAACTCTGGATCTAAATCACCCGATTCGCGGATAGAGGAATCTTCATGACACTTCGTTGCACCCTTTTTCTCTCTGTCATTACATTCTTACTTCTCCTCGCCACGCCTCTCACAGCCCAAGGTTTCGAGCCCGGTCATCAGAGGGACGACACATTGAGGATCATCTTCATCCACAACTCGACGGGAATCTTCTGGCTCAACGAAAACATCGGCAAGCTGCGGCTTTCGCTCGAAGATCCGACGCAGAATGACTACGTCTTCGAGGTTCACGACGCGCGCGGCGTGGACGTGATCGGATACGACACAAAGGTCAAGCACTGGCTGCCCAAGTTCGAGACCATGCTCGACGAGATCCTCTCCTTCGACTATTCACCCGATCACTACTACTCCGATCCGAACATGAAGAACAACATCGTCATGTTCAAGTCGTGCTACGACTCGAGCGACATCGTGGAGGAAGGCGACCCTCCGGGCGACCCCATCCACTGGAAAAAGACGATCTGGAACTACAAGGCGGCCTACAACGGTCTGGCCGAAATCTTCCGCAATCACCCCGACACCCTTTTTGTCCCGATCACCGCGCCGCCGCGCAACAAGCTGGAGAGCTTTTATACCAAGACGTGCGGCCTGAACGCCCACGACTTCAACGACTGGCTCACGGGCGAGTTCGTCGAAAAGTACCGCTGGCAAACAGGGCTCAACAACGTGGCGGTCTTCAACTTCTTCGGCGATGTCCTTGCCAGACCGGCGAACGATCCCGATTATCCCGGTGCGCTCAAGGACGAATACGTGCAGTCGGGAAGCGACTCCCATCCGAACGAGGCGGGCAACCTGGCGGCGACGGCCGCCTTTCTGCCTTTCATCAACAATGCGGTGCGCGAGTGGCGCCATTTTCAGGTTGAAAAGAGCACCTTCCACTGCCACTCGGCAGACAGTGTCTGGTTCAAGCTCGACGCGGGGCCCGACTTTGCCGGTGATCCCTACGTCGTGGTCGGCACCGCTTCGGGCACCTCGCCCGGTACGTGGCTCCTGGGTGTTCATGTCCCGATCAACAACGACCCTTTCGCGAAAAAAACATGGCTCTACGCCAACACACCCTCCCTCTGGAATTTCAAGGGACTCCTCGATTCCCAGGGACAGGGTTACGCCCGGGTGGTCACGTCGGCTCCGATCGATCCGGGGTTGATCGATACCGTCTTCCACTTCGGTTTCTTTCTCGGTCCGAACGTTCAGTTCGTCTCGAATGCGGCGCCCATCTTGATCGTTCCCTGACCGGACCCTTCCAACGCTCTTCGTCGTGATTTATCATGCCCGGCAACATCAACCACTTTGCCGGAGATTCTCATGATCCAGAAGACACTGCTCGGTTGCCTTTGGGCCCTGTGCGTTTGCGTCGAGACCGGCGCAGTCGATGAGACGTCGTTCGAGATGCCCGGATTCACGATCCGTGTCGACGGCACGGGACATCTTTCGGGACTGATCGACGAGGGGACCGGTCACGACTACCTGTCGAACGCGCAGCCCGCTCCGCTGCTGCAGATCGGCAGGAACCGCTCTCTGCACCGGCCGAGCAAGATGCACGTTCACCACAAGCTGATTACCCTCGACTTCGCTTCATGCACAGTGTCGATCCGCGCCGAGTGCGGGCCCTCCCACCTCTCGTTCGAGGTGACGGAGGTCGATCCTCCCGATGGGGCGGACCTGATCGTCTGGGGACCTTTCCCCACAACGATCGCCGAATGCGTGGGTGAAACGGTGGGCGTCGTGCGAGACAGCCGGTTCGCCCTCGGTATCCAGGCGCTGAACGTCAAGACACTGGGCGGTTACCCCGAGAGTGACAGTGACGTGATGCCCATGTACAGCATCTTCGAGGGATCCGATTTTGCCGATGTCGACGAGAAAAAAAGAGGCAAGACGCTCTTTCGGGGAAACACGGCGAGACCGACCGACTTCGGAAGCGTTCTCCAGGCCTACACGCGCGACAGACGCAAGGACCGGATCATCGAGAACTGGGGGCACGAAAAGTACGTCGCTCCCGCCTACGACGACGGAGGGGTCGTCGGCAGCCGGATCGGTCTCTTCGGTTGCAAGGCGAAGGACGCACTCGACACGATCGGCGCGATCGAGCTGGCCGAGGGCCTCCCCCACCCCGAAATCGACGGAGTCTGGGGAAAGAGATCGCCCATGGCCACCGCGTCCTATCTGATCGTCGGCTTCGGCGAGGAGACAATCGACGACGCGATCGCACTCACCCGGAGAGCGGGATTGATGTACCTCTACCACGGGGGCCCTTTCGAAACGTGGGGCCACTTCAAGCTCAACGCCGCGCAGTTCCCCAGCGGCTGGGCGGGCCTGAAGCGCTGCGTGGAGAAGGCCAAGGCGCAGGGCGTTCGCCTCGGCGTTCACACGCTCTCCAACTTCATCACCACCAACGATCCCTACGTGACGCCGGTTCCCGACGAGCGGCTCGCCAGGGTGGGCGCCGGTCGCCTCACCGCCGACATCGATGGGTCGGCAACGACGATCCCGATCGACGATCGAACCTGGTTCGATCAGATGAAGAACAACACACTCCGCACGGTGATGGTGGGCAAGGAACTGATCACCTACGAGTCGGTGTCGCACGACCGGCAGCCCCACCTGCAGGGCTGCGCGCGCGGCGCTTTCGGAACCGCCGCCTCCGCCCACGCCAAGGGTGAGGCCGTGGCCAAGCTGATCGATCACGGGTACAGGGTTTTTCTGGCCGACGCTTCCTTGCAGGCCGAGATGGCGGCCACCATTGCGCGACTCTTCAACGAAACCGGACTGCGACAGATCTCCTTCGACGGTCTGGAGGGATGCTGGGCGAGCGGCATGGGACAGTACGCGCGCACTCTGTTCGTGAAGAAGTGGTTCGACTGCCTCTCGGGCGAATTGCAGGGAGCGGTCATCAACGACGCGAGCAATCCGGGACATTACTTCTGGCACATCTACACCCGCATGAACTGGGGTGAGCCCTGGTACGCGGGCTTTCGCGAAAGCCAGACCCAGTACCGCCTGATGAACCAGGCCTTCTACAGCCGGAACCTGATGCCCGCCATGCTCGGCTGGTTCAACATGACGCCCTCGACGAGCCTCGAAGATGCCGAATGGCTGCTGGCGCGCGCCGCGGGCTTCGATGCCGGTTTTTCACTCTGCACGAACGCGGCGATCGTGGATCAAAACGGCATGGGCGACGCCATCCTCACGGCTGTCGGCACCTGGGAGGAAGCCCGGCTCGGCGGTGCGTTCACCGACGCACAGAAGGCGCGGCTCCAGGATGTGGAGGAGGAGTTTCACCTAGAGACGGTCGAGCCGGGTGTGTGGAATCTCCACCCGGTCCGATCGATCAAGCAGAGACTCGAAGCCGGAGCGCGTCCCGGCGAGCGGCTGTCGGCCCTGCTCGAGATCAAGAATCCCGGCGCAGCACAGGACCTGCAATTCATCATGCAGTCCGTGGGGCATACAACGGTGAGCGGACTGGAGGTAATGATCGATAATGGGGAAGCACTCGTCTTCCCCGTGACACTCGAAAGCGGTCAGATTCTCAAATACACGCGCAATGGCGAAGCGCGGCTCCTCGACGAAAAGTGGAATGAGCAAAGTCGTCTGAAACTCGATCGCCGCGATCTGCATCTCGCCGAAGGGACGCACACGGTCAGAGTGCGCTGCCGGCTGACAGGTGGAGAGAAGCCGGCACTCAAGATCGAGCTCCGCGCTCTGGGCCGGGCCGAGCGTGTGACCGCGTCGCCCTGAACGCAACCCGCCCCACGCGGGTCGCGTTCACGGGACAGGCCGACTCTCAGGGCGCCACGACGACGACAACGGCATTCGATGCGAAATCCCAGGGATTGGCCGTCGCAAAGGCAAAATACATGGTCGTGCCGATCCACGTGGGAATGGTCGGGACGTTCATCGGCGCGACGGCCGTGCCCGATCCGTCGAGCGTTCCCCAGAAGTTGGCGAACACTGGAAGTTGCAGGTTGGCGATGATCCAGTTGGTGAACCAGTCGCGGTTCAGTGGGATCGTGGCCAGGCCGCCGGGGAGGAGCGTTCCGGGATGGGTGCCGCTGAGACTGCCGGCGATCAGGAAATTTCTTCCCCCATATCCCGAACCCGCGTTCAGGTTGAAATTGACCGTGGCCGGAGCGCTTCCGGAAAAGAAGTGCCTGTCCGCGGTGAGCGGCGCCGAAAGAGTGGTGCTCGTCGTGTAGACCTCCCACGCGCTGCTCACCACATCGGCGTAGATGATCCAGAGCCGGCCGTCCTGGCCCCTAACAATCGACGGCGTGTATCCGGCCGACTGCGCCTGCGACTCGGTCCACGTTGCGCCGCTGTCGTGCGATTCGGAGATGGCCAGTCCCTTGGTGCCCGTGCCGTAGGCGACAACGATCGCACCGTCCGGTCCCTCGGCGATCGACGGTCCCGTGTGGGCGCTCGTGCTCGCGCCGCTGGTGATCTGGGAGGGGCTGCTCCAGTTCAGTCCGCCGTCGGTCGACGAGCAGAACCACATCTCGTAGTTGTCGTACGAGTTGTAGACCACGTAGAGAACGCCGTTGATCTCGGCGATGTTCGGATCGAAGTAATGTCCCGATCCGGGCCCGGGAACGAGGACCTTCGACGACCACGTCGTACCGTCGCTCGAACTCGACACGTAGACATGGTGGCTCGTTCCGTCATGGTCCATGAAAGCGCAATAGAACCTGCTGTCCGGCGCCTGGCAGACAGATCCGGTCCAGTACTGCTGGCCGCCTCCCATCGACACGACCTGCCCCCAGAAGGTCCAGCCCGTCCCGTTGGAATTGCCTCTCCAGATCTCGACCCCGCCGCCATTGCTGATCGCCGCGTAGAGGAAACCGTCGAAGCCCTGGATGATGTCGCACTCGTCCCAACCCGACATGACGTAGGTGGGAGAACCCCAGGTGATCCCGTCCGATGAACTCAGCAGATAGACGCCGCCTCCACCGCTGACCGTTCCCGCCATGAGCGCGAAGAAATTTCCCGCCGTGGTCTGCACCATGGCAGGATCGAATCCGTAGGTCTGGTTCGGATCGGTGGTCACGCTTTACGGTCCGTTCCAGGTGTACCTCTCTGTAGCTCCTGTGTCGGACGCGAGACTCAAGACGCAGAGCATAGTAAGTAATGCTGTTTTCAATATGAGCTGTGTCATGATCGATCCTCCTTTTTTGTGGTAGGTGCCGACCAGTATAGTAACATGATTCCCCCGTTTTCCGTTTTCAAAAGGAGCCGCCATGGCATCCGCTTTCGCGCAGAGAGCCGCAATCCTTTCACTGGCCGTGGTTTTCGCCCTCATGGGACCGGCCGAGGCAGATATAGATAGTGCGCCACCGCAATCCGAGGACTTTGCCGCCGAGGCCAAGGCCGCCCTCGACGGTGAGAACTGGAACAAGCTCGAGGAGCTCGCCCGGACCCGGCTCGAAGCGGACGACGAAGATCCGGCGGCGCGCGCCTACCTCGCCTTCGCGCTCGCCGGGAGCCGCCAGTTCGAAGAAGCCGCGGCCGAGCTCGTGGCGCTCGACGAGGCAGGCTACTCGCCCGACGGCAATGTTCCCGGCGTGGGTCAGCCGATCGGCAAGATCGTTAACATCATCTACATGACTTGCTGGGCCAACTTCAATGCCGACTACAACCTCAAGGCCTGGTCGCCGCTCATGAATGCCTTTCGCGACTCGCCCAACATGGCTGTTCCCGCATCGAGGGTTCTCATGGGCCGGCTCATCAAAGGGGACGCAGAGGGTGCCCAGGAGATCATGGACTGGTTCGACGAGAAACTCGACGCGGCCGGAGGCAACAGCACGGTGCGCCACCACCTCTGCCACCACTATGCGCGCGGTTTCCTGCGCGCCAACCAGGCGCCGCCCCGTGCGGTCGAGCTCGCTGCCGAGGCCTACGAGCTCGCCTGGGAAGGGGCCAAGGCCGCGGCGGTCACGATCAACGATCCTCTCGCCAAGCGCGAGAGGTGCGACGTCAACAGCGACCACGAGTACTGGGACCTGGCCCTCGCCTGCGCGCTGAGCAATCGTTTCGACGCGCCCGACAATCCTCTCGCCGAACGCGAGACCGAGCCGGGAGCGCTCTTCGAGGATGCCACCGGCGAGGTGGGCCTGGGAAAACTCAACTCGGGCCGCGTGGCGGCCGCGGACTACAACGATGACGGATTCGTCGATCTCTGCTTCGGCGGCCGCCTCTTTCGCAATGAAAAGGGCAAGCGCTTCGTCGAGGTGACCAAGGAGGCGGGCTTGACGAGGACCGGGACGGGCGCGCTCTTTGCCGACTTCGACAATGACGGCCGCCTTGACATCCTGGTCACGGCCCATCCCCACCCTTCGCTCTTTCAAAACCTCGGAAAGCGAAAGAAATTCGTGTTCAAGGACGTGACGAAGGACGCGGGCCTCGACAAGCTCGTCGTGGGTGCCTCGCCCGACGGCGCGGCCGCCATGGACATCGACAACGACGGGTGGCTCGACTTTTACCTGGCACCTTACGAGAATCCCTACCCAAAGGGCCATCCCGACCTCCTGGCCCGCAACAACGGGGACGGCACCTTCTCCGACGTTTCCGAGTCATCGGGGATCCGCACCAGCGGCTCGCTCGTGGGCCGCGGCGTCACCTGCGCCGACTACGACGACGACGGGGACCGCGACATCTACGTCTCCAACTATCGCCTCCTGGCCAACCAGCTCTGGCGGAACGACGGGGATGGCCTGTTCACCGACATCGCCCCCGACAGCGAACTGCACGGCCTCGAGCAGAAGGGATCCTTCGGACACACGATCGGCTCCTGCTGGGGCGACGTGGACAATGACGGAGACCTCGACCTCTTCTGCGCCAACCTCGCTCATCCGCGGTTCATCACGCAGGGTTTCTCCAACCTCTCCATGCTCTACATCAACTCGGGCAAGGAGGGCGGCTACACCTTTGTCGACGAGCGTCGCAGCCGCGGTATCCGATTCCAGGAGACCCACTCCGATCCGGCCCTAACCGACTATGACAATGACGGCGATCTCGACCTCTTCATCACGGCCATCTACGTGGGAGCGCCCTCGATGTTCTACCAGAACGACGGGGAAGGCTTCTTCGAGCCGGTCACTTTCCGATCGCGGTCGGTGGTGTTCAATGGATGGGGCCAGGCCTGGATCGACATGGACAATGACGGCGACCTCGACCATGCCGTCGGATCGAGCTCGGGCGTCGCGTTCCACCGGAACCAGGGGAATGACAACAGCTGGCTCAGGGTGCGGCTCGCCGGAAAGAAGCAGAACCACTTCGGCGTGGGAAGCCGCGTGACGGTCACCACCCCGGACGGACTCTGCCAGACCCGCGAGATGCGCGTGGGGCAGGGCACGACGAGCCAGAACGGCTACGTGCTCCATTTCGGCCTCGGCCACGATGTGACCGAAGCAAAGGTGAAAGTTCTCTGGCCCACGGGCAACACCAGCAAGCGCGCCACCAAGGTCAACCGCACCATCGAGATGCGCAACTCCCGCGCATATTAGTTCCCGGAATAATTATTCCGGGAACACCATCTTCAGAAACTGGAGCTCGTCGGCCATTGTTTCGATCTGCTTGCTCACTGGCATGCCGCCGGCGTGGCCCGCCTTGGTGTCGTAGAGGAGCATGATCGGACTCTGCGCGCCCGACCCGGTGCTCGCCTGGAGAAGCGCCGCCATCTTGCGCGCGTGGAGCGGCGCCACGCGCGTGTCCGAGTCGCCGGTCACGAAGAGCACGGCCGGGTAGTCGGCCCCCTTGGTCACGTTGTGATAGGGCGAGTAGGCGCGGATGTAGGCGAACTGTTCCTTCTCCTCGGACGAGCCGTACTCGGGCACCCAGAACCGGGCCACGAGAAAGAGGTGGTAGCGCACCATGTCGAGCAGCGGGTAGGTGCAGATCACCGCCCGATAGAGATCGGGCCTCTGCGTCATCACGGCGCCCACGAGCAGCCCGCCGTTGCTCCCGCCCATGACGGCGAGCCGGGACGGTTTCGTGTACCCCTTGGCGATGAGCCACTCCGACGCGGCGATGAAGTCGTCGAAGGTGTTCTGCTTGTTCTCGAGCATGCCGCCGCGGTGCCACTCCTCACCCAGTTCGCCCCCGCCGCGCAGGTTGGCCACGGCATAGATCCCGCCGCTCTCGATCCAGGCGACCGCGAAACTGCTGAACCGCGGGGTGAGGCTCACCGTGAAACCGCCATAGCCGCTGAGCAGCGTCGGGTGTGAGCTATCGAGTTCCATTCCCTTGGCGTGGACGACGAACATGGGCACCCGCGTCCCGTCCTTCGAGACGATCCAGACCTGGCGGGCTTCGATCTCATCGCTCTCCACGGGAGTGTCCGACCGCGCCCAGACCGCCATCGATCCGCTCCCTGCATCGTAGCGATAAATGGTCCGCGGGATGTGAAACGACTGAAAAGTAAAGAACGCCTCGTCGCTCGTCCAGCGCCCCGACACGCCGCCCACCGTTCCGAGGGAGGGGAAGGCGATGTCGCCCACGTGGGTTCCGTCTGTCTCGAAGACGCGCACGCGCGACACCACATTCTCCAGGTAGCGCACGAAGAGCCGCCCCCCCACCATGGAGACGCCGCGCATCACGCCCTCGCTCTCGGCCACCACCTCGCGCCATGCGGAGCGCACGGGATTGGCCGCATCGACGGCCAGGATGCGTCCGTTGGGCGCTTCCCAGTTGGTGCGGAGATAGAGGGTGCCGCCTTCAACGGTGGGGCTGAACCGGGCTTCCACGTCGGTCACGACCGGTACGATCGGCCCCTCTTCGACGAGATCCTGCAAGTAAACATCGGTGCGCGCGCCCGATGATCCGTGGCTCACCACGATCGCCAGGTAGCGCCCGTCCTCGGAGAGCTGGATGCGGATCAGTTTCTCAGGGCCGAGACCGAAGCCGAAGATCTCCTCCCCCAGCGCGCTCCCCGTGCCCATGGTGTGGAGAAGGACGCGCGGCCCTTCATCGGTGTACCGCACGTAGTAGACACCGCTCAGGTCAGGCAGAAACGCCATGCCCCAGTGGCGCGCCCTGGGCAGAGAGTCATCGAGCAGGCAGCGCTTCTCCACGTCGAAGAACCGGATCGCGGTCTCGTCCTCGCCGCCCTCGCGCAGGTTGTAGGCGACCACCTCGCCTCCATGCGAGACTCCAGCGAAGGAGACGCTCACCATGCCGTCGTCGCTCATCGGATGGGGATCGACGAGCACCTCGTCGCTTCCATCCATTCCCTGCCGCATGTAGAGAACGTGGAGATCCTGACCGGCGAGCCGTTTGGAGAAGAAGTATCTTTCGCCCCGCACGCGCGGCACGCTGATGTCGTCGACCTTGAGCAGTTCGCCGAGCCTCTCCTCGATGGCGGTTCGTCCGGAGACAGAGTCGAGGATCGAGCGTGTATAGGCATTCTGCGCATCGATCCAGGCGCGCGTCTCGGGGCTCTCCTGATCTTCGAGCCAGCGGTAGGGATCGGCGATCTCCACCCCGTGGAGCGTGTCGACGACCTGATCGACGCGGGTGACAGGCCGCTCAGCGGCGACGAACGGTCCGGCGCAAGAGACACATACCAGCGCGAAGACGCTGATGGTCAGCGCGAAGACGCTGGTGGCCATCAAGAACGAGAATTCCCTTTTGCTGATCATTTTATCTTTCTCCTCCGCGGCAGGACGGACTGAGTTGAGAAGCGCCACGCAGTGCCAGGCCTTCTATACGGCGGGTGCGATCGTCAATATTTACATCGCATACGGTCCCTGTCAATTCCCCGGCCGGGAGAAAAGATCGGAACCATTGTTTTCCTGCCAGAAAAGGATCTTCCGCTCTTTTCTCGGCTAGCGGTTTCTGTATAGTTGTTGTTTTCCTAAAACTCTCGGCATACTTCGAAATGAGGTCCACAAACAAATGACAGAAAACAACGACAATAAAGGCCAGGAGAAGAAGAATCCTCTGAAGGAAATCACCCAGCCCTTCATCGACCTCATCCACGCGCCCAGAGCTCTCATGGGCATCAACGTCTCCTACTTCTTCGAAGGGCTTGTCTACTTCGGTGTTCTCACCGTGCTGGGCAAGTACATGTCGGAGAACGTCGGTCTCAGCGATCAGTGGGCCGGATTGATAATGAGTTTCTTCACGGCCGGCATCACTCTGGCCATGTTGTTTCTCGGCGGCGTGGGAGACAAGATCGGGATCCGAAAAGCACTGCTCCTCGCTCTCGGACTGATGGTGCTCGGCCGGGTGTTTCTGTCCATTTCGAGCATGGAGCAGTTCTTCACAGCAGAGGAAGGCCTCGGGTCTCCCATGTTCTGGATGCTCTCCTTCGGGCTGCTGATCGTGGTCGTCGGCTACGGTATGTACCAGCCGACCTCTTACGCCGGCATCAAGAAGTTCACCGACGAGAAGACTGCAACCATGGGATATGCGGTGATCTACGCATTGATGAACCTCGGCGCGTTCGTTTCCGGAATCATCTCTCCACCCATCAGGCAGAGCCTCGGAATCGGAGCTGTCTACTGGGTCTATACCATTCTCACCTTTCTCGCCGTCCTGGCCGTTTTCGTGATCTTGACACAGAAGACGGAAGACAAGACCGCCCAGATGTTCAAGGAGGCACAAGCCAAGAAGAAAAAGGAAGAATCAGAGTCAACCCCCGATGATGACTCTGCGGCGAAGGAGGACGAACCGAAGCCCCAGTGGACGGGGCAAAGAGCCGCTCTCCTCATCGCCTCCTTTGTCATGGCTATACTCTGCGCTGTCGGCTTTATCTACGGTTACAACACGCGCGATCGCCTGACCGCCGACGAGGGGCTGAGCACGATCATCGAGAAGAACCAGGAGACGGTCAAAATCCTCTCGAAGATCGAGCCCAAGGAGGGCGAGGATCCTCCCGCCGAGCTCGCCTCTCTCGGCGAGGCTCTCGACAAACTCCAGAGCCTCTCGTCCCAGACCAGGATCGACCTGGAGAGCAAGGAAGAAGAGTTCGACGGCACTCTCGACTCGACCGCCATGAGTTGCCTGCGGCTTTTCCTTGACGGCCAGGAACGCTACGTGAACGAGATGCGGACCGCATCGGAAAAGATCCTCAAGCTCGACGCCGACAAGACGATCCTCGGGTCCCTGAACGACGCGCTGCGCGCCCACGCTCTCTTCGGAATGACCCTCGCTTATTCCATGGTGGCCGAAGTGGACAAGGACATTGTCGAGAGGTTGAGAAAAAGGTTCAGCCAGCCGGGCGAGGAGATCATCCCCATGCCGGACGAGCTGAAAAGTTTGGCCGTTTCCGTCGCCCAGCAGGAACTCTGGCAGAAGCTCCAGGCCTATCAGCAAAACGCCGACGACCTGGCCAACGCCATCACCGACGCGGTGCCCGACGGCGCCCTCGGCCCCATCGCCCTGCTGATCGCCGAAAACGGCCGGTTCTCCGGAGAGGCGGCCCTCCTATTGAAAGAGACGAGCAGCGAGTCGGCGTCAGAGATCATCACGGCCAAGCTACTCGCCGATGCCGACTATGCCCTTAAAACGGGTGTTTCTCTCGCTCCGCTAGAGACGGAAGCGGGCTTCATGGAATCGATCGAAGAGGCGGTCAAAAACGCTCTCGACTGGATCAAGGGGATCTTCGTCGACAAGGAGGAGGAAAAGAAGAGCTTCGATTCGAACCTGACCTATCTCTCCTCCTCGATAAAAGCCCTCCAGAACACTACCAAGGAGATGCAGGACAAGCTCGGCCTCGTCTACCAGGTGCCCCTCGGAGCCCGGGTCCTCGGCTTCCTGGCGAGCTTCGGAGCCTGGATCGTGGGGATCATCCTCTTCGCGCTCGCGGGGATCATGATCTTCCTCAAGGTGCGGCCCGATCACCCCTTCAACAATGGACCCTTCGTTTTCTTCGTCTTCATTCTCATCCCCGTGCAGACCCTGTTCGCGCACAACTGGTTGACGCTTCCCTACTACATCAATCGATCTTTCGGGGGAACGTGGGTGGGAGACTGGTTCGAGTTCTTCACCAACATCAACCCCTTGCTGATCTTCATCCTCGCCCCGCTCGTGGCCGCGCTCACGGCAAAGGCCAATGTCTTCAAGATGATGATCGTGGGATCTCTGGTCATGGCCGCTCCCACCTTCCTTCTGGCGCTGCCGCCCAATCCCATACTGCTTCTGTCATACATCCTGATCATGTCGATCGGTGAAGCGATCTGGCAGCCCCGTTTTCTCCAGTACGTCGCCGAACTGGCTCCGGAAGGCAAGACCGGGATCTACATGGGAATCGCCCAGTTCCCGTGGTTCATGACCAAGATGGTAACCGGTTTCTACTCGGGCTGGTTCCTCAGCAACTTCATCCCGCAGATGGGACCGCAGAATCCTCAGACCCTCTGGTTCATTTACGGTCTCATCGCGATGATTTCGCCCGTGGCCCTCCTGATGACAGCCAAGTGGATTCAGTCGGGGATCATCAAGAGCAAGAAGTAAAAAAAATCGACCGTTCGTCGTCACGGAGTCACGATGAAAAAGAATTTCCTGGAAACGATCCGCGATGAGGTTCTGCTCTGCGACGGCGCCATGGGCACCCGCCTCTACGAGGGGGGCGTCTTCCTCAACCGCTGCTTCGACGAGGTCAACCTCGCCGACCCCGACGCGGTCCGCAAGGTTCATCTCGAATATCTGCGCGCCGGCGCGCGCGTGATCGAGACCAACACCTACGGCGCCAACCATTTCAAGCTCGTCAAGCACCATCTGGAAGACAAGGTCGTCGAGATCAACCGCCGCGGCGCCGAGATCGCGGTGCGCACCGCGCGCGACGCTGCGGAGGATGAGGTCTTCGTGGCCGGCGCCATCGGCCCGCTCGGCATCCGGATCGAGCCCTGGGGCAAGGTGTCTCTCGACGAAGCGCGCGAGGCGTTCAAGACCCAGGCCGCGGCGCTCGACGCGGGCGGAGTCGACCTTTTCATGCTCGAGACCTTCGGCGACGTGAGCGAGATCGGCGAGGCGATCAAGGCGGTCAAATCGGTGAGCGACAAGCCGATCGTGGCCCAGATGACGATCAGCGCCGACGGGCACTCCTTCTTCGGCACCGAGGCCGAGACCTTCACCACGCGTCTCGAAAAATGGGGCGCCCACGTGGTGGGCATCAACTGCTCGGTGGGTCCCCACGACATGATGCCCACGCTCGAGATCATGGCCGAGCACACCGAGTTGCCCCTGGCGATCCAGCCGAACGCGGGCGAGGCGCGCAGCGTCGAGGGGCGTGTCTTCTATCTCTCGTCGCCCGACTACTTCGCCAAGTACGCCCACCGGTTCATCCGCGCCGGCGCGCGCCTCATCGGCGGGTGCTGCGGCACCACGCCCGAGCACATCAAGGCGATGGCGTCGGTGGTGCGCATGAAACAGCACACCCGCGAGGAGCGTTCCAAGCGGATCGTCGCCAAGCCGCACTCAGCCGAGGTCGAGACGATCCCCCTCGAGGCAAAGTCGGAGCTCGGCAAGAAAATCGCCGACGGCGAGCCGATCTACACCCTCGAGCTCACCCCGCCGCGCGGCTGGGACATGACCAAGGTGCTCGACAAGGCGCGCAAGGCCAAGAAAGCCGGATTCGACGCGGTCAACATCCCCGACGGTCCGCGTGCGTCGGCGCGTGTCGGCGTTCTGGCCACAACGCTCAAGATCCTGCAGGACGTGGGCATCGAGCCGATCATCCACTACGTCTGCCGCGACCGGAACCTGCTCGGCATGCAGTCCGACCTTCTCGGCGCCTACGCGCTCGGCCTCGCCAACTTCCTCCTTCTCACCGGCGATCCGCCCGTGATGGGCGACTACCCCAAGTCGACGCCTGTCTTCGACGTCGACTCGATCGGCCTCACCAACCTCGCCGCGTCGCTCAACCAGGGCGTCGATCTCGGCAGCCGCTCCATCGGCAAACCGACCGGTTTCCTGATCAGCGTGGGTGTGAATCCCACGGCGGTCAACGTCGATCTCGAGGTCGAACGCTTCTACTGGAAGGTCGACGCCGGCGCCGAGTTCGCCATCTCCCAGCCCGTGTTCGATCCCGCGGCGCTCCTCGAGTTCATCGAGAAGTCGCACGCCTATCTCACGGAGCACGGCGTTACGCCGATTCCTATCGTGGCCGGCCTCTGGCCGCTCCAGTCGCTCAAGAACGCCGAGTTCCTCCAGCACGAGGTGCCGGGCGTGTCGATCCCGGAGCAGACCATGGCGCGGATGCGCGCCGCGGGCAGCGTTGACGAGGAAAAGAAGGTGGGCCTCGACGTGGCCAGGGAGCAGATCGCCGAGATTTTCCCTCACGTGCAGGGGTTCGGGCTCTCCGCTCCCTTCGGCCGGGTCAAGCCGGCGATCGAGTTGATGAACTACGCGCGCCGGCTCTACGCCGATTCCGCCACGGACACGAATTCGGCCTGACGTTGCGCGCGGTCGACCGCGCGCGAGCCGGAATTAAACCCACCGAGGAATTTCATTCAATTCCATGCTCACGGCCACGGGAATGGCCGTGAACCACCCCGACAGGAAGATTTTCTGAAAAATCCGAGCCCATTTTGAAAAGCGCGGGCTGATTTGTCGTTTTTCCTTGCAGGGCGGGATTGTGCCCGCATCGGAGGGTTCAACGACCGTAACGAGATATTGGAGGGTGCTTGCCATGAAAACGATGACATTGTTCACAATTACCGTTTTTCTGCTGGCCGGGGCTGTACTTGCCCAGAACACGATGCCTGTCGAAAAGGTCCAGGGTGTGAAGAGCCTCGGCAACACCCGCTACGGCAGGGTCATCTGGGACAACTGGGCCGGTTCCGGGTGGTTCAGTTCGATGACGGTCGGCTACATGTGGCTCGACTGGGGAAAGCTCGTCGACCAGGGCAATCTGATGCCTGACGAGGTCGTCGACGGATTCCGCTTCGCTTACGCGACCGACGCGACCGTCGGCGGTATCGACTGGAACATGTATTACTATGACAGTTGCACCGGCTGGGGCGACGCGTCGATTGTCCAGGAGGCAGGTTTTGCCTTCACGGGCCTTCCCGACGCCACCAATCTTCCCCCGGGGTACTGGGCCTGGGCCATCACCGTCGATCTCGAAGAAACCGGCTATGAATTCCTGCTGGGATACGAGATCGGCCTCGGCTATTCGCTGAGGACACCCGGGATCACATGCGGTCCTCTCCTGGCCCGCCCCCCGCTGGTTGGCGGCAACGGCGATACGGGGACGACGGACGCCTTCGATATCATCGACAGCGCTGGCAACTATGTGGGCACCTACTGGTTCGGCTATCCGTCCGCTCCCTGGGCGTCTTTCCGCGCACAACTCATGGGCGCCTCCGATCCGTCCGACGGCTGCGCCTACCACCCCTATCCCTACATGCAGGGCAACAACACAGGTCTCTATTGCGTCGGAACCTGGGCACAAGGGAGCTACAACAACTTCCTCCTTCGCATGAACGAGATGAGCCCGCAGGGCGGTATCTTTTTCAACTGGAAATCGAAGCCGACCTGGTATGGGGGCATCGGCAAAACGACCTGCCCGGACGTGAACGGCTGTTTCAAGATCCCCTTCAGCTACAGCTATACCGGTGACTATGTCATCTTCCCGTTCAACTGCGGCCCGGGCGCCGTGGCCTACACCTGGTATATTCAGGGCGCGATCACCGATTGGCTGGTCAACGGATCGATCACGCCGATCGACCTCTCGATGAACGCCGTGGTCTCCTGACCCATTCGTTCGACCGGTTGTTTTCGATGAAACTCACTTCGACACAGTGTGTGGGAATCACGCTCAGCGACAGAATTTGTTCTTAACTCGGGGAACATACTTAGGTATATTTACCAATCTGGTGTAACGAGGGACGTGATTCGGGAAACGCAGGGTTCTCGATTCCAGCACCTTTGAGTCAGCGTTTTCTTCACCTCACCTTGATCCGAACCGCACTGCCTGATTGATGGAATACTCCGAGCGGGCATGGTGCGGCCACACAGCCGGGTCCCATCCACCGAGCAAAAGCCTAATCTCCTGAACTCAAGACAGTCATCGAGACTCCGTGTGGTTCTCGATATGGTGAATCCCGTTTTCACGTTTTTGCATGGAGGGCCCTGATCATGAAGAAAGTCACTTTGTCTGTTCTGTTTGCTGTTCTGCTCGTGGGCATTGCGCTCGGTCAGAACACCCTTCCCATTGAGAAGGTTGATGGCGTGAAGAGCCTCGGTTC
>CAYXGI010000057.1:0-32670 GCA_964464495.1 uncultured Phycisphaerales bacterium
CTCTTGATTGAGGATCGTAGCATTGCGAGGCAAAGAGATCAAAGTCGAGCTTCTTCTGGGCGCGATCGGGGTGCTCCTAATCTTCGGCGCGGGCGGCATGCTCGTCCGGCCGGCGGCGGAACCCGATCAGACCCTGAAAGCCCGCATCGGTGACGTGGTCTGGAATCACGAGCTCCACGCCAGGATGAAGGAGATCGGCAACTGCACGGTGTGCCACCACACGGAACGGCAGGGGATCACCAATCCCAAGCCGTGCACCGAGTGTCACGCGCTCCAGTCGAACGAGGACGCCCTGCTCCTCGCGGGCCTCTTCTCCGACGTCGAGGAGAAGAAGTACTCGGGCCAGGACGGCCCGCCCGCCATGGAGATCTTTCACGCCAAGTGCGACGGCTGCCACAAGGCGATGGAGCAGGGGCCAATCGGGTGCCGCGACTGCCACGCCCAGAGCTTCTCGGGAAGCCACGGCCTTGTCGAATGGGACCACCGTGTTCACGCGCGCCAGATGGATATGGACTGCGTGCGGTGTCACCACAAGGACAGTTCCGCGGCGTGGGACGGCGAGTACCGTTCGTGCAGCGTGTGCCACATTCCGGCGAGTCTCAAGGGGCTCGAGATCGCAACGGGGATCGCCGAGCACGAGACCGCAAAGCATGGCGAGTGTCACACATGCCACACCGTGGCCAATCCCGAAAATGACGCGCGGTCCTGCCTCGACTGCCACCCGGGGCTGGCTGTGAAGGAACCGGAAGGCGCCGACGAAGGTGAGCCTCTTCTCACCGAAGGTGAGCCTCTCAGCATGGAGCAGGCAATCCACGCCCGCTGCGCCGAGTGCCACAGCGTCGATTCGGCCGAGTACACGTCCACCATGCCCGTCTACTGCACCGACTGCCACAAGCCTGACTCATCGTTGCTCACCAAGGGCCGCGAGAGGCCGATCATCTGGAGCCACAAGCGCCACGCCGAGTATCAGGAATGGGAATGCAACGAGTGCCATCACACCGACATTCCCACCGAGCCGCACACCGCCTGCCACAGCTGTCACGGCGCGGGCCACTTCGAGGGAATCCCGGGGCTGCCCGAGGCGATGGCCACAAACTGCATCGGCTGTCACGAGGACAAGGGCGCGGGGCTCGCCTGCTGGGAAAGCATGGAGAACCAGAATGCGGAGCTCGCGATTTTCATCCACGAGGAGAAAAATCCCGAGTCGCGTTTCTTCTGGTGGGACCATCGCTTTCACGCCGTTGGCTTGAGCCTGTCGTGCCGCGAGTGCCATCACAACACCATGATGAAGGATGGCGTTCCGGTCACCGAGTGGCTCGCGCGGCCGGGCACGGCGCAGAGCGCTCTCGGCCTGCAGTCGTGCGCGAACTGCCACGGCGAGAGCGGCCCCGTTCCGGGCAGCGCGGCCGAGGGATCGGAGGCGCGTGCTCTCGGCGAGGCGTACAAAACGGTCTGCGTCGGCTGCCACGAGAAGCTCGAGTGCGGCCCGCGCACATGGGACGCCTTCTTCGATGACTGGGGACTGCCCGCCGAAGGGGTGAAGGGACACGAGGAATGGATGGCCCGCAAACGGGAGGAGGGCGCAAAATGAGCCGAGCCCTATCCGACAAGAAACCGATGATGAAGGGCATCCTCACCGATGTGACCAAGTGCATCGGCTGTGAGAGATGCGTCGAGGCCTGCGTCCAGGTCAACAAGCTCTCCCACGATTTCCCCGCCCACTTTAAGGCCGGCGACGGGCTTTCGGGCCAGCGGCTCACGTCGATCGTGAAGACGCCGGGCAAGAAGAGCGGCACGTGGACCATGGTGCGGCGCCAGTGCATGCACTGCGTCGAGCCCTCGTGCGTGTCGGCGTGCCTCGTGGGCGCCTTTGTCAAGCGGCCCGACGGCCCGGTCGTCTACGACGCGTCCAAGTGCATCGGCTGCCGCTACTGCATGCTGGCCTGCCCCTTCATGATCCCCCGCTACGAGTACGAGGAGCCGCTCCCCTACGTGCGCAAGTGCAAGATGAACGAGGAGTGCCGCGTGGCGGGCGGCATGCCGGCGTGCACGTCGATCTGCCCCACGGGGGCGACGATCTTCGGACCGCGCGAGAAGCTGATCGAGGAGGCGCGGCGCCGGATCCGCGAGAAGCCCGATCTCTACATCGATCACATCTTCGGCGAGCACGAGTTTGGCGGCACGTCGGTGATGTACATTTCCGACGTGCCTCTCGGCGCGCCCTTGCGGATGCCGACCAAAGAAGAGTTTGCCAAGCGCGCCGTGCCCCGCATGGCCGAGGGGGAGTCGATCCCCGACTCGATCCACGACTGGGTGCTCGTCACGCCGTTTCAGTTCCTCGGAGTGTTCACCGGGCTCTTCGGCACATGGCTCTTCAGACGGCGCTCCAAGCTGATGGCCGAGAAGCGGCGCCAGGAGATGGAGGCGGCCGAGGAGACCGAGGCGGAGAGCGGCGACACTGTCGATCCCATGTTCAGGATCGTCGAGCCGCCGATCGATGATGGGGAGGGGAAGTGAGATGAACACCTTCGCCCTCAAGCGGATCAAGGACCTCTTCTGGGTGCTCGCCATCGCGGGCCTCGTCGTCGGCGTGGGCCGCTTCGCCTTCGGCCTCGGCGCGTCGACCAACATGCTCGACTCCCTGCCCTGGGGGCTCTGGAAGATTTTCAACATGATAGCGGGCGCGGCGCTCGCCACGAGCGGTTTCGTCCTCGCCTCGGTGATCTATATTCTGCAGCTCGACCGGTTCCGGCCCGTGGCGCGGCTTTCGATCGTGATCGGTTTTCTCGGTTACGGGTCGAGCTTGACGGCGCTCGTCTTCGACGTGGGGCTGCCCCATCGCGGGTGGCACCCGCTCTTCATGTGGAACCCGCATTCCTTTCTGTTCGAGGTTTTCTGGTGCGTGTCGTGCTACTGGAGCATCACGGCGCTCGAGCTCGTGCCGATCATCACCGAGCGGTTCCGGCTGAACAAGTTCACCCACTTCATGCACGAGATCATGCTCCCTTTCGTGATCCTCGGCATCACGCTGTCGACCATGCACCACAGCTCGCTGGGGTCGCTTTTCCTCGCGTCGCCCACGCGGCTCCATCCGCTCTGGCACACCATGTGGCTGCCGCCCGAGTTTTTCCTCTCCGCCATGGGCGCGGGGCTGGCTCTCATTATTTTTGTTTCCCTCGCCTGTGCGTGGCTCTACGGCCGCAAGACCGACATGGTGATTCTGGGAAAACTCGCCAAGGTGCAGACCGTGATTCTTTTGATCTACCTCGTGGTGAAGGTGATCGACCTCACAGTTCACGGGAAGTGGAACTATGTTTTCGGTGCTGACGCCTCGTGGGAGAGCGCCGTCTTCGGAGTGGAGATTCTGCTCCAGGCGATCGGGCCGATCGCGATCCTTGCAGTGCCGAAACTCAGAAAGCAGGTGCCCTGGCTCATGGTCGCGTCGATCGCGGCCCTGATCGGGCTCTTGATGCACCGCCTCGACACGGGCATCGTCGGCTACTTCCGGTCGGCGGGACAGATTTACCTTCCCAACCTGAGCGAGTACATCCTCAGCTTTGGTGTGCTCTCTGCAGCAGGGCTGATTTTCTTTTTCCTCGTGGAGCGGTTTCCCATCTTCGACGCGCCCGAGGAAGAAGGCCACCACGATGACGACGAGGCGCCCCATCTGGACGGCGCCGACGGTCCGATCCCGGTCTTCTGGTCGCGCGACGAGGCGCGGACGGTTTTCCTCGGGCGAGGCGGCATCAGGGCGATCTTCATCACCTTGCTGATCATCCCGGTCGCGTGGCTCTGCCTCAAGCAGGAAGCGACGGGCGCCTTCCGGCCGATCGCCGTCCCGGTGAAGGCAACCATCGGCCTCGACCCCTTGCGCGCCACGCTCCGCATCGACGGCAATCGCGCCAACGAGGCCGTCGACTTTCCCCACGACAAGCACAAGCAGGAGCTCGGCGGTGATGCCTCGTGCATCAAGTGCCACCATCTGAGCCTTCCGGGTGACAACTCAACGGCGTGCTACATGTGCCACGGCGACATGGGGACCTTCACCGAGATCTTCGATCACGACGCTCACCAACAGCGGCATGGGGGCGATGACTCGTGTGCGACCTGCCACGATCCGGATATGCCCGAGAGCGCCGAGACAGCCAAGGCGTGCATCGATTGCCACCGGGAGAACATGGTGGGGATCGAGAAGCAGACCCTCAAGGGGTACAGCCACCTCGCAGCCGGGTACAAGGTTGCCATGCACGGACTCTGTATTACCTGCCACCGGCTCAAGGAGAAGGACCCGGCCGATCCGCTGGGGATGGGGAACTGTCAGAAGTGCCACCCTCTGAATGAGGGCTCGCCGGGGGAGGAGTGAGCGGTATTTCGTACAGTACCACACCCATTCTGACGATAGGGATGGAGCGGTTTCGTGTGGGTTGTTTTGCAGGATTCAGCAGGGGAGCGATGGGCCGATGGCGGTCGAAGCGCCGAGCAGGAGAAGGGCGAGCAGGGAGGTCGACGCCTTCACGCATCACACCATCGACTGCATCGAACCGGCGGTGCGCGAGACCCTCACCCCGAAACAGCTCTTCGCAATAGAAGAGGCGGTCATTACGAGCCGCACACACACCGAGCGTCCGCTCAACATCAGGGGAGTGATTCCCTTCTTTTTCGCGCGATTCTACTTTGTTTTCGTTCTGGGAAGGGATCGCCGCGAAGAGACGAGGCAGGTCGAGTTCGAGCGGAGGCGGAAAGCCAATATCCTGACCACTCTCCTTTTCCTGTTCTATATTGCCGTCCCGATCATCATCGTGGTGCTGGTCGGCCTCTATATTCTGAAAACCGCTCTCGGTATCGACCTCTACGCCGGCGGCCACATCTGGGATTTCCTTCCCTTTTGACCGCGCGCTGTCCGCTGAAGCGGGCGCGGCGATGGTCCGGATTTGAACAACAGATCGATATTTATTGATCTAACTCTTGCCCAAACAGAGGCTAATAGCCAACACTTGGTTTCAAGCCCAAATCCTCAATTGACGATGAAATAGGGATTGGATCGGCGCTGACAGCATTGCGTGCTGAGGTCTGTGCCCGTGGCGCGGATCTCTTCGTGGTCATTTATCCGACCGAGCCGGAATGCTTGGAGCCGGTGGTGGGCACAACCTTTGCTCGAAGGAAATCGAATCGATGAAGAGAGAGACGACCGATAGGGTCAGCACCCTTCCGGCCCCGGAGAGGATTGGAATCGAGGATTCATATTCCCTTTCGCCCATCCAGGAGGGGATGCTCTTTCACAGCCTCGCGGTCGAAGGCTCGGGGCTCTATGTCCAGCAGATGGTCTGTGTTCTCAAGGAGGATCTCGACCTCGATCTTTTCGAGCGGGCCTGGCGCAGGTTGGCGGATCGCCATCCGGTTCTGCGCACCATCTTTCGCTGGAAGGAAGATGGTCTGCCTCGACAGGATGTCCTCGCCTCTTCTCCCCTGGAGATCGAGATCAGGAACGACCTCATCGATCGAACCGCCGGTCCGGTCCGGCCGATCAAGGCTTTCCTCGAAGAGGACCGCCGGCGGGGTTTCGACCTCGGCGCCGCCCCGCCGTGGCGTTTGACCCTTTTTCAGATGCCGGAGCGAAAGTGGACGTGCATCTGGACCTTCCACCACCTCCTGCTCGATGGGCGCTCCCACACGAAGGTTTTCGAGGAGGTCTTCTCCGTCTACGACGCGCTCGGGAGAGGCGAGAGCATCCGGTTCGAAAAGGTGCGTCCCTTCAAGGAGTACGTTGAATGGTTCAAGAGCCAGGACATGGAGGAGGCGGAACGGTTTTAGCGCGCCAACCTTGCGGGCCTGACCGAACCGACAGGACTCGGTCCGGATCTGACGACCCGCGACGAGAATGCAACGTACGAGGATCAGGAGTATCATACTTTCAGCTTCACGCCTGAAAGTACCGAACGCCTGAGGGCCCTGGCGCGCGACAACGGTCTCACCCTCAACACGTTGGTGCAGGGCGCCTGGGCTCTTCTCCTGAGCCGCTACGCGGGCAGGGAGGATGTGGTTTTCGGCGCCACACGAGCATGCCGCCACTTTGAAGGTTCGAAGGCGGAAGACATTGTGGGACTCCTGATCAATACCCTCCCCTTCCGGGTCGACGTTTCGCCCGACGCCGAGCTTCTGCCCTGGCTGCAGGGTGTGCGGCGCCGCCAGGTCGCGATGCGCCCCCACGAACACATCCCTCTCACGCAGATACAGGAGTGGAGCGAAATTTCCCGCGGCCACTCTCTCTTCAAGAGCATCCTCGTCTTCGAGAACTATGATCTGTCGTCCTACTTCAGAGGACTGGACGGCGCCTGGAAACATCGAACCGTCCGGCTCCACGAGAAGACCAACTACATTGTTCTCGGCGCCAACGACGCCGACAAGCTCCGGCTCTTCGTCGGATACACTCGGTCCCTCGCGGGCGGCCTGCCCTTGAATCATGTTCTCGGCCATCTCGCCGCCCTGCTCGAATCGATGGCGGCCGCGCCGGAGAGCCGGCTTCGCGACCTGTCCATGTTCCGGCCCGACGAGCGGCGTCTCCTTCTCGAAGACTGGTCGGACTCCCGCGCGGATTATCCTGACGACACCTGCTTTCACCAGCTCTTCGAAGAGCAGGTCGCGCGTACGCCTGAGGCCGTGGCTGTTGAATACGACGGGGAGCGTGTGAGCTATGGTGAGCTCAACAGGCGGGTGAACCGGCTGGCTCGCTATCTGTCGAGTCTGAATGTGGCCAGGGAAGACCACGTCGGCGTTTGCATGAACAGTTCGTTGGACCTGGTGGTCGCCATGCTGGCGATCTTCAAGGCCGGGGCCGTCTACGTTCCCCTCGATCCGGCGATTCACGAGGAGCGGTTGGCATTCACCATCGACGACAGCGGGGTACGGGTCGTGCTCGCCCTGAAAGAGTTCGTTCCCAACATCCCCTCATCCGGTGCGCGCATCGTTTGTGTGGACAGCGATGTGGAAAAGATCGCCTCCCAGGACTGCGACAACCTCGATCTGTCCGTTCAGCCCGACGACCTCGCCTATGTACTCTACACTTCCGGGACAACAGGGGTGCCCAAGGGAGTTCTCAACGAACACCGCGGTCTGTGCAACGTTTCCGAGGCACAGATCCGCGCTCTCGGACTCGAGGCCGGCGACCGCGTCATCCAGTTCTCCAATCCGAGCTTCGACATGTCGCTCTACGACATCCTCATGGCCTTGCGTATAGGCGCGACCCTTTGCATCGGAAACTGGGAAGAGATGTTGCCCGGTCCGGCGCTGGCCGAGTTCTTCCGGAGCGCGCGGATCAGCGCCGCCATCCTGACGCCCACGACCCTGCGTTCCATGCCGCTTGTCGAACTGCCCGACCTCAAGGTCCTCATCTGCGGCGGCGAGGCGTGCACGCCGGAAATCGTGGATGAGTGGGCGCCGGGCCGCCGCTTCTTCAACGTATACGGTCCCACGGAAACAACCATAATCAGCACCTGTGAGGAGTGCCGGCCGGGACAGGGCCATCACACTCTCGGCCCTCCCATCGATAACATCAAGATCTACGTCCTCGACGAAGATCTGCAGCCCGTGCCCATCGGCGTACCCGGAGAGATCTGCATCGGCGGGGTGGGGCTTGCGCGCGAATACCTGAATCGCCCCGAGCTGACGGCCGAGCGTTTTGTGTCCAATCCTTTTTGCAGCAATCCGAAAGAGCGGATCTACAGGACCGGCGACAGGGGGAGGTTCCTGCCCGACGGGCGGCTCGATTTCATCGAGCGCTTCGACGATCAGGTCAAGGTCCGGGGGATACGCGTCGAGCTTGGCGAGATAGAAGCCTGCCTGCGACGCCATGCGGCCGTCGCATGACGATCTGCGGTGCTTCGTGGGAGGAAAACTTCCCCGATATCTGATTCCCGAGAAATTTTACTTCCTCGACGAACTGCCCCGGACTCCGAGCGGCAAGGTCGACCGCAAAGCGCTCGCCGCCATGCAGGAAAAAGTGACGGCCGGGGTCCGCGCTAGCAGCGTGAACCAGACCTTGCCCGCCGAGGAGAGGCACATTCTTCTGGAGGAATGGAACCGCACCGAGTCGCCTTTTGACAGGAACCTTTGCGCCCACGACCTCGTCCGGCGGAGAGCCGAGCTCTCTCCCGACGCGGTCGCTCTTTGCCGGGCGGGCGAGACGATGACCTATGGCGAACTCGACCGGCGCGCCAACGGCCTCGCTCACCGTCTGATCGAGCTCGGCGTGGCGCGGGAGGAGCCGGTCGCCCTCTTCATGGAGCGCTCCTTCGAGGCGGTCGTCGGTTTTCTGGGTGTCCTCAAGGCGGGCGGCTCGTTCGTTCCCATCGATCCCGCGGTGCCCGAAGAACGTGTGGCATTCATTCTCGAGGATTCGGCGGCCGGCGTCGTGCTGACGCAGACCCATCTCGAGGAGAAGCTCTCCGGCCGGGGCGTCACCGTCCTGGCGCTCGACGCGGCCGGCCACGAGGCCATGCCGGAATCGAACCAGGCGCCCAGGGTCGAGATTGATCCGGACGACCGCGCCTACATCATCTACACTTCCGGTTCGACGGGACGCCCGAAGGGGGTGGAGATCGAGCACCATTCCCTCGCCAACCTGATTCACTTCTACCGGATGCGGCTGGAACTGACTCCCGACGACCGCACCACCATGCTGGCCAGCCTCGCCTTCGACGCGTCGATCGCCGATATCTGGCCTTACCTGGCCACGGGGGCGGAGATCCACATCCCCACGACCGAGGACTTTGCCGAACCTGAGCGGCTGATGAACTGGATCGTGTCCGAGGCGATCACCGTCTCCTTCATGCCCACGGCGCTCGGCGAATTCCTCGCCGTGCGGGAGTGGCCGGCTGAAACGAGGTTGCGATATCTGCTGACCGGAGGCGACACGCTGCGCTTTCGGCCCGAGGAACCTCAGCCATTCACCTTGATGAACACCTACGGCCCCACGGAGAACACCGTGGACAGCATCTGGTTGGTCGTGGAGCCGGGCGTTGATCAGCGCTTTCCGCCGATCGGCCGTCCGATCGCCAACGTGAGGGCTTACGTTCTCGACAAGGAGATGGAGCCTGTTCCGATCGGCGTGGAGGGGGAGCTCTTTCTCAGTGGCGAAGGAGTGGCTCGCGGCTACCTGAACCGGCCGGAGCTCACGGCCGAGAAATTCATCGCCGATCCCTTTTGCACGGCTCCAGACTCGCGTCTCTACAGAACGGGAGACCTCGTCCGCTACCTCCCGGAAGGGGAGATCGAGTTTCTCGGACGGGTCGATGACCAGATTCAGATCCGAGGTTTTCGTGTCGAGCTGGGTGAAATCGAGGACGCCTTGCGCCGGCACCCGCGCGTCGACGAGGCCACGGTGCGGCCCGTGCGAAAAGACGGCGCCGTGCTGAGCCTTGCGGCCTATGTCGTCGTCGAAGGCGAGCGCGACGGGATCGGAGAGATCCTTCGCAAGGATCTGGGAGAGAGACTGCCGCAATACATGGTCCCCTCGAGCTACACCGTGCTCGACGCGCTGCCCCGCGGGGTGAGCGGCAAGGTCGACCGGAACGCCCTGCCCGATCCCGACCGGACGATGCTGACTTCCGGGGCGACGGGAAGACCTCCGGCCGATGATGCGGAGAGGAAGCTCGTCAAGGCCTGGGAGGAGGTTCTCGACGTCGATGGAGTCGGTGTGGACGATGACTTCTTCGAACTGGGCGGCCATTCGCTGCTCGTCCTGCAACTGCTGGCGAGGATCAAGAAGGATTTCAACAGGAAGCTGTCCATTCCAATCATATTCCAGCGACCCACGGTGGCGCAGCTCGCCGAAGTTTTCGGCGACGAGAGCGCCGAAAGCCTTGCTCCCTGCATCGTGGCCATCCGGACCGAGGGGAAAGAGAAACCGATCTTCTGCGCCGCCGGCGTGGGTGGCGGAACCCACTGGTTCAAGGGTCTGGCCGGGCACCTCGGCAAGGAGCAGCCTTTTTACGGCCTCGAACCGCTCGGTCTCAGCGCCGAGACCGTGTCGGACGGGTCGGTGGAGGCGATGGCGGCCGAGTTCGTCAACGAGATACGTCGCATGCAATCCGATGGTCCTTATCGCCTGGGCGGTTACTCCTTCGGCGGCCTCGTCGCCCTGGAGATCGCCCAGCAACTGCAGCGGCAGGGCGAGGAAGTCGACCTGCTCTTCTTCATCGAGACTTACGAGCCGGGCACCGACGCCACGCGAGCCCGATGGTTCTGCCGCTACGTGTGCAATTTTCTGAGGCTGAGCTGGAGGCGCAAGCTCCTCTTCATCAAGGAGAAGATCGTCTGGATCAGAAGCCTCATCCGCGACTACACCATCACCCGGAACACCCAGGAGGAGCACCTCGAGCTGATGCACGCCATGCATGCCCACATGCAGGCCGCGATCGAATACCGGCCAGAGCCGTACGAGGGGAGCGTTGTTCTGATCCGGGCCCGGAAGCCGCCCAACAGCGCGCCTCTCGATCCCGAGGCCGGCTGGAAGGAAGTCATCGGCGGGGAGATCCATGTCCGTCCAATCCCGGGAGACCACTACGACATGTTCAAGCCGCCCAATGACGCGGCGATGTCGTTTGCCCTCAGGCCGTTTCTCGAAAGGAAATAACCAGCCTTTGAGATCCTTCTGGCAATCCCGCGCCGATCCCGGCCAGTCACACCGCCGGCAACCTTTCACATTACCCTAGGGGGTACTCGTAAACGGCGGGAGAATCAAAAGTTGTGGTTCGGTTGATTTTGAGTACCTTGCGTGCGCTTGCTTTTACCGTGACCCGCCCGAAAAAAAACCGCCAACGCCCAGGGAAATCCGTTTTTATCAGGTAGAATCCATATTAATTCGCATGTCCTCCCTGGGAAGGAGTTCGAAATGTTGCGCACCGTCACTCACGCCATCGCTCGATTTTTTCCGGTCCCGTTACAAAACCTTCAGCGGCTCTTGCCCATCGCAACGGTGATTTTCTGGGCACTCGTGCTCGCCCAATTCGGCCAGGCCCAGTACGGCCCGCCCGTGGGCGATGCCGATTACGACGAATCGAATGCCTATGTATTTCTGCGGGACGAGGTCACCTATATCGACGTGACCATGGATTCCGCCGACCTCCAGGCGATCCTCGACGATCCTTATTCCGACGACTACAAGGTCTGCTCCATACGGTTCCACAACTCCGCAACGGACGAGATCGTGGACAACGTGGGCATCCGGCCCCGGGGCAACTTCTCGCGGAGGTGGAAAAAGTTCAACTGGAAGCTCGACTTCAATGTTCTTGTGCCGGGCCGGAAGTTCCACGGCCTCGAGGAGTTCAACGTCAACTCCGATGCGCCCGATCCGTCGATCTCGCGATCGATGATCGCCTTTGATGTGCAGAGGGCCATGGGCGTTCCGGCGCCGCGGACGCACCACGTTTACATGACGATCAATGACGGTACGCAGGTGGAAGGAGTTTACGTCCAGATCGAACAGGTGGACGACGAGTTCGTGCAAGCCTGGTTCGAAAACAAGACAGGCGATCTCTACAAGTGCCGGCAGCCGGCTGGTATCTACTACGCCGACCTCAGGTACCTCCCGCCCGGAACGCCCGAGACCTATCGCGACTACGGCAATGGCGAGGTCTACCAGGAAGTGAACAACAACGCCGACTTCATCGCCTTCGCGACGTTCGTGGACTTCGTGAACAACACCGACCTCGCCACCTTTGCGGCCGGCCTCGGCGACTACCTGAACGTGGACGGCTTCCTTCGCGCCATGGCTGTCGAGGTGGTGACCGGCAACTGGGACGGGTACTGGATCTGCGCCAACAACTACTACCTCTATCAGAACGTCGACGCCGGAGGCCGTTTTGAGTTCATCCCCTGGGACCTGGAAATCTCCTTCGGCATCAATCCCAACAACTACCCCCTGCCAGGCGTCACCAACTGGGTCAAGCGCGATTACGCCGGCTGGGGCGACGGAGGTCCCGGGAGTTCGGGAGGGTCTCTCCCGCCTCTGATCGACCGGATTCTCCAGGTCCCCGAGTACAACAATGCCCTCCTCCGCCATGTGCGCGAGGCGATCGACGGCGCCGCTGGGCTGGCGGCCCACACCGAGAACATCGATCGCATCTTGGCGCTGATCGGCCCTCTGGCCTTCATGGGATCGTGGGGAGGCGCCAACAATGACTTTGGCTACACCAACCAGAGCACCCTGGAATCCTTCGACTATCCCGCAACCTTCAGCAGCCAGAACCGGCCGGTCACATGGGGGCTCCGCCCGTTCATTCGCTATCGTGCGCTCTACGTGAGGGATTACTATCCCGCGTCAGATCCCCATTCTCGGCTCTTCGTCAACGAGGTCGTGGCTGACAACGAGACGATTCTTCAGGACGAAGCCGGCGAGTTCGAAGACTACGTGGAGATCTACAACGACGAGCCCTTTGCGGTCGACCTGAGCGGCATGTACCTGAGCGACTACGCGGGAGACCCTCGCGAATGGTCATTTCCGCCGGGAACCACCATTCCGTCCAAGGATTTTGTCCTTGTCTGGTGCGACGATGACACGGCGCAGGGGCCGCTGCATGCCACCTTCAAGCTGTCGAAAGACGGCGAGGGGGTCTGGCTCTTCGACAATTCCGCCGGCTTCAACCAGCTGCTCGATCACTTGACCTTTCCCGCTCTGGCCGCCGACGAGGCTTTCGGTCGATTTCCCGACCGATCTGGAGTCACGCGCCTTCTCGATACGCCCTCTCCCGAGGCGACCAATGGGGGACCTGCCACGGGATTTGTCCTGACCCTCGACGGCGCCTGTCCCGGCAAGGTCGATGTTTTTGCCAGCGGCGCAACGCCGGGCGAGTGGGTGGCCTTCATCGTTGCCAACGGTCCCGGCTCGTACACCATCCCGTCCGGTCCCTGGGCGGGAACGGTGCTCGGCCTCGACCCAACAGCCTGGCTCTACAAAGTCGCCGCTGTCGACGTCAACGGGACGGCCGTGGTGACCGGGGTTCTGCCCGAATCCCTGTGCGGCCTGGTCTGGATGCAGGCGCTCGATCTGTTCAACGGCGCCACGAGCGACGTGATCAATTTTTAGAGCCCCACGGTTTCCCGATCCAACGGAGCTTGACGAACTGACCTGAAAAGAGGGCGACGACAACGTTCGAAATTCCGTTTCTTCAGATGAAACCCGTGCGTTCTCAAGAGAAGATCATTGGACGAAGACGGAGGGAGTTGCACCATGTCATCGAGAACTATCAGAGGCAGCAAGAAGGTCCAGACCTGGGTCGTTCACCACAACTGTTCCAACAGCTGCAACCACTGTTTCCTCGGCGGAGGCACGCCCACTGACGGCCTCCTCGAGAAGACGAAGAAAACCACGGCCACGCTTCAAGAAATGGGATTCGACACGCGCATCCTTCCTACCGACCAGACGAAAGAGGAGTTTGCCTTTCTCGGCCGGTACGCGAAGCACTCGATCCCCAATCTCCAGGTCGGCTCCCGAAAGCTCGACGACAATCTCCAGACTTTCAAGGGTCCGGTGGGCGTCAACTTGATGTCGGCCGATCCCGAGATTCACGACCGGCTGACCCAGAAGGGCGACCACGCCAAGGCCATGGAGATCGTCAATCAGCTCCGGGAGAGGAAAATTCCTTTTCAGCCGTGGACCACCATCTACTCCGGCAATCAGCACAACTTGCGGGAGTTTTTCGATCACGTCCTCTCCCTTGGCGCTGACAAGCTCATCCTCAACAAGTTGATTTTCCTTGGAAACGGCATGAAACTGTCCAGGGAGTTTTTCCTCACCTCCGAACAGATCAGGGATGTTCTGAGCGAGGTCATCGCCGGGCTGCGCGAGTACCGGGCCAAGGGCCTGGAGATCCTGATCCAACCCACGTGGGGGCCGATCTTCACTCCTTTCGCGCGGAAGCTCTTCAAGTATGGCAGCCCCCTGTCGCGGCGCCACTACTGCCCGGGCGGCCGGCAGCTTTTCGGTGTGAATCCGAAAAACAACGGGGTCTACGCCTGCGCCTACACGGTCAACCTCGATCCGTTGAAGATCGGCGAGCTCGACGATCGGAAGGGACTCGTGTTGACCGAGGAATGGCCGTTCCGGATCGACAAGATCGACGAACCGTGCAAGTCGTGCGACATTCTCAAGACCTGCGGCGGTGGCTGCCGGGGATCGTCCATGTGCGATCACCTTCTTGAAACGGGAGAACTCGACTTCTACGCGGGATTCACGAAATGCCCGGTCGCTCTCGGTGTCGAGATGCCGGGCTCGCCAGGCGGAGCGATCCGTTCTTTTGCGTCGTTTGTCAAACACCGGGGTATCATGCCCCACCCGCCGAAGTAGGGGACGTTGGCGAACGACTCCAAAAAAAACGGAGCCGGAAGAACACCTTCCGGCTCCTGCGCTCATCCTCCTTGCTGACACCCTGCGATGAAGGTGCGCAGCGGTTCGGGCACGGTTATCTACTCAACATAAAGAATCATGAGATTGGTCAAGTGCGCCAGGGGATCGCTGAACTGACCGACCAGAGCCTGCAACGGTTTCCAGTCGCCCGGGGCCCACGTGGGCGGCACGGTCACGTTGAAGCTCCGGATCCCGCTCGTCGGAACGGAGCCCATCTTGCCCTCCCAGAGGGTCGGCCAGGGCAGATAAAAGTCTCCCCACTGGGTCGACATGGGTGGGTCCTGAATGCCCGAACCGAGATAGAGCGTGGTCGGCATGCCGGGACCTCCCACGATCCTGATGGTCAGGCTCTGGCCCGGCACGACCGGCCCCAGATGATAGAGGTGATAGTAGAACTCGTCAGCGCCCATGTCGACCGTTCCGAGCGCGACGCGCGGGTCGCCCTCGAAATCCTCGTCGGGCAGACCGCTCGCGGAGTTGTTGCCCACGTCGCGGCAGCCCGATGCCCACTTGAGGTGATAGTCGCGGTTCGGGGCATCGAAGAAGAGAGGATTGGCGATCGTCATGTTCGCCCCCCAGTTGAGGGCGCTGCCCGCATCGACGTTGGCGCCGGCCTGGCCTCCTTCCACGTCGGAGTAATCGATGGTCAGAGTCGACGAGGAGAGAAGCGTGATCTCCGGTCCGTTGGGCGCGTCATTATCCCACAGGATGCTATTGACCATGCTGGGCGACGCGCTGTAGCAGAAGATCCCCCCGCCGTCGGCGGCCGTGTTGTCGGCGATCGTGCAGTTGACGATGGTGGCGTCGGAGCTGTAAGTGAGATACAGCCCCCCGCCATGCAGGTTCTGGGCCGTGTTGCCGGCAAAGACCGAGTTGATGATCGTTGCATCGGTTGAATAATAGTCGCAGGAAAATCCACCACCCGACCGCGTGGCCGTGTTGTCCACAACAACACAGTTCTCGATGAGTCCGTCGAATCCCTGACTCACCATGCCCCCTCCGTCATAGGCGGTGTTGTGCGCTATGTAGCAGCCGGTCACGGTGGCGGAGCACCACTCGAAACGGATTCCACCGCCTGATATATCGGCGTGGTTCTCGGTAATGGAGTTGTTGTCGATGAGAGGGTTGGCGACGCTGCAAAAAATCCCGCCGTCCCCGAAATCGGCGTTGGACGTGTTCAGGGTGATGATATTGTTGACGATCGTCGGATCGGACAATTCGCAGTAGACGCCTCCTCCCATATCGGCGAGGCCGTTGGTCACCGTGAATCCGTCGAGGACCGCATCCGCGCTCTCGTAGCTCCAGAACTTGACCACCGAACCTGACTGATTTCCATCGATGGTCGTGACATGAGGACCTTTGTCGCTCACAACGGTGACGTTCTTTCCGATGTAGTCGATGTTCTCGTAGTACGTGCCCGGCCTGACGATGATCGTCGAACCGGCAGGAACAGCGTTGATCGCGGCTTGGATCGTGGTGAAGTCATCGGGTACGTAGTAGTAGTCCGGGGGGGTGGACGAGATGGGGTAGTGGAATCCCACGTCGAGAAGTCCTTGGTCCTGGACCTCGTCGGTACGTGTCGTACCCACGATCATTGCCGACGAAGAGTAGTCCACGCAAGGGCTGGTGACCGTCTGCCCGGCCGCGACCTGGCTCAGGTAGAAGTCGCCGTATGTGTGTGGGCCCGCGACGAAGAGCGGAGGCAGGTTGAAACAACCCGGTCCAAACCAGGAATCAGCGGGCGTGCCGCCCTCAATATCGCTGTCGTACGCAAGAGAAGTGCTCGGGTAGTCGCAAATCTGCGGGCCGTTGGAAGCGACATTTTCCCAAATGATACAATCGTAGATGTCGGCCAAACCCGCATAAGAGATGCGGATTCCCCCACCATCACCAGTAATCGCGACGTTATCGTAGATCGTGTTGCTGGCGATGTAGGCATATCCGTGATAGACGTCGATGCCGCCTCCGCTTTCGCCGGATTGATCATCGGTCTCGTTCCAGGCGATGAGATTGTTGACGATCTCGACGCCCGCGGAATCGATGACGCCGATCGATATACCGGCCCCATCGTCGGCGGACCAGTTGTTCAAGATGAAGTTGTTTTGGATCAGCGGAGTCTCGTAAGGATGATATTCGTTGACAGAGATCCCCCCGCCAAAACCGGACACACTGAATTCGTCGCCCACAGCGTTGTCGATGATGAAGTTGTTGATGATCGTCGGTGCTGCCCCTAAAACATAAATGCCGCCCCCGAAGAAACTTCCTCCGTACTGAGTACCGCTGCCGTTGGTGATCGTGAAGCCGTCGATCACTGCATCGCGACCTTCTCCCTGCCAGAAGTTGACGACACTCCAGAACTGGCCTCCGTCGATGACCGTAGTCAGGGGTCCATCCGAGCTCTTCACCGTTATTCCCAGGCCCATGAAATCGATCACTTCGGGGTAGTTTCCGGGCATGACCAGGACAGTGTCGCCCGTGACTGACGCGTTGATGCCGTCCTGAATCCACTGGAAGGGATCGGCCTGGGTGCCGTTCCAGGGGCCGCCCACATTGTCATCATCCACGTACCAGGTGGCGCCGCTGGCGGCCCCCAGAATGAGCATGCTGAAAATCAATCCATAGAGCACTTTTGTAGAAATCATGGTTGAGCCTCCTTTTTTATTGAATGACGTATATGACGCACCCGAGGGTCGAGGGCTTGCCCTGTGCCGTTCGGGTTAAATCCCTGCACATGGCGTCGGGTCGGATGGTTCAACGCGAAAAGGGCGCTCGCGGGCTCATGGTTTATGTTTTTTTTCTTTTTGCTCCGTCGAGCGTGCGCAGCGGGACTCTCCCAAAAAAAAAGCGGCCTCTCACGAAGAGAGGCCGCTCGTCATATCTACCGGTCGCGAAGAATCGCGCCCCTATCGAATCAGGGGATAAAGTTGAGTATCACCGGATTGGTCGCATAGGTGATCGGCCGCACGCCGGGCGCGGTGAGACCGAGCACGCAGAAGGTGACGCTCCTCCCGAGCCACTGCGGCAGGGGGCCGAATGTTTTGAAGGTCGCCTCGGCCGTTCCGTTGGCGTCGAGGGTTCCATAGGTGTTGACGAACATGGCCGTGTTCTTGTTGTCCAGCGTGTACTGGAAGATGTTGTCGTAGGCGAGGTGGATCAGAACTCCGTCGAGAGAGAAGTTCGGAGTGGGGCCCTCGGCCCCCAGGATGATGTAGGATTCGTTCGCGTGGGCCGCTCCCACATCGATCGACAAGGTGTTGGTTCCCGCGGAGGACGCCGACGCATTGTTCGGGTCGATCGAAAAATTCGGAGACGTGGGCGCGAGAGTGACGTTGTCGATGAAATTCCTGAGCGTGGTCTGGGTCAAGTTCCTGTAATTGTAGATGTCGAGAGTGTGAAGACCGGTGGTCGTGGGTGTGTAGGTTTTTGTCAGGTGATGCCTTTGAATCGTGTTCTGAGGAATGGAGCCGCGTGAGTACTGAATGATCAACACCCCGTTGATCTTGACGTCGAACCTGCCGCCGTCGCTGTTACCGCCTCAGCAGGTGCAGACGAAGGCGACGTCGGCGTCGAACTGGTACTCCTGGCCGGCGATCATGTACACCTCCTGGGTGATGCCGCCGTTCCCCAGGTTCGAGCCTGGTTTCCATTTGTTGCAATACGAAGTCTTACCATCTCCGGTGACATCGTAGAGAATGACGTCTTGGTGGTCGTTGTTGCCATACAGGGTCCAGTGATCGCCCAGCTCTTCCAAGTCGAAATCGCCGTTGGCGGCCATGGTCTGCGCTGACAGTCCGCCTGAGATCAGGAAGAGCAGCGAAGAACACAAGACCGCTCCAAATAGAACCGCCTTCATCTGGTGACTCCTTTCTCGAAAAAAACGCGACTCATAAAAGGCTTACATGAGAACTTATAAATATATACCATCGGGAATCGAAAAGGTAGGTTTTTTTGGATGAACAGGAAAAGTTCCTTCTCACTCTGCCTGGACGGCAGATCATTCCGGGCCGATGTCGTGTTGGCATCTGGTCCGGTCTGGCGTAAAATGCTTGGTAAATCACTGAGAAAAACGAGACTTGGTCAAATTTTCTGTGGAAGGCGGCATCGTGAAGCGGTTGATCACTCAAATACCATGGATAGTGTTTCTACTCCTCCTTCCGGCCGCCATCGGGGCGGGCTGCGGCCCGGACCGGCCGCGCACGAACGTCATCCTCATCTCGATCGACACCTTGCGGCCCGACCGCCTCGGCTGTTACGGCTACGCGCGTGACACGTCGCCCAGGTTAGACAAAATCGCGGCCGAAGGTGTTCTCTTTGAAGACGTTACGTCGGCCTGTCCCTGGACCCTCCCGGCCCATGCCACCATGCTCACCGGGCTTTATCCCAGCCGGCACGGCGTCAAGAACCACGAGAACCATCTGCCTGACGGGATTCCCACCCTCGCCACCCGCTTGGCCGGAGAGGGGTACGCCACCATGGCCGTGGTGAATTCGCACAACTTCGATGAACGTTACGGCCTTCAGCAGGGCTTCGAGCGGTACGAGTACCTCTCGGAATGGCCAACGGACGGCGCCAAGAGCCATATTCTGAACAGGGGAAAAGAGATCGCCGCCCTGGCGCGCGAGTGGCTCGAAAACCGTGATGACCGCCCCTTCTTTTTTTTCCTCCATTTCTTCGATGTCCACTCGGACTATAGGCCCGAACAGGCCTACCGCGACATGTTCGCCGGCCAATACAGCGGCCCCGTCGACGGCAGCACCGGCATGATGGTCGCCTTGCGCTCCAGGAATATCACCCTCGGCGAAGCGGATCGGCGCCATCTCAACGACCTCTACGATGCGGAGATTCGCCAGTTCGACGACATCCTGAGCGGCCTGGTGGAGTTCATCGATGCGAGCGGCCTCGGCGAAGACACCCTCCTCGTGATCACCGCCGATCATGGCGAGGAGTTTTTCGAGCACGGATCGGTGCTTCACGGCCGCACCTTCTACCAGGAGGTGATTGCCGTTCCGCTGATCGTGCGCGGCCCCGGCGTTCCCAGCGGGGTGAGGGTCGGCGAGCCGGTGGCCAGTATCGACGTGGCGCCCACCATCCTCGCGTCTGTTGGCGTTTCCGGCAGCGACGCGATGGACGGCCTCGACCTGTCCCGGTTCTGGTCTCTCGGGGCCGACGCGCCCGCCGACCGTCTGCTCTTCGCCGAGGCGGACCACATGAATGCCGAACCGGACATGTACCGCATGGTGCGCCGCAATCAGTACAAGCTCTGCTTCGACCGCATATCGAAAGAGGTGACACTCTTCGACCTCTCCCGCGATCCCGGGGAGATCAACGATCTCAGCAGCCAGTCGCCGCGTGAGGTGGGCGCACTGCGCGAGCAGGTCGAGGCTTTCATGGCCGACGAGGTCAAGGGCGACTACATCGGCAAACCATCGGACGAAGACATGGAGCGGCTTCGCAAGATCGGTTATGCCAAGTGAACCGAGCCCTGGTGCGATGTATCCAGGGCCCGATCACTCCTCCACCCCGAGCGGCTCCACGTGAAAGACGAGTGTCGCGTCGGGCGGGATCACCTTCCCCGCGCTGCGCGCGCCGTAGCCGAGCTCGAATTCCGACGCCTCGCCCCGCTTGTAGGAGCTGTCAAAGGGCGTGCCGTCTTCGAGCCAGCCGGCGTAATCGACGATCACCGTCCAACCCATCCCGGGAGACAGGCCGGCGCCCTCTTCGACAACGTGGTACTTGAGACCGCTTTCGGTGGTCGTGAGCTCCTCGGCCGCGGGCATTGTGAACCGAGGAGTCTCGACAAACTTTACGAGCTCGAGCTCCCAGGCCGTTTTCGTGTCACCCTTGACGAGGTTGCCGAATCCGCGCGACCCGTATCCGAGGGTCGGCGCCACAACGAAGCGGGAGCGCGTCCCGGGCCTGAGCAGCTTGACTCCCTCGTTGAAGATCCTGATCCGCTCCTTGCCCACGATGAACCTTTTGGGTCTCCGCGCCATCTCGGAGCAATCGACGAGCCGGCCCTTGTCGTTCCAGACCGCGAACCGCACCTCCACGAGATCTCCGTCCTTTGGCGCTCTGCCCTCGCCCGGTTTCACCACCTCGTAGACCAGTCCCGACTCGGTCTTTTTCTCGGCGCCGGGATTTCGCCGGTGATAGGGCGGCAGCTCGGGGCCCTGGTCGAAATCGACGAGCTCGACCTCGTAGATGAGCGTCGCGCCGGGCGGGATGAGGGGCGGATTGCCTTTTTCGCCGTAGGCGAGGTGTGGGGGAACGACGAACTCGAATCTGGAACCGACTGTCATGAGCTGCACGCCGTCGGTCCACCAGGGGATCGCGCGGCAGAGAACGAACTCGATCGACGGTCCGTAGCTGTCCGACGTGTCAAATGTCTCGCCGTCCTCGAAAGAACCCGTGTATTTCACGCGGACCGTGGCTGCCGGGTTGGGTCTGGAGCCGTCCTCGCCCTCGTGGAGCATTTTGTACTTCAGGCCCGACCCGGTGGTCGAAAAAGAACTCCACCGATCGTCGGGCATGGACACGCTGTCTTGTACAGATGCCTCGTTGGCGGGTTGTTTCCGATCACCTGGCCCCGATTCACCGCAGGCAGGGAGGAAAATCGCAACGATCAGGCTCGCCGCAATAATCGCCAGGTCGCGGAAACTGTTTTTCTCGGGCATCGGAAACTTCCTCTCCTTATGAATGGGGTCGTGCCTCAATCGAGTGTGTCCGATTGATTTTACCGGTCCGGCGCTGGAATCTAAAAGTCTCTCTCGCCTGAATCGACACGCGAAGAGGGCAGGCCGTAGAGACCTGCCCTCTTCGGTGACAGTGGGAGCGGGACGAAATGGAACTGTTTGGCTTGTCCGACAAAACCGGCGCCGAGCGTAAGCCCTTTCTAATCGACCTCGCGGAGCCAGACCTGCTGCCCGTATTCGTTGGCCAGGCCCAGGGTACCCCTGTGACGAAAAGTTTTCTTCACCGGCGAGTCCGCGTAGAGCGTGACATCCACCTCGGAGAGCGAATACTCGTCATCGTTCGAATCGACGCTCTGCTTGCGCAGATAGACGTAGTCGACCTTCTCGAAATCGATTTTCTCGTAGGAGGGCTCGTTCCACCCGCCCGCCTGCTGTGACTGCCACGGTTTCTTCGCGCCCGTCAGCTTGGACCCTTCCCACACGGTGCCGAGCCAGTATTTCACATCCGTTCCTTCTTCGAAATCGTCGAATCCCTTGACGTCCATGGGGAACTCACGTCCGCCGCCCCGTCCGAAGATACCGATGTAAAGGTGATCGTTGGTTCCACCCCAGTTGTAGCCGGCGCTCTTGAGCCGAATGACTAATCCCTTGATGTTCGACATGATTGACCTCCTCGAAAGTAAGTGTATTGATTCGGTGCGGAAAAGGACCGTTCACGGGAAGAGGCAGAACCTCACACCGTGATCAGATAAAGGTGCACACAACAGCAGATCGGTCAGAAAATTCCCTGACTATCTACTATTGCCGCGCCGCGGCCGGCAGGCACCGGGAAAAAAAATAATTGTGCCACACCGCGGACGCGGGACGGGCGATGATCGAAAGAACGCTTCGTGGTGCCACGAAGCGCGGTGCAACTATGTAGAAAGAGCGGTTGAAAAGAGCCGCGCCAACCGGATCATGGTGGGCAGCCTCAAAAAAAAAACAGCAGCCTTAAAAATCAGTTGTGATCAGCCCTGGAATTTTGGTGAGAACCGACGGGCGCAATCGGTGAGACTTTCGGCCATGACAAAACCGCGCACATCCACGATCCTCTTCTCGTTTTTGCTTGTTGTTGCGGCAGCGTGCGCGCCGCGGGCGACCGAGCCGGCAGAGGCGATGATAAAGTCAAAGGCGCAGAAACCGGAGCTTGCTCAAATCGACGACGTGGCCGGCCTGCCGCGCGTCCTGATTCTCGGCGACTCGATCTCGATCGGCTATACGCTCCCTCTGCGCGCCGCCCTCCGCGGCATCGCCAACGTGCATCGTCCGCCCGAGGGATGCGGCCACACGGCCAAGGCGCTGGAGAACCTGGAGAAGTGGCTGGGCGACGGCCGCTGGGACGTGATTCACTTCAACTTCGGTCTGCACGACATCAAGTACACCGCCGCCGGCAAGCTCGCCATGCCGCCCGAGGGAAAAAGATCTGTTGAGCCCGAGCAGTACGTCAAGAATCTCGAAGCGATCGTGACCCGCCTCGAGAAAACAGGCGCCCAGTTGATCTGGCGGCCCACCACACCCGTACCCGTTGGCGCGATGGGGCGGATTCGGGGCGATGCGGAAAAATACAACGCCCTCGCCGCCGGGATCATGAGCCGACATGGGGTCGCCATCGATGACCTGAATCCGCTGATCATGGCCGGAAAGGTGGGCCGCACCGCGCCCGACAATGTGCACTTCGGAAAGAAAGGCTCACGCCTGCTCGCATGCCGGATCGCGGCGACCATCAAGAAGATCCTGGCGAGATGAGGTTGGCAGTCGAAAGAAACGGTATCCGCCTATTCCCAGTTCTCAGTGCCCTTGAGGAGACGGCGGTGCATCCTCGATATCTTCTCGTTCGATCGGAACCTGCCGAGCAGAGCGCGCGCCTCCTGCACGCTCCCGTTGTCGGCGAGATAACAGGTGTCGCGGATCTCGAGGCTGGAGATGATGGCGCTCTTGACGTCGTCCTTTTCGGCCGCGGCCTGGGCCGCGGCTAAAAATCGGTCGGCCGCCTCATTGTGACGCGCCACGCAGTGGGCGAAGGCCTGCTCCACCTCTTCGTGGAATGCCGTTCCGGCAAAATTGTCGTCGTAGATCTTCCAGTCCTCGATCCACCGCGCGTTCCGGTCGGCCTCGGCGAGCTTCTTGACCTTCTTGCCGGCTGCCTGGCTCTTCCGCTCGATTTTCTTCATGGTCGGCGCCACGTTGCGGAACCATTTTTTCCCGGCGTTCTCCTCCCCCGCGATTTGACGGAACGCCCAGAGAGCGCGCCCGTACTTCTCCTCGGCATAGAGTCTCGAACCGTACTCGTAGTAGTCGTCGGGCGTTTCGAGAGGCCGCGCAATCTTGTCGAGCCAGTCGAGGGCTTCTTCCATCGACTTGGGGTCGGTCCGGTGGCCGAGGCCCGGGATGCTCTTGAAGAAGAGCTTCTCTTTCCAGCCGGCGCGCTCGAAGGCGTCCCTCGCCTGCACCCCGCGCGCGTGGGCGACGACGCTGTCCGCGTCACCGTGGAGGATCGCCACCGCGTACTGGTCGGCGTGATCCTTCTTGACCAGCCCGGGCGCGGTCAGGCCCCCGCCGACGCAGAGAAATCCGGCGAAGCGATCGACGTTGTTCAGCCCGAAGTTAAAGGTGAAAAATCCCCCTCTCGAAAAACCGCCGATGAACCCACGTCGGACCGAGTAGTCGCCGGTCACCTCATCGAGCACGTTCATGACGCGGCCCATCTCGTGACCCTGCCACCGGCCATTCTCGGCCGCATCGGGAAAGACGAAGATCCAGTCCGGCTTGTGGCGGTGGCTCATGAAGGCGCGCGCCACGTTCTTGTGATTGTCGCCCGCTCCGTGGAGCCAGAAGAGCAGGGTGGCGCCCTTCTGCCGGTCGTACGATGGGGGAACGTTCAGGGTGTAGTTTGTTCCCTTTGATGCTGTTTTGACGAATTCACCGGTCTCGTGTGCGGCTTGTGCTCTTTGTGCGCTGAGCAGAATGAGACCCGCACAGGCGATGACGAGGATCGATCTGAGTCTGCTCCCGAAGGAGCCCATCGATTGGCAAGAAAGAGGAATCATCAGGTCTATCCCAAATTCGGTTTTACGAATCAGACTCTTCCAGGAAGGCGACGATGAACCGCGCGCGATACATGAAAGCATGAATAGCCGGCCTCAGAGTCATAGCCGGCTCCTCGCTAGTAAGCCCATATAGCTTATCGCCGAGTAACCAATAAGAAAATGCTCGAGGCCTTTTTAGACCTCTTACCCTGTGCTTTGGAAATGAAAACCGGCGTCGATCGTTTCAGAGGAATCGATCGACGCCGGCGTCATTCCTGTCCAGGAGACGGCTCAGCCTCCGCTAGCTGTGAATGAGATCATCGAGAAGACCGATCGCCTCGACGACGAGAGGGTAGATCGCGATCTGACCGTCACAGGTCTTGATCCAGTCGTTCTTGTCCGGCGCCCCGTCGTTGGCGCATCCATCCATCTTCTTGAGAATATCGTTGACGAGCTTGTCCTGGGCATCGAAATAGAGCCCGCTGTCCATCTTCTTCACCGTCGCGTTGAGCTTGTTAGTCAGAGCCTTTTTCAGGTTCTTGTTCTTGAAGTGGCACTTGTCGAGAGCATTGACCGCGTCGATGACTTCCTGCAGCTTGAGTACCACTGAAGACGCATCGACAAAGGCCAGAACCGTCACCGTCGACGGAAAACTGTCAGTGAAACCATCGTTCACCACGAGACTGAAGATGTACTCACCGCTCTTGTCCGCCGTGAAGTGCGTCACCTGAGAGTCGTTCGCCGTGAGAGTTGCGCTGCTCCCCTCCGGTTTCGAGGCGAAACTCCATGCGTAGGTCAGCGGATCGAGGTTTGCGTCGTAGCTGCTCCCTCCGTCGAGCTCCACCGTCGAGTAGATAAGCACCGACAGGTTGTCGCCGGCATCGGCAACGGGGTCGACATTGGTGAAACTGACGGTCACGTCGTCGGGATCGCTCTGGGCCGAGTAGATATCCGTTGCCACGAGGCTGAACACATAGTTGCCGTGGACATCGGCCACAAAGGTCGGGTTCGCGATCGTTGCGTCGGAGAGCTGCGCTGCGCTTCCGGCAGGCTTCTGCGCGATCGTCCAGAGGAGCGAGAAAGTGTCGCCGTCGCCGTCATAGTTCTGGCTTCCGTTGAGTTCAACCGCGGTACCGAGCTCGATGATTGCCTGATCTGGACCGGCATCAGCGACCGGCGCCGTGTTGGACGAGCTGATCAGAACGGAATCGGGGAGACTCTCGGCGCCCAACGAGTCGGTCACGACCAGCTCGATCGTGAAGTCGCCGACCGCGTCGAGCAGAAAGGACGGGGTCGGGCTCGTTGGATCGTCGAGGGCCGCGTCGCTCGTCTCGGGTTTGTCCGTGATTTCCCAGAGATAGGTCAGCGAGTGGCCGTCCGGGTCGAAACTGCCGCTTCCGTCGAGAGTTGCCGACTCGAAGATGTGAATCGTCTCGTCCGCCCCCGCATTCGCAACGGGAGGATAATTCGGATTGAATACGTTTCCGACCTGGACATGATCGATCTCGAAAGCTCCTGCGAAAGGCTCGAGTGTCGCCTCCCAGAGGTTCTCGATCGCGATCCTCTTGATGCCGGCGGTCGAGGTGGCGCCGATGAATCCTTCCACCGCCCAGCTCGCACCGTTCCCCGTCTCCAGTACGGGAGAAGCCCAGGTCTGGTCATTGCCGTCGGTGACATACATGATGATGCTTTCGGCGTAGCGGTACGAGTTGTCGAAGACCCACATCCCGGCGCCGACCACGAGATCGGAAAACTCGAAGACGATCTGGGAGTGTACGGCGCTTGTCCCGTAATTAAGGAGAGCATTTCTGTAGACGGTCCCGTAGGTCGAGAAGACGCCGGACGCGAAGAACCGGGCTGTTTCGCATGTCCCGTTGATTCCGCTGAGATCGATATCGATGTCGACTTCATCCGTTTGCAGTCCGTCGATGCGAATATTGGCCGGGTAACCATCGAAGTCGAATTCGGAGAATTCACCCACGGCGGCCTGCCAGGCGATATCGCCGTCCGGATCGTTGCCCGGGCTCAAGTAGAAGACCGGATCGTCGGCAAGAGCCGAGGAGGAAAAGACACACAGAAGCAGAGCCAGCAAGAATCCCCGAATCGTGAACTTGAGTTCGCAGTTCATTTCAATCTCCCTTTTCTCACAATCATGTTTGCCGAATGCACGAATACCGAAATCTCAACAGAGTGTTCACTGTCGAGCAGCCTGCAGTTCTGGTGGTCAGTCACAAAAAAGAGTAATACGCCTGTTTCCCAAGAAACGGAAAGGAGAGTACCAAAGGCGTGTTGACCCATCAAGGAGAATTTACTAACGAAAGGCAGCTCTCTGCGTCCTCATCGAAAGGGACCGGTCCTTCAGTAATGAACGCGTACTCGGCAGCAACCGGTTCGCCCGACCGCTTGTGCCAAAGCCATTGCTTCTTCAAAGGCGTCCGGCGGAATCGACAGCTGTTTTACTGCGGCTCCAGTATGATCAAATCGTCGCGCCGTTCACTCGGCGTCACGTCGAGATCGGCGATGCGGCCGTCGATCACCCGTCCGCGCACAGTGGTCGCATAAGGCGCATGGAGCTTGAAGTCGGCATTCCAGTCCTTGGGCCACGCCGGAAGGAGATAGATCTTCCGGCCATCGGTCTGCATGATCATCGCCTGAAGGGTTTTGAGCACGATGCTGCCATGATCCTGATCGGGAATCCAATCGTAGTTCGGTCCCCAGAAGGCCGGGAAGCGCGATCCGCCGTGCTTCTTCCTGGCGCGTCCCGCCAGAAAGCGTCGCGCCTCGTCGGCAAGCCCGAGGTAGGCCATGAAGATGTCGTCCTGCCGCCACCCGAAGTTGCCCTTGTCCCAGCGCTCGGCGAGCGCCCTCCGGCCGAGCTCGATCCGCGGCTTGCCGACCGCGATCAGGCGGAAGGGGAATACGGCGTAGAGCTCGGGATTCTCGATGTTGCACTTTTTTTCGAACCGGGCGGCCGGCGCCAGCATCTTCTGTCCGTCCTTCTCGCGCAGGGGGAGCTCGGGGATCTTGCCGCTGAACGCCGTCCAGAAGGCCCGGTCGTCGGCATCGGTCAGCTTTTCGGGAAGCGTTAAGAGACGGTCGACCACCGCGCGCAGGCCGGCCACCTCGGGCATCGGATTGGTGCAGTCCCACCAGGTCTCGCACGCCTGCGACGGATGCATGACCAGCTTTCGGGCGTCGTCGGTGGCATAGTGCTCGTCGAAGAAGGTCAGGATCTCGCGCGCCGTCGGAAGCAGAGTCCGGCCGAGAAATGCCTCGTCGAGGGTGTGGTCATAATAGTCGAGCATCATGAAAACGAGTTCGGGCCCCGTCACCCATTCCCACTTGTGCCAGCCGCTCGTCTGGAGCTTGTCGTCGCGCTCCTCGAAAGGCGTCCACCCGTAGGTCTCGGTGAACACATCACCCCAGAAGTAAATGCACTCCGGAATGAACGCGCCGCCATGGCCCATGTAGAGGCGTGTCCGGTAGACGCACAAGGGCATGAGCTCCTCGGCGTACATGCGGAACAGGGGCTCCATCAGATCGAAGTCGCCCGACGCGCACATGCTGATGTAGGGCAGGCGCGTGTTCTGCCACCAGTAGCCGGGCCCCCAGCGGCGAAAGTCGGCATCGCCCGGCTTGTCGGCGTGGGGCACGGTGAAGATCGATCCGTTGAACTTGATCGGGTAGCGGCCGCGTCCCGCGCAGGCATTGATGTAGCGCTGCAACGCGTAAGCGCCGCTGACCACGGCGGCATCGTCGCTGCCCGCCACCTCCTGCTCGGCGCAGAGAGCGCCATTGACGAAGAGCCGGAGCCGGTCGTAGACAGGATCGACCACGGCGGCCACGTGCGACCACTCTTCGGCGCGCAGCGCGTCCTTCTGCTGCAGCACGGTTTGACCGACGATGAAGCGCAGGCTGTTGGCCGGCCACGTGTCGAGCAGGAAGCCGTCCTGCCCGCCCGGTGTGATCTTGTCGACGAGACGCGCTCCGCCCGCGGGCAGGCGGTCGGGCTTGATCCATGCCTCGATGGTCATTCCCTTTTCGAAGGAACAATCTTTGAGGTCTCTTAGTGTGGCCGGGTTCTGCGGCACCGTGCTGAAGAGGAGACTCTCGTCTTCGGAAAGACGCTGTGTGTGGCCCGTCTTGGCCAGCCGCTCGATGGCGCCGTCATCGAGCGGAACCTCCAAAACGCTCACCCGGCCGAACTCACCGGAAAAAGAGTTCTGACCCTGCTGATCGATTCCGATCCTGATCGGGTGTTCACCGGCCGGAACGAGCGAACGGGTCGTACCCGACTCGGCCTGGGTCACGTGGATCCAGCTCCGGTCCCAGAAGCTTTCCCACCATTTCGTGTGCGCCGCGCGGCGTGTGCCGAAAGGTATCGCCTCGGTCGCGTCGATCGTCTCGTTCATCGCCTCGAGCCAGCGCGACCGTGTTGCGGGATGAACAGTCAGCACGTGGATACTGAAACGATGGGATGCGGCGCTCTGGGATCGGAGATTCAGATCGTCGATCCGCTCGGCGCCGTGCGCGGTGATTACCGCGCCAAAGGTCCGGTGAAGGAGCGGGTCGGGCCGTTCGAATTCGTCGAGTCCCTGGAGCTCGGCCGTCAGTCGCGGACCGACCGATTTGGCGTTGTGATGATACCATCCGATGCGGCCGTTCAGACCTTCGAGAAGACTGTCCGGCTCGACCACGGTGGGGGCGTGCTGCTGGTCGGGTTTGGACCGGTCGAGCATGATGTCGCTGCACTCGACGCCGGGGAGTGTGAAAGGCAACCTGCGCCACAGGTCGATCGTCGCCACCGCTTCGACCGGGCGCGGCGCGTCGATCTCGACGTGGATCACCGGCCGGTTGGCGTCGACCCAGAGCCGCAGGCTCGTCGAGCCGCCATCCTCGGCCTCGCCGAAGCGGACCTTCATCGTGGCGTCAGTCAAGCTGAGCGTCTGCTCGAATACTCCGGCCCTGTCGATCGGGTTCTCGGAGAGCGCGATCCGCACCTTGCCGACCTTGAGGAGCCGCCCGTTGTCGCCCCAGCTGTCCGTCTTGGAGATGTAGAAGACGAGGCAGCCCTCGCCGTCGACCCAGGCGTTGAGGCCGATGTCGCCATTGCCGAGCGGCATCGTACCCGACGCGTCGGCGCTCGGCGTGTGCCACGTCACGTCGCAGAGATGGGTCGCGCCGTGTAGGCCGGCCGCGAGGCAGACGGCGAGCAAGAGACTCATCGTGTATCGGATCGTCACTTTCATCTCCAATCCTTGGTTGTGGAATGTATGCGTCTATCGACCGTCGTTCTCGTCAGCACCGAGATCTCTCTCCTGTTGCACCAGAACCGGTCCGCGACGGTTGATCGTCGTGGCCTTTTTCTCGGCGCCCGGCATGGTTCCGCGCGTGTGGTCGTCGATCTTGTTTCCCTTTGCATCCTGGCGGTCGGCGGTCGGATTCCGCGGAACGGTGTCGCCCGTCTCGTCGATCCAGCGATCGAGCAGGGCGCGCAGAAAGTCGAGCTCTTGCGCGTTGCGCCGATCGTGAGCCGCGTTTTGCACCGCGGGAAAGGCCGGCCGTTGTCGCTGCAATAGATCACGTAAGTGCTCCGGCTGAGACCTTGCTCTTTCAGCTCCTCCATGAGCGCGCCCACGTGAAAATCGGTGCGGCTCACCTCGTGATAGTAGTCGGCCAGATCCTTGCGCGTGCGCGCTCCGTCGTAGAGGTAGGGGGGGACCGTCACCGACGCCGGGTCGTATTTTGGAATCGTCTCGCTTTTCTTCCACCCGCGGTGGGCGTCGCTCGACGCGAACCAGAAAAAGAACGGCTTGTCCGCGGGCCGGTTGCGCACGATGTCGACCCAGTCGTCTTCGCGACCCGGCCCCTTGCCACTGGAGATCAGGTCGAAGGCGCCCGACATATCGCCCATGTGATTCTTGCCCGACAGCGCCGTGTAGTAACCGACCTTCCTCAGGAGCTCGGGGAACCGGAGCTGATCGTCGGGCAGGGTCGTGTGCAGCTCGGCCGCGCCCGTGTTGTGCGGATAGCGCCCGGTGATGATGCTGCACCGGCTCGGACTGCAGCTGCTGATCGACAGGTAGGCATTGGTGAAGCGGACCCCGTCGCGCGCCAGGCGATCGATGTGGGGCGTCTCGATCGCCTCGTTGCCATAGCAGCCGAGATCTTCGGGCGAAATGTCATCGGTGATGATGAAGATGAAGTTCGGCCGCTCCCCCCCGTTGTCGAGCCAGCCCTCTGCCCGTGCCGTGGCGCCACTGGCGAGCACTGTGCCGATCACGCCTTTCAAGAAATCCCGTCTCGTGGTCATGGCGTGCATGCCCCTTCTTGTGTGTGCCGTTGATCAAGCCCGGTCCGCTTCGTCCGGCTCAGGTGTTTTCATGAGCCAAGCCTCACGAAAGAGCGTGAGCGAATGAGAAGATACCACCCATGAACCAGACCAGCCACCCCAGAATCCAGAGGGTCCAGCGGATCGTCTCGACGACTCTCGTCCGGCGCAGCTTGACGAACTGTGCCGCGAGGCCGAGCACCAGAAAGGGCCCGCAGTAAACCATGACCCACAGGGAAAACGCGGTGCAGCACCGTTGGAAATCTCTCGCGATCGCCCCGGTCAGGGGACCGGCGATCGTTCCCAGGGTGGCGCGCACGACCCGTCCGGCGTGCTTGGGGCCCGAGTCGACACCTTCGAAAGTGATGAGAAAAGTCAAGAAGGTGAAGACGAGCAGCAAGGCGAGGAAGCAGTAGATCTTTTTACGGGTCAGAGTGTTCTCGAAGAAGGTCATGGCTCGGTGCTCCGCCGGGTGGGTCGGTCCGGCTCGAGGAGTCTCGGTCCGAGCAGGCTGCCCACAAGATCGACGATGAAGTGAAGCACGATCGGAATCCAGAGCGATCCCGTGACCATGAGAATAGCACCGAAGAAACCGGCCAGAAGCACGATCTTCAACACCGCCCGTACTCCCTGGTAGAAATGGCACGCGCCAAACACGATCGCCGGCAGGGCGATCGCCGCACACTGTCCGATCAGAGAGGGCCCCGTAAAGTGGCCGCAGTAGGCGATGAGAAATCCGCGATAGACGATCTCCTCGCAGAGCGCGGCGCTCGCAACGAGGACGAGCGAGTGGCCGATCTCGCGCCTGTTCTGCGGCATGAAGGGCGTGTGGCGCCTCCAGCGCGCGCGCGTGTCGGCAAGGCGCCGCGGCGTGGCGAGCTGCAGCCACGTGTCGTTGGCGTAGAGAGCGAGAAAGACGATGCCGAGTGTGAGCGCCAGCCCGATCGGCCGGGGCGGCGCTAAGAGACCGAGGTCATTCAGGGTGCGGTCCCCGAGGTGCCAGACGAGCAGCGTTGCGCCCGCAAGGACCCAGAGAACGAAACTGTTGCTCCAGTAGAGGGCGAGCTTTTGTGCCGTGTCGAAGGCGAGCGGTTCATGGTTGCGCCGGTTCTTGCGGTGGACGAAGGCGAGACTCAGAGGCAGGACGAGGCCGGCCAGGATGGCGAGCAGGTGGTCGTATACTAAGAGCGCGTCCATCGTCAGATCCAGACGTCGTTTTCGGCGGTCATTGCTCCCCCGGTGTCGCCCGTGTTCACTGTTCCCGTCGGCTCGATGACCATGACCCGGCATTCGGCCTCGGCACTGGGTTTGTGTTCCACCCCGCTTGGAACGACGAACATCTCACCCGTTGCGAGATCGACACGGCCGTCGCGAAAATCGATCGCCATCGCCCCGTCGATGACGATGAATGTCTCGTCCGTTTCTTCATGGCTGTGCCAGATGAAGTCGCCCTGGAACTTGACCAGCTTGAAGTGGATGTCGTTCATCCGAGCGACGATCTTGGGCGACCAGTGCTCGGAGAATAGAGACAGTTTTTCTTTGAGGTTGATGGCGCTGTACTTCATGGGGCATCTCGAACAGCCGCGGGTGATTGGGCCTCTTCGCCGTACGTCTTCAAGATCTCTTCCACCTTGTGCTTGTCCCTGATCGTGGACACGATACCGAGTGTGAAGAAGATCGCATAGAAGGCGAGGAGGAGAGCCGAACAGACTATCATGTAAGACTCGTCTTCCCTCAGGTGTTTGCGGAAGTTCTTCAACTCGAACAGAACGAGGAGCGTCAACAGAACCACAAAGAACAGCGTGCCTTTGCGCAGTTTGCCGATGAGTTTTTCCGCGAGTTTCGAAGACTCGCCCGCGCGGAAGAGCTTCCAGTCCGCATAAAAGAAGTAGCGTTTGAAACCAAGGAGCGCGGCCAGGAACGGGTCGGAGTCAGCCAGTCTTTTGACATCTTTCTTCATCGAATCCAAAACCTCCAGAATTTGTGACTCCCCTTTGGCGGCCGTGGGATAATCATACTGGATAGCAAGTCCGGTTGCAGCTCTGCTGTTGAGATCAAGGCAGTCAGTCCGCCCCGCTTGTTACCAAAAAGATCTTCACGTCCGGTCAAGAGCCGTTATATTTTAGGGGTGCAAATTTTGGCCTACGTAATCGAAAGAACATAAAAATAGATAGATACTAG
>CAYXGI010000058.1:0-1030 GCA_964464495.1 uncultured Phycisphaerales bacterium
TCACCAAAATTGCATTTCGGCCCTAGGGCCGAAATGCAATTTTGGTGACCCGCCCGCTTTCGTAGCTCAGAAACCCAGATAGACTCCGAAACCGATCCAGTAGACATCGAGGTTGTAGTTCTGCCCGAAGGGCATGTATCCCTGATAGGCCTCGAGCATGAACCGTACGCTCCGGTGACCGGCTCCACGCTCGCCGTACGCCACGCCGACCTTGAGGCTCCCGCTCGGATTCCAGTCGTGTTGTTCAAAGGTCTGGAAGTCGAAGCCGCCCACGAGCCTGCCGCCGAAGAGAATCCGCTCCTCGCTCTCGTAGTCGATCCCGAACTGCATCGAACGGCGGTCGAGATCGTTGGGATCGCGACGAACCACGTACTCACCCCCCGCATAGGGGCGAAAATCGCCGATGTCGAGGGCTCCGATCAGCTCGATCGACTCGTAGCTGTAGTTCAGCCGGTCCCTGATAGCATTCTTGTTGTTGATGAGGTACTCATCGCCCACATGGCTGCTCTGGTGGTAGAGGCGCGCTCTGGCCGAAAAGATCCCCTCGCGAAAGCTCAGCGCCGGTCCGATGACGTAGTCGGCGTTGAGGAGATCCATCGAGTTCGTTTCCATGTCGAACTGGGCAAAAACACCGGCGCTCAGGCTGAGCTGGAATCCGTCCCTTTCCCCGGGGTCGGCCCAGCGATAGAGTCCGAATGTCTCGCCGAATCCAACGGCGCCCATCGTCGTGTTCTCGAGATCCCAGTCGAGCTTGTAGAAAGACATGTAAAAGGCCGGCTGCTTCGAATCCGCGATGAGAGGTTCGAAGAGATCGCCCACGGGAAAGATCCTGTCGTTTTCACTGACCCAGTCGGAGTCGTCGCCCGCTGCAAAAGAAACCAACGACCACGCAAGCAACACGATGTACACCACTAAACGTTTTCTCATTGTTCCTCCTTCTTTGTGGGCGTTCTTTGTGGGCGGGGGGGGCAAAAAAAAAAAAAAAAAAAAAGAAAAAAATGATATAATTTTATAAAAAAAAAAAAAAAAA
>CAYXGI010000058.1:1040-32440 GCA_964464495.1 uncultured Phycisphaerales bacterium
CGATTTTACGTTTCGTAAAATCGAGACTTACGACGGAAATGCAATTTTGGTGACCCGCCCACATTTCTTCAGAAGCCGGCCCATGTCGTCGAGAATCAGGTAAACGGCCGGCACCACGAAAAGAGTGAGCAGTGTCGAGGCGAGCATTCCGCCCGCGGTGGCGATCGCCATGGGCCGGCGCGATTCCGATCCGGCCCCGAGCCCGACCGCGGCGGGCAGCACGCCGAAGATCATGGAGATCGCCGTCATCAGGATCGGCCGCAGCCTCACCCGTCCGGCGCGGATCACCGCCTCGCGGCGTTCCACGCCCTCACCGCGAAGCTGGTTGGTGTAATCAACGAGCAGGATAGAATTCTTCGTCACCAGACCCATGAGAACGATGATGCCGATGATGCTGAAAAGATTGATCGTCATGCCAAACAGGTAAAGGCTGTAAAGCGCCCCCACCATGGAGAGCGGCAGCGCGATCATGATGGTGAAGGGATGCACGAAGTGATTGAACTGCGACGCGAGCACCATGTAGATGATGAGGACCGCCAGGATCAGCGCGAAGCTCAGAGACGCGAAGGACTCCTCCATCTCCTCTGTCTGGCCGGTCACCGCCGTCTCGAAGTCGGCCGGCAGAATCTCGGCCGCGATCCGGTCCGCCTCTTCGAGCGCCGCTTGTAGGGGCAACCCCTCGAGGTTCGCCTGGATCACGGTATTGCGGTTCCGGTTGAATCGGGTGATCTGGCCCGGCCCCACCGTCTCTGTGACGCGCACCACGCTCGACAGACGCACGAGCTTGCCATTCGCCGAGCGGATGTGGATGTCGTCGATCACCGACGGGACCCGCCGCGCCTCCTCCTCCATCTGGACCATCACATCGTAGCGCTCGCCGCCGCGCGTGTAGTTGCTCACGTCGTCGCCGCCGAGCAGCACGCGCAGCGCGCCGGCGATGTCGGCCACGGTCACCCCGAGATCGGCAGCCTCATCGCGCAGCACATCGATACGCAGCTTGGGATTGTTGATATCGAGGTCGCTGTGCACGTCGACGATGCCCGGAACGCCCGCAAGCCGTTCCTTGAACTCCTTGGCCTCGTAGTAGACCTCATCGACCTCGGGCCCCATCAGCACGTACTGCAGCGGCGCGCCGAATCCGGCCGTGGCGAGCACGGGATTCTCGATCACGAGCACGATGAACCCGGGCACCCCCGCAAACCGCTGCCGCAGCTCGGCCATCAGCTCGTGCTGCGACCGCTGCCCCATGGCGCGCCGTTCGTCGAGCGGCCTGAGTTGGATAAAACCGATCCCCTCCTTGGGCTGGGCCACGTTGGTCTCCGACATTCCCACGGCGGTGAAGTAGGTCCAGATCTCGGGATAATCGGCAAGGATCGTCTCCACCTCCTTGAGGTACTTGTCGGTGTACGCGCGCGTGGCGCCCTCGGGCCCCTGGATGATGAGAATGATCGCCCCCTGATCGACGGGAGGAATCATCTCCTTGCCGAGAACGGCAAAAAAGTGAAAACTCGTGGCAAAGAGCGCCGCCGCGAGAATCAAAACCAGGTAGCGGATCTTGATCGAGCCCTTGAGAAGCAGCCCGTAGAGGGCGTTCAAACCGGAGTGGACCCCTTCCAGACCACGCACGATAAGGTTGCGCTTGCTCGCCGGCTTGAGAAAACGGGAGCAGAGCATGGGCGTCAGCGTGAGGGCCACGAAAAGCGAGATGAGCACGGCGATCGCCACGGTGAGCCCAAACTCGTAGAGCAGCCTCCCCACCATCCCCTCGACAAAAGCGATCGGCAGGAAGACGGCCACGATCGAGAAGGTCGCCGCTGCCGCCGCAAAGGCGATCTCCGACGATCCCTCGCGCGCCGCCTGGAGAATGGTCTTCCCCTCGGCGCGGTGGCGATAGATGTTCTCGAGCACAACGATGGCGTCGTCGATCACCACCCCCACCGAGATGGTGAGCGCCAGCATCGACAAGGTATTCACCGTGAATCCGAGAAAGTAGATCACCGCGAAGGTTGCCACGATCGAAGTCGGAATGGCGAGCCCCGCGATGATCGTCGACCGCACGCTGGCCAGGAAGATGAAGATCACCGCCACGGCCAGCCCGCCCCCGAGGAGAAGCGCCTCCTGCAGCTCGTCGATCGACTGGCTCACGTAGACCGACGAATCGTAGGCGACGACCGCCTCGAAACCGGAAGGCAGGATCTCCTGGATCGCGGTGAGCTCCTGCCTGGCGCGTTCGGCCACGGCCACCGTGTTGGCGTCCGACTTCTTCACGATGCCGAGCCCGATCGAATCGCGGAAGAGCGAATCGGGCAGCACGGTGAATCGCGCCGTGCTCCGCGTATCGCGCGCGCCGCGCTCGGCGCGGCCCAGATCCTCGATGCGCAGGGCGGCGCCGTTGCGATGCGCAACGATCAGCCTGTTGAAGGCCGCCACCTCGGTGAGCTCGCCCTCGGTCTTGACCGAGAACTCCCTGTCCGTACCCTCGATCCGGCCCGACGGGATCTCCACGTTGCGCGTCCGGAGCGCATCGGCCACCTCGTTCACGGTCACGTCGTGGGCGGCAAGGAGGGACGGGTCGAGCCAGACGCGCACGCTGAACTCCTGCCCCCCGCCGAGCTGAACCTCGCCCACGCCCTCGAGCTTCTCGAAGCGCGGTTTGAGCACCTTGTCCGAGAAGTCGGAGATGGCCACCCGGTCTCTGTCAACCGACGTGACCGCGATCCACATGATCGCCTGGGCGTCGATGTCGAACTTGGCCACCACCGGCTCCTCGATGTCGTCGGGCAGAAGCTGGCGCACCGTGGAGATCTTGTCGCGCACTTCCTGGGCGCCCACGTCGACGTCGCGATCGAGCTCGAAGGTGACCGTGACCGACGACACGCTCTCCACGCTCGTCGACTGGAGCGTCTTGATCCCCTCGACGGTGTTGATGATCTCCTCGAGCGGATCGGTCACCTCCTCCTCGATCACCTCGGGGCTCGCGCCCGGGTAGGCGGTGATGACCGACACCACGGGATAGTCGATGTCGGGCATGTCGCGCACGGGAAGCCGCGACAGTCCGATGAAACCGAAAATGAGGAGCGCCGCCGTCACCATGACGGTCATCACCGGGCGCTTGATCGCTGTCTCGGGTAGAAACACGGCTTACTCTTCCACCTCGCTCGATTGCTTGCGGCCTGACTCTTCGGGCGCCTCCTCGCTCTTCGCGCGGACGCGCACGGGCACGCCGTCGCTGACCTTCTGGATGCCGGCGGTGATCACCTCGTCGCCCGGTGCCACACCACCCAGGATCTGCACACGTCCCTCGAGGCGTTCCCCCTTCTTCACCTCGGTGAGCACCGCCCTGCCGTCTTCGACGATGTAAACGAAAAAGGCGTTTTCGCGGGGGAGGATCGCCTCTTCCGACAGGACCGCCGCTTCTTCGGCCCGGTCGACGATGAGGCGCACGTGGCAGAAAAATCCCGGTTTGAGGGCGTTTCGCCCGTTCTCGAAGAGGGCCTTGACCTTCACGGTGCGCGTCGATCGATCGAGTGTGGGTGCGATGAACACGACCCGTCCACGGAAGGTCGTCTCCGGAAAGGCTTCGACCCGGACGTCGACCTCCTGGCCGGCTGTCACCTTGCGGCGGTATCGCTCGGGAACGGTGAACTCCACGTGAATCGGATCGGTGGTCGACAGGGTCGCCACGCTCTGCCCCACGTCGAGAAAATCACCGATCGAGACGATCCGCTCGCCGAGCACTCCGTCAAAGGGCGCCGTGATGCGATGGTCGCGCAGCGTCTTCTCGGCGAGCTTGAGCGCGTCGGACGCCTCGGCCTGGGTGGCCACGATCTCGGCGCGCGCCGCACCGGCCGCGGCATGAGCGGCCTTGGCGGTCTCGAATGCGGCCTTGGCGTCAAGAAAGACGGCGCCCGTCTCGGCGCCCTTGGCAAGCAGGGCCTTCTTGCGCTGAAATGTTTCCTCCGCGTTGGCCAGGACCGCCCGCGCCTTCTCCACGTCGGCGGCGGCGCGCTGCACCGAAACAACGAGGGTCTCTCGCCGCGAGCAGGCCTGGTTCACGTTCAAAAGCGCCCTCTCCTCGTCGATCACCACGAGGAGGTCGCCCAGAGAGACGGTGGTTCCTTCCGCGTAGTTGATCGCGGCCACCTTGCCCGCCACCTCGACGCAGAGATCGGCCTCATCGATGGCGCGCACCGTGCCCACCGAGCGGACCGTGACCTCAACCCGCTCGGCAACGACAATCTCCGTGTCGACCACGGCGGCCATGGCGGTCCGCGCCCCGGGTGCATTCGGGGGGGCGGTCTCGTCCGGCCCGCACCCGGCCGCGATCAGCAGCGCCCAGACGGCGAGAAGCGCACAGGTTGTGGTCCGCGCGGATCGAGCAGAGAGGCTCATCGTCCCTCCTCCTTCATCACTTTCTCCATCGGGTCGGACAGGTTGAAGTCGCCCACGACGAGCCGAATCTTGAGCCCCGCCTGCTTGCGCGCCAGACGGACGCGCTCCAGCTCGCGACGCACCGACTCGTAATCGCTTTTCGCCGCCAGAAGTGCGACCTCGGTGGTCTCCTTGGCCTCGAAACGCGCCAGGGCCTGGTCGAGCGCTGCCTGACCGGCCGCTCTGCGCTTTTCGAGCGACGCCACGGCTGCGTCGAGCGTGCGAAAGGCGAGCACCGCCTCCTCCACGTCGACACGCACCCGGCGCTTGAGCGCGCTGAGCTCCATCTCCCGCTGGCGCACGATGGAGAGCGCCCGCGAGTAGGCGGCGTCGCGCGCGCCTCCGTCGATGATCGGCCAGGAGGCGTTGACTGCGAGGGTCCAGTCGATCGCCTCGGCAAAGGCGCCCTCTCTCTTGAGCCAGCGGCTGAGCTCGGCATCGACGGTGGGCAGGTAGCCTGACAGCTCGGCCGTACGCTGGGCGCGGGCGAGGTCGATCGCGGCGCGGGCCGCTTTCACGTCGCTCCGCGTGCGCCACGCCCGTTCGGCCAGGTCGGGAATGAGGCCGGGGCTGAAGGTCATCTCGTAGTTGTCGACGAGCTCCTCGGGAAGCCTATCGAGACCGATCAGGCCGCCCAGCCGGCTCCGCGCCGCAGCCCGGTCATTGCCGCACCGGGCGAGGGCCGCCGCCGACTCCGCGACCAGAGCGCGCGCGGCGATTACCTTCTCATCGAGGATTTCGCCCGCGGCGAGGAGCGCCTCCTGGACGCGGAGGTATTCCCCGTTCAGGTTGTGGATCGCACCGAGGGCGGCAAGGTCCTCCTCGAGGGCGAGCACGTCGAAAAAGACGGCGGCCACGGCGTAGAGCAGGCTGTCCCGCTCCGTGCGCAGGGCGAGTTCCTCGAGGCGTGTGGCGATGTCGCTCACGTCGAGGGCGGCGAAGAGGGTGGCGTCGAAGACCGGCTGGACCACCGAGATCCACGATTCGATCGTATCGCGCGGCGAGATCGTGGTCCGGCCAAAGCGGACCGCGTCCGAGTCGCGCGTGTAGCGCCAGTTGAAAAGCACCTCGGGAAGGAGATTGCCGATCGCCTCTTTTTCGAAAGCCTCGGCCTGGAGAAGCTGCTCGCCTTTGATGAGAAGATCCTCGGACCGGACCAGACCGAGACGGAAGCAGTCGGACAGGGTGAGCGCGTCGGCTGCCTCGAGCCGCGCGCTCTGACTCGCGATCCTGTCCGCGGTCGCCCCGATCCGCTCCATGATCTCGTGACGGCCCTCGGCAAGCGGTACGTCGGCGAGCACCTTCTCCCTGTAGTGCGCGCGCGCATCGTCACTGTCGGTTACGCACCCCGCGAGAAGGAAGGCAAGAAGACCGGCGCCCACCACTCCACCAGCGAGGAGGCTCTCAAACAAATCTCGGCCTGTCCTGTCTCTCATGGGGGGTTTCATTTTCAATGCCGGACTCAATGTCTAAAGACATCGCGCCTGAAGAAATCGATCAGCTTTCTCTGACGCTCCTGGTCCATGGTGAGCTTGGGGATGAGATCGGACGAGGCGATCTTGAGAAGAGACGTCTCGTACTCGATCACACCACCGAAGCTGTTGTTAAGATACCAAGAGTAAAGGAGCCCGAAGTTGAGCCCCGGCGGCGTGAAAGAATCATCGCCGTTGATCACGAGCCGGTAGACATGGGGCCGTCCGGCCGCTGCCCGGAGGCGGGAGAGCTCGAGATACTCCTTGATCTTGTCGAGGCTGAGAAAAGCGCGCAGTTCGTCGCTGGGACGCAGGGTGATTTCGAAGATCTTGCCGATCGTTTCGCCCTTCTGCCGCAGGGGGCGGAGCGATTTGCGCAGCGCATAGTTTCCGAGGAGCGACTCGCCGAGGCCGATGAGTAGATCCTCGCGCAACCGATCCTGTTCCGCGTCGAGGAGGTCGCTGCGGCAATGGAGCACGGAATCCTCGGGATCGAAGTAGGCGAGAATCCGGTCCCAGACCGTGGAGCGGAGCCAGCGATCCTTGGGCACGACACGGATCCCGCGCAGGAATTTCAGGTGATCGAGAAGAATGTCCCGGTTGTGCCAGAAGATATCGGGCAGGAGGCGGAGCAGCTTCTTCGAGGGAATGGTCATGGCCGCGAGACGCGCGTCGACCTCTTTCATGTAGTCGCACAGGTGCAAGTCGCGCGCACCGCACGGCGGGCTGTGCGCACCGCGCGACGGATTGCGTGCAGGGCGCGACTGATTCCGCGCAACGCGGACCGATCCGAGCCGTCTCAGCGCCTTCTTCAGGAAAACGAGGGTGTGTACGGTCCGCGCGAATCGCGCCGGGTCGTGCTGGAACACCTTGCCCTTCTCGAGCCGCTCGAGGGAGTGGATCTCGGCCGCAAGCGGTTCGAAGCCGAGCGCGTCGACGCGGTCCTTGTCGAGATAAATCGGCACCTTGCGCTCGAGCGCGTAGCTCTGGATCACGTCAGCGGGCAGGTTCTTGAGATTGGTCGACACGACCAGGTTGACGAGCCCCGTCGTGCTTCCCGCCACGTTCTTGTCATAGGCCTCGATCAGGTCCGAGACGAAGAACTCCTTGGCCAGATCCCGGATCGATAAATCCGTCTCGCCCTGCTGCACCCAGAAATTGGCGCCCAGGATCTTGATCGCCCGGCGATTGCGGCGCACCGCGGCGGCCACCTCCGAAACCTGAAGGATCGGGATCAGGCTCGAGTAGATGCTGCCCGGAGCGATGATGATGACATCGGCCTCGGCAATCGACTTCACGAGGCGCGCATCGACGCGCGGCCCTCCCACGTACTCGGCCCAGACCCGGTCGACCGGAAAGCCGCGGCGGCTCACCGACGACTTGTGCTCTCCCGAGACAACAACGCCGTTGGTGTAGAGGAACTTGAGCTCGCCCTGGTTCGTGCTGACAGGATAGATCTTCTCCTGACCGGCGCCCAGGTTGTGCGCAAAGCGCTTGATCCCCTTCAACACCTGCCTGTGACCGGGAACGGCCCCTTTCTTCCGGGGCGGTCGCGCGCACCGGTAGATCTCCGAAAGGAGGAGCAGGTTCCCGAGGCAGTGGCCCTTGACGCTCAGCGCGCCGAGCTCCTCGTCGGTCCTGAAAAAGGTCCAGGTCTCTTCGAGATAGGCAGCGAGCGCCTCGGGCAGAAGAGCGCGCTCGGACGCCGTGAGAAGTTGAGAGACCGATCGGAGCGTGCGTCCCGCGAAACGGTGGTTCACGATCTTCTGAAGGAGCCGGGGCAGAGCGTCGATCCCGCCAGGATCGGATCCGGCGTAGATCTTTTTCAAACCGTTCCGCGTCACCGCGGAGAGGATCGCGCGCCGGAGATCGCCGAGAGCGATGATCGGCAACCGCCTGACCAGTTCGCCCGACGAGCCGCCGTCGTCGGTGGCGCAGACCACCGCCGACAGATCGGCAAAGCGTTCCTTGAGACCCGAAAAAGGACTTTCGCTCCATCCCGGCTGCGTGCTGTCGCCGCCCAGGATGGTGGAGAGCCCCGTGCCGCCGCCGAAGACGACAGCCTTGAGCGACCGCGTCGTGAATTCGTCGATTTCGCGGATCATGGCGCCGTAGAGATCGAGCGTATCCTCTCCGGGCGGAGTCGGGCCGAGAACGAGGTCGATCACCTTCTCGAGAAGGGCGCGCTGTTCGCCGCGCTCCAGGGAGAGGTAGTTCTCTCGTTCGAGGAAATCAACGACCGCGCTACGCGGCGGCGCTCGACCCTTCCTGTTCATCTGAGGCTCTCAATCTGGGCCAGGAGCTGGTCGCGGTTCTCCTTGAGCTCGGCGAGCGTCGCCTTCTCCCGCTCCACGACCTCGGCCGGCGCCCGTTCCACGAAGCCCTTGTTGGCGAGTTTTTTCTCCGCACCCGCGATGCGCTTCTCGAAGTTCTCCACCTTCTTCTGGTGGCGGGCGATCTCTTTTTCCATATCGATGATCCCCTCGAGAGGGACGTAGACGCGCAGGCCGGGCAGGACCTCGGACGCTGACTTGGGCGCCATTTCCACGTCGCGCCCCACGGCGGTGATCGAGCAGGTCGTGATGTTGGAGATCATCTCCACGTGGCGCTGGACACCCTCGGTGGTCGGGTCGTCGTCGGTCTGAACCGAGCACTCGATCTCCACACTGTGGTGGATGCCCGCCGTGGCGCGGATGTTGCGGATCGCGCGGATCACTTCCTGCACGTCGCCCATCTCGCGCTCCGTCTTCTCGTCGATCAGCGCGCTCTCGGCCACGGGCCAGGGCGACCGCATGATGTACTCACCCGCCTCCTCGCCCGATCCATCGAGCGACCGGTCGGCGATGTGGGCGTTCATGATCTCCCAGATGTGCTCCGTGAGGAAGGGGCAGATCGGGTGAAGGAGCTTGAGCGTGCGATCGAGCACATGGGCGAGCACCCGGCGCGCGAGGGCCGCGTCCTCGGGATCGTCCTCCTCGTCGCGGAGACGAAACTTGGTCAGCTCCACCGTCCAGGCGCAGAACTCGTTCCACGTGAACTCGCGCACGAGGCGCGCCGCGTCGCAGAACTTGAAATTGTCGAGAGACTCGGTCACCGCCTTGATCGTGGTGTTGAGCCGCGAGAGGATCCACCGGTCCTGAAAGGTCAGCTCGCTCCGATCAAAACCGGACGCCATCGGCCGGGCGTTTGCGCCGACTTCGGCGACGCTTGCGCCGACTTCGGCGACGCTTGCGCCGTCTTCGGCGACGGTGGCTTCCTCGTCCACAAGGTTGATCAAGCAAAAGCGGGACGCGTTCCAGACCTTGTTGCAAAAAGCCTGGCCGTCCTTGAACCGCTCTGGCCAGATGCGCAGGTCCTGCCCCTCGGTGGTCATCGTGGCGAGGGTGAACCGCACCGCGTCAGCGCCGAATCCGTCCCACTCGCGGCCGTCGATGTCCGCCCCGCCCTGGATCATAATCACGGGGTCGATCCCGTTGCGCAGCGACTTGGACATGCGGCGCCCCTGCTTGTCGAGGATCGTGCCGTTGATGTAGACGTGGGAGAAGGGCTCCTTCTTCATGAAGTGCTCGCCCATCATGATCATGCGCGCCACCCAGAGTGCGATGATGTCGCGCGCCGTGATCAGCACCTCGGTGGGATAGAAGAAATCGAGGTCGTCGGTCTTGTCCGGCCATCCCAGCGTGGAGAAGGGCCAGATCTGCGACGAGAACCAGGTATCGAGCACGTCGGGATCCTGTTTGAGATTCTTGCTGCCGCACTTGGGGCACTCGGTCGGGTCGTCGTATTCGCTGATCTCGGCCGCGCAGCCTTGGCAGGTCCAGACCGGGATCCGATGCCCCCACCAGATCTGGCGCGAAATGCACCAGTCGGGCGTGGTGTCGAGCCACTGGTGAAAGGTGCGCGTCCACCGCTCGGGGTGAAACTTCACGCGCCCCTCGTGCTCGGCCTTGTGCGCCAGCTCGACGAAGTGGTCCATCTTCACGAACCACTGGTCGGAGAGGAAGGGCTCGATGATGTCGCCCGAACGGTAGCAGTGGGCAACCTCGTGCTCGTAGTCGACGATCTTGACGATCAGGCCCCGCTCTTCGAGCGCTTCGACCACCTTGGGCCGCGCCTTGACGCGGTCGATCCCCTGGAAGGGGCCGGCGTTCTCGTTGAGGATGCCGTTGGGCTCCAGGATGTTCACCTGGTCGAGTCCGTGCCGCTGGCCGATCTCGAAGTCGTTGAAGTCGTGGGCGGGCGTCACCTTGAGCGCGCCCGTGCCCTCCTCCATGCCGACGTAGTCGTCGGCGATGATGGGAATCTCGCGATCGACGAAGGGCAGAACCACGCTCTTGCCGATCAGGTGCTTGTAGCGCTCGTCGTCGGGATGGACGGCCACGGCCGTATCGCCCAGCATCGTCTCGGGCCGCGTGGTGGCGATGGTGATGAACGTATCCTTCTCGCCCTTGACGGGATAGTTGATGTGCCAGAAGTGGGTCTTCACAGTGGCGTACTCGAGCTCGTCGTTGGAGAGCGCCGTGCGCAGCGGGCACGACCAGTTGACGAGCCGCTTGCCGCGAAAGATGATCCCTTCCTTGTAGAGGTCGACAAAGATGTGGCGCACCGCCTTGGCCAGCATCGGCTCCATGGTGAAGCGCTCGCGCGACCAGTCGCAGCTCGAGCCGAGCTTCTTGAGCTGGCCGATGATGATGCCGCCGTTCTTCTCCTTCCACTCCCAGACCTTTTCGAGGAACGCCTTGCGGCCCACGTCGTCGCGCGTCTTCCTTTCCGTCTCCCAGAGGTGGCGCTCGACCACGGCCTGGGTGGCCACCCCGGCATGGTCGGTGCCCGGCAGCCAGAGCGCCTCGAATCCCTGCATGCGGCGGAACCGCGTGACCAGGTCCTGCAAGGTGTTGTTGAGGGCGTGGCCCATGTGGAGGATCCCCGTCACATTGGGGAGCGGGATCATGATGGAGTGGGCCTTCTTGGACCTGTCGGTGGTGCAGCGGAAGATGTCGGCATCGGTCCATTTCTGATAGATCCGATCCTCCACGGACTTTGGTTCATAGATGGTGGGAAGGTCGTTGAGCATGGTTCCGTATAAGTCCCTATTAAAAAAACAGAAGCTCCCCCAGCGGGGGCGCAGTACCAGAGGAAAAAGCAGCCTTTCACAAAGGCGGATTCAAACCGGGAATTCTAATGAATCAAGGCTTCGCAATTCCAGCAGAAAGCACAAAAGCACGCCGTGGCGGAGGCACTCTCGGAGGAATCAGCGTTTGTGAGATCGGGGAGCGAACTATTTACAGAAAGAGTATTGTTTTGCCGATTTATCTCTGGTTAATGAGAGGAATTGCGACAAGAAATCATTTTCTCTACATATGACTGCCTCGTGCCGCGTATTTGTTCGAGACGCTCCGTGCGTCACTGCTTTGAGACGCAACGCCCTGTGGCTGATAATTTGGAGTCCAGACCGTGATTCACTCGTCTTCCAAGCCTGAAGCCTCGAAGATCGCGGGCAGCCTTCACCTGCTCTTGATCGCACTCACCGCGGGCGTTCTCACAGGGGCCTTTTTAGGACTGGCAAAACTCTTTCTCCAAGGTACGCTCCGCGCCGGATTCTTCCGCACCGCTTTCGAAGGGGTCCATGGCCAGATCGTGGACGGTCTGATCGTGAGCGCGATCCTTGGATTGGCGATTCTGGTCGTTCAAGGACTCCTTGCCGCGATCGGGGGATCGGCCGTCAGTTTCAGCGTGCTCGTCAGACTCCTCACCGATCGGAACCGAGGGCTCGGCCCTTACATCGTGATCCAGACCGCCGGCCTGTTCGTCACGCTCCTACTCTTTCTGGCATCGAGGAACAAGACGGTCCTCTTCGGCGCGGTCTTCGGCACGCTGCTCGCCTGCGTGGCGTTTGCCCTGGCCGGACGGATCATGAGAGCCTTCAAGAAACCCGACGGCGCCGCGTGCCGGGCGCTCATCGCGGCTCTGATGGCGGGAATCACCCATCTCGTGGCCGTGCTCTTCCTGCTCGACGGGCTTCTCAACTTCGCCCTCCTCGTCTATGCCGAGCTCCTAAGCAAGTCGGGCCTTCTGCTTTCGAGCCTCGCTCTTCTCGCCTGTCCGCTCGTCACCGCTCTTCTGGTCTACTCCCACGTGGCCCACACCTTCGGAGAGTCGACGCGAAAGCCGCTGCTCCGGTTTGTTTCCTACACGGTGGTAGTCGTGGGCGCTCTGTTCCTCGGTCTCGGCCCGGCGATGAAGCCGGCGGGATTCGATGCGCAGAATCCCAAGAACGTGATCGTGATCGCCCTCGATACGGTCCGGCAGGACCACACGGCGCTCCTCGGCGATCCGGAGCAGATCAAGCGCTCGCCCAATCTCAAGCGCCTCGTCGACAGGGGGGTGGTCTTCGACTCGGCAATCTCCCAGGCGCCGTGGACGATCCCCTCCTTCGGCTCGATCCTCACCGGCAAGTACCCCCACGAGCACGGATTCGTCGACGTCTGGTCCAAGCTCGACGGCGGCCAGGTCACCCTCGCCGAGGTTCTCAGGGAAGCGGGATACGCCACGGGCGGCGTGATCAGCCACAGCTTCATCAGCACCGAGCGCGGCCTCGACCAGGGCTTCGACAGCTACAACGAGGACCATGTTCTCGGCCATCTCGGGATCACTTCCAAGGGGATCACCGACGAATCGATCGCCTTCCTCGATGGTGTGAAGGACCAGCCCTTTTTCCTCTTCGCCCATTACTTCGATCCTCACGGACCCTATCTCCCCCACAAAGAATACAACTACTCCGCCGATTACAAAAACTGGCTGAGCGAAGAGACCGACGACATGGCCTTCTATCGCCGCATGCGGCATTTCATGAACGACAAGGACATCGAATTCATCACCGATCGCTACGATGGGGAGATCTCCTTCATGGACTCTCACATCGGCCGTCTTCTCGATTACCTCGACGAAGCCGGGCTGGCCGACGACACGGCGATCGTCGTTGTCGCCGACCACGGCGAGGAGTTCATGGAGCGCGGGTACTTCGGCCACGCCCTGAGCCTTCACGACGAGCTGATCAGGGTGCCCCTGCTCTTCGTGCTGCCCGGTGTGAACATCGAGCAGAAGATGGTCAAGGAAGCGGTCGAGACGCGCGCCGTCTTTTCCACGATTCTCGACTACGTCGGTCTGGGGTGGAGTTCGAGCGGCCAGGTGATGAGCCTGCTGCCCGTGATCAAGAGCACACCTGAGCAGCTCGCCGAGCGGAGCGCCCGCAAACCCTTCGAGGCCTACTCGGTCGAAGGCTTCAAGAATTTCTTCGCCGGAGTCTTCCGGGCCGACATCTACTCCTTGAGCACGGCCAAGTGGAAGATCATCCACGATGCCAAGCGCCAAAGGCAGGCGCTCTACGATCTCGAAAACGATCCAGGCGAAAAGACCGACGTGAAGAACGACTTCCCGGAGATCTACACCGAGCTGGACAGAAAACTCGAAAAGTGGATCAAGGAAATCGAGAACGCGGGCTACCTCCAAGACGCTCCCATGATCGACCCCTCCAAAGCCCATTGGCAGCAGATGGAAGCGCTCGGCTACGGACATTGATCCCCGGTCCGGGCGACCACCCGCTCACTCCGTTGACACCGCCGGCAGATTGGTCAAGCGGCTGAACGGCCCGGTCTAGGAGCCTGTCGGACTTGGAATCCGCCAAGAGCGCCCATAGGTTGGGGGTGTTGAGACTTTTTGCGGCCTTCACATCCTGTCGTGGTTTGGATTGGAGTCGGGCTTGAGTTAACGGGACAGGCTGAAGTCGGCCGCAAAAAGTCTCACCACCTCCGACCTATGGGCGTCCTTTTCGAATGGCTAAGTCCGACAGACTCCTAGTGCCGCGCCCCGCTGACGAGTCCGAGAAATTCTGACCGCGTGGCCTGCTCGTCGTGGAAGCTGCCGAGCACCGACGAGGTGGTCATCACCGAGTTTTGCTTCTCCACGCCGCGCATCATCATGCAGAGATGGCGGCATTCCATCACCACGCCGACTCCCTCGGCGTCGACGGCGTCCATGATCTCGCGCGCCACCTGGGCGGTGAGCCGCTCCTGGATCTGGAGCCGGCGCGCGAAGCAGTCGACGATGCGCGCCAGCTTGCTCACGCCGAGCACCTTTTTCTGGGCGATGTAGCCGATGTGGCAGCGGCCGAAGAAGGGGAGCATGTGGTGTTCGCAGAGGCTGTAGACCTCGATGTCGCGGGCGATGATCATGTTGTTCGCCTCGGACTGGAACACCGCCTCGTTGATGACCTTGCGCGGATCGCTGCTATACCCGCTCGTCAAAAACGCATAGGCCTTGGCAACCCGGTCGGGCGTCTTGAGGAGACCCTCGCGGTTGGGGTCTTCGCCGATCTCCTCGAGTAGTTCCTTGATCAGCGCGGCGACACGTTTCTGGTTCATGTCCTCTCCTTCAGGAGTTGTTTCATTCCGGAGACCTCGACGAGCCCGGTTCGATCAGTGGCTGCCCGGACCGACGCGAGCCGCTCACCAGTATCGGGTAAAACGAGGCCTGGCGCCAGTTCGAGCAGGGGCACCGCGATAAAAGGCCGTATTCTGATATCGGGATCGGGAACGCGCAGCCCCTCGTCGCCGGGGGCGAAATCGTCGCAGGGAGCGAAATCGTCATCGAGTACCCGGTCGCCATAAAGAGCGATGTCAAGATCGATGGTGCGGGGCGCGTCTCTGTCCGCGCCGCGCACGCGACCGAGACGCGCTTCGATCGGCCGCAGCAGTTCGAACTTGAGCGGGCGCGGTTCGAGAGCGGTCCTGATCCGCAAAACACCATTCATGAACCGGGGCTGCTCCGGACGGTCGAGAGGCGCCGACCAGTAGAAGGTCGAAACCGCGACGAGGTCAACGCTCAGGGCGAGGACGCGCACCGCGGCGGGTACATTCTCCTCGGGATCGATGTTGGAGCCGACGGCGATGTAAACGTCAGTAAGGGTCAACGCTTCTATCCTTGCGATTGCGGACTTTCCGGACGAAAACGGACGATCTCCACGCCCACGCTGCTCGCGAAGCGGAGTGCGCCGGGTTTGTCCACGGTCACGTCGACGCGCTCGACCCGGGGGTTCTCGATGCAGACGGCCGCCACCTTCTCGGCGAGGGCCTCCACGAGAAAATATGAGGATCCTTCGACCACGTCGATCGCCTTTTCCTTGATCACCTTGTAGTTCACCGTGTCGTCCATGTTATCCGACAGGCACGCTTTCTCAAGGTCGGCGTGGAGGGTGATGTCGATCACCACGTCCTGCTTCTTCCGGCGCTCCTCCTCGTTTATGCCGAGGATGCATCGCAGGAAGAGTTTTCTGATGTGGATCTTGTCGAGCGTTCGGTCGGTCATGGGATCACCTTTTAGTCGATTCACTTCTTCGTCACTTTGACCTGCACGTCGTCGAGCCAGATATCGCCCCCCTGGATCATGAGAAACATCACCGCCGCCGAGCGCGCCTCGGCAGGCAGGTCGAAGGTGCGATCGATCTCTTTCCACCGCAACATCGATCCGGTGATCACAGCCACGTCCACGTTCCTGTTGAGCGTCTCGCCCTCAGCGTCATAGAGATAGAACTTGAGTAGGGCGCGGCCCGCGCTCTCGGCCTTGACCAGGGCCGAGATACTGACCTTCTTGCCCTTGGGCAGATCAAAAAGATCGTTGCGCATCATATCGAAGGGCAGGCCGCCGGTCTTGGAGAGATGGAGGGATTGCTTGCCCTCTTCTTTGACCTTCTCATCGATGGTGAATACGGCGCGGTCCGAGTTGTGCACCAGCATCCAGCCCGCGTCGCCGAGCTCGAAGCCGCCGTTGAAGAGGAGGTTGCCTTTCGGCGTCTTTGGGCGTTTCGGTTTTTTCTGCCGCGCGCCTTTGGGCACGTTCTTCTCAAGCCACTCGATGCCGGAACGGATCCGGCCGTGCACATCACCCTGCCAGCCATGGCCGCCCTCGTAGGTAACCAGCTCGACCGTGGCGCCTTTTCGGCCAAGAACCTGCTCGGCTTTTTGCGAGTGCCAGAAGACGCACTGCGTGTCCTCGGGAGAATGGTCAAGAAAGTAGGCGTGGCCGAGCGCGGCGTCGAGAGGAAGTCCGTGGGGCATGAAGACAGACTGGGCAATGTACGACCCGCGCACGGGTGGGTTCTCCTGGAGACTGAGGGCGTAGGCGGCCGGCCCGCCCGACGACCAGGAAAGCGACCAGATGCGGTCGGGATCGAGGGGGTAACTGGCAGCCACGTCATCCTTGACCGCCTGCACGAATTCCTCGGTGGAGAATTCCTGTCCCTCCACGGTGCTGGTACGCGTGGGCCAGGTCGTGCCCTGGCCGGGGGTCCACTTGACCGACACGAGCTGGGCCACGAGATATCCCTCGGGCAGGGCGTGAGAATAGATTGCCTTGACAAAATTCAAGAAATCTGCGCCGCCCTTTCCGCCGGGCAGAACGAAGAGAAGCCCGAATCCGTCCTTGGGGCGCGGTGCATCGGGAGCGCCGCCCAAGAGGCCGAGAGCGCCGCCCAAGAGAAAATAGCGCTTGTTGGGATCGCTCCCGGCGCGCAGATCCTGGGCGACAGGGTCCTGGTCGTCGTCTGTAGCGGACAACGCAAGATGCTGGCTGGCAAGAAGAAAGATCAGGCAGGCCATGGCCGCCATGGGCATCGTGATTCGACCGCGTCCCTCACGCCTGACTCCCGGATCACAGAGCGAAACGACAGATTCCATCGACTGTCCTCTCGGTAACTTCTACCCGCTTCCGGACAAATACCTAATCATAGCGCTGAACCTCCCACCTGTCCAATCTCACGAGGAAGTGGATAACCTTGCAAATCCATTTGCGCAGGGCTTGAAGTCGATCCCGCTCTGCGTTAATTAGTGATCTTTTTCCAGGGCTCGTCTTTTTCGAGAAAGAAGATCCGCGATGACCGCCGTTCTCAAACCCTTCGACCAGATGACACCCGACGATTATGCAGCGATCGGGCTCCGATGCGGCCTCGAAATCCACCAGCAGCTTCTCACGCGGCGGAAACTTTTCTGTCACTGTCCCTCAGGGCACTACGCCAGCGACTACGACGCCGTGATCTTGCGCCACATGCGCCCCACCCTGTCCGAGCTGGGCGAGTACGACGGGACGGCGCTGATGGAGAAAAAAACAAAGAAGAACATCTACTACCGGATCCAGCAGGACACGGTCTGCACTTATGACATGGATGACACGCCGCCCTTTTTCATGGACGACGAAGCTCTCGACATCGCCATCGAGATCGCTCTTCTCCTCAAGCTCAACATGGTCGACGAGCTTCACATCGCGCGCAAGCAGTACCTCGACGGCTCGATCCCGACCGGGTTCCAGCGCACCACCATCGTGGGCGTCGAAGGGTGGATCCCCTACAAGGATCGCAAGATCCGGATCATCCAGCTCGGCCTCGAGGAGGACTCGTGCCGCGAGGTGTCCGATGTGGGCCATGACCGTGTCTACCTCACCGACCGCCTCGGCACACCGCTCGTCGAACCGGTCACCTATCCCGACATGCGCACGCCCCAGGAGACAGCCGAGGTGGCCGAGATCCTGCGGCGCCTGACGCGCAGCACGGGCAAGGTGCGCACCGGCTACGGCGCCGGGCGTCAGGACGTGAACGTGAGCGTTGCGGGCGGCACGCGGATCGAGATCAAGGGGGTGCCGCGGATCTCGGCCATCCCGCGGCTCGTCTACAGCGAGGCGATGCGGCAATGCGCGCTTCTTCGGATCCGCGACACGCTGAGGGAGAGAGGCATCACGCCCGAGACCTTCCAGCACCATTCCCATGACGTGACCGGCGCAGTCTCGCGCACCCAGTTCGTGCCGATCCAGGCCGCACTCAACAGGGGTGAGCGGGTGCGCTGCGTGGTTCTCAAAGGATTCGCCGGGATCCTGAAGGAGACGACCCAGACCGACACGATCTTCGCCAAGGAGTTCACCGACCGCGTGCGGGTGATCGCCTGTCTCACGAGCCTTCCCAATCTCATCCACTCGGACGCGGCTTCCGAGTTCCTCACCGGCGGCACCTGGCAGCGGCTGCGCAAGAAGACCAAGGCCCGGCCCGAGGATGCCCTCGTGATCGTTTGGGGCAGCGAGGACGATGTGCGCTGCGCGTGCGCCGAGATCACGCTCAGGGCGCACGAAGCGACCGAAGGTGTGCCGAGCGACACGCGCCAGGCGCTCAAGAACGGCACCAACGGATTCGAGAGGGTTTTGCCCGGTGCGGAACGGATGTATCCCGACACCGACCTCCCCCCACTGACCATCACCGAGGAGCGTCTCGAGAATATCCGCGCCTGGCTGCCCGAGCCGATCTGGGACAGGGAGGCGCGCTACCGTGGGATGGGCCTTCCCGAGGAGATGGTCGCCGTCCTCGGCATTTCGCCCCGCGCCAACCTTTTCGATCGGGTCGTCAAGGACCTGAAGGTCGATCCTCTCTTCGCCGCCGTGATCCTCGTCCAGACGCTGAAGGCATTCAGGCGCGCGGGGCTCGACACGGACCGCCTTGACGACAGTGATCTGTGGGTAATCTTCGAGGCTCATGCCTCGGGGAGGCTCGCCCGCGAGGGAGTGGCGGGAGCGATTCGCCGCGTTTTCGAAATAAACGATCTCGACGAAATTCTCGCCGGCCTCGACGCCACTACCATCACTGACGGGGAGGTCGATGACCGTGTCGCCACCGCCTTGAGCGGCGCGGAGACGAGATCATTCAAGACGATCGACGCCAAGCACCGCCACCTGATGGGAACGGTCATGGGCAGTCTCAGGGGGCGTGTGGCCGGGCGCCTTCTGGCCGAAAAATTCAACACTCTTCTCGGCATCGAATCGTGACGGTCGATCGACTCCAGAGGCCTGTAAAAAAAGGGCTTCGGGACTGTTCGACAGGCCCCTCAATTCGCGCGAATTGAGGTTGCCATTCAAGTTGCATGCTGGTAGTTTGTTCCGATCCGTAGCATCCGTTTTTCAATGGACAACGAGGAGAAGAACATGAATGACAAGAAAGCTGACCTGGCAGGGCCCGGCATCAGTACCTACGAGGAGGTGGAGAAGATCCTCCCCACCGATTACGCGCCCCTCCAGAAGCCGAAGGCGAGGATGAAGGCCCTCTACATGATCAAGGACTACATCGAGAAGGGCCTCGCCGAGGCGCTCAACCTGCAGCTCGTGCAGGTCCCCTTGATCGTGACCCGCGAGAGCGGCGTCAACGACATGCTCGACCGCGACGGATCGCGCACGCCCGTCGAGTTCCCCTGCGGCCTCGGCCTCGAGAAGAGGCTCAACGCCCAGGTCGTGCAGGCCGCCACCAAGTGGAAAAGGCCGGCGCTCAAGCTCTTCGACTGCCAGGTGGGCGAAGGGATCAACACCGACATGCGCGCCGTGCGCAAGGACTACTTTCTCGACCACGACCACAGCTCCTATGTCGACCAGTGGGACTGGGAGAAGGTGATCACCGCCGATCAGCGCAACCTCGACTTCCTCACCGACGTGGTGAAGAAGATCTGGAAGGTGATCTACGGCGCCAGCCGGATGGTGCGCGAGGAGTTTCCCGAACTGAAGACCGACAAGTATCCCGATCTTCCCGAGGAGCTGACCTTCATCCACGCCGAGGAGATCCTCGACAAGTATCCCGATCTGCCCCGCAAGCAGCGCGAGACGAGAATCATCCAGGAATACCCGGCGGTCTTCATTTACGGGATCGGCTGGCCCCTGAAGGACGGCTATCCCCACGAGATGCGCGCCGCCGACTACGACGACTGGATCACCGAGACGATCACCAAGGACGGCCAGACCATGCACGGCCTCAACGGCGACATCCTCTGCTGGAACCCGGTCACCAAACGGCGCCACGAGCTGACCTCAATGGGCGTCCGCGTCACCAAGGAGACCCTCGTCGAGCAGATGAAGATGGCCGGCCTCGAGAAGGACCTCGAGCTCCCCTATCACCAGGCGATCCTCAACGACGAGATTCCCCTGAGCATCGGCGGCGGCATCGGCCAGTCGCGGACCTACATGTACCTTCTGCGAACAGCCCACCTCGGCGAGTGCTCGGTCACGCTCTGGCCCGATGAGCTCAAAAGGATCTGCGCAGAAAAGAACATCCACGTCCTGCAGTAGTCAAGGACCTCGATCACAAGAATCACCGAGATGCGTCGGAGGGGCCAGGCAGAACCGGGTCCCCTCCGGCGCAGCGCTTTGAACAGATGAAAAAAGTGCCATGACAGAAAGCAATGCCAAAGGATACCAGGGGGTCGGCCTTGAGGTTCTCGACAGACACGGCGTCTCCGTTTGGAGCGACGTGGAAGTGGAGTCTTCCAAGGGGCGGTTCAGCGGTATCATCCTCCCCCGTTCGGAGACTTCCGACGACCAGCACATCGTGCTCAAGATGGTGAGCGGTTACAACGTCGGACTCCGCGCCGATTCGATCACGGCGATCACCGAGAAAGGCCGCCGCGAGGCGCACTACAAGATCCCCGAGCGCGAATTTCCCACCGACGCGTTCAAGCCGAATGTGACCCTCTTCGGCACGGGCGGAACCATTGCGAGCCGGCTCGACTACCGGACGGGCGCGGTCATTCCGGCCTTCTCGCCTGGGGAGCTCTACGGATCGGTCCCCGAGCTGGCCGAGATCTGCAATCTCAAGACGGAGAAGCTCTTCGGCGTCTTCAGCGAGAACATGGGCCCCGAGCAGTACACCACGCTCGCCGCGCGGATCGGCGATGAGATCGAAAAGGGTGTGAAGGGAGTCGTGATCGGCCACGGGACCGACACGATGCACCACACCGCGTCTATCCTGACCTTCATGGTGCAGGACTCGCCCATCCCGATCGTGATGGTCGGCTCGCAGCGCTCGTCGGACCGACCCTCGTCCGACGCCGCCGCCAACCTGATCAACGCGGTCAAGGCGGCGGCCGAGAGCGACATCGCCGAGGTCATGGTCTGCATGTTCGGCCCCACGTCGGACCAGTACTGCCTTCTCCACCGCGGCACGCGGGTGCGCAAGATGCACTCGAGCTACCGGTCGACCTTTCGCACCCTGGGCGACATACCGATCGCCATGATCGATTCCAAAAAGATCACCCCCCTCCGCGAGGACTATCAGCGCCGCCGCGAAGACCGGATGGTGACGATCACTCCCACCTTCGAGGAGAGGGTCACGATTCTTTACTACTACCCCAACATGCACCCCGATATCATCGACGCCATGGTCGACAGGGGCTACCGCGGGATCGTGATCGCCGGCACCGGTCTCGGCCACGTGAACAAGCCGCTCTACGAATCGATCAGGCGCGCCACGAACAAGGGCGTGCATATCTACATGACCGTGCAGACGCTCTGGGGCTACGTCCAGATGTACGTCTACGAAACGGGCCGAGAGATCATGGAACTCGGTGTGGTGCCCGCGTCGAACATGCTGCCCGAGACCGCCTACATGAAGCTCTGCTGGACGCTCGGCCAGACCGACGACCGCGACGCGGTGCGAAACATCATGCTCGAGCCGGTCTGCGGCGAGACGACCGATCGGGAACCCTACAACGGGTATCTCGTGTTCCAGGGCGCCATTCCCGAGGTGCAGGAATTCCTGCGTGAGGTCAAGCGATAGCGTGCCGCGACGACGCGGCCAAGGCGTGCCGCGACGACGCGGCCGGGAGGACCACCAATGGCGATGAGCGATCAGGCGTCGGGCAGCGGCGCGGATTCGGGCCGCAAGGTGTTCGTCATCGGGCTCGACGGCGCCACGTGGGACATCATCCTGCCTCTCGCCAAAAAGGGCGATCTCCCCTGCTTCAAGCGGCTTCTCGACGCGGGCAGCCATGGTGTTCTCAACAGCACTCTGCCCTGCGTGACACCGCCGGCGTGGGGGGCGTTTCTCACCGGCGCCAGCCCGGCGCGGCACAACGTGCTCGATTTCACGAAAAGGATCGACTCGGACATCTTCGAGTTCGTCACCTTTCAGGATCTTGCCGTGCCCAAGCTCTGGCACGCGCTCACCCATTTCGACAAGCGGTCGATCTTCCTGGGGCTGCCCTTCACCTTTCCGCCGGAAAAGATCAAGGGGATCATCGTGCCCGGGCCGCCCGTGCCGGTGCGGGGGATCGAGACGTGGCCGCCCGACGTGGCCGCCCAGATTCTCGACCGCATGCCCGATTACACGGCCGAGCTGCAGTATGGCAACAAGCAGGAGATCCTCGGCGAGATCTACCGCGCCACGCGCAACCGGTGCGATCTGGCCAAATGGCTGATGAAGCGCGAGGCGTGGGATTTCTTCATGATCACCATCATCGCCACCGACCGGCTGCACCACAAGATGTGGCACCGCGATGACGTGCTCGGCGAGTACTATCGCCATCTCGACGGCGAGCTGGCCAAGATTCTCGAGGAGGTCGACGACGACACGTACGTGGTGCTCATGTCGGACCACGGATTCACGTCGGTCAAGACCAAGTTCTTCCCCAACCAGTGGCTGGCGAACAAGGGCTACCTCAAGGCAAGCTTCATCCGGCCCGGCGAGGAGTGGGATCCGCGTTACATGAACCCCACGGCGCGGCGGCGGCGGTCGAAGGGGAAGGTCTACGGGTGGCGCAGGTTCCTGCGGATATTGCCCGGCTGCGGCGATCTGCGCTGGGCGATCGACCTGACGCAGACGAGAGCCTTTTCGAGCTTCGGCCATTTCACGGGCGTCTTCGTCAATGTCAAGGGGCGCTACGAGCAGGGAATCATCGAGCCGGGCGACGCGTACGAGACGGTGCGCGACGACCTGATTCGCGACCTCGGCGCCCTGCGCGACCCGGCGACGGGCGCGCTCGTGTTCAAGCGGGTGGCGCGGCGGGAAGAACTCTTCGACGGGCCCGCGGTGAAGCGCATGCCCGACGTGATCACCGAGGTCAGCGACTATGCGTACCGGCTGCGCAGCAATCTCGGGCTCGGCAAGGTGTTCGTTCCCTTCCGCAAGAAGAAGAGCTATCACGCGCCGGAGGGGATCTTTTACGTCAAGGGGCCCGGTATCAAGAGCGCCCATCGCCTCGACGACGCCAACATTCAGGATGTGGCGCCCCTCATCCTCCACCTCATGGGCCTCCCCAGGCTCTCCACCATGGACGGCAGTCTGCCCGAGGGCGCATTCGATCCGACATTCTTCGAAGGACAGGAATTCCCCGTGGTCGACGCGGGGGAGATCGACTGCTCCACGGCGAGCCATTCCTTCTCGGACGAGGACAGGGAAGCGATCACCCGCGATATGGAAGCGCTCGGTTACTTATAGCCTGTCGGACTTGGCTATCCGAGAAGGAGGGTTTCAGGTCGGAGGCGGTGAGGCTTTTTGCGGCCTTCACATTCTGTCCCGTCCTGAATTGGAGTCGGGTATTTTTTTACTCGGACAGACTGAAGTCGGCCGCAAAAAGCCTCACCACCTCCGACCGTGCGGACCGCAAAGTCGATTTTCGAGTCTGCCAGACTCCTTCGATTCTGCGATAGAGAGAGTCCCGCCCTGATCAGCCACGTTTCAAACGATAATGTCTTTTGCGCTCATCGTGCGCGCATAATCACAAATGAACGGTCGATGGCTAAGCCCGACAGGCTCCTGACTGGCGCGGGCTCAGTCCATCAACTCCGCCAGTCTCTTCTGAAAGACCGGATAATGAGGGTGGTCCTCGACGATTCTTTTGTACCGGCGGATCAACTCTTCCCTGGAAAAACGGCGGCTCTCTTTTTTTGCGTAGATTGACTGGGTGAAATCCTTTTTCCTCTCCATCTGGACCACCTCCATCTTGCTCGTGACAGCCTCCTCGAACATCATCTTCTGGTACCGTCCCCATGTGGTGGCGCCCCGTTCATGGGGATAGATGACAACATCGGGATCGGCCGCGAGAACGTCGTCTTTCATCTCTCCGAATATGAACTCGAGTATCTCCCCGCTGCTGTCTCTTCTGAAGAGACCCCTTTTTGTCCTCGCCATCCTGTTGTTGATCATGGAGAGATCGTAGATCGTACACCGCGAAATATAACCGATGAATCCAACATCCCTCGCTGCAACAGTCAGGGTCTCGGAGCCGTTTTCTATCAGATAGATGGCCGCTTCGCACAGTGGAGGCCGGATGCCTTCGGAAAAGTAGGGATCAGGATTGAAGAGGCTGCTGATCTCCTTGGTCTTCCTTGTCTCGAAATCGTAATTGCGCGCTTCGACATCGATCTGCAGATTGAACAAGGCCTGGGTCACGGCGATCGAGAGGCAGATCAACGTGGCGATAAGCGCGCTGCCTGGGCGCTTCATTCTGGAAACGAGCATCGCCGTTCCAGCCGCCGAGAGGATCGCCACAACGGGAAGGGTGTGCGCGTGAAATCTGTAGTTCGGCATCCAGTCCGCCGAATGAGCAATGAAGAACCAGCTGAAAATCAGAACCGCCCACAAGAGCAGACTACCGCGCCCGGCCTTCCTGATCATCAGCAGAGCGGCGAGCACGAGCAGAACGAGAAGTCCCGGTTCGCTGAAGAGGTAGTGATTGGCCAGATAGAGAAAATTGCGTTCGGCGAAGGGAAGGGCGGGTTTCGCGTAGTAGGTGTTCGGAAGGATCGAGCCGAAGTAGATCAACTTGAACAGAATCAACGACGCGATGGAGACGAGAAGTATGCCGTAGAAACAAAAAACACGAGGTCGTCTCGGGGCGGCTTTCGTCCGGTCGATCAAATCGGCGGCGACAAAGACCGCCACATACCCCAGGCCTTCGGGCCGCGAGAAGGCGATGATCGACAGGACGATCGCCGAGACCGGCAGGCTCCTCTCGCTCTCCCTGAAATAGAGGTAGGCGGAGAGAACGATCAAGGTGCTGAAAAAAACCGTCTCCAGACCGGAGAAGGTCCAGAAACAAAAATGGGCGCTACTCGCCAGAACAAGCGGACAGAGCAGGAAGAGCAGATTGCCGTCGCGCCCCGCGAATCTCCGGGCGAGCATGGTCGAAATGAAGATCGTCAAAAGACCGAAGAGCAGGGAGAGGTATTTTGCGCAGATGATCGGATCGAAACCGGCTTTCATTCCGGCGGCGATCAACAGAAGCCACGAGAGATTCGAGAATCCTTCTATTCTCTCTCCCTCGTTGTAGACAAGGCCGAGCCCGTCGGTCAGGTTCTGCGCGTAGCGGAAGGTGATGTAAGCATCGTCGATTGCGAGCTTGTCCCAGTAGAAGCAGTGGCTGATGTAGAGAAGAGCGCAGACCACGGCGGCTATCGAGATGATGATCTTTCGGGACACGAGGTTTCAGTCGCCAAAGATGTCGCCAAAGATGGGGTCGACTTAGCGCGGAATGCGAATTTCCGTGCCGGGAACAAGCGTGTTCGGATCGTCGAGGATATCCCGATTGGCTTCGTAGAGCTTTTTCCAGTCGAGCTTGTTGCCATAGAGCTTCTCGGCGATCTTGATGAGGGTGTCGCTCTTCTGAACGATGTAGACGTTCGGGTCGATCTTGTTCTTGATCGGTGCAACGTTGCTCGTGGCCGCCTTGCTGGCGTCGGTGATATCGGGAACGACGATCTCGTCGCCCACGCGGAGATTGCGGGGATCGCACTGGGGATTGGCGCGGACCAGGGCCTTGGTGTACTTTTCGTCGCCCAGGACCTTGCGGGCGATCTTGGCGAAGCTGTCGCCTTTCTGGATCGTGTACTTCTTCTGCACGACAGCTTCGGGCTGCGCCGTCTCCTCGGCGACGGGAATCTCTTCCTCGGACGTTTGGCCGTTGGCGGTCTCGTCCATCCCCACGCTGACGTCGTTGCGCAGAGGGGTGGAGCCGAGATCGACAGCGGGATTCTCGTCGGTCTCGGGGATCTCCATTGCGCTCCTGCCGTAGTTATCGGCCACGCCATCCACATCGTCGTCGAAAATGGAACTGGTCTCCGGCTCGGCTTCATTGTTCGCCTCGAATTCGCCTTCGATATCGTTGGCGCTGAAGAAGGCGATGGCCAGAATGGTGATGATGATCAGAAGAATCCCGAACACCATGAGTCTCTCGATACCGCCCATGTTTCCCATTTGAAGCCCTCCCGAAAATCAGCCCCGAACCGTCCGTGCGTAACCGGGTGCCACCAGCTTCCGATCAAATCCCGAAATTCGTCCGAATTTGTCGATCAGCCTGAACCGAATCGCAGCTATGAAATGGCTGCCGAATCAGTTCAAATCAATATTTTTGATCGAGGAACGTAACCGCCAAGTCTTGAAATCAAAAAGAGTTAAGAGATCGCTCTTTTGATGCTCATTATTCCCACATGTTGCGAACTGTCAAGATAGAAAGGGAAAAAAACACAAAATATTGGGATTCGTATTTGAATTGCACCCTATCGAGGCCGCGAGTCATTTCCATCCAAAAAAGCTGCGGAATAAGCGCCCCAGCCGCTTGAAGGGCCAGAGCGCCCCGAGCCATCGCTCCTTGCGCGCCAACCCCACCTCTTCAGCATCGAGAAGGTGAGGCGCGTACTTGGACTTGAACTTGATCACGCCAGCCTGATCGCGCTTCCTGAGAAAACCAAAAAGCGCGCGGCCCGGGAACCGCTCGCCGAGGTGAAGCGCCGACTCGAAGTCGATGATCGCCACGCTGCCGTCAGGCCTGACGAGCACGTTGCGCTTCTGCTTGAGATCGAGGTGCACCACGCGCCGCGCGTGAAGGCCGTCGACCGCGGCGGAAAGGTTGGTGAGCGCCGCGTCGAGCAGTACCCGATCGAGGTGGCGCGCCAGGGTCTGGCCCTCGACGTACTCGATCGCAAAGGCGTTTCGATCGATGACTCCCACAAAGCCGGGAACGCCGGCCGCATCATCGAGCCGCGAATAGATCGCGATCTCCCTGTTTTTGACTCGGCGGCCGAAGAGCGCTCTCATCAGGGGGTGCATGGACAGACAGTCCTTGACCACGAACTCGCCTTGCGACCCGGAGTAGACCGCCACCTCCGCCTCGAACGCCGACCCGCCGCGCAGCACGCGCTTGTCCATGGTCGCCAGACGCTGACGGTCGAGAACAGGTGTCATGTCGTTACTGACCGATGATCTTCCAGAGATCGTAGGCTTCCGAGAAGGGGAAAAACTTGGTCACGATCACGGCGCTTCCCGCGAGTGCGATGAACAGGATGCCCCATTCCGAGTTCTCCACGAGGAGCTGGGACTGCCATCCCTGGGTGTCGTTGCCATAACGGCTCAGGCGGGGAAAGAAGTCAGGCACGTTCTTGTCATACTCGTCGAACTTCTCGCCGAACCTTCGCCTCAGGCGGTCTCCCTCGACCTGCACCTTGTAGGGCATGTAGTAGAGAAAGAAGATGGCGAAGAAGAGCGGAAGCCCCACGTAGAGCAGGTAGCGCGAGGGCGCGCCCGGATTCGACGCCTGCATGATGAATCCGGTCACGATGAGAAAGGTTCCCACGTAGAGCGGATTCTTCATGTAGGCGAAAGGTCCGGACATGATCACGTCCTGGTTCTTGACGAGGTGGCCGCATCCCCAGAGCCGGAGCGCTTCGCCGGCGAGGACGAAGGCGAGGCCGATGCCGAAGAGCACGGGGTGGGGTTGGGCGAGGGAGAGCAGAACCAAGGCGAGGAGATAGACGATGAATCTCCGCGGGGTGATCTTTTTCGAGGATCCCATAGACGACTCCGATCACAAACGATTGGTCAACCGGTTCAGTTAGCGCTTATTAAAAGGAAAGAGTCCATATTCGACAACGGTCGATCTTTAATTCCTTGACATTTACCCCGTCCGATCTATTGTTGAACTCTTTTTGACAACGACCATTTTCCGGAGACTCAAACGATGGCTGCTCCCTTTCCGGCAAGGCACGGCTGTTTCCGGGGAAGCCCGCTTCGCGGCCGAAATTTCTCGAGCCTCGGCCTCTCCTGTGCGCTCGCCATCGCGATCGCGGCTCTCTTCGCCGGCTGCACCGCCACCCAGAATCCTCTCGAAAACGAATCGAACGTGCTCGTGCGATACCGGGAAATCCCCGACGAATCGGGCGGCAGCACGAAGGAACTCCTCCTGATCCACGAGGATCATTCCGATTTCAACGCCCTCTTCGCAGACAACAAGGCCCGCGCCAGTGTGAAGCGGATTCCGCGCGACTACTTCAAGGCTCTCATCGACTGTCTCGCTGACGACGAGTTTTTCGCGATGGCGGGAGGCGGTTTCGGCGATCCGGGAGCGACCGTGGAGAGCGATCGCACGATCAGTGTGGAGACACCGCTGACCAGGTGGATCGTGCGCAAGAATCCCTCCTTTACTCTCGAAGACTACACCAGATTCAACTCCATGTTCGCCAACATCCTCGCCTGCTCCAACTCGGTCGCCACCTTCCAGGTGATCGACAACGAGCAGGGCGGCAACCTCTTCATCGAACAAGCCAAGAGGCTGCGCCTCGAGAGGGAGCGCGCCATGAGGGGAATCAAGAAGGAGAACGAGAAAAAATGACATCCTGTGTGGCTCTGATACCCGCCCGGTACGGATCCACCCGCCTTCCCGCCAAGGCACTCCTCAGAGATACAGGCAAATACCTAATTCAGCATGTGTACGAACAAGTTTCAGCAGCGCGCACAACGACGGAGGTCATCGTCTGCACCGATGACGAACGGATCATGGAGGCGGTCGGCTCCTTCGGCGGCAAGGCGGTCATGACCTCGCCCGACCATGAGTCCGGCTCGGACCGCGTCGCCGAGGTCGCCGACCGTCTCGATGCGGAATTGATTCTCAACGTGCAGGGCGACGAACCGGGCATCGACCCCGCCCTGCTCGACAGGCTCGTGAACACGCTCGCCGCTGATGAGGACGCGTCGATCTACACGGCCGGAGTACCAATCAGAAGGAGAGCGGTCTTCGATGACCCGAACGCGGTCAAGGTGGTGGTCGACGGCGCCGGGACCGATGGCGGAGGCAGGGCGCTCTACTTTTCCCGTTCGCCCATACCCCACGGGGCGCTCGGTCCCCACGGGGCGATCGGTGCCCACGGGGCAATCGGCGCGAAAGCAGAAATTCCGGCGCCGCTCAAACATGTGGGTGTCTACGCCTTCCGCCGCGAGGCGCTGCTCGCCTTTTCGGCCCTGCGCCCCGTGGCGCTCGAAAAGACGGAACGCCTCGAACAGCTCAGGGCGCTTTGCCACGGCATGGCGATCGGCGTGATCGTCACCGACGAGGACTCACCCGGTATCGACACCGCCGAAGACTATGCGGCGTTCGTGAAAAGCTACACTCTCGCCCGCGGGCGACTAGGAGACAGGCAATGACCAAGCATATATTCATCACCGGCGGCGTGGTCTCTTCCCTGGGAAAGGGGCTCACCACAGCGTCCGTCGGTCTCCTTCTCGAAAAGAAGGGGCTGCGGATCCGCATCCAGAAGCTCGATCCCTACATCAATGTCGATCCGGGCACGATGAGCCCCTTCCAGCACGGCGAGGTCTATGTTCTCGATGACGGGTCGGAGACCGACCTCGATCTGGGCCACTACGAGCGCTTCACCAACGCGCCCCTCTCCAAGGACTGCAACTACACGACGGGCAAGATCTACTTATCGGTGATCCGCAAGGAACGGCAGGGGAAGTACCTGGGCAAGACGGTGCAGATGATTCCCCACATCACCAACGAGATCAAAGCGGCGATCAACTCGCTCGCCGGCGACGACGTCGACGTGGTCCTTACCGAACTCGGCGGGACGGTGGGCGACATCGAGGGCCTGCCCTTCCTCGAGGCGTTCCGACAGTTCCGCCTCGACAAAGGGCGGGAGAACGTCCTTTACATCCACCTCACCCTTCTCCCCCACCTCCGGGCGTCGGGCGAGCTGAAGACCAAGCCGACGCAGCAGTCGGTGGGAAAGCTGCGCGAGATCGGTATTCAGCCCGACATCCTGATCTGCCGATCCGAGCACCCCATGACCCAGGAAATGCGCGACAAGATCTCCCTCTTCTGCAACGTCGAACCGGAAGCGGTCATCGAGGAAAAAGACGTGGATCACACGATCTACGAGGTGCCCCTCGTGCTCAAGAGCCAGGGAGTCGACCGGCTCATCGAGACGAAGCTCAACCTGCCCGCCGGCCGCAACGGCCTCGACGACTGGGTCGAGATCGTGGAGATCATCAAGGAGCCCAAGGAAGAGGTGCACGTGGCCGTGGCGGGCAAGTACATCCAGCTCCACGACTCGTACAAGTCGATCTACGAGGCGCTCGCCCATTCGGGGATCGCAAACCGGGTCAACGTGGTGATTCACAAGTTCGACTCCGAGAAGTTGACCCGCGGCAAGGCGGCCCAGAATCTCGCCGGTATGCACGCCCTCCTCATTCCGGGAGGATTCGGCGAACGCGGCATCCAGGGGATGGTCGACGCGGCCCAGTTCGCGCGCGAGAAGGGGGTGCCCTACCTCGGGATCTGCCTCGGCCTGCACGTGGCCACCATCGAGTTCAGCCGCAACGTTCTCGGCCTCGAGAAGGCTCATTCGACGGAGTTCGAGAAGCAGACGCCCGATCCGGTCATCTGCCTCCTCGAGGAACAGAAGGCAATCACCGACAAGGGCGGCACCATGCGCCTCGGCGCCTACCCCTGCCGCCTGAGCGCCGACGGCTACGCGCGCGCCGCCTACGGATGCGACGAGATCTCCGAGCGCCACCGCCACAGGTTCGAGTACAACAACGACTACCGCGACCGTCTCGAGGAGGCGGGGCTGGTGCCCACGGGATTCAACGATGAGATCGGCGTGGTCGAGATCATCGAGATTCCGTCCCACCCGTGGTTTGTGGGCGTGCAGTTTCATCCCGAATTCAAATCTAAACCGACAGCGGTGCACCCTCTCTTCCGCGACTTCATCAAAGCCGCCATCAAATGCAGGGACTCCAACTCGGTCACCGTGTGAGAGGGTTCTTGGTCGGAGCCTGAGGTTGCCCTTGTGGGGAGCGGATCAGGATCAAGAGCATTTCGTTCGTAGGGGGATTGGGATAGGGGCACTTGGGGGGTTCGTCATTACTTTCAGGGTCCCCGTCGAGCCGTCAAGACCAAGAGACGGCTCGCGGAAAAGGACCCTGAAAGTAAAGACAAACCCCCTTTTTGGAGTGTACCTCTCCGCTCCGCCGAAGACCGACACGCCTGGCAAACCACGCGCGCCCCATGATGGAGCCGGCTCCGAAGAAGAATCCTCAGCACGGGCTCCCAGAATTGAATCCTGACCCTCTGTCACACTCCGCTCGAGCCGGTCAACAAGTACTACTGATCGACTGTGTTGGCGAGTCCTAAGTACATATCTGGACGATTCGGCATCGGCCTCAGACCCAGCGCGGAATAGGGGGTGGGACATGGGCTTTCGGGTGCTTTTCCGCGGGCCGGATGTACGACACAGGCAGGATATCGGAGTCAGACAGACTGTCCGACACGGACCGCACGTCCCGAACGAGCATTAGGTCCGACGGGCACCCGAAATCCATGGCCCCCCCCCCAGACCAACCTCATCCATCTACCGAACCCGAATCTCCTGATAAGC
>CAYXGI010000059.1:0-32263 GCA_964464495.1 uncultured Phycisphaerales bacterium
CATCCGGAACAAGACGAGTCTTGGTTTGATCCTGTTCATTTTCGTGATGTCGATCGCGCTCGGAGCAGATCAGAACTGGCCGTCCTTTCGCGGACACCAGGCGTGCGGGCTGGCGGAGGGTTATCCCACGGTGGCCGAGTGGGACATGGAGACAAAAGACAACGTCCTCTGGAAGATGCCGGTTCCCGGCCTGGGACACTCGAGCCCGATCATCTGGGGGGACCGCATCTTCTTGACCACGGCGGTCTACAGCGAAGGTGAGCAGTTTCTCAAGGTCGGCATGTACGGTTCGGGTGATCCCCAGCAGGAGGAGGGCGATTTCTCGTGGCATCTCTACTGCTTCGATCGCACCACGGGCGAGATGCTCTGGGACAAGACCGCCTTCAAGGGCAAATCCAAGGACAAGCGTCACCCCAAGTCGACCCACGCAAGTTCCACATCCTGCACGGACGGCAAGCACGTGGTCGCCTATTTTGGATCGGAAGGCCTGCACTGTTACGACTTCGAGGGCGAACTCCTCTGGACGATCGATCTCGGCCGCGTCAACCAGGGTGCTCCCGGCTACCCCGAATACGAATGGGGCGGCGGCGCATCGCCGGTGATCCACGAGGGTAAACTCATCCTGCAGTGCGATCGGCAGGACCAGTCATTCATCGCCGCCTACGATGTGACGAGCGGCAAGGAGCTCTGGAAAACACTTCGCGACGAGGATCCCACGTGGGGCACTCCGACGGTGATCACCGGCGACCATCCCCAGATCGTGGCGAACGGCTACAAGCATATCGGCGCTTACGAGATCGAAACAGGCAAGGAGATCTGGAAGATGCACGGCGGCGGCGACGTGCCCGTACCCACTCCGATCGTTGCCTTCGACCACGTGTTCATCACCAACGCCCACGGAAAAATGGCGCCCATCTACGCGATCAAAACATCGGCAAAGGGCGACATCTCCCTCGACGAGACCTCGCTCGCCAACGAGCACATCACGTGGAGCATCAGGCGAGGCGGCAATTACATTCCCACACCGATCATCGTCGGCGAGCATCTCTACTGCTGCAGCGATCGCGGCGAGGTCACCTGCTTCAACGCCAAGGGCGGCGAGGTCGTCTACCGCCACCGACTGGGCGGTCGGCCCACCTTCTCGGGATCGCCCGCGGCAGCCGACGGCAAGATCTACTGCCCGAGCGAAAAGGGCAAGATCTTTGTCGTGAAGGCGGGCCCGGAGTTCGAGGTCCTTGCCGTGAACGACATGGGCGAGATCTGCATGGCGTCACCCGCGGTGTGCGAGGGCATCCTCTACTTCAGAACACGCGGCCATCTCGTGGCGATCGGGAAGAAGGACGAAAAATAGGTATTTACGATGTCATGTTTATTTCATGGGCGCGCCCCGATCCGATCCGGACGCGTTCATGTTTGCGCCGCATTTTTCCGATGAGAAGGACTTGTCGTTCAGAGCACGGTTCAGGGGAATCTGGGAATCAAGAAAATGGATAAAATCGAATGGTCCGAAAATTACAGCGTCGGCGTGGCCGCGCTCGATAGTGAACACCGGACTCTTTTCACTATGATCAACTCTCTCATCGACGAGATCGACGGTGACGACCGCACGGAAGACATGGCCGACCTCCTTTCCGACATGATGCGCTTCGTCTGTCAGCACTTCGATGCAGAAGAGGAGTACCTGCAGAGCCGCGGTTACCCGGCCTCCGTGGAGCACACGCGGATTCACGACCAGTTCAGAAACCTGAGCGCCCGCTTTCACTGGCAGGTTGACGGTCGCCAGCTCATCGATGACATCAGGACGTGGGTCATCGAACACATCACCGAGTGCGACCGGGAATATGCCGTCTTCCTCGCCGAGAAAAGCATGACTTAAAAACTGTACCTCAGCCCGGTGTAGATATTGCTGTTCCTCTCGAACTGGCCGAAGAAGGTCTCCTCCTCATTTCCGGCAAAGACATTTCCGCCCACCTCGACTGAGAGATGATCGTCAACCTTGTAGAGAATGCTCGGTCGGGCATAGGCGTCCGAATCAGAGGGCGAATAGTAGGTAAAGAGAGAGAGTTCGAGATTCTGATTCCAGAGGAAGCGGGTCAGGCGCAAGGTCACCACGTGCCTGTACTCGTCCGCCTCCCGCATTCCGGCCGGCAGGTTGCGTGTGTAATCAGAGTGATCCATCATCCATTCGAGGTAATACTGAATCCCCGCGGTAAAATCCGTGGCGACCTCCTGTTCATAGCCGGCCAGAAAGCGGAACTCGCTGTTGCGGATCAACGGATCTCCTCCGCCCGAATCGTCGCCGGACAGATAGTAACCGACCTCGACATTGCCCACTCCGCGCGCCGCATTCCCGCGGACGCTGGCGCCAAGGACGGAGAGCTCCGGAAAGAGCGCGCGGCCGGTGACGGCATCCTGTCCCGCGGGGCTCTTCCAGAATCCGTGGTGGCCGTAGAGGGCTATCTCGTAACCGTCCACGTTTCGGTAGACGCGCAACGCGATCTCATCCTCTTCGAACCAGTCGTTAGGCTGATCGACGCGGACCGGGAAATCCCGGCCGGAGAGACGGCCCCAAGTGGCGTTCCAGAAGGAGATCCGCCTGCCGTCGACGAAACGATCCGCGTCGAAGCGGGGCGTGTAGACAACGTCAAGATTCACCCTGTCGCTGAACAGGGATGCTTTCAGGGCATCAGAGGGCGCCTTGAGGTACTCCTCGTCGCGGCCGATGAAAAATGAGTTCCAGTCCTTGGGAAAGAGATCGTTGACAAAGAGCATGTCGCCCGTACCCCACGTCAGGATCTGGCGGCCCATTTTCAAATCGGCAAAGTCAACGGGAGAGAACGACAAATTGGCCTCGCGCAGATCGATCCAACCCTCCCCTTTTTCGAGACGGATTTCGTGGTGGTCGGAGACGTGATCGTAAACCAAGTCCGCGGTGAGACGGAAGATGGCGCCGGTCCACTGCTTCTCGGCTTCCATCTGTATCCGGCTCTCGCCGATCGACATGTCCTTCTCGTACCTGTCCCGGCGGGTTCGGTACCCGGCGCGCCCTTCGACAAAACCGTTCAGGTCGACGGGCAGCAGTTCGATGAAATCGTCTTCGTCCTCCCCGGGACCGCTGCCGGCTTCTCCTTCAGCGAGAAGACCCGCGGGAAGATTGGGTTCTTCCCCTTTTTCCTTCTCCTGGCTCAGGCCCGCGGGTAAGGGAGGCTCGTCCTGGGCGGCTGAGGGAGCGGGGAGCAGAAATCCCGTCATGATGACGAAAACCATGCCGAGTTTCGGAGTTCTCCTCATGATGCCGTCCCCCCCCTATTTCAGGTATTTCGTCGGAGCGCGCCTGAGATAACGCTCGGTGAAAATATCGTCGGGCAAGTCAAGGTCGTAGGCGATATTTGCGTATTCGAGCGTGGTCCGCCCCCCCGTGCGCAGATCTCTCATCACGGCCTTGGTGACCGTGTGATACCCCTGGATCTTCTTCACATCGAGGGCCTGGTACTCCCTGTACTTCTTGCCTTCCTTGTCGTAATACTCGGTCTTGACCGCGAGAAAGGTGGTGCGGTGGATCCACATCTTGAAATGGGAGAACTCCACCTCGTCCGGTTTTTTCGGCGTGTTCTTCAGCACGTAGTAGTTCTCGGTCGTGTCCACGAGTTCGTGAACGTCGTCGGTGATGGTCCGACCCGACACGTCTTCGTAGAAGAAATGTGATCCCACGAAGCTGGTGCGCTTGTCCGACGCGGCGATGCGCTTGACCAGGTCGAGGGCGGGCATGTAGAGCCACCTGTCATCGGGACGGTCGTCCACATGCTTCCACACCATGTAGGCCATCTTGTTCACGTCGGCGGGCCTCTGGAAGTAGACGTAGAATTTCTGGTCCTCGCAGAAGGAATTCGTTTCCCCGTCCCCCGCCCAGCCCTCGGGAGGAGGAGCGTCGCGGCGGAGAATGATGAATTCCCTGGTGCGTTCGCGGTCCTGGTCGTCGGTGATGGTCATCTTGACTTTTGCGCGGCCGTCCCTGCCCTTGTAGTAGGCGGCCTCATTGGTCCTGTTCACGATCTCCTTCACCGAGGGGACCTTCTCCTTGCCTTCTTCCTGCGCGTTCAGTTGCCCCGAGCAGGCGAGTCCGGCGAGCAGGATCCCCAAGAGCGGCAATCTGTATCTCTTCAATCGTATCATTTGATTTCCCCTTCAACCGGTCCGATCCCGGGTGTGCATTTTCTCATGCGCCGCGTGAAGTAACATGCGGCAGCCAGGATGACGATGATTCCAAGGCTGGGCCATGTGAGTGTCGTCCACTCCACGTCGACGAACTGCCTGACGTTGATGGCGATGAGCGCCGTCAGGGCCGCTCCCGAGAAAACGACGGTTCCGCACTTGCACGCGAGTCCCATTTTCGCGCCCTCCGGAAAGAGCCATCGCTCGAGAATCGCGATGAGAGCGGGAAGGATCAGGAGCGATGCCAGCCCCGCCGTAAAAAGGATGGCGGCGATGAAAACGCCCACTGTCTGGTAGGGGACGAGGGGAGCGAGGAGCAGGGGCAGGAAACCGACTCCCACGACCACCACGTTCCGGGCGATCGCCCTGGCCGGCTCTCCGAAGACCCACCCCGCGGCCTTGGCCCATGAGCCGTGCTCGTTGCGCAGGCTGCGACTTCGCGTCAGGAAGTGGATGGCATAATCCACGGCCAGACCGATGCTGAGCGACGAGAGGACCGCCGCGGGCATGTCGTAGTCCTTTCCCACGAAGCCGATCATGCCGTAGATCAGCGCGATCGTCACGGTGAGGGGAATCATGGAGAGAAATCCCCAAAGCGCCGAACGGTAGACGATGGTCATCATGAGAAAGACGATGAGAAAACTGCCGAGGAATGCCTGCAGCATGCCGCTCACCATCTTGTCCTGCCAGACCACATTGATGTAGGTGAGGCCGAACCACTGATGGTCCAGGGGCGAAGGAGGCGGGTTTCGGGCGATGTAGCGGTCGAGTGATTCGGCCACGGCAGCCATCTCGCTGTTGTCGCCGCTCCTGAGCTGGGCCCAGATCACGGTCTTCGTGTAGTCGGGAGTCACGAAGTGCCAGAGGTCCCCGGGACGGTGGCCGCTCTGGAACTGGAAGAGGCACTGGGCCACGGCATTGGCCGAGTCGGGAATCCGGAAGGCCTCGTCCGATCCCTCGAGGAGTTCCCTGTGCACCGTCTTGACGATGTCGGCAAGTGAGTTGGCCTTGCCCACCACACCCGTTTCGAGAAGATGCTCCTGCAGGCCGGCGACGTAGTTCAGGATCGCGGGCTGCTTGAACACCTCGCCGCGGCCTCTCTCCTCGTCGACGAAGAGCAACGCTTCGTCCCAGGTGAAGGAGAGATCCTCTTCGGACGCGCTCTTCGCCTCTGCGAAAGCCTCTAGCTCTTCGAGGAGTTCCTCCTTCGTCGATGCGGTCCGGCCGAGAAGGAGCGCCTCGGCGCGAAAAATCTCGAACACGTCCTTCGCTCCATCCACGTCGTCCACGGCCAGCGCCGCTCCCCGCTCGTCGATCCGTTTCGACAGCGCCTCTGCATAAGCATCGGCTTCCTGCACGTCGGGCTTCGATTCGAGGGCGAGGTAGGCCATGTAGGTGCCGCCGAAATGTTCGTTTAGGACCTTGTCGGCCACCCGGATGGGATGGGATTCGTGGAACCAGTTGGTGGGATTGTCGTTGATCCGGATCTGGAATATGCCGTACACGGCCGCTGCGGCAACCAGCACGGTGATGGCCACGACCGTCCGCGCGCGGCGAAAGGTGAGCCGGCCCGTCCACGCCAGGAAGGCGGTGAGGATCGTCTTCGGTTCCTCGTGGTGATCGCCCGGAGGGTGTCCGAAGTTCTCGAGTGACTTGTCACTGATGAACATGATGAATGCCGGCACGAACAGCACCGTCCAGAACCAGGCGCAGAGCACGCCGAAGGCCACGAAAAGGCCGAAGACCTGCACCGGCGGGATCGGCGTGAGCGCCAGGGAGGCGAATCCGACGGCCGTGGTAAGCGAGGTGTACAGCATGGGCGCGAAGAGCGTGTCCATCACGGCGCGAAGTGTGGCTTTCCTGTCCCTCGTCTCCTGGTAACGGTCGAAGAACTCGGAGAGGATGTGCACGGCGTCAAGCACCGCGATCGGCATGATGAAGATGGGAATCATGGAGCTCATGATGTGGATCGTGTTGCCCGTGGCCACGAGCAGGCCCATGGTGAGGATCACCGAGACCATGGCCACGATCATGGGCGACAGGACGAGCACGAACTTGCGAAAAAAGAAGAGCATGATCAGGAAGATGATGGCCATGGCGCTCGGCGCCGAGATGGCCATCTGCTTGAACATCTCCACGCCGAAGGTGTCCTCGGCCACGGGAAGGCCGGTGATGAAGTACTGCTCGTCGCCGTCGAAGCCGGCGATCCGCTCCTTCAGCCTCGTGTAGATCTGGTAGCTCACGTCCTTCGAGGTGATGGGAAGATAGACACAGAGCGCCTTCCCGTCCTCGGACAGGACCGTGCCGTTCAGAAAGGGAATCCGCTCCGCCTTGCGCCGGATCTCGAGAGACTCTTCCCTCGTCTGGGGAGGAGCGGCCATGAGCCACTCGAACTTGACCACGCCGAGCCCCACGGGTTCGATGTTGTCCACCGTGGACGGCGCGATCAGGTCGACCTCGATCACCCCTGCCTCCTTGTCCGGATCATTTTCGTCCGGCCAGCGCAGGGTCTTGGCGAACTCGGTCAGCTCGTGAATCTTGCGCAGCGATTCGGGATTGAAGACACCGTCGGGATCGACCTCGTTGACGATTCCCAGCACGACCATGTCGTGGAGGGACATCTCCTTCTTCATCCTGTCGTGAAAGATCCGGACCGCCTCGTCGTGGGAGAGCATGTTCTCGGGGTCGGTGTCCACCGTCACGGGATGAAGGAAAGAAACGGAATCGGGCCAGAGACTCGGCAACGCCGCGATCGCGGCGAAGAGCACGGTCACGAGTACCATGACCGCGGTCAAGGCTCTGGGACGATTCACGGAAAGATTGACCATGTATTCCTGTACAGCCATGAGAGATCCCTTTAACGACTACCGGTTTCGATTCATCATGTTAGTTCGCATCGAGCAGGTCGGACAGTATTTTCTTCTCATCATCCGTGACAGGTCCGCCCATGACCTTGCTGATCGTTCCGCCCGGCAAAGTCGTTTGTTTTCTAGTCGAGAATCTCGATCTGGTCAGGACCGTTGATCACCACCTGCGGCGCGCCTTCGTGTTCGGTGATCGTGCCGCGCACATGGATCTTGTGCGACTTGAAGGCGGTCTCGGGCGGTTGGGCAAAGCGCCCGTAGTCCTCCTGGTGGATCACCACTGTGAGAGTGTTTCGAAAATCGTTGTCGAAATTGAGGAAGGTGATCTTGCCGATGTTCTTGGTGCGAATGATCTCTCCCACGACCGAGACCTCCTTGCCCATGTGGGCGGCCGCATCGGACCAGTGTATGTGATCTTCAGGCAGCACCAGGGGGAACCGTCGTTCCACGGTACCCTTGGCAGGATCGGAAATCTCCACGAAAACATTCCGCGCATCGCAGACTTCGAGCACGTACTGGTAGGACCGGCCCCCGGCCTCCTCTCCCTTGGTGAGTGTCCCCTCGAAGAAGGCAAAATCCCTGTCCACCCTGCGCACGAAACGCTGCACCGCGTCGACAACGCCCTCGCCGTCGAAGACCACCGCCGCATGTGCGTCGCGCCTGTGGGCGAGTTCGAAGACTCCACCGGCATCGTGAAAGGCGCCAAATAGGATCACCTTTTCTCCCAACAGACCATCGAGCCGCCGCCAGTCGTCGTCGTTCATGACAGAGACCGCATCGGGGCGCTCGCCGTAGCGCGCCTCGAAGAGCGCCATCGCCGCCGAGCGGCGCGACCACCAGCCGATCCGGTCGTCGTAGTTGGGATAACCCATTGCGTAGGGCGACCAGATGCCCCGTCCGTGAATGCGCGCGTCCCGTTCGGCAGCGATGAAGGCGGCTTCGAAACGCTCCGAGCGGCCGTACTTCTCGAAGTAAGGGCTCATCCCCGCCCGCACGCAGGCGGTGTTGTAGTTGATCCACTTGCCGTTGCGCTTGGCGTACACGTAACCGAGGACACGGCCGTAATATCCGGTTCGGCGCGCGGGACTGTCGATCTCAATGCGGACGAGCGAGCCCTTGGGGAACCACTCCTCTGCAAATCGCTTGGCTTCCCAGCCAAGGGGGGTGTCGAACTTGGCGAAAGGATCGTCGCGCGTCTGCTCCTTCACGTAACTCGCGTAGTCGCGCAACATGGCGGCGACCTCGGCCGGGGCGTCGGGGCCTTTCGAGCACTCCTCCGTGTCGATGCATAGAAAACGTATACTCTCTTCGAGGCCCACCACGCGGATGGTGTCGCCGTCAGCGACACTCTCGACAATGTACTCCCCCACGAGACAAGGATTTTCGTCGGCTGAAACGAGCGGACTGCACGCCAATAAAAAGGCGAGAAACGCGCAGTGGGTCAAGTGCCTCATGGCTTCGATCCTTTCTCAGTGGGCGGCCTTTTTCTTGCCCGACGGGATGGCGTGCCAGATCCGCCGCAGGAGCAGGAACCCGAAAACGCCGAAGGGGAAGAGAAATACTGGCCAGAGCATCCAGTTCAAGGTCGTGAGATATCCGAGCGAGAAGGACTGGATCCCTGTACCGAGATAGACGAATCCGTCGATCATACCCACGGCGGTGGCCGCCCCTTTTCTGCCGCCGAAATCCATGGTCGCCGTGCCGCTCAGGAGTCCATGAGTGCCGATCACGCCGATCGACATGATGAAGATGATCAGCCCGAGCCAGAGAGGGCTGAGGCGCAGCACCGGCCCGGCGGCGAGCTTGCGCTGGTCGCCGGCGCGCATCGTGGGCGCCGGATCACGGAGAGCCACGTCGAGTGTCCGGCCATCGCGCACGATGCGTGCGTGGAGCAGTCCGTTGCTCGGCGCCTCGCCGTCGGGGATGCCCGTGCCGTCGTAGGTACACATCTGCTTTTCGGGATCCCACGCTGCGCGTCCCTCGGCGCGCGCGGGCACCGCGCCAACAGCACTCGAAACCTCGTCCCACGTTGAAAAGGCGCCCTCGGCGAGCTGAAAAATCAGCTTTTCGGGAGTCTGGGCCAGCCCCTCGATCGAGTCGCCGCGTTGCAGGGACAGAATCGCGGGCGGAGCGCCCGCATCCACGAGGCGCATTCCGTTGACAGGCAAGATCCCCCAAACGGGCAGGCCATCGGCTCCTTCATGGCATGCGACATCGACGGTGATTATTTTTCCCGCGCGATCGACGGCCACCTGTATGTTCCGGCCGGCGTCTGTCGATCGAGGGAGCTGGCCGAGGCAGGCATCCACTTCGGCCCAGGACGAGACGGGAGTTTCACCGAGGGCGACGATCACGTCATTGTTCTCGAAATCCTCGGGCGCCTTGGCCCAGTCGACGCGATTGCTCGTTCCGCCGAGCGTGAAGAACATGCCGATCGACGCCACTGTCAGGGTGGCATAGAGAATTCCCGCCACAGGCGCACGGCGGCTGTTGAAAAAGAGATCGCTCACCCACCCCGCCACGTTTGCGCCGATCACACCGGCCACGAATAGGATGCCGCCCCATCCGCCCTGGAGAAAGGGGACAAGGAAAATGAGCGCGCCCGACACGATGAGCCACGCCTTGCGCGCCCCCCTGGCGCGGGTACCGCAATAAACGAAGAGGGCCGCCACCACGAATAGAATCGCCACCACCCACCACGCGCCCCACGAACCGTAACGCAGGTAGTGGCTGCCGGGCAGCACCCAGCTCTCCTTGGCATAGATCGGAAACCAGTGCATGACGCCGTTGCGGATCACGCCGGTGCAGAATTCGATGAGCGCCACGGTGAGGATGATCGGATTCGTGATGATCCGCTTCATGATGGTGAACAGCGGGATATCGACACCCTCCTCGCCGCTCGACGCATCGTGCGTGTCGAAATCCTCGAAACCGGCCTTGGACGGTGAGTCCCTGAGAATCAGCGCCTCGATGATGAAGATGGCGAAAAGAAGCACCGTGGGAGCGAAGAAAACATACTTGGCGGCGACCGCTTCGGACATCCCCGTGGCGGTGAAAGCGTTGAGGATCCAGCCGTTGACGGTGAAGGCGAGAAAAATGCCGCTCGCGATCATGGTGCCGAAGATGCCCGAGAAACCGCCCCGTTCGCGCACATGGAACCAGTGGGCGTTGACCTTGACGATCGCCACGGCGCCGTAGGACTGGAAGTACATGTTGCCGCAGTAGAGAAGAGTAAAGACGAGCCGCATGCTCTCCGTCCCCCCATCGCCGCTTCCGACGATGTGGGAGAGGTAGACGCCCATCGCGAGGTTCATCACCGCCGAGCCGAAGGTGGCGATCAGGATCCCCTTGCGCCCGCCGATCTTGTCGACGAGGGGGCCGTTGATCAGGAAGGCGAAGGCATAGACCACAGTGCCCCACCCGAAGATGATGCCGAAATCCTCCTTGGTCATGAGATTGCCGAGGGCGTTCTTCGACACGGTGAGGTTGTAGCGCCCCATGTAGAGGAAGGCGTAGGCCAATCCCATGGGAAACCAGTTGATGAACCGCCTGCGCCTGAACGCGGGTGCGTGCACGATGGGCGCGCCGCTCATGACTTTGCTCTCAGATTCCAGAGCCGGCCAAGCACCTCTTCGAGATGGGCGCCGAGCTCGTCGGGCTTGTCGGTAATTTCAGGCTCGTTCTGAAAGACGCCAAAAGGCACATCGAATCCCTTGACCTTGAGATTGCTCGGATCGGCGGCGCTGAACTCGGTCCAGTCCGAATCCTTGTAGAGCATCTCGAGCTTCTTGTCCTCGAGTCCGTGTTCGAGCACGCTGTCCGGCTTGTCCGGATTGAAGCGGCGTAGGTTCTTTCGCAGCGACTCCTCCCACGAGCAGTTGATGTAGAGCGTGGCCGCGCGCGCGAGAATCGTTTCAGAAAGGTAATCGTAGGCTGTCTTGAAACCGCCATGCTCCGAGCCGCGCGAGAACTCGACAATCAGTGTTTTGGAGTCGAAGAAACCGGGCTCATCGCGCATGAGCTTGGAAAATTCGAGGTTGAACTTTTCGATGAGAAAGTTCCAGAAGAACTTGTCTTTGAACACATACCCTTCCAACGACTGCCCCTCGTAAGTGAAATGAGTGTCCGAGACGAGGCGCGGCTTGCCGTGTTTCTCATAGATGTCGTCATCCTCGAACCGTTCCCAGAGGATGCAGAAGTCGTCCATCTCCACGAACTCGCCGATGTGGAAACGTTCGAGACGTTCACCGGTCGGACACTGCTTGAGGTAATCGATGACCTCCGACTTTCCCGCTGCCGGACGTCCGTTGAGAATGATGATGTTGAAATGGTTCTGCGCCATAAACCGACTCCCTTGTTGAAGAAACTCTCGGGAACGAAGCGATCGTTGGATTATAGAGCCGGCTTATTCAGAGTCCATTATGATTTCGCCGGCGTGATAGGAGCACCCTCACGGGATCGAAATAAGATAAAGATCTTTTACTTTCAGAGACGATAACAGACATAGGGTAATCTCTCGGGGCCAGCAGGACAGGCGGTGGATCCTGTCCCGATCCCGAGGGGATTTTAGGAGGCCTGTGCTTTGAAGAAGCTCACGGGTCGCAATAGCGGATTCACGCTCATTGAGCTGATCGTCATTATCGTGGTACTCGCTCTTCTCTCGGTGGCTGCCATCCCCGGCTACTACGATCTGAGCGGCGACGCGTCGCAGTCGGCCGAAGATGCCGTGGTCGGCACTGTCCGTTCAGGGCTCGCGCTCTACTACTCGAACTCGGTCGTCAGCGGAGGTGTTCCGTCTTATCCTTCCGAACTGGACGCGGAAGAAAATAGTGCCGAGGCTTCTGAAGAGGCGCCGCTCTTCGTGGCCGTCATCCTGGGAGGGGTAACCGACGGGTGGATAAAGAGCAACTCCACCAAGTACGAAGGTCCCACCGGGACGATTTACAGGTACACAGCCGATACCGGCACTTTCCTCAAGCAATAACCTCGACCGGTTGGAGCCTACTTCTCCAGGAAAGCGCCCACGATAAACTCGCGCCGCATGCGGGCGATGTTCTCGATGGAGATCTCCTTGGGACAGACCCCCTCGCATTCGCCGTGGTTCGAGCAGTCGCCGAATCCTTCCTTGTCCATCTGGGCGATCATGCGCAGGGCGCGGCGGTGCCTCTCGGCCATCCCCTGGGGCAGGTAGGAGAGCTGCGAGATCTTGGCGCTGACGAAGAGAGACGCCGAGGCGTTGGGGCAGGCGGCGACGCACGCACCGCACCCGATGCATACGGCAGCGTCCATGGCCTTGTCAGCCGCCTCCTTGGGGATCGGCACCGCGTTGCCGTCGGGGGCGGAGCCGACATTGGTCGACACGAAGCCGCCCTTCTGCTGGATGCGGTCGAGCGAACCGCGGTCGACTACCAGATCCTTGACGATCGGTGTCGCTCTCGATCGCCAGGGCTCGATAGTGACCGTCTGGCCGTCCTTGAAGTGCCGCATGCGCACCTCGCAGGTCGTGGTCGCCGGATTCGGGCCGTGGGCGATGCCGTTGATCACCAGGCCGCAGGTGCCGCAGATGCCCTCGCGGCAGTCGCTGTCGAATTCGACGGGCTGCTCGCCCTTGGCCGCGAGCTGTTCGTTGAGAATGTCAAGCATCTCGAGAAAGGACATCTCGGGCAGGACCTTCTCGACCGTGTAGTCGACGAAGCGGCCCTTCGGGTCGCCGCAAGCCTGCCGCCAGATCTTCAGGTGAATGGTCACTTCAGTGCTCATGGTTCAGCCCCTCGTCTACTTGTAGCTCCGGGTCTTGACCTCGATGTCCTCGTAAACCAGCGATTCCGTGTGCGGATGCCAGTCGTCTCCGTCCGTCCACTCCCAGGCGGAGACATTCATGAAGTTCTCGTCATCGCGGGCTGCTTCACCCTCGGCGCTCTGATGCTCCTCGCGGAAGTGACCGCCGCACGATTCTTCGCGCGCCAGGGCGTCGACAGCCATCAACTCACCCAGCTCGAAGAAATCGGCCACGCGGCAGGCCATCTCGAGATGTTTGTTGAAGTCCCGGCCCTCGCCCGGCACCTTCACATCCTGCCAGAACTCCCCGCGCAGGGCGCGGATCTCGTCGATGGCCTTCTCGAGTCCTTCCTTGTCGCGCGACATACCCACGGCGTCCCACATGATCCGGCCGAGCTTCCAGTGGAAGTCGCGCACCGTGCGCGATCCGCCCAGGTTGAGCAGCTTGTCGCAGCACTGCTGCACGTCGTTTTCCGCCGCGCCAAAGGCATCATGGGCCACGGTCACCGCATCGAGCTTGTTGCCGCCGAGATAGTTGGCGATCACGCGCGGGATGATGAAGTAACCGTCGGCCACACCCTGCATCAGGGCGCTCGCGCCAAGGCGGTTGGCCCCGTGGTCGGAGAAGTTGGCCTCGCCGGCCACGAAGAGACCCGGAATGGTCGACTCGAGGTTGTAGTCCACCCACAGTCCGCCCATGGTGTAGTGAGGCGCGGGGTAGATCATCATGGGAGTCTGATAGGGATCGTCAGCGGTGATCTCCTCGTACATGGCGAAGAGGTTGCCATAGCGGTCTGACACCACATCGCGCCCGAGGCGCCCGATGGCTTCGGCAAAATCGAGATAAACGGCGAAGCCCGTGTTGCCCACTCCCTTGCCCGCATCGCATTCGAGCTTGGACGCCCTGGCCGCGATGTCGCGCGGCACGAGATTGCCGAAGGCCGGATAGCGTCTCTCGAGGAAGTAGTCGCGCTCGTCGTCGGAAATCTGGTCCGGCGGCCTCTTGTCGCCCGGCTTGCGCGGCACCCATATGCGGCCGTCGTTGCGCAGCGACTCGCTCATCAGGGAGAGCTTGGACTGGTAGTCGCCCATCTGGGGGACCGCGGTGGGATGTATCTGTGTGTAACAGGGATTGGCGAAGAAGGCGCCGCGCTTGTGGGCGCGCCAGATCGCGGTGGCGTTGCAGTTCACGGCATTGGTCGACAGGTAGTAGACGGGCGAATACCCCCCCGTGGCGAGCACCACGGCATCGGCCGCGTAGCGTTTCATCTCGCCGGTGACGAGGTCGCGTGCGATGATGCCGCGCGCGCGGCCGTCGACGAGAACGAGGTCGAGCATCTCGTGGCGGGGAAACATCTTCACCGTGCCGGCGCCGACCTGCCGCGAGAGAGCGCTGTAGACGCCGAGCAGCAGTTGCTGACCGGTCTGGCCGCGGGCGTAGAAGGTACGCGAGACCTGAACGCCGCCGAATGAACGGTTGGCCAGAGTGCCGCCGTACTCCCGCGCAAAAGGGACACCCTGCGCCACCATGGCGTCGATGATCGCGACCGAGAGCTGGGCGAGGCGGTAGACATTGCCCTCCCTGCTGCGGTAGTCTCCGCCCTTGATGGTGTCGTAGAAGAGACGGTAGATCGAGTCTCCATCGTTCTGATAGTTCTTGGCGGCGTTGATCCCGCCCTGGGCGGCCACGCTGTGCGCGCGACGCGGCGTGTCCTGGATGCAGAAATTCAGGACGTTGAAACCCATCTCGCCGAGGGTTGCGGCAGCGCCTCCGCCGGCCAGACCGGTCCCCACCACGGCCACAGTGAACTTGCGCCTGTTGGCCGGAGCCATGAGCATGCAGTCCATCTCGTGGCGGTCCCACTTCTCGGCGATAGGGCCCGCGGGGATCTTCGCATCAAGAATCTTGTGGTTGTCAGCCATCAATCACCTCCCGGCAACACCCCGCTGATCGCGGGATCGACGAAGAAGTAGATGTACAGGGGCAGGATCAGGAAGCCGATCGCCAGCAGAATGGCGAGGATCAGGGCCAGCCTGGTCAGGACCGGCAGCCACTTGTCGTTCGTCCAGCCCAGGGACTGGAAGGCGCTCCAGAAGCCGTGTCTCAGATGCAGGCCGAGAAGGATCATCACTGCCACGTAGGCGGCCATGATCCACAGATCGTTGAAAGCCGCCACCACCACGGCGAAAAGATTCTTCATCTCGAGACCATCGTAGCTGACGATCGGGAAGTCGGCGAACTTGAACATCCGCACGTGGAGGATCACGAAAACGATCACGATCAGTCCCGTGTAGATCATCGTGATCGACGCAAGGGTCTTGCGGCTATTGCCGCCCGCATGGCGAGACAGCTTGTAACCCACGGGACGCGCGCTGCGCTTGTCGGTCCACGCCACAAAAATGGCCGCCAACATGTGAAAGGCGACGATCGCGATCATTCCGGCCTCGAAGATGTAGATGAGCCAGCCATGAACAGCGTGTTCGAGGAAATGGGCGTAGTGGTTGAACGCCGCGCCGTCGTCGGGGATGAACAGGGTCAGGTTCCCGATCAGATGAACGCACACAAATGCGAAGAGCAGAAACCCGGTGACCCCCGTGATCACCTTTTTACCGACCGACGACCAGACAATCGCGCTTAAGGAAGTCATAGGCGTTGTCTCCTGAAAATTGACTGGCTGGGTATGAGGAGTACAACCGACATCTCAATTAAGCACAAAATACCGGGCGATTCACGTTGTTTTTTCGAGCTCGTTATCACTCGTCTCACGGCCGAATTCGGTGGACAAAGAGCGTCCTTGATATAATGGACTCTTTCGCCTATAATAAATCGTCTCGCCGGGGGGAAAAATCGGTGAATCTCCGGCGATCGGATAATCCTCATATCACGAGAAGCTCATGTTCCGCAGAAGTCTTATCGTCTGGAAGCTGAGCGCTGTCTTCATCGCTATTATCCTACTTGTTTTCTTGGTTTCCGGCTACGTCAACATTCTCGTCGACGAGCACTACGCCCTGGCATCGGCGCGCGAACTGTGCAGGTTCAACTCCACCACGATCCGACAGAGCATCGAAAAACCGCTCATGACCCGGGACAACGCGGCCATCAAGGAATTGATCGACAGTCTCGCGAAGGACAATCCCATCTACAAGGGACTGCGGCTCGTTTCCCACAGCGGCGAGATCGTGGTTTCTCCCTTCGATTCGAGACGGAAGAAGCTGTCGCAGGAGTCCAGATCTTGTCAGGTTTGCCACAGCCGGGACAATCCCCTGGAAGGCGTGGCGTTTCCCAATCACGACGCTATCCTCGACCAGCCCGACGGGTCACGCGTCATCTCGGTGATCACCCCCATTCTCAACGAGCTGGCATGCAGCACGGCCGAATGCCACGCTCACGCCGATTCGCTTCCTGTTCTGGGATTCCTGCAGAGCGACTATTCCCTGAGCGGCGTCGACACGCTCACCTCCGCGCGCAACCTGCAGACGGCGATCGCCGTTCTCGCAGCCATCGTGCTCGGCATACTCGGCACCTGGGTGATGGTCGGCCGCATTCTGGAGCGCCCCATCAGAACCTTGGTGAAAGGGATGAAGAAGATCGCCGTCGGCGATCTCACTTTCAGGTTCGACGTGCGCAGGAACGATGAGTTCGCGATCCTGTCGGAATCGTTCAACGACATGAGCTCCAAGCTCGAAGCGTCCCTCTCCGAGCTGCGGGAGACGAGCGAATATCTCGAGGGCATCGTCGAGAACTCGGCCGATATCATCATCACGGTGAACCCTTCGGGGCTCATCGAGACCTTCAACAAGGGAGCGGAATCAGCCCTCGAATACGACAGGAGCGAGGTGGTCGGCAAGAGGATCGAGACGCTCTTCGCCGACCCGCAGGACAGGGACGTGGCGATTGATCGCCTTCAGCGTTCCGACAATGTGGTCAATTTCGAGACCCGGTTCCTGACCAAGTACGGCGATGCGCGCGACGTTCTCTTGACACTGTCGCGGCTGCGCAGTCCCGACGGCGTTCCGATCGGCACCTACGGTATCAGCAAGGACCTGACCACGGAAAAGAAGCTCCAGCGGCGGCTCATCCAATCGGAGAGATTCACCGCCATCGGTCAGTCCTTCACCGGGCTGCAGCACTCGATGAAGAACATGCTCAACGCGCTCAAGGGCGGCTCCTACATGGTGAAGACCGGTATCAAGAAAAACGACTCGGAAATGCTCTCAGACGGGTGGCAGATGGTCGAGGAAGGGATCGTGGCGATCACCGACCTCTCCCAGGACATGCTGAAGTACATGAGGGACTGGGAACCCGAGTTCACGTGGGTGTCAATCGGCGACATCATCGAGAAAATCGACAGCGTCGTGGCCCAGACCGCCTCGGACAAGGGGGTGGAGTTCCACGCGCTCGTCCTTCCCGAGCTCCCGCAAGTTCTCTGCGACGCGAACCTGATCCACTCGGCCATCATGGATATAGTCTCCAACGCTCTGGAGGCCTGCCTGACCATGGAGTATGAGGAAGGAACAGTACCGCAGATCGACCTGACCACGACACACTTCGCAGCATCGGAGCAGCTCGCGATCGAGGTCCGCGACAACGGCCCGGGAATGGCCGAGCATGTAAAGAACAACATCTTCACTCCCTTCTTCAGCACAAAAAAGAACAAGGGCACGGGGCTGGGCATGGCGCTCACCTCGCGCATCGTCAATCTGCACGGTGGAGCCATCGAGGTGGTTTCCGAGCCCGGCCAGGGCGCGACGTTTCAGATCCTGCTCCCTCTGGCCGGTCCCAAAAAGAACCAAGGAGGACAGAGATGACAAAAAAAGTACTGATCATCGATGATGACAAGAACACGGTGCGGTTCATCTCCGTCGCGCTGGAGGAGAACGGCTACGACGCGGTTTCGGCCTTCGACGGCAAGGAGGGTTTCGATAAGGTCGGCGTCGAGAAACCCGATCTCATCATCCTCGACGTGATGATGCCCAAGCGGACCGGCTTCGTGGTCTTCAAGCAGCTCAGGAGGAACGACGAGTTCAAGGAGATCCCGGTCATCATGTTGACCGGAGTGGCCAGTTGCCTGAACGATCTGGACAGCAAGAAGGACGATACCTTCGAGGGCCCTTACGACAGCCTGCGGGAAAAGCTGCGAACAACCATCCAGCAAATGCGCGAGGAGGGCCTTGTCAAACCCGACATGTACGTGGACAAACCGATCGATCCCGACGAACTCATCGCGAAGGTGAACGAGCTCATCGGCGCGTGAGACGTATTTCGATTCCCGGAGGTTAACGACATGACCGAGAACATGGACGCTTCGATGGCCGCCGCACCGCTTATCGAGGACAGAAGGTTCCTTGATGTGCTGAAGAGCCTGGTGGGAAAGACCGTCACCATTGTCAACCCGGAATCATGCGAGGATGCTCCCGCGGGCCATCAGATCCGCGTCGGCTTCTACCGCGCCAAGCTGACCGGCCTGGGCAGGGACTACATGATCATGGTGGCCGAATACACACGGGCGGGCAAGGAAGGGCGCAAGGAGCCGGTCAAGCAGTTCATTCCCATCGAAAGGATCAAGCGCATCAGCCTGATGAAATCGGACTGGCTGGTCCACATATAGACGGTCCATACGACCTTGACAGCGCTGCCGACGCAGTATATCGTCGATTATACCTTTCCCGGAAGGAAGCCGGCCGTGGCCGGCCATCGGGGAGAGGGTTGAGGATGCAGATTTTCACTCCATTGGTTCAACACCATCATCCTCATTTTTTTCTAATCCTATACTTTCAATGTAGCCTCACAAAATGATCACGCGAGACGCACTGCCATGAATGCACATTCAAAACCAATTCTTGTAATCGGAGGCGGTATCGGCGGGATGACGGCGGCGCTCGAGGCTGCCGAGACCGGTTACAGCGTCGTACTGGTCGAGAAAGAAGCCTATCTCGGCGGGCGCGTGATACGCATGCACCAGTACTTTCCCAAGATGTGTCCACCCACCTGCGGCCTGGAGATCAATCTGCGCAGGCTCCGGCGGAATCCGAGGATCAACGTTCACACTCTCACCACCGTAGAGGAGATCAAAGGGACGCCGGGAAATTTCAAGGCAAACCTCAGGAAGCGGCCGCGGTACGTCATCACGGGCGCCCACGCGGTGGACGATGCGGCGGCCGAGGGGATCGACTCCGAGCGGCCCGACGACTTCAACCTGGGCTTGTCGACGACCAAAGCGCTCTACATGCCGCACGACATGGCCTACCCCCCCATCCACGTCATCGACCGGGATGCCCTGTCCGACGCAGACGCCGCGAAACTGATCGACGCTTGCCCGAAAGGAGCGATCGATCTGGACATGGCCGAGGAGAGGTTCGAGATCGAGGTCGGGGCTGTCATCGTGGCCACGGGCTGGCGCCCTTACGATGCGGCGCGGATCGACAATCTCGGCTTCGGACGGTGCGCCAACGTGATCACCAATGTCATGATGGAAAGGCTGGCCGCCCGGAGAGGTCCCACGGGCGGTGAGATCATCCGGCCCTCCGACGGCCGGAAAGCGGTGAGCGTGGCCTTCGTGCAGTGCGCCGGTTCGAGGGACGAGAATCACCTCCCCTACTGCTCGGCGGTCTGCTGCATGGCGTCCCTGAAGCAGGCCAGATATCTCAGGGAGAAGAACGAGAACTCCCGGGCCACCGTTTTCTACATCGACATTCGCACCATAGGCAGTCTCGAGAAGTACTACTACGACCTGCTGGAAGACGAGAGTCTGAGCTTCGTCAAGGGCAAGGTGGCCGAGATCAGCGAGGATCCGGAGAGCAAGGATTTGATCCTCGACGTGGAGGACACGCTCTCGGGGGATACACTGCACGAGAGATTCGATATGGTAATTCTGGCAACCGGCGTCGTGCCCAACACGGCCGACACCAAGATCCCCTTCAAACTGAAATACGACGAGTACGGATTCATCGACGGCACGGCCGAATTGGACGGAGTGTACGCGGCCGGCTGCGCCAAGCGTCCCTGTGACGTTTCTCGTGTGACCAAGGACGCGACAGGCGCGGCGCTGAAAGCGATCCAGTGCCTCAAGAGAGGCGGGTAGAGAGGGAAATGATCTCATGGAAGACAAGATCGGCGTCTTCGTTTGTACTGGCTACGGAATAGCCGAAGCGCTCGATATCGAAGCACTGTGCAAGGTGGCCACTGACGAGTACAAGGTCGCCCTGTGCAAGACCGTTGACTCTTGCGAGGGTCCGGGTCTGGATTCGATGAACGACGCCATTCGAAAGGAAGGCCTCACCAAGGTCGTCGTCGCCGGGATTTCGCCCCGCTGCTATCTCGAAAATGCCTTTCCCGAGGGTGTGATCGTGGAGAAGGCCGCCTTGCGCGAACACGTGGTCTGGTGTCAGCCGGCGGGCGACGAGGACACGCAGATGCTGGCCGAGGATCACCTCCGCATGTACATCGCCAAGGTGCAGAAGATGGAATCCCCGGTCCATTTCGAAGCCGAAGAGCCGCTCGACAAGAGTCTCCTCGTGGTCGGCGGCGGGATCACCGGCCTGACAGCGGCGCTCGAGGCGGCCAAGGCCGGCTACGAGGTCCGCCTGGTGGAAAAAACCGACACGCTGGGCGGGTGGCTCGGCAAGCAACACCGTTCGGTGCCCACAAGGCCGCCTTATCGCGATCTCGAGGAAACAGGGATCGACGCGCTGATTGCCGAGGTTGAGGCGGACTCCCGTATCAAGGTATATACCTCGGCGAGAACGAGCGAGATTTCGGGCGCTCCGGGCCTTTTCGATGTCACATTGAAAACTGCCGCAAATGGCAACACTGACAGCGATGTGCTCGACACGCTCCGAGTGGGCGCCATCATCCAGGCCACGGGATGGCGGCCGACCGATCCCCGCGAACACCTCCCCTATGGCCGGCTCGAAGACGTGATCCGGAACGTCGATCTCGAGGAGATGGTCAAGAACGAGGGCCCCATAACGCGCCCCTCCGACGGAAGGGAAGTGAAGAGCATCGCGTTCATACAGTGCGGCGGCTCGCGGGACAAGGAACACCATTCCTACTGCTCGTCGATCTGCTGCCTCACCTCGCTCAAGCAGGCTCTCTACCTGCGCCAGAGCGATGACGCTGCCAAAGCCTACATCTTCTACGAGTTCATCAGAACTCCGGCGCAATACGAAGACTTCTATCGCAGGGTCCAGGAGGATCCCGGAGTGTTCCTGACCAGGGGCGAAGTGGCTGACGTTACACGCGACAGTGACGGTGCGCTCATCGTCACCGCCCGGAACACCATGCCGGGCGAGCACATCGAGGTGAAGGTCGACCTGGTTGTCCTGGCCGCCGGAATGGTGCCGAACTCGGCCGACGGAGAAGCCATTCGCGCACTCGAAGATGCGAAGGTCACCGTGACCGAAGGGGAATCGGACGAGCAGCGGAACAAGGCCGCCGAAAAAGTGGAGAAGCTCAAACAGCACGAAGGCACGGAAATTCTCAACCTCGCCTATCGCCAGGGGCCGGACCTTCCCGTACTTCAATACGCTTTTCCCGACTCCCACTTCATCTGCTTCCCCTACGAGAGCCGCCGCACCGGCATCTACCCTGCCGGGTGCGTGCGCCAGCCGATGGACGGCCTCGGCGGCAGGGAGGATGGGGCCGGCGCCGCGATGAAAGCGATCCAGTGCGTCGAGATGACATCCCGGGGAGAGACGGTCCATCCCCGTTCGGGGGACATCTCCTTTCCCGACTTCAACCTTCAGAAATGCACGCAGTGCAAGCGGTGCACCGAGGAGTGTCCCTTCGGAACGCTCAACGAGGACGAGAAGGGCACCCCGCTCTTCTGGGCGACGCGGTGCCGCCGGTGTGGGATCTGCCTGGGCGCGTGCCCCGAGCGCATCGTGACCTTCAAGGACTTCTCGGTCACCATCGTGTCGGCCATGATCAAGGCTGTCGAGGTGCCGGAGGACTACGAGGAGAAACCGAGGATCCTGGCGATCCTCTGCGAAAACGACGCTTTTCCGGCCATGGACCTCGTTGGAAAACACCGTCTCCAGTACAGTCCCTTCGTCCGCATCGTGCCGGTGAAGTGCCTGGGATCGGTTAACATCGAGTGGATCAAGGAAGCGATCTCTTCCGGATTCGACGCGGTGACCATGATCGGCTGCAAGTACGGAGACGACTACCAGTGTCACTTCATCAAGGGAAGCGAGCTGGCTGATTCGCGCGGCGAAAACATCAGGGAGAAGCTGGAACAGATGGCCATGGAAAATGAGCGGGTGCAGCTTCACCAGCTACAAATATCGGAGTACGAGAGAATCCCGGAGATCTTCGAGGAAGCGGCCGCGGTGGTCGAGGAGTTCGGCATGAATCCCTTCAAGGGGATGTGACAAATATCGAGTTGTTCTGCCAGTCGGGGGCGACCTCATGGGAGTGGACAGGCCAAATCCGGCGGTTCGGATCGAGCCGGATCTGAAGTTCATCCGGGCGCTGAACGTGCAGGGCGCAGACACTCTCAAGAAGTGTTTCCAGTGTGGCACCTGCTCGGCCACGTGCGCCCTTTCGCCCGATTCGGATCCCTTTCCGCGCAAGGAGATCGTCTGGGCCGTCTGGGGAATGAAAGACCGCCTGCTGAGGGATCCCGACGTCTGGCTCTGTTACCAGTGCAATGACTGCTCCACGCGATGCCCGCGCGGCGCCCGACCCGGGAACGTGCTGAACGCCGTGAGGCAGGAGTGCGTGCACCACTACTCGAAACCGAGCTTTCTCGGAAGGTGGGTGAGCCAGCCCGCGTGCGTTCCGCTACTGCTCGGTCTGCCCGCGGCGCTCCTGACCCTGGCGCTTCTTGCGAAAGACCCGATCGAGAACGCCCTCGGCATCTCGGCGGGCGCCGAAGAACGCATCGTCTTCGCCTACTCCAGTGTCTTCCCCCACTGGCTGCTGAACGCCTTCTTCGGATTCTTCACCTTCCTCGTTGTCGTTGTCCTTATCACAGGGATGGCGCGCTTCTGGCGCGCAATGAAAGCCGAGGCAGTGGAAAACGGGAATTTCACCCCGAGGAAGCCCCTTCTGCCGAGCATCGGCGCAACGCTGAAAAAGATCATCACGCACAGGGATTTCGCCGAGTGCGAGGCATCCCGATCGAGGCTCCTGTCCCACCTGTGCGTCTTCTTCGGTTTCGCAGGCCTGTCCCTGGTTGCAATCTGGGTGATCACCGCCAGGTACAATCCCCTGATTCAGGATGACTTCGCCTATCCTTTCGGATTCTGGAACCCGTGGAAAATCCTCGCGAATCTGGGTGGTGGCGCCGTGGTGGCCGGCTGCCTGCTGATGATCTGGGATCGTCTCAAGAACAGCGACGATGTCGGTCCGGGCAGCTACTTCGACTGGTCCTTGATCTCGGCGATTCTCGTCGTCGCAATCACAGGATTCGCCACGGAGATCCTGCACTACCAGCGGCTCGAACCGCACAGGCACATCGCCTACTTCGTGCATCTGGTCTTTGTTTTCTCGGTCCTCATCTACCTGCCCTATTCGAAACTCGCACATCTGGCCTATCGAACCACGGCCATGGTCTTTGCCGAACACACGGGACGGACAAGGGAGGCGACTTCACCGGCCGGGAAGATGTACGGCGTAAAGCAGGAGGGAGTGAACGATGTCGCAAACACTGCCGCGGAGCAATAGAAGAGCTCTTCTCATTGCCGTTCCCATAATGATCGTCCTCTTCCCTCTCGGATACAGCCTGGTTTCGTCTCTCGTCGCACAAGGCGCCCCGGCCGACTCCGAGGTTTTTCTCGAGAGACCGGTTGCGGAGCATGAAGCCTGCGTGCGGGAGACAGCCTACATGCGCTACCACCACTGGGAGCTCCTGAAGCAGATCAGGGAGGATGTCGTGCGATACGGAATACGAGGCGATGTGGGTCTGAAGAAATGCAGTGAATGTCACGCGAGTCGAGAACGTTTCTGCGACCGCTGCCATGACGCGGTCAGCCTTTTTCCGGACTGCTTTGATTGTCACTACTACCCATAGGAGCGTCGACAGACCTTTTGGACGGTAAAAAAATATGGACAGACGAGATTTCCTGAAAACAGCCGGGGGCTCGGTGCTGGCGGGAACTTCCTGTGTCTATGCCTTCCGTTTCCTGATCGCGTCCGATTCAGGCGGCCCGACTGCGGAGACTCCCACGTCGTGCCGGCGATGGGGTATGGTCATCAATCTCGACAAGTGCCTCGAGGATTGTACCGCATGCCTGAGCGCCTGCCGCAACGAGAACAATGTGGCCCACCATGGAGACGCCCGGTGGGACATACACTGGATAAGAAAAGTCCGGCTCGTGAAGAAGCACACCGAGAACCTGGGCAAACAAGTGCTTCTCATGTGCAATCACTGCGATAATCCGCCCTGCGCGCAGGTCTGTCCGGTCCAGGCGACCTACAAGCGCGATGACGGTATAGTCATCGTCGACCACCACCGGTGCATCGGATGCCGGTACTGCATGATCGCCTGCCCTTACAACGCCCGGTTCTTCAACTTCAGGGAGAATGAGGACTGGCCCAACAGAGATTTTCCCAAAAGATCGCACGGCGTGGCAGAGGCGTGCACCCTCTGCGCCCATCGCCTGGAGAGGGGTCTGAAGCCGGCCTGTGTGGATGCCTGCGAAGCGCAGGGCGCCGGGGCTCTGACAGTGGGTAATCTGAACGATGCCGGGAGCGAGGTCTCGCAATTGATCGCTCGAAATCCAGTCAAGAGGATCAGAGAGGATCTGGGCACGGAACCGAAGATTTATTACATCGGCCTCTGAGGGGGTGGCTATGGAAATCAAATTCGAAAGCATCGAGGGGCGCTCGCGATCATACTATCTCCTGCTCTCCGTGCTTGCGGCCATGGCAGTCGCCGGGGGACTGGCCACGTGGTATGTGATCGAGAAGGGCATCTGGGTCACGGGCATGACCAACCGTATCCCCTGGGGCATCCAGATCACTCTGGCCGTGTATTACATCGGGCTGTCCGCCGGCTCTCTCGTGATTTCGGGACTCTACGGCGTCTTCGGAAAGCTGGAGTACAAGCCCTTCGCGCGGCTCGCCGTCTTTGTGGCCATGCTTTTTCTCATCGCCGGTCTCTTGTCGATCCTCACCGACCAGGGAAGGATGGACCGCGTCTTTGTCGAGCCCTTCGTGCACTTCAACCTCCAGTCGATGTTCTCCATCAATCCCTTGCTCTACAACGGACATATTCTCATCTGTGTGATCTACCTCTGGGCGCTGTTCAAGGAGAAGAAGGCGCTCACCAAGGTGGTGGCCACCCTCGCCTTTGGCTGGGCGTTCTGCGTCCACAGCGGCACGGGGGCAATTTTCGGGTTCGGGGCGCGAGTGCTCTACGAGTCGCCCCTCCTCCCGGCGAGCTTTGTGGCGGCCGCCATGGCGTCCGGTACTGCTCTGATGATCGTGATGATCGTGGGGCTTTTCAAGGTCACGAAGCGCCATGTCGACGACGCGCTCATTCTCTGGCTCGGAAAGTTCCTGGCCGTGTGCCTTCTGGTGGTCGTCTATTTCCTGGCCGCGGAAAACGCGTACCGGGCCTACGTGGTCGAACTGCGCGATGCGGCGATCTACTTCCTCTTCGAGGGATTCCACGCCTGGCTTTTCTGGGGCGGGCTCATCTTCGCCGGTTGCTGCCTTCCACTATTAATCCTCTTTCACGGAAGGCTGGGGAAATCAATCCGTTGGATCGTGTTCGCCTCCCTTCTGGTGGTGTTCGGAGTCCTGTGTGAAAGGTACGTAATTGTTTTTCCTGGACTGACCCACCCCCCCGACATGTTTCCCGGCATGGAAATCGTCGGCGCGGGTCTCCAGGAAGGAGTGGTCGACTACACGATCAGCATTGTCGAAATAGTCCAGGCCCTCGGTGTGTTCGGAGTCATCGGCTTTTTCTTTGTTTGGGGATTGAAAGCTTTCGAACTGCTTCCCACGGAGGCGAGGGTGCTCGCCCTCCGCGCGCCGGCCGAATCAGCCAACCCGGAAAGCGGGGCTGGAGTATAGTCGCCAGTTCCATTCTGACAGCGCTCCCGGCTCTGGACTGTCTCCCGTTGTTTCAGCATAATTAGCGGCTATGATAATCGAGAGATTTCGCCTGATCATTCCATGATCTTTCGAGAATCACCGAATCGAGTCGCATATTTTGGGAGTGACAACTGTGTCAGAAGATCGATCGCCCGATCAAGGGATCTCGTCCCTGCCCATTGCGCACAACGCCGAATACCTCGACGAGTTGTACGAACAGTGGCGTCACGATCCGTCCCAGCTTGGTTACGACTGGCAGTCTTTCTTCCGCGGATTCGAGCTCGCCAAGTGTCCGCGCACCTGCAAAGCAGCGGCGGAAGCGAAGCTGCAGTCGAAGGTAGCGAGCCTCATCTACGCCTACCGAGACCAGGGACACATGATGGCCGACCTCGATCCTCTCGGCAATAACCTCGATCTCCACCCCGACTTGCAGCTCGATCGCTATGAACTGGCCGACAAGGACCTGGAGAGGGTTTTCGACACGGGCCACATCAGCGGCGCGCCGCAGCGCGCGCCCCTCAAGGAGATCCTCGCCATCTTGCGGGACACCTACTGCCGCTCGGTGGGCGTCGAGTACCTGCACATCCAGGATGTCGAGCAGCGTCGCTGGCTGCAGGCGGAGATGGAGCCGGTCCGGAACCGCTCCGAGATCTCTCGAGAAAAGAAGCTGGAAATCCTCGAACTCCTGACCGACGCGGAGGTCTTCGAGAACTTCGTGGGCAAGCGCTATCCGGGACAGAAACGCTTCTCGCTCGAGGGCGCCGAATCGTTGATCCCCGCCATGCACAGCCTGGTGCACCTGGCGCCCGAGCTCGAGATCGACGAGATCGTGGTCGGCATGGCCCACCGCGGCCGGCTCAATGTGCTCGCCAATATCCTCGACAAGCCCTACGCCATGGTCTTCTCGGAATTCGAGGGCAACTTCCTGCCCGAGACCGTGGGCGGCGACGGCGATGTGAAGTATCACAAGGGATACAGCGCCACCCACCGCCACCACGAGACGGGCACGCCGGTGCGCGTCACCTTGACGTCCAACCCCAGCCACCTCGAAGCGGTCGATCCCGTGGTCGAAGGCCGCGTGCGCGCCAAGCAGCGGCAGAAGAACGACACGGCGGAGCGCAAGAAGGTCGTTCCCTTCCTGATTCACGGCGACGCCGCTTTCGCCGGGCAGGGGCTCGTGGCCGAGACCTTCAACCTGTCGCAGCTCGACGGATATTGCACGGGCGGAACGGTGCACCTCGTGGTGAACAACCAGATCGGTTTCACCACGTCGCCGCGCGATGCGCGTTCCACCCAGTACTCGACCGACGTGGCCAAGATGGTCGAGGCGCCGATCTTTCATGTCAACGGCGACGATCCCGAGGCCGTGGTCTACGTCACGGAGCTGGCGCTCAAGTACCGCCATGCCTTCGGCCGGGACGTGGTGGTCGATATGATCTGCTATCGCCGACACGGCCACAACGAGGGCGACGAGCCGGCCTTCACCCAGCCGCTGCTCTACAAGAAGATCAAGGACCGCCCCTCGGTGCGCCGCCTTTACATCGACCGGCTCATGGAGTGCTGCGAGCTCACACGCGACAAGGCCGAAGGTTTGAGCAATGAATTCCAGACCAGGCTCCAGAAGGCGTTCGAGTCGGCCAAGGAGAAGCAGCCCGCCATCGAGCCGAACAGATTCGAGGTCAAGTGGCAGGGGCTCGACACGCCCTATTCTCACGTTCCGGCAAAGACCGCCGTCGATCGCGACGCGCTCATCGAGGTGGCGCGAGCGCTCAATACCGTTCCCGAGGGATTTCGCCTGAATCCCAAGGTGGCGCGCACCCTGCCCGACCGGTTCAAGAACGTGGACGAAGGGGAAACGGTCGACTGGGCCCATGCCGAGCTCCTCGCTTTCGGCACGCTGCTGCGCGAAGGTTTTCCGGTGCGTTTGAGCGGCCAGGACAGCGCCAGGGGTACTTTCTCCCATCGTCACGCGCAGTGGCACGACATGGAGACGGACGAGGATTACCTTCCGCTCAATCATATCGGCGACGGCCAGGCGCGCTTCTGCGTGCACAACAGCCTCCTGTCCGAGGCCGCGGTGCTCGGCTTCGAGTACGGATACACCCTGTCCGAGCCCGACATGCTCGTGCTCTGGGAGGCGCAGTTCGGCGATTTCGCCAATGGCGCCCAGGTGATCATCGACCAGTTTATCGTGAGTTCCCAGTCGAAGTGGCAACGGGTGAGCGGCCTAGTCATGCTCCTCCCCCATGGATACGAGGGGCAGGGGCCGGAGCATTCCAATGCCTATCTCGAACGGTACCTCATGGCGTGCGCCGAGGACAACATTCAGGTCTGCAACCTGACCACGCCGGCGCAGTACTTTCATGCGCTGCGGCGGCAGCTTCACCGGAGTCTCCGGAGGCCGCTCATCGTCATGGCGCCCAAGAGCCTGCTGCGCCATCCGCCGGCGCGGTCAACCGTCGACGATCTGGTCAACGGTCGATTCGAGGAAGTGATCGACGATAGTGCGGCGCCTTCCGATCCGAAACGACTCGTCCTCTGCAGCGGAAAGGTTTTCTACAACCTGGTCCACCATCGCGAGAAGGAGGGTATCGACGACGCCGCCATCGTGCGCATCGAGCAGTTCTACCCCTTCTCGAAAAAGAAACTCCTCGCGATCAGAGAGAAGTACTCAGGCGTCTCAGAGGTCGTCTGGGTCCAGGAAGAGCCCAAGAACCGTGGCGGATGGAGCTTCATGTTTCCGCGCCTCGTCGAGCTCTTCGCCGACCGTGCGATCCGCTATTCGGGACGCACGGCCATGGCGAGCCCCGCAACCGGATCCCTGCGCATCCACAAGCGCAACCAGCAGAGGCTGGTCGAAGAAGCCTTTGCCTCCAAACAGGCGAGAAGGAGTTAGAGTCCAATGGCAGACATCATCGTCCCCGAAGTGGGTGAATCGATCACCGAGGGCATTCTGGCCGAGTGGAAGGTCGAGAGCGGCGCCGTGGTCCATGTCGACGATCCCCTCTTCGTGCTCGAGACCGACAAGATCACCCTCGACGTGCCTTCTGAACATGAGGGCCGCGTCGAGATCAAGACCGATGCGGGCGAGACCGTTCAGATGGGCCAGATCGTGGGATCGATCGACACGACTGTCGAGCCCGCGGCCGAGAAGGAGGAGATCAACGAGGGCCCGCCCAAGGAAATTCCAGCCGGAATGCTCCAGGTAAAAGCCAAGATCGAGGCGGCCACCGGTCTGGCGCCATCGGTGAGGCGGCTCGTCGACGAGCACGGTATCGATGCACGAAAAATCGCGGGCACAGGCAAGGGCGGACGCATCATCAAGGCTGACGTACTCGGCCACATCGCGGAGCGGAAGACGGCAAAAATCTCCACCGAAGAGGGGACTCGGACGCGCGTGCCCATGAGCATGATCAGGCAGCGCATTGCCGAACGAATGGTGATCGCCCAGCAGTCGGCGGCCATACTCACCACGTTCAACGAAGTCGACATGACCCGCGTCATGGAGCTGCGCGCCCGTCACCAGGAGCCGTTCGTCGCCAAGCACGGCATCAAGCTCGGTTTCATGTCCTTCTTCGTCAAAGCCGTTGTCGAGGCGCTCAGGACCGTGCCCGAGGTCAACGCCCAGATCGACGGCACCGAGATCGTGTACAACAATTTCTACGACATCGGCGTGGCTGTGAGCACTGAGAAAGGCCTCGTCGTGCCCGTGGTGCGCGGCGCCGACATGCTGAGCTTCGCCGGGATCGAGCAGACCATCGCCGACCTGGCCCGGAAAGCCCGCGACCGCAAGCTGTCCCTCGACGACATCACGGGCGGCACCTTCACTATCTCCAACGGCGGGATCTACGGCAACATGATGAGCACGCCGATCCTCAATACGCCCCAGAGCGGCGTCCTCGGGATGCACGCCATCAAGAAACGCGCCGTCGTCGTCGACGACGCCATACAGATCCGGCCCATGATGTATGTGGCCCTCTCATACGACCATCGCCTCGTCGACGGCAAGGAGGCCGTGACTTTTCTCAAGAAGGTGGTCGAATGCATCGAAGATCCTGAAAGCAACCTGATGGAGTTCTGATCCCCATGAAAACCTTTGATTTCGTTGTCATCGGCGGAGGCCCGGGCGGTTACGTCTCCGCCATCCGCGCCGCACAGCTCGGCATGAAGGTGGCGCTCATCGAAAAGAGAGCCACCCTCGGCGGGACCTGTCTCAATGTGGGCTGCATCCCGTCCAAGGCGCTCCTCGAATCGAGCGAGATGTTTCACACGGTCCGGCACAAGATCAAGGGCTGGGGAATCGGCGTGTCCGACGTCGCTCTCGACTTGAAGCAGATGATGGCCAACAAGGAGCGCATCGTCGCGGAGATCACCGAGGGCGTCGACCTCTTGCTGAAGAAGAACAAGATCACCCGCGTCAAGGGGCGCGGCCGCTTGAAAGGCGGCCATGTCGTCGAGATCGAGCGCGAAAAGGGCAACGTGGAGATCGAGGGCAAGCAGATCGTGCTCGCCATGGGCAGCGTGCCCGTTGAGCTTCCCTTTCTGCCCTTCGACGGAAAGAACATCATCAGCTCGACCGAGGCGCTCTGCCTTGACGCGGTGCCCGAGCACCTGATTGTTGTCGGCGCCGGCGCCATCGGCCTCGAACTGGGCAGCGTGTGGAACCGCCTTGGCGCGAAGGTCACCGTGGTGGAGATCTTTCCCAGGGTGGCGATCTTCGCCGACAACATGCTTTCCAAGATGCTCGAAAAGCTGCTGAAGGGCCAGGGTATCGAGTTCATACTATCGAGCAAGGTCACTGGCGCCGCGGTCAAGGACTCGGGCATCGACGTCAACATGTCGAGCGAAAAGGAAGGCGACAAGACCCTGACCTGCGACAAACTGCTCGTCGCCGTCGGCCGCAGACCCTACACCGAGGACTGCGGCCTCGACGCGGCCGGCGTGGAACGGGACGAGAGCGGCCGCGTGCGCGTCGACGACAAGTGGCGCACCACGGCGGACGGGATCTTTGCCATCGGCGACCTGATCGACGGGCCGATGCTGGCCCACAAGGCCGAGGACGAGGGTGTGGCAGTGGCCGAACGCGCCGCGCGCAAGCCGGGACATGTCAACTACGATGTCATCCCCAACGTGATCTACACATGGCCCGAGCTCGCCCAGGTAGGTCTCACCGAAGAGGAGGCCAAGGAAAAGAAGATCCCCGTGAAAGTGGGACGCAACTATTTCAAGGCCAATGGTCGCGCCAAGAGTCTCGGCGAGGAGGACGGCCTGGTCAAGGTCATCGCCCACAAGGAGACAGACCAGTTGCTCGGCGTTCACATTCTCGGCCCACGCGCGTCGGAAATGATCGCCGAGGCGACGATGGCGATGGAGTTCTCGGCCAGCGCCGAGGACGTGGCACGCACCTGCCACGCCCACCCGACCCTGGCCGAAACGATCAAGGAGGCGGCGCTCGCCGTTGATCGGCGCGCGATTCACGGATAGTCTCGATGGCACTCATGGAACCGGCCCGCAGGCCTATTGCATCGCCTCGAACATCTCGCAGCAGGCCTTGACCTCCTCGGCGAGGGCATGGATCTTTTCGACCACGGCAGGCTCTTTCGAGGTGATCACTGTCACCGTACCGTCGTTCGTGAGACTCCAGTCGATGATCGCGCCCGCTTCGTCGATCTCGGCGAACTTCCAGCAGAAGGAACAGATCTTTCCCTTGGCGCTCGCCCAGCTCTCATCGACCTTGAGCTCCTCGATACGATCGTGGAACTTGGTCTGGAAAGCGTGGTACTTCTTCACGTTCGCCTTGTCGATCACCGTGTCGGTGAAAATCACACCACTCTTCAGGGTGACCACCTCGGGCTTGGCGGCAAACATCATCTCGGGCTGTTCCATCATGACAGTGCAGAGGACGCACTTCTTCATCTCCTCGAGCATGGCGGGAGGAAGCTTGGCCATGGCGGCCTCGCCCGCGTCGGTGGTCTCGACGGTGCACGTGGCTTCGCTGCTGCACGTACCGCAGCACGACTCAGACTCGGCGCCCGGAGCGGCGAAAGCCGCGGCGTCTAAGGACGCCATCATCTCGCGCACGCGCGCCGACCAGGAGTGCACATCTTTGAGGAGCGCCGGATCGGAGGTTCGTGTGAGGATGATCGTGCCGTTGGGTGTCTGGATGCGTTCTTCTTCGAGGCCCTTGCGGCGAAGCTTGAAGTAGTCGGCGCAGCCGCCGCAGAGGCTGTCGCTGCACTCGGCGTCGGTCTTGTTGATGAACTTGGCGCACATCGCCTGGTCGTGCTTTTCGAAATCGCGACAGTACTTTGGTAAAAACGCCTCACACTAACCGGCTTTGCTATGAATCCTCGCAGATTTGATT
>CAYXGI010000060.1:0-30431 GCA_964464495.1 uncultured Phycisphaerales bacterium
TGCTGCGTTTTCAGCATGCGCGCTATCAGAGAATGGTGCGCCACGTGGGACGGCGGAAGAAGAGTCCGCCCTTCTCGAAGTTGGGTGACTCACGATAGCGTTTGGCGTTGCGCGTGGTTTCGATGCCTTTCGGTCCGATGCCGACGGGATAGAGCACTCCGCGCGTCTCGGTGACCTGTTCGGCATACCACCGGCCGCGCTCGCGAAAATCGAGAAGCGGGGCGTCTTGCGGATCGGCCTGCGCGAGCCGGTTGGCCGAATACAATCCGTAGAAGGGCGCCATGTGGTTGTAATTCAGATGATAGTCGCCCGCCCAACTGGGTGAATCGGTGGTGACCCACGTGCCGAAAATCCCCGGCGGAAACTCCGGATCGCGGCTGGCGGCCGCCATGGAATACAAGGATTGATAATAGGCCTTCTCCAGGATTGGATCGTCGATCTCCACCCACGAACGGCTCCAGTACTGCGCCCACCATTGCTCGTGGGCGTGTCGCAGTTGCTCGAGATCCTTGGCATTGAAATCGGATAACCGCGTCTTGACATGGGTCAGAGGCTCATCGTGCTTGAACCGGCTGGTCATGGCGAGTACCAGCGTGACAGGGCTGTCTGTCGAAAGACTGAACGCAGTCGTCGCCGCGCGGCTGATCGGTTTCATGGCTGCTGCCGCTTCAGTGGGGATGTCCATGTTATGAACAAACTTCCGCACCGCCCAGGTCAGAGGCCCGTCCTGTCCTTCCTCCACTGTCGAACCGTTGCCCTGGGAGACTTGAAGCGACACCCTCGCGTCGATGTCGTACCCCAGTGCCGCTAGCTCGATCACGAGCATGTTGTCGGTCGCAGCCACCCAGCTAGTGACCTGAACGCGCCGAGCGTCCTTTTCCAGCAAGACCACGGTCACCCCGTTGCGGATGGTCTGCTCGACCCGATAGTCAGCACCTTTCATCGAACCGATGACGATGTCGAGACTGCCGAACACCCTGGGACCGGACGACCCATACTCTGATTTCAACTTCCAGAAGTCATTCTTCGAGAGGAAGAACCGGAGCGCCTCGGGCGGGCCGCCGAGACAGACTCCCATGTCGCCGTTGCCCATGAGCGGGCCGTCGACGGAATGGTCGGCCGGTGTGCGGGTCGGTGGGACGGTCCAGATCGCTTTGTGATCCTTCACCGCTTCGAGGGCTTGTCTCTCTGTGTCTTCAGTCTGCGCGCTGCCGCCCACGATCCAGACCAGGGTGCAGATGAATACGGCGATTCGTACAGACCGGGCCATGACTATCTCTCGACTCTGAGTGTGACGATCTCGAAGGGCACCATCGCTATCGCCGCCGGGGCTTTTTCTTTTTTGTCCTCCATCGGATTCGAGATCCAGGTGCTGTCCACCTGGCGGCTCCAGGTCAGGCGGGCTGTCTGATTTTCGCCGGCCACGTTGAAGAGGCGCACCATGTATGCCTTCCCATCGCGGCTCGGGCGGATCGTGGTGACCACCACGCCGTCGCCGTCAACCGCGACCAGAGGGTCTTGCACTTTGTGAGATGGTCTTGTGGAGATTGCGATCAAAGGCTGACTCATGCTTCGGCCGAAGCGCTGCGCGTCGATCGCATCGTAGCCGCCCGTATGGGGCCGCAGAAGGTAACGAAAGGTGATCTCCCCCGACTGGTAGGCCTTGTAGTTCGTTTCCCAGTGGTTGTTCATCGTCCACGAATAGATGTGCGCTCCAGGATCGATATGCGTCCGCCAGTGCTCCACACCGAAGGCGGGTGCGATCTTGATCGGCTCGAACTGGAGCATGGGGGCGTCGAGGGTGACCCACGTGACGCCAAAATCTTCGTTGGAGAGGTCGACCCATCGCTGTACGCAGTAGAAGTTCCGGTTCGCGCCCGGAAGCTGATCCTTTTCCACCTCGACCACCGCCCAGGGCACGTCGACGCGCACCGTCGGATCGGGAACATCGAAGTTGAATCCGAAATAGACCCCCTCGGGCCGGGGCTCGGTCTTCTTGTCGGTTGTGTTGATCAGTTCCACATGGTCGAAGCCGTCGACCACCCGAACCCTGCGAGTGAGCTTGTAGCAGCCCGGCGCTTTCGATTCGATGCGAAGGGTGGCGACCACTGGGCCAGGGTCTTCGACTGTTATTTTCACCGGCCCCTCGATGGCGGACCGGTTCTTGTTCGCGTCACGGCCGATGATGTAGAGGTAGTCATTCAATCCCCTGCCTGTTTGCAGATCGACGAGATCCTTTTTGATTCCGCCGCGGCGCAGGCTCTTGATGGCGCCGCTCTGCTCGTCGACCTCGACGGAGAGCAGCCCGTTGGAAAGACGATTCCCGTCGGCTCGCGCCTTACCGGCAACCTGGGCTCGACCGGGCAGGACCGTGAAGCGTCGCGCGCCCAGGGGGGGAACGTCGCGCGCCACGAATGCGAGCTCTCCCGAGTGGAGCCGCTGCGAAGGCACGGGACTTCCCTCGTCATCGTTGATGCGGTCGCCCGCCGCAGACTGCTCCTTCGAAAGCACCACCAGCCCATCGCGCAACCACGAGGCCGTGTTGAAGACATCGACGACAGAGCTCGACGCCGCGCTCACCCTTCCGGTCGTTCTCTCGAACAGACGGTCAGTGAGCTCCCGGGCGCCGAACGCATAGGCCTGCTTGTACTGATCCTGCTTCATTGCAAAGGCGGAGTTCGGCGCGCTGATGCTGTTGTACGCGCCCCAGGTGTGCTCGTCGTACATGATCATCTTGTTCCAGGCCACATCGACCTCGTCGTGCAAGGCGAGCTCGGGGTCGAGCATCGACCAGAGCGTCTGGACCTGGGCGAGCCGCTCCGACGCCCGGCGGGTGGTGGCCGTCGCCTTGGCCGTCGACGCGCAGCCGTCTTCCCAGTAAGGCGAGTCGTCTCCCTCGAGAACGGGGATCTCATCGTCGTAACGGTCGACGAATGTCTTCATCGCCCTGCTGTTCTGGGTGATGATCAGCCGCGGACTGGCGTAGGTCTCGTTCCACGCCTTGACCAGATCGGGCAACTGGCGTGACGGCGGTCCGTTGTCAGCGCCGATTCCGTAGCGCCAGAGGACCATCTCGTAGGGATATCCCTTGGTCTCGAGATGGCGCAGATAGGCGAAGACCTTGGCCTCGCTGATCGCGCCCCGGTTTCCGTGAAAACCCGAATAGCCCCACCCGGGCATCCAGAAGAAGACCTTGTGTTTGCCCGAGGGATTGACCCACCAGAAGGGCTGGTCGGCCCAGTGAAACACACGCCCCCCGCGGTGGGTTCTGCCGACGATCTTGCCTTCCTTGAAGTAATCGTCGGGCCCTCTCGAGGCGAACCAGTTCGGCCCGACCGACATGTAGGGAACATCGTGATGGGCGAGCGCCGAGGCGAGTCCCCATGTGTAGCCCGGCACGTCGGACTGCATGGCCGAGATCACGGGGACACCGTGCTGCTTGCCAAACCTCTTGGCAGCGCCGAGAAGTTCGAATAGCTCCTCCTCGGAATACATGCCCGTCATCGCCTGGGCATAGAGGGCATCGATGTGAATCTGTCCCTTCCGGCACGCTTCGACAAAGACCTCCTTCTCCGCATCGGGCGCTATGCGCATGAACTCTTCGATCGCCCACATTCCTTCGGGGTGCCAGATGAAACGGGCCTCGGGCGGGTAGTCGTTTGTCTCCTCGATGTAGCGGAGCGCGGTGCGCAGGTGGTCGACCTGCCGCTCGAGAACCTCTTCCTGGGTGTGGGTGAAACCGATATCGAGGTGGGTCTGGTGGACGAGGTGGATCTCCCAGTGGCGGACGGGTTGGAGCTCGATTTCCTTGACGGCGAGCGTTGTGCCCTCACAGACGGCGGTGACGGTCACCGTCTTCGCCGCCGCCACGGGCGCCACATGGGCGTGGACGCTTTGCGTACCTGCTTTCAGGTGCACGACCGTCTTCGCGTCGTCGGCGCAGACCTGCACATCGACGGGTATTCCCAGATGGGCGATGTCGAGTGTGATCGGCTGGCGCTCTTTACCGTCATGCCACACCAGCGCCGGCTCGGCTCGGATCGATCGGATCTCTGTCCGCGCTTCCACTTCGGACAGTTTCGTACCCTTGGGCGCGTCGAAGCGCAGGGCGTCCCACAGCACCCACGATCCCCTGACCGTCGTCACTGACACACAGTTGTTTCCCGCGCGCAGCGCATGAGCCGGGACAGAGACCTCGATGATGTGTTCGCGTCCCTTCGACGGATCGCCGAAGACCGAGGCATCCCCACCGCCTTTCGGTGTTCGAAACTCCCATGACTCGTCATTGACCGCGATCCGAAGCTCTGGCGGATCGACCGAATGGGTGTCGACGAGATCAACGAGCAGCGTGCATGCTTTCGTAGGCGCGGCCTCGAGAGCGAAGTGGCCCTCGAAGGTCTGCGGCGTGCCGGGCGCCCAGCCCCCGTCGACCGTGCCCGGTTGGACGTAGGGCCAGTCGCGTTTCGCATCGCTCGCTCCCACGATGAAAAGCCCCGGATGGCGGTACGCCTGGTAATCCTTGGGACCGAAGGCAAATTCCGCGGTGTTGTTGTCGAACTCGCCGATCTGCCAGAGTGTTGTCTCCGCGCCCACACAGGGAGCGGCCGCGAGCACGATGACCATGAAAATCCACGATTTCAGAAACTTCATGATTTTCCTTCTATAATTCTTTGAACTGTGTCGGATCGCGGTGCGTGCGATTTCAAATGCCCATTCCGCTCGATCTGTCTTGCGGGTATGAATTAGTGATGTGGATTATATGAAGATCGCACCCGGAAACCAGATGATGAACAAGAAGAACCTTCGACCTTGTCCGGAGTATTTCATGAAACAGGGCTTTGTTTTCATACTCTTTTTACTCGCCACCTTATCGCCGGTCTTCGCCCGGGAGGACGATCCTTCCTCCATGACCCTCGAGCGGCTTTTCAGGCCGGGTGAATTCAGTTCCAGGGGGTTCGGGCCGGCACGGTGGATCGACGATGGCGCCGGATACACGACCCTCGAGAGTTCGGAGGTTGACGTTGGAGGCCGGGACATCGTGTTTTACCAGACGGAGAACGGCTCGCGCGAAATCCTCGTCGCGGCGAGTCGCCTCATCGCGGAGGGAAAAACGAAGCCTCTCTCCATCTCCGACTACGACTGGTCGCCCGACGGAAAGAAGCTCCTCGTCTTCACCAACACGAGAAGGGTCTGGCGCTACCACACGCGGGGCGACTACTGGCTGCTCGACCTCGAGACGTGGAAGCTTCGCAAGATCGGCAACCATGCCGCAACCTCGACGCTGAAGTTTGCCAAGTTCTCACCCGACGGCACACGGATCGGGTATGTGTGCGCAAACGACATCTACGTTGAGGATGTGGTGAGCGGCGCCACAACGCGGCTCACCTCGGCCGGCACCGAAAGCTTGATCAACGGCACCTTCGACTGGGTCTACGAGGAGGAATTCTCCCTGCGCGACGGATACCGCTGGAGCCCCGACGGCAAACGAATCGCCTACTGGCAGATCGATGCATCAGGGATCGAGGCGTACCATCTCGTCAACAACACCGATGACCTCTATCCGAAGCTCAAGCCTGTCGTCTATCCCAAGGCGGGCACCACAAATCCCGCCTGCCGCGTGGGAGTGGTGGCCGCCACCGGTGGAGAGACGCGCTGGTTCGACGTGCCGGGCGATCCGCGCAACCACTATATCGCGCGGATGGAATGGGCGAAAAGCTCCGACGAGATCGTGCTGCAGCAGCTCAACCGGTTGCAGAACAGGGCCAAGGTCATGCTTGGAACAGTCGCCGACTGCAAGGTGCGCACCGTCCACGTCGACGAGGACGAAACCTGGGTCGATGTCTGCGACGATCTGAAATGGCTCGGACTCGGCCACTGGTTCACCTGGGTGAGCGAGAGAGACGGATGGCGCCATGCCTACCTCGTCTCCCGGTCGGGCGACGAGACGCAGTGCATCACCTCCGGCGATTACGATGTGATCAGCGTCGTACACATCGACGAGGGAAGCTGGCTCTACTTCATCGCCTCACCGGAGAACGCCGCGCAGCGTTTCCTCTTCCGGATTTCTCTGCGAGGGGAAGGAAAACCGGAGCGCATTACGCCGGCCGCGATGGGTGGAACCCACAGCTATCAGGTCTCGCCCGATGCGCGGTGGGCGTTTCATACCTACTCGTCTTTCGGCGAGCCTCCGCGCGTCGATCTGGTGCGGCTGCCTTCGCACGAAACGGTGAGGGTGTTGCAGGACAACAGCGCGCTGCGCGAGAAGGTGGGGGGGCTTGCTCGCGGAGAGGCATCGTTCTTCCAGATCGAAATCGACGACGGGATTGAGCTCGACGCCTGGTGCATCAAGCCGCCCGGCTTCGATCCGGAGAAACGCTACCCGCTCCTCTTTCACGTCTACGGCGAACCCGCCGGCCAGACCGTGCTCGATCGATGGGGGGGCACGTACTATCTCTGGCATCTCATGCTCGCCCAGCAGGGTTACGTGATCATGAGCGTCGACAACCGGGGGACGCCCGCGCCCAAGGGAAGGGCGTGGCGCAAGTGCGTCTACCAGAAGGTCGGCCTCCTTCCCTCCGGGGAACAGGCCGCGGCGACGAGAGCGCTTTCGAAGAAATGGTCATGGATCGATCGGGATCGCATCGGCATCTGGGGCTGGAGCGGCGGCGGATCGATGACTCTCAACGCCCTCTTTCGCTACCCAGATCTCTATCGCACGGGAATGGCGATCGCCACCGTACCCGACCAGAAGCTCTACGACACGATCTACATCGAGCGCTACATGGGCCTTCCCCAGGACGATCCCGAGGTCTACAGGCAGGGGTCGCCGATCACCTTCGCTCGGCATCTCGAGGGGAACCTGCTCCTCGTGCACGGCACGGGCGACGACAACTGCCACTACCAGGGACCGGAGCGGCTCATCAACGAGCTGATCAAGCACAACAAGCGCTTCACCATGATGGCCTATCCCAACCGCGGCCACTCGATCTACGAGGGGGAGAACACGTTGCGCCACCTCTTCGAGCTCTTGACGCGGTATTTGAACGACAACCTGCCCGCAGGTGGCCGCTGATCTTCCGGAGTGAGTCGAGGGTTTTTATGACCTGACCGCTTCCACTTCGTCGACGGTCTTGGGGAGCGGTTTTCCGAGGAGCCGCGCGCCGTTCTTGGTGATCGCATAGACCTCTTCGTTACGGATTCCGCCGAAATTCCTGTATGCGTCGACGCGATCGTAATCGATGAAGTCCATGAATTTCCCCTCGCCTCTCCACAGGTCGATCAGATCGGGAATGAAGTAGATTCCCGGTTCGATGGTGTGGACAAAACCGGGTTCGAGCGCGCGCGCGAGCCGGAGTGATTTGAGTCCGAAAAGTGTGCTCTTCGGTTTGCCGTCATAGCCCACGTAGACTTCGCCGAGATCTTCCATGTCGTGAACATCGAGGCCGATCATGTGGCCCGTGCCGCAGGGGAAGAAGAGCGCGTGAGCGCCCTGTTCCACCGCGTCGTCCATATTTCCTTTCATGAGTCCCATCGCCTTCAGCCCCGCGGCGATGGTCTTGCACGCCGCGAAATGAACTTCCTTGAATGTCACGCCCGGCCTCAGCATGTCGACCGCGGCCAGATGGGCATCGAGGGCGATCTGGTAGATCTCCTTCTGTCTGCGGGTGAACGTTCTGTCCACGGGGAATGTGCTCGACATGTCGCCCGCGTAGTGCATGGCGGTCTCGGCCCCGGCGTCGAGAAGAAACATCTGGCCGCTCTCGAGCGTGTGGCCATGAAAGTGATTGTGAAGCGTTTCACCATGGACGGTGGCGATCACCGGAAAGGAGAGATTGCCTCCGGCGGCGAGCGCTGTCTCGTGAACCTTGGCCGCGATCTGCGCTTCGACCATGCCAGGCCTCGCCATCTTCATGGCCGCGAGATGCATTGCGACGGTAGTGTTCACCGCCTTTTCGATCTCATCGATCTCACCGTCTGATTTGTAGATCCGCTGGTTCACCACTGCTTTGACGAGATCGACCGATGCGGCATCGTGCGCCACGGCAGGATCGAGTCCCATCAGTCTCCAGAGCTCTATCTTGTTCTCGGGCCGGTAGGGCGGGAGGAAATGTATTTTTCGACCTTTGCCCGCCGCCTCATCCACGATCTCGCGAAGGCCGGAGAGCGGAGATGTTTTCGAGATCCCCACGAGCCGGCTTCTTTCGGTAAGCGTCGGCTGGGCGCCCATCCAGACGATGTCGTCAATAGTCAGTTCATCGCCGAAGATGGTCTCCTCACCGCTGTCAACGTCGATCACTCCCGCCAATCGAGGCTGATCGAGTCCAAAGAAGTAGAGGAACGAACTGTCCTGTCTGAAGGGGAACAGGTTGTCCGCATAGTTCATCGGACTCTCGTCGTTGCCCAGAATAAGGACCAGTCCGCTGCCGATCGTCTCTTTCAGACGGGATCGTCTGGAAATGAAGGTTTCTGCTTTGAACATTTTCGCCTCTATTTGCCCTGCCCGGGAAGCTCGCCGTCCGCTGCACCCTCCTTCTGCGGCGTGATCAGGTGCAGCTCGAGCCGGTCCTCGCGCTGGGGAACGGGCGGCTGTTCGACGATCCACGCGCGCCACTCCCTCTCGATCTGTTCGGGAGTGACGTTCTTGAAGCCGAGGGTCCACGCGTCGAGGCTGGAGAGCCTCCGTTCGCCCCGGTAGGGGGCGAGCACGCGCCGGATATAGGTGAGAAACTCCTCGCGATGCGTCTTGATGAGAAAGGTGACCACCGACCAGGCCTTGGCCATCTGGCGCGTGTTCATCGTCTCGATCTCGAGATCGAAGAGGTCCTGCACATCGGGCAACGAGTTGTGGTTCGACGGATCGATCAGGTTCTTGCGCCACTGGAGAAAGTTGCTCCACTTGTCGGTCCACTTCTCCACGTCCTCGTATCCCTCGTACTCGCAGACCGACGTGGTCTGGTGAAAGTTGGTCAGCCCCTCGTAGTAGTGGGCCACGCCCGCCTCGAGCCACCCCGGGATCGGCCCGCCGCACTTGAAGCGCCGGATCAGGATGTGGCCGATGTGGTGGGACATGAAACCGATCTGGGCCACCGTGGCGTCCTGGTGGCCGACGAGGTGGCGCCCCTCGGACAGGACCACCAGAGGCCTGGGAAAGTAGATGCTGAAATTGGTCGAGTGGGCGTAGCGGTCGAGCACGCCGGGCGGGTTGTATCTCCTGATGTACCCCGAATCGATGAAGAGGTCGCAGGCGTCCACATCGTCGAGAATGTAGATCGGCACCGGATAGTAGGACAGCATGCGGGCCTCGATCGGGTCGGGCTCGAAGATCATGAAGAAGTGCTCGAACTCGAGCTCGCAGTTGTCGAGCAGCTCCATGTGGATCGCCTCGGGATTCTTGGAACGGAGGGTGAAGTGCTGGGCGTTGGTGATGGTCAGCGGGTAGCCGAAGGTCTTTTCGATGTCGCGCTCGCCGAGCCTGTGGTAGTAGTCCATCTGGGAGACGTACTCGCCCTCGAAGAGCTGATAACCCTTGCGCTTCTTGGCCTCGTGGTCGGGCATCCACTGGCCCTCGTACCAGACCATGCCCTGCGCCTTCATGCGCTCGGCCTCGTCCTTCTTGTAGGCGTTGAGCTCGGAGGGCGCGAACCACCGGCCGTCGTACTTGACCTTGCCCAGCTCCTTGTTTGTGGCGTCGTGCTGAGGATTGGCCTCGAGCACCTTCTTCAGAAGGGCGCGGTGCTCCTTCTTGAGCTTCTTCTCCTTGCACCACAGGGCGAGCTCGTAGAGGGCGTCGGCGTCCTTCTTGTCGATGAGCTCGAGCTTGCGCTTGTATTCCTCCCCGGCGGTTTCGCCGTAGACGACCTTGTCGATGCGGGCGCGCTCGATCTTGATCGTGCCGAACTTGGTTTTGATCTCCACGAAACCGGGCTGGTCGTCGAGGACCTTTCCCTCGAGCTTCTGTCCGCCCTTGAGAAGGATCGTGTCCGCGATCGCCGGCGCCGCGCAGACGAGCAGTGCCATGAGACAGACCAGGAGTGATACGGGAAGTCTTGAAAGTTTGATCGGCATGGGAGTGATCCTCGATCCCTTCTCATCATGAAACCGGCAGCCCGCTCGGCGTACAAGCGCCTCGTTCGCCTCTTTTAGTTCAATTTCGCTATAGTGTTACCAATATTCTATAATAGCAAGCCGCCTCTCGGCAATGAGAGGATCAATGTTCCGGAGGAACATTGATTTTCCGACAAACGAGTCCTGCCGGCCTCGCGCACCGCGATGACAGACAAGGAGCGGAATCTTTGAACGATCGGCACGGCGAAGAGGTTCAGAACACTTTCATCGGCAACGGCCGCTACCGCGTGGATGCGGTCCTGGGCGAGCAGCCCGGTCAGTCGGTCTTCAATGTTTTCGACCTCCAGTGCCAGATGCCTCTCGTTCTGAAAATTTTCAGGTCTCCTGACGGGGCTGATTCGGCCGCTGCGCGCGCTTTTGCCGAGTTCGACCGCATGGCGGGCGTCGACTTCCCCTCGATCGTCCCAGTTGTCGACTGTGGCCTTGATGTTTCGGATGGAGCATTTTATTTCACCTCCCGTTTCGTCGATGGAATCGATTTTATCACCGCCCTATCGGGTGTGTCCTTCGACAGAACGCTCTCCGTGATCGGCCACATCCTGCGCGCCCTCGACTTTCTTCATCGCAATCGGGTCGTTCACGGCGATCTCAAGCCGTCGAACATCCTGATCGAGGACCGGAATGGCGCGCTGATTCCGTGGGTGCTCGACTTTGGCCTGGCGCGCACGATCCACGATCCCTTCGAACAGGGAGCTTCCGGCACGCTTCTCTACATGGCTCCCGAGGTGATCGAGGGGGCGAGCCCCGGGATCGCGGCCGATCTCTATTCCCTCGGGTTGATGATCTGGGAGCATTTCTACCACGATCTGCCTTTCGATACGTCGACGCCCGAGACCTCGATCCGCCAGAGGCTCGAGGGGCTTGCGCTTCAGACCGAGCCGCCGACCGATGTGCCGGCGCCTTTTGTGAACCTCATCGAAAAGCTGCTGAAACGCGATCCGGAGCAGCGCTACGCGGCTGCGCGCGAAGTGCTGCGCGATCTGGGAGACTTCTCGGGCGAGGGATTCCCCTTCGTCACGAGAGCGACACTCTCCGGACTGGTCCGGTCAGCCACACCCGGCCAGGTCGAGCACGATCTCTACAAGGCGTTCCGTGCTCTCCAGATCGGGGCGAGGGGAGATCGGGCTCCGATGAAGGGACCGGTCCTGTTGGAAGCGTCCGCGCCGAGCGCGCGGCTCCTCGGCGAGCGGATTCGGTTTGCTGCCGCCACCATGGGTGTGCGTTCCGCCGCCGTCACCGCCGGAATCGAGCCCGAGGCGTACAGCGCCGCAAGCTCCGCCGCGGAACAAGACGAGGCCGACGGTCGTGCGCTCTGGGACGAGGTGGAGAGCGCGCTGCGAGGCCGGTTCCACGTCGCGCAGGCTGCCTCGGTCGACGATATCGAGCGGAAACTCGGCTCCAACGCTCTCGAACGCGCCGCGGAGGGCGTCGAGAAATTTCTCCTCATCCTCTACATCGACACGCCGCCCCTCGCGGGAGGAGCGGTCCAGAAGATTATCGAGACGCTCAACCGTCTCTGTGTCGCCGGCGCGATCGAGCTGGCCCTCTTCGTTACCCCACCGGTCGACGCCTCGTCCCTTCCGGGCTGGCCCGCGGGACAGACACCGGCTGAGAAACTTGCTGTGGGGCATATTTCGGGAGACGACGCGGAGTCCTTCGTGGCGACCCTCTTCGAGTGGGGGAGCGTGCCGTCGTCGCTGCTGAACCTGCTCTGCCCCTCCGGTCGGACCGATGTGGTCAACGTGCGCGAGATGCTGATCTATCTCGTCGCGTCGGAAATCATCGACTACGAAATGGGCGATTATCGCTTTCACGAAAGTCGCCTCGCCCGGGCGAGCGTTGACGGTCTCGATCGGCTCATGGGCTGTTCGCTCGAATCTCTCAGCGCTGACGAGCGCGCCCTGATCGATCGGCTCAGTGTCTTTCCCACCGGTGTTCGGCTCGATCTGCTCCATTCTTTTTCGCCCGGAGAGGAGCGGGATGATCGGACGCTTTTCTCCCTGAAGGACCGTGGATTGGTCACGGTCCAGCAGTCGACCGAGGGTCTCGTGGCTGCTCTGGCCAGCTTTGCCCTGCGCAGCCTGGTTTATGAAGGGCTGCGGCCCGAGACCCGCAAGGAGTTCCACGAGAGCGCCGCCCATCTGCTTCTCTCGGCGCCGTCCTCCACGACGGGGCCCACGTCGGGAGCCGAAGAGCTGCGCCGGGAGGAAATCGCCATTCACCTGGCGCGCAGCAACGACGTTGGCCGTGCCGTGCCGCGGCTTCTCGACGCGGTGGACAGGCGCATTGCGTGCTGGGATTTCACCCGGGCCTACAGCCTCGCTGACGAGGCGCTGCGCATGGAAGGTCTCGGCGCCTCGCCCGATGCGTTTCGTGTTCATTTTATCAAGGGGCGGATCGATGCCCACAGCGGGCGCGTCGACCAGGCCGCCCGGCACTACGATGAGGCGCGCAACCTGGCGCGGAGCGCAGGGGCTGAACCGGTCGACATCGGTCTCATTCTCACGGAGAAGGCCAAGGTTTTCGTTCAGAAGGGGGAGAACGATCGGATCATCGAGTGCTGCGAGGAATTACTTGCCCTCGATCTCCCCGATACGCGGACAGGACGGATCCGAAGAGCCGAGGCGAAGAGCCACATGGCCTATGCGCTCTACCGACTGCACGAGCTCGATCGCGCCCATGACGAACTGGTCGACGCTCTCGAACTCATGGGAACCAGTGACAGTGATTTGCGGGCCGCAGCGTGCAACAGACTTGGCACGGTGCTCTTCTCGTTGGGACGATTCGACGAGGCCGAGGTCGAGTACAGGGAATCGATCAGGATCTACGAGGCGCGGGGAGAGCCGGTCCAGGCGCGGGGACCCTACTACAATCTGGGCAGGATCCTGAAGGCGCGCGGCTGCAAGGCAGAGGCTGTCGATCTGATGAAAGCCGCTGCCGACCTGTCCAGGGAGAAAGACGACACCTATTCGGTCTGCACGACCCTCACGGGGATCGCGTCGGCCTATCTCGATCTGGGAGACGCGGCCGCATCGCGCGAGTACGCGCTCGAAGCACTGACCGTGTCGCAGGAACTCGGCTCGAAGCGCAATATCGCCTTCGTCTACGGCACCCTGGGAGAGACGGCGCTCCTCGAGGGAGACCCGGACCGGGCGAACGAGTTTTACGACAAGTGCGCGGCCATCTGGAGCACTCTGAAAGACGACAGATGGGTCGCCAAGATCTGCCTTCTACGCGCTGAAAGAGAGATCTGGCTCGACCACCTCGACAGCGCCGGCGAGTTGATCGACCGGGCGCGGGCTCTGGCGAGCGATCGCGTGGCGGGCACGGACGAGGCGAACTTCTGTCGCGTCGAAGCGCTGTTCACCCTCGGCGCCGACCGCGCCGAGGAAACGATCGTCGCCGTCGACAGAGGGCTCGCTGCACTGGGCAATATGCCGGCGAGCGAGATGATCTTTCTTTTGAGGAATATTCGAGCCAAGGCGCTCCTGGCCCTCGGCCGCGGGCATGACGCTCTCGACGAGGCTCAGGCCGCAATCGGGCGCTTACCCGACGGCGTGGCCGCCCCGATCGGCTCAGCGTTACAAATCACCCGGTGCGCGGCGCTACGGCTCCTGTCGGCGCCCGAAGAGGATACCTTGCGCCGTGCGCTCGCCGCGCTCGACGCCTCGTGCCATCGGCACATTCTGGCCGAGGGATACCTCGAACTTGCCCGCACGCTCTCTTCCGTGAAGAAGGAGAGTGGGTCTTTTCAGGATCTGCAGACCGTTCTCCAGGTGCTCGGGAAAGCGGGGCGGCTCGCGGAGTCGGTGAAACATGCCGGCCTCCGGAAAGAGATCGAGAACGAGGAGACGCGCATCGTGGACGCCGCGCCTGCCGCGACCGGGAAAAAACTCGACACGATCAGAAAACTCTCCGACATGGAGCGCCTTCAGGAACTCACCCAGATCATCAACTCCGAGATGGATCTGAAGAAACTCCTCGATTTGATCGTGGATACGGCGATCGAGATGACGGGCGCTCTGCGGGGTTTCATCATTCTCGTCAAGGCACGGCAGCTCAATTTTGCCACGGCGCGGCATATCTCGGAGGAGGACATCAACGATCCCGAGTTCGAGGTCAGCCACTCGATCGCCAAGAACGTGGCGCTCTCCGGTGAGCCGATCCTGACCTCCAACGCCCAGACCGACCACCGCTTTCGCGATGCGGTGAGTATCAGCGAGCTGAACCTGCTCTCAGTGCTCTGCGTTCCGCTCAAGACAAGGGAGAGCCTCCTGGGGAGCCTCTACATCGACAATCCGAAAACGATCAGCGCCTTCAACGAGTACGATCTCAAGATGATGGCCGCCTTTGCCACCCAGGCGGGAATCGCACTGGGAAACGCCGCGCTCCTCGACGAAAACATGGAGAGACAGACGGAGCTGGCCAATTCGAAGGCCGAGATCGAGCGGCTCAATCAGCGTCTCGAAGTGCGGGTCGAGGATCAGGCACGCGAGTTGGTGACGATCAAGGACACGCTCGAGGTCAAGCAGCGCCAGCTCGAGTTGAGGTACCGGTACGACAACATCATCACCCAGTCTTCGGCGATGATCGAGGTCCTCAAGGTGCTCGACCGCATCACGCCCACCGACTTCCCGGTGATGATCCTCGGCGAGAGCGGTACGGGCAAGGAACTGGTGGCGCGGTCGATCCACTACAACGGTCCGCGAAAGCGATCCAATTTTGTCTCTCTCAACTGCGCCGCTGTTGTGGAGCCTCTGATCGAGGCGGAGCTCTTTGGGTTCAAGAAAGGCGCTTTCACCGGTGCGGTCAGAGACAAGGCCGGTCTTTTCGAGCAGGCCGACAAGGGGACACTCTTTCTCGACGAGGTGGGGGACATGAGCGTCGAGGTACAGAAGAGGCTCCTGCGCGTGCTGCAGTTCGGCGAGTTCATGAGAGTGGGGGACAAGAAAGTCGTCAAGGTCGACGTGAGGATCATCTCGGCGACCAACAAGGACATCCATTTTTTGGTTCAAGAAGGCTCTTTTCGCGAGGATCTTTTCTATCGGCTCAACACTGCAGTGGTCACCCTGCCGCCACTGAGAGACCGCCTCGACGATGTGGCCCTCCTCATCGAACATTTCGCCAAGCTCTACACAAGCCGGAACGAGGGGCCGGAAACGACCTTTGATGGGAGCGCGATCGATGAGCTGAGGCGTCGCGAGTGGAAGGGCAATGTGCGCGAACTGGAGAACGCGGTAAGAAAACTGATTTCGCTCGCAACCCCGGGGAGCCGGCTCGGACGTCGTGAGATCCTCTCCCAGATCAGTCCCGACCAGGATGATCCCCAGGTGGCGGCCAGCCTCAAAGAGAGTCTTGAGACCTTCGAGCGCGAAAAGATCATCAAGGCGCTCCAGCTCAATGGCGGCAATAAGACAAAGACAGCAAAAGAGTTGGGGGTGAGCCTCAGGGGGCTGTATAAAAAATTAGACAAATACGGTATAATCTGATCAAATCAAGTTCTTTAACCAGAGAGGAAAATTTCATCGAGATAATTTTTTTGATGAATTAGAATTAACTTTCGTTTATATTGGTTCCGGTCAGACAGATGTTGTGAGAAAAATAAGCCTTCTTTATTGATTCTATTCTGTTTACCTGTATTTGGACCTCTGGCATAATGTTGCCGGAGCCTGAAACAAGAAGTCCTGGTCTGATCCAACGAAGATGATGAAGTCGACCCTCAAAATTCTGGTCGTTGTCACTGCCCTTGGCCTCTTTGGCCTTTGCAGTCTCGCCACGATGTACAGCAACGACTGGATCGTGATCCTCGCCGATGATTTTAATGATTGCAGGATCACCTCCCAATACATCCAGGGTATGGTCGGCTACTTCGTCATCGAAGATCCCAATGAACATGTCGAACTGGTCGTGAACGGTCCCGAGGGCTATATCCTCTTCGAAGACGAGGAGGGCGGCTGTTCGGAGCCGACCCGGTTCTACGGGATCCCGGTCGAGTGTTTTGTCAAAGACCATTTTCAGATCTATTTCGATCTCACCGCTTTTCAAGAAACAACCACTTTCAACGCCAAGCTCACCGACGAGGATGATCTCGATGTTCTCAACCTCTCCATGGGCAACAACGACCACTGGTTGCTCGACGGCGTTGACACCGATGTCCACTACGTTGCCGGCGTGGCCTACAGCGTGATGGTCGAAATCGCTGTCGATCCGCTCGGCGGTCCTGCATCGTATGCCATTTCCCTGAAGGAGACGACAGCACCCTTCTACTCGATTTTGAGCGAGGGTTTTCTGCCCGGCTTCACCACCGGCAAGATGATCGCAAAGGTCCTCTTCGAGAAACCCGCCTTCAGTGCTGCGGGACAGTTCGCGCTGGACAACATCTATATGCATTTCGTGGAGTTTTATTCCTCGAATGGGTATAGCCAGTTCCAGAAGTATTGATCGGCTCGATCCCTTCTCCGGCCCTTACATCCACAGCAGACCTTCCGTCGTCGCGTTTCCATGTGCGTTGGTCTCGGCCTGATCTCGTGCACGAGGACTGCCTCTCATAGGTGATTGGCACTGCGTGGGGCTTGGAAAAGAGGCGCCAAGATGGTAAAGTCCCGGTTTTGGACGGGCCTTTCCACTCGAATGCGAGACCGAGGCAGCAAGTATGAAGAAAATCCACTTTGTCGTTACTTCGGGCGGAACCAAGGAGCCGATCGACGCGGTCCGCTACATCGGCAACAGGTCGACGGGGCGGCTCGGGGCAGCGATTGCGACAGAAGCTGCTGCCCGTGGCCACGCGGTCTGTCTCGTCCACGCAAGGGAGAGTGCCCTTCCACCCCGATCGGCGACAGGGCCCGAAGATGGCGCTATCCGGTGTGCTGAATTCGTCACCGCAGAGGACCTTAAAGAGCGACTCCACAAAGAGGTGTCCCGCCTGCCCGACCCGGGAGCGGTGGTCATGGCTGCGGCGGTGGCCGATTTCAGCCCTGAGCCCGGTGAGGGCAAGATCAAGTCGAGCCAGGACGAACTCGTTCTCCGGTTGCGCAAGGTGGCAAAGATCGTCGATCAGGTAAAGACTTGGAAACCGACTGCCCTTCTGGTGAAATTCAAACTGGAATCGGGATGTGACCGGGAGGGGCTACTGACTATCGGGCTCGCGAGCGCCCGTCAGTCACAGGCGGATCTCATGTTACTCAACACTATCGACGCGATCGGGCCGGAGCGCCACCAGGCCATTCTTTATCGGCCTGATCGTGCCACGTGCATTGATCTGGACACAAAGCCCTCCATCGCCAGAGCGATCGTCTCTGCCGTGGAGGAACTCATCGACGAAAGGCAGGGGGACTCATGAAGAAAATGAAAATCCTCGTCGGCGTCACAGGCGGTATCGCGGTGTACAAGACGTGCGACCTCGTCCGCACACTGGTGAAAGGCGGTCACGAGGTGCGCGTGGTGATGACGCGGAGCGCCTCTGAATTCGTCACTCCCTTGACTTTCGAGGTTCTGTCGCGTAATCCTGTGCCTCTCGGGCTCTTCGATAGACGGGGTGATCCTGCAGTGGAACATGTTGCTGCCGCACAGTGGGCTGATTGCGTGGCAATCGCTCCGGCAACAGCCAACGTCATCGGGAAACTGGCTTCGGGGATCGCCGATGACCTGCTGACCACCCTTCTGCTCGCTGTTCGGGCCGGCACGCCAGTGGTGCTGGCCCCGGCCATGAACACGGGCATGTGGGAGAATCCAGTGGTCGAGCGAAACCTCAAGAGCTTGCTCGATGAGACCGACGGACGTTACTCTGTCGTCGATCCGGTGATCAAGGAGCTGGCTTGCGGCGACCTCGGCATGGGCGGGATGGCGCCGGTCGAAGATATTTATACCCACATCGTGAAGGTGACAAACAGGTAAAGGTGACTTTATGCGAGCAGAAGAACTGGCCGTTGAACTCGAACAGATGCGTCAAACCCTGACCGAACTCAAGGACTCCCTTTGACTTTGCGGGCCAGTCTGCGCGTAAAAAAGAGATCGAGAAGATAATGAGCGGCCCCGACTTCTGGGAGGACCAGGAGAAGGCCAACGAACTGATCGTCGAGCTCAAGGACTGCAAAGCGACCACCGAGCCGGTCGAATCGATCGATGCCGATTTCGAGGATGCCGATGTCATGCTCGAAATCCTTCGCGAGGACGACGGCGAGGAAACTGCCGAAGAAGCGGACGGCTTTTACAAAGTGCTCAAGGGCAAGGTGGCGCGTCTCGAGTTCCAGGTCATGCTCAATGGCGAGCACGACAAGCGCAACGCCTTCCTCTGCATTCAGGCCGGCGCCGGCGGCGTCGAGTCGTGCGACTGGGCCAAGATGCTTCTGCGCATGTACATCCACTGGATCGAGAATTCAGGCTACGAGCGCAAGGTCTACGACATTCTTTACGAGGAGGAGGCGGGGATCAAGTCAGCCACTCTTCTCGTGGAGGGGCGCTGGGCGTACGGGTATCTCAGGGCGGAACGGGGCATCCACCGCCTGATTCGCATCTCGCCCTTCGACGCGCAGAACAGGCGCCATACCTCCTTTGCGGCGGTCGATGTCTTTCCCGAGTTCGACGCGGAGATCGCGGTCGACGTCGATCAGAACGATTTGCGCATCGACACCTACCGTGCGGGCGGCGCCGGCGGCCAGCACGTCAACAAGACCGATTCGGCGGTACGCATCACGCATATCCCCTCCGGCATCGTGGTCCAGTGCCAGAACGAGCGCTCCCAGCACAAGAACAAGGCGATGGCGCTCAAGATGCTCAACGCCAAGCTCTTTCTCAGGAAAGAGGCCGAGCGGGAGGCGTCGTTCAAGGACTTCCAGGGCGGTAAGAGCGATATCGCCTGGGGCCATCAGATCCGGTCGTACATTCTCCATCCCTACTCCATGGTCAAGGATCACCGGACCGGGAAGGAAACAGGCAATGTCAACGCCGTGCTCGACGGCGCCATCGATCAGTTCATAGAACCCTATCTCAGGAGCAGTAAGTAAAATGGCTGATCTCAAGATTCGTCGCGCCTTGCTGAGCGTCACCGACAAGAACGGGCTCGCCCCGTTTGCACGGGGCCTGACGGATCATGGCGTGGAGATCATTTCCACGGGCGGCACAGCGCGCCATCTGCGCGAGGCTGATGTCGTCGTCAAGGATATCTCCGAGGTGACCGGCTTTCCGGAGATCATGGACGGTCGCGTCAAGACCCTGCATCCGGTCATTCACGGCGGCCTCCTGGCGGTGCGGCAGAATCCCGACCACGTCAAGCAGGCGGCCGACGCCGGAATCGAGTTCATCGATCTCGTGGCGGTGAACCTCTACGCCTTCGAGGAGACCGTGGCCCGCGAGGGGGTGACCGACGCCGCCGCCATGGAGAGCGTCGACATTGGCGGACCGACCATGATCCGCGCCGCTGCGAAGAATCACGGTTCCGTGGCGGTGGTCGTCGATCCTGAAGACTACACCGCGCTTCTCGAAGAGATGACCGCGCGCGGCGGATCGCTGGGGGATGAGACGCGACGAGCGCTTGCGGCCAAGGCCTTCGGACTGACCGCGTCTTACGACACGGCGATTCGGACCTACTTCGATCGAGACGCACCCGATGACGGGCTGCCCCAGACGCTCAGCATTGTGTCCAAGCCGGGCACGATCTTGCGCTACGGCGAGAATCCCCACCTGCGGGCAGCATTCTACCCGCTCCCCGGAGACCATGGCCCGTCAGTGGCGTCAGCCGAGATCCTCAACGGCAAGGCGCTCTCCTACAACAACATCCTCGATATCGATGCGGCCTTCGAACTCGTCAAGGAATTCGACGAGCCCGCTGCCGTGGTGATCAAGCACACCAATCCCTGCGGTGCCGCCACGAGCGACTCGGTCGCCCAGGCTTATGCCGATGCGCTCGCCGGCGATCCTGTGTCGGCCTTCGGCGGCATCCTCGCCTTCAACAGGCCCGTGGACGCCGGCCTTGCCGAGATCGTGGCGGTTCAGTCGTGCTTCTTCGAGGCGGTGATCGCTCCCGGTATCGATGCTGACGCGGTCAAGGTCTTCCGCAAGAAGGTCAAGTGGGGCAAGAAGGTGCGGCTTCTGTCCACGGGGCCGCTCACCACTGGCGGGGGCGCCGACCTCATGTTGCGCTCCGTCAAGGGAGGGCTGCTTGCACAGGACCGGGACCTGGGTTACGAGGGGGAAGAACACCGCGTCGTCACCGAGTCGGTGCCTGACGACTGCACGATCGCCGCCCTGCGCTTCGCGTGGAAAGTGGCCAAGCATGTCAAGTCGAACGCGATCCTCCTGACCCGTGAAACAACGAAGGGCGGCTGCGTGGTCGGTGTGGGAGCGGGGCAGATGAGCCGGATCGATTCGACGATCATCGCGGGACGAAAAGCCGGCGACCGCGCCGACCAGTCGGTGCTCGCGTCGGACGCCTTCTTTCCCTTCAGGGATTGCGTCGACAAGGCTTCCGAACTCGGCGTGAAGGCGATCATCCAGCCCGGCGGATCGATCCGCGATACCGAATCGATCGAGGCGTGCAACGAGCATGGCATTTCGATGGTCTTCACCGGGCAGCGTCACTTCCGGCACTGATTTTCCCCCCTCAACCAAACGTCTCCCGAATCGAAAAGAAGCGCCGCGCGATCAGATGCTACCTCCGATCGCGTTGCGCTTCTTCTCAATTCGGGGAATAGACCCCGCGAATTACTGGTCGAGCTTCTTGGCTTCCTCGATCATGGCCGGCACCACCTCGAAGAGGTCGCCCACGATTCCATAATCAGCCACCTTGAAGATTGGCGCATCGGGATCCTTGTTGATCGCCACGATGTACTTGGAACTCGACATGCCGGCCAGGTGCTGGATCGCGCCCGAGATGCCGCACGCAATGTACAGGGTGGGGGAGACGGTCTTGCCGGTCTGGCCGACCTGATCGGCGTGGGGGCGCCATCCCGCGTCGACCGATGCGCGTGATGCGCCCACGGTCGCGCCCTTGAGATGGCTTGCCAGTTCTTCGAGCAGCTTGTAGTTATCGGGATCCTTCATTCCGCGGCCGCCCGAGACGATGATGTCCGCCTCGGTGAGTTCGATCTTGCCGCTCGCCTCCTGGAGGATCTCCTTCAGAACAGCCTTGGGGCCTCCCTCCGGGGGAGCGAACGCCAGGGTTTCGACCGCGCCTGCGCCGGCGCTCTCCTCGGCCGTGAAGACATTGGGCCTCAAAGTGGCGATGAAACAATCGGTTGTCGCCTCGACCCAGGCGTGAACCTTTCCGGCGAAGATGGGGCGGCGGGCTTGCACCTTGCCTCCCTCGGCCTTGAGTTCGATGCAGTCAGAGGCGATCCCGGTCTTGAGGAGAGCGGCCACTCGGGGAGCAAGGTCCTTGCCCATGGCAGAGGCGGGAAAGAGGATGGCCGAGGGATTGAGCGCCGCGGCTGCCTGGGCCACCGCGGCGGCGTAGAGCTCGCCATTGTAATCCTTGAGCGCCGCGTCGTCGCAGACCGCGATGCGCGCCGCGCCATACTTGGCCAGTTCGGGGGCCAAATCGGCCACGCCCGAACCGATGAGGATCGCTGCTGCCTCACAGCCTGCCTCCTTGGCGACACGCGCCGCGGCCGCGGTTACCTCGAAGGCCGGTTTCCTGTAAGCGTTGTTTCTCTGTTCACCGAATGCCAGTATCAAACCCGACATGTTGATTTCCTCCTGACCTCTATAATCTTTGTTTTACAGAACCTTGGCCTCGTCCTTGAGCAGCCCGAAGAGCTGGGGGACCGCCTCAGCGCCTTCGCCCACGATTTTTCCCGGGGGGCGGGCCGGTGGATTTTCGAGTTTCCGGACGGTGATCTTGGAATCGACGGCGCCGAAGTCGTTGGTGTCGACCGGCTTCTTCTTGGCGGCCATGATTCCTTTCAACGATGCGTAGCGGGGATCGTTGAGCCCTTTCTGCGTGGTGAAGACAGCGGGGAAGGTTGCATCGTAAACCTCGACGCCGCCTTCGATGCTTCTCTTCACCGTCGCCTTCCCGTCAGCCACGTCCATCGACACGATCTCGCTCACCGCGGGAAGACCGAGAAGCCCGGCGACCATGAGACCGACCTGGGCATTGTCCTGGTCCACGCTCTGTTTCCCGAATAAGACGATGTCGTGGGGAAGATCCTTGATCGTGTTGGCCAGGATCTCGGCCGTTGATGCGCCATCCCTGAGAGGATTCTCCTCGACGAGGTGGATCGCCTTGTCGGCGCCCATGGCGAGGCAGGTGCGGATCGTCTTGGTGGCGCTTTCCGGACCGAGAAGGATGATGGTGACCTCCCCTTCGCCCGCCTCCTTGATCTTGAGCGCCTCCTCGACAGCGAGCTCGTCGTAGGGATTGAGGATGTATTCGATCCCCGCGGTGTCGTAGGAGGAGCCGTCGCCGCCAATGGTGATCTTCGACTCGGTATCAGGAACGTGCTTGACACAGACAATGATGTTCATCGCATAAACCCTTACTATGTATCTGATTTATCGGAACTGCAGCAGTTGATCCTTTTTGCCTCACGGCTGAATGTGCCTTGCGTCGCTCTTCGCGCGCCGTTAATCGCCTGGAAGAGAACCAGAAGGACCTGAACGATGCTCTGGTGACAGCATGCCGTCAGGATGAGGTTTAATCAATAAATATCAATTAATTGTCGATCGAAAGAGGCATCTTGAATGAAGGGACCCTGATTTTCAATGCTTTTTTTCGGGTCAGAGGTTTTGCTCGGCGAGGTGGAGGAAGAACATTTCGACGAGCTCGCCATCGATCTTCTGGCCGCATTCGGACCGCAGAACGGACTGGGCCTTTTCGAAGGACATCGGTTCCCGGTAGGGGCGGAAGGAGGTGATCGCATCCCAGTAGTCGGCGATTCTCACGATCCGGGCGGCGAGGGGAACATCGTCGCCCTCGAGGTGATCGGGGTAGCCTGTTCCGTCGAGATTTTCGTGGTGGAACTGCACGATGTCGCAGATTTCCCTGAGCGACGAGATCGGTCGGATCAGCTCCGCGCCCTTGGCCGGGTGTTCCTTGATGACCTCGAACTCCTCGGCGGTCAGAGGTCCGGCCTTGTCGAGGATATACTCGGGCGTGCCGATCTTGCCGATGTCGTGGAGTTTCGAGCCGAGCCTGATTCTCTCGATTTCCTTGCCGTCGAGCTGGAGCAGTTCGGCGATCAACGACGAGAACTGAGAGACCCGTTCCGAGTGCTGCCGCGTGTAGGGACTCTTGGCATCGATGATCGCCGCCATGGCGATCATGAATTCAGCCACGTTCTTCGATTCGATGTTCTGCCGTTCCTTGAGCCGCTCCAGCTCGAAGCTCTTGCGGATCAGGGTCTGCTTCTCGATGACCCGGAGGATGGTGAGGCGGAGATCGTCGAAGAGAAAAGGTTTCTTGAAGTAGTCGAAGGCGCCCTGCTTGATCGAACCGATCGCGTATTCGATATCCATGTGGCCGGTGATCATGACCACATCGATTTCGCGGCCGAGGCCCTTGATATAGCTCAGGAGTTCGAGCCCGCCCATCCCGGGCATGGTGATGTCGGTGAGGCAGAGGAAGTAATCCTCTTTCTCGATGAGGTCCATCGCCTTTTCGGCATCGGCCGCCTCGGCGGCCTTGAAACCGAGGCTCTCGAGGTAGAGCCTGAGAGATTTACGGATTCCCTGCTCGTCGTCGACGATGAGGATGCCCCGATTCCGGTAGTGAAGTTCTTCTTCGCTGCCATCTGGAAAAGGGAAGGGATGGGACGTCATCTCAGGGGGACGATCAGTGCCTGCGACAACCTTTCCGAGAAGCTCAGTCATCGGGATTGAGTCTTTTCCATAAAGTCCTTACAAACCAACCGATTCCGTCCACATCTTATCGTCAACAAAAAGGTTGATCACGCAACTTTTTTAGCTAAATGACTGCTTTGAGTTCGAATAAGGGATACTACTTAGGGCCCTGTTTGTCTTCGGAAGGCGGTTTGTGTGCTCTCGTGGGAAGTTCGAACCGCGTTCCGAGGTAAATCTTTCGTACCTCGGGATCGTTGGTGAGCTTCTCGGCATTGCCATGCCTGAATATGCGGCCGTCGTTGATGATGTACGAGCGGTCGCAGGTGGCGAGCATCTCGCCCACGGCGTGGTCGGTGATGAGAATTCCGATCCCCTTGTCCTTGAGACGAAAGAGAATGTTCTGGATCTCTTCCACGGCGATCGGATCGACACCCGAGAAGGGTTCGTCGAGGAGGATCAGCTTGGGATCGGTGGTGAGTGTGCGGGTGATCTCGAGGCGGCGCCGTTCGCCGCCGCTCAATGTGTTGGCCCGGTTTCCGGCGAGCCGGATCAGTCCGAGTTCTCCGAGAAGTTCGAGAGCTTTCTTTTTCAATCCTCTGCCGGGAAAACCGTTGGCCTCGAGAATCGCCTGGATGTTCTCGAGAACGGTCATCTGCTGAAAGATGGAGGGCTCCTGGGAGAGGTAGCCCATCCCCCTGCGGGCGCGCTTGTACATGGGGAGATCGGTGATCTCCTCGCTGTTGAGCGACACCCGTCCCGCGTTGGGTGTGATCAGCCCCACGGTCATCTTGAAGGTGGTCGTCTTTCCCGCGCCGTTGGGACCGAGAAGACCCACGATCTCGCCCGAGTCGAGATGGAACGACACCTTGTTGACCACGGTGCGGTTGGCGTACGTCTTGACCAGCTCGTCGACCTTCAATAGGCTCATGGGATTACCTGATCAGTTTCCATCTGAAATGCGGATAGATCGGCCAGAAAACAGCCATCGCCTTGCCGAGCATGTACTTCTCGTGGATGAAGGACTCGTCTTCGCGGCGGATCAGAATTTTCTTGTTGCCCTCTCCAGGATGGGAGCGCAGGTCTTTGCCGCAGACGACGTGGGGATCGCCGTTCAAGTCCAACACCGTGTGGGGCTGCATGCCGTTGGGGCTGTTGAGACCCTCGGGGAAGCGCCCCGGGGTGTATTCGCCCTTGATGGTCCGCCCGTCCTTGCACAGGAGCTCGAAGGATTGCCAGCGACGGCCGTCGCTCGAGTTCTGCGTGTTGTCGCCCATTGCAAAGTAGTGATTCTCGGGAACGTCGTACTCGGAAAATCCCTGGCTCGAGTCGTTGGTATAGTAGATGTCCCGGTGAACGGCCACCTCGTCAAAGGTCGCTTCCGTGTCGACAGGACCGAAACGGAGCACATTGGGAATGCGGCCCGACTCGACATCGGCAGTGGTGTATTCGTGAGCCGCGACCTCATCGCCGTCGATGTGAATCGACAGGCGGTCGTCGATGTTGGCGATTTCTACCTCGGTCGAACTGCCCTCTTCGAGGAGGACCTCTCTCGACGACCAGACCCGCGATACCGCCTCGGCTGGGAGCGCGTTCTTGATGCGCGTTTCCATGTACGATGGATCGGCGCAATCGGCGCCACGCAGGAAAAAGGTGTGCACCCGATTGTTCTCTTCGATCGTGGCGAGTACCCCGCCCTTGGCCGAGTCGAGGGTGACCTCGAAGGAGACGGACAGATCTCCGACGAAATGGTTTTCAGCCGGACGCATCCGGGGCGGGTAAGGGATGCCCCAGTCGGGATCGTAGCCATGGAGATACTTGTCGCGGATCCCGCGCATCTCGGCGCGCTCCCCCGCGGGAAGGGTGACAGAGTCCGCACTGGCTGCCGCGCCCTGCCCGGTGATGGTGAAAACCCTGCTGATCGATTCGGTTCCGTTCTTTTCCCATGGAAAAACCTGTTTCATCACCGACGAGATCACCTTCTCGGGCTTGCGCGCGATCTTGTCGTCGATGTAGATGTCGCCGTTCTTGATCGTGACCTTTTCTCCGGGAAGACCGATGAGCCGCTTGATGTAGTTCTGGGAACGATTGAGAGGATACTTGAAGACGATCACGTTCCAGCGCTCGGGCGTGTCGAGCAGATAGAGAAACTTGTTGACCAGGACCCGGTCGAAGATGCCCGTGTCCTTGTTGCCGACGATCGTGGGCTGCATCGATCCGCTCGGGATCTTGTACGCCTCGATGATGTAGAACTTGAGGATCAGCGCCATGGCGATGGCGATGGCGAGGCACTCGATGTTTTCGCTGACGAGGAGGGCGAAGCTTTTCTTTTCTTTGTCTCTGTCTTTCTTTTTGTCTACCATTCCGTTCCAGTCAGGAGGTGATGGACAGGTTGTTGCTTTTCGTTCCTGGTAAATGGGTTATACGCGATTTCTCACCCTTTCGTCAGATTTTTTCCATTGCGATTTTGATTTGACGCAGCGCGTCGCCCCTGTGACTGTGGCGGTTCTTCACGTCGGGCGGGAGCTGGGCAAAGGTCTTGTTCTCCGGGGGGAAGAAAAAGACCGGATCGTAGCCGAAACCGCTGACTCCCCTTTTTTCTCTCAAGATGATGCCGTGGCACTTTCCGAGAGCGGTCGCAATGATGCGACCGTCCTGCACGAGGGTCATGGCGCATTCGAAGTGGGCCGTGCGTTTCTCGTCGGGGACGTCCTTGAGCGCGTCGAGGAGTTTGCGGCAGTTCTCCTGGTCGGTCGCGTCCAGGCCCGCGTATCGCGCGGAACGTACCCCCGGAAGACCGCCGAGCGCGTCGACGACGAGGCCCGAATCGTCGGCCAGTGTGAGGAGCCCCGAGGCTGCGCCGTAATAAAACGCCTTGATGGCCGCATTCTGGGCGAATGTCTCGCCTGTTTCCTCCGGCTCGCCCTGCAGGCCGATCTCTTGAGGAGTGATCGTCACGAAATCGAGAGCGCCGATCATCGCCTCGATCTCTTTTCTCTTCTTGACGTTGTTCGATCCCACGATGATTTTATGCGTCATCGTTCGGCAATCCCAGCGCTTCGTTCTGCAAGACGAGGAGTTCATTGATGCCCTTGCGTCCCGCCGCGAGGATCTCGGCGAGCTGGCTGTCCGAGAAGGTTCCCTTCTCGGCAGTGCCCTGGATCTCGACGAACTCGCCCGTCCCGGTCATGACGATGTTCATGTCGACGTCGGCGCGCGAGTCCTCGTGGTAGTTCAGGTCGAGGCAGACCGATCCGTTGACGATCCCCACGCTCACCGCGGCCACGCTCGACCGGAGGGGCCAGCCCTTCTGCAGGAGTTGCCGCTCCTTGAGCTTCGTGAGCGCATTGTGAAGCGCCACGTAACTCCCGGTGATCGCCGCGGTGCGTGTGCCACCGTCAGCCTGGATCACGTCGCAGTCGATCCAGAAGGTCCTCTGTCCCAGGGCGTTGAGCTTGGTCACCGCCCGTAGCGCGCGCCCCGCGAGCCGCCCGATCTCGAGCGACCGTCCGTCGACCTTGCCGCGGCGCGAATCGCGCTGTTTGCGCTGATGGGATGAACCGGGAAGCATGGCGTACTCGGCCGTGACCCATCCCATTCCCTTGTTGTTCAGCCAGGGAGGGACGCTCTCCTCGACCATGACCGTGCAGAGCACGATCGTTTTTCCCGCCTCGATGAGAACGGATCCCGCGGGCACTTCTGTGAATCGCGGCGTGAACCGCACGGGTCTCAGTTCATCGAATTTTCTGCCGTCTTTCCTGCTGTCCATGCTTGTGGCTATCCTCTCCCGGAGCGTTTCCGCGCCCTTTCAATAGAACGTGTTCTCGCGAAATGATCGGATTAAATGGCTTCGGTTCCTCGATTGAAAGGGAAAAATATAGCGGACATTTTGCCGCGCGTTACGCCTGAGACCGGCCGCCGGAGCTTGTGAAACGGTCGACCTCGCTGCGGCAGGCCTGCGCGGCGCAGGCGATGACGAGTCGATCGTCGACGAGGCCGACGAGGGGAGCACCCTGCGGTAGGAAGTCGAAAGGATCGAGAAAGTAGATCATCACCGCCACGAGCGTTGTGCGGGACCTTTCGTCGAGCGCGAAAGAAGTGTCGTAGAGCATCGAGTAGAAGGTCTCCAGATCGTCGCAGACCTCCCCCAGTTTCAGACGGAGTCGAGTCTTCATGGCGGGGAAGTTCGTTTTGATTTTCTGGAGCGCTTTTTCGTCGTGCGACAACGATTGGATGGAAGGATCGGTGAGGTATTTTTCGATTCTGGCCTTGATCTCGCTGCTGAGAATATCAGCCATGGCGTTCTCCAACTACCGGCCCAGTGGAGTGTTGCCTCGATTGAGTGTTTTGACCTGACGCCTAATATGCGTCTTTCTCCAAGAAGGTCAACAGAAATCGACCAGATCGGTTCCTTCTCCGGGGAGAACGATTTCTCCGTCGGACCCGGCGATGACGAGACCGAGGTCGTCAGTGTGTTTTTGGAGCGTGCCCTCGTAGAACGCGCCTGACCGTGCGAGGCGCACATGGCGGCCGACGAGAAACGACCGGCGTTGCAGACCGCGCGCCACGCCGATTCTGCGCGAGTCGGTCAGGAGCGCCATGGTGTCATGAAAGTGAGTGATGATGCGCGCGAGCAGGGCCGATCGATCGGTGGAGTGTCCAGTGGCCTGAAAAATCGATGTCACCTTCTGGACAGGGCCGGTGTGGGCAATTTCAGGAGTGCTGTTCACGTTCACTCCCATTCCGACAACGACGTAGAAAATACCCCCCGATTGAAAACCCTCGGCGAGAATACCCGCGACTTTTCCCTCGCCCACATAGATGTCATTGGGCCACTTGATCGCGGTCTCGATGGCGGTCAGATCCTCGATGGCTTTCGCCACGCTGAGGGCGGAGCCGATCGAGACGAAACCGGGTCTGGACGGAAGGGGATTCTCGACGAACACCGAAAAGGTCAGCGATTTTCCCCGGTCGGCACTCCACGCGCGGTCAAGCCTGCCACGGCCGGCGGTCTGTTCCTCGGCTGCGAGGACAGTGCCGGGTGCGAACACCCCATCGCGCGCTCCGTCAAGGAGCGTGGTATTCGTCGACGCAAGCCGTTCCTCGACCAGGATCGGCCCGAGCGAGCACTCCTCAGGAAGGGCGCGTTCAATGCGGTCTACGTCGAGAAAGTCGCTTCGAGTCATAACGCGCATGATAAGCGAAGACCAGCGCCAATCAACTCATATGTAAGTGCGCGAGCGAGAACAGAGGTCAAAAGAAGGGGCTCACTCATCCGACCTGAGACCGTCCGTTGCGTCTTCCAGGTCTTATAGTCTCCAAGAAAGCCCTTACATAAGCAGCTTCTTCTTGACCTTGTCGAGCTGAACCTTGAGCTTGGACACGATGTTGGAGTGAATCTGGCAGACTCGCGACTCCGTGAGGTTCAGGATGTTGCCGATCTCTTTCATGGTCAGCCCCTCGTAGTAGTACATGATGATGATCAGCTTTTCCTTGCGAGAGAGCGACCGGGTGATGGTCATGAGGATGTCTTTTTGGTTGAGGTACTCGACTGGGTCGGAGCTGTTCTTGTCCTCGACGAGCTCCATCTTTTCCATGGGATCGTTGTTTTGCTGTTCGTCCCACTTTTCATTGAGCGAGTAGATCGCCTTGGGAGCTGACTCCTTGACCAGGTGACTGTATTCGTCGATCGATAATTTCAGCTCCTGGGCCATTTCGAAATCGGTCGGCTCCCTGCCGCTCTGTTCCTCGAGAGAACGGTATGCTTTGTTGAGCTGATGAGCTTTGAGCCTGACGAGCCGTGGAACCCAGTCCTGAGAGCGCAGTTCGTCGAGGATCGCGCCCCGGATTCGTGTCGAGCAGTAGGTCTTGAACTTGATGCCCCGGTTCAGATCGAATCCCTCGATTGCGTCCATGAGTCCGAAGACACCCCACGAGATGAGGTCGTTGAGCTCGATCGATTTGGGCAAGGTCATGAGAAGCCGCTCGGAAATCTTCTTTACCAGAGGTATGTGGGCCTCGATGAGCTGGTTTCTCAGGCGCAGGTCCTTATTTTTTTTGTATTTTTTCCAGACATCGTCCAGATTGTCTGCCGATATCTTTTTGGGAGAGGTGATGAGTTGCCGCGGCTGATTGCGGCTGACCGGCTGATTGCGGCTGACTCTGGTGCGGGTGGTGAGCTTGGTTGCAGTCGAGCGTTGTGACGTGGGGCGGGTGGCAGTTTTCGGCATTGATTCCTCCTTTTCCAGCAGCAGATGGTGATGGCAGTGTAAGTAAATTGATCGACCAATCTATTGATTTACTTTAATTACTTTAATCTTTTTTCAAAACCCGATTAACTGTTTCAATCGTACAAGCTGTATAAACTGTATCAAGTGTAAGAAATCAACATGATTTTGAAAATTATTTAAATAAACAAAAAAAAAGACACCATGCGAGAACTCGCTTGCTGTTCTGCGGATACTTTTAATTACTTATTATTAAATCATAGTTAATCCACCGCCTCTGGCGGTGAGAATTTAAAAGGCTCTGCC
>CAYXGI010000061.1:0-18656 GCA_964464495.1 uncultured Phycisphaerales bacterium
GTATACGCCGGCCGAGTCGCCCTACGGCTTCTGGACCGTGCGCGCTGAGTACTAAACGAGGCTGAAGAGACCGTTCCGCCGCAACGCGGTACTGTCCCGACAACCTGAAACCCCTTCGAGGCACTCACAGCCTCGGAGGGGATTTTTATTGGCGGCAGGAAGCGATGAGCGTTCTTCTCGGATTCAGAAGAGGCTTCGAAAGGAAAGGAACAGGAAGAGAACCGCCACGACGAGACCGTACGCAACACGCGGCGCGCTCAGGGCAAAACCGTTCGGACATTCGAGAGACGCTTCACTGATGCGGCGGCGCAGGCATTCGACTGCCACCCCGGCAAAGAGCGCCATCATGGGCACAATCTGAACGAAATAGCGCGTCTTGGCGTGGAGGAACAGGAAGAGGGCGAGGTTGTAAACGACAAAGAGCAGGACGCAGTGTGTCCACCCCTTGGGCCGCCACCTGATCAGGCAGGCCCCCACACCGAAGGCGGCCACAAGAAACGCGTGCATCACGAACGACCAGAGACGCAAGCCGGTCGCCAGCGCCGGGCTGTCGAACCCGTAAGCCCGGCGCGGCCCGCCCGGAAGCTGGGTGGTGAAGAATGTGCGGCAGTCGAAGAGGCGAAAGTACTGTTTCGAGAACTGTCCGCACAGGGTGCCGACGAGGCCCCGTTCGTCGACGAGACGGCCGATCTTTCCGCGGTAGAGGGCGTTCTGTACGGTAATGTTTTCTGCCGAGCGTCTGAACTTCCCGTACTCCCTCTCAGTGATGTCATTCCTGTAGTCGACCGGCGACCTGTCGTTGAGCCCGACCCAGAGGTTGAAGACCGAGCTGTCGGCGATCATGAACCGTCCGTGGACGTCGAGATTCGCCAGCATGGTGGGAAGAACCGTCACGAACAGGCCGAGTGCGAAGACCGCGCCGCGCAAGATACGACTCAGCCGGCTTTCCCGGTTCAGGATCACAATGCAGACCACGAGCACCGGCACGAAGGGCATGACGAGGAGCTTGGTCAGCAGGGCGAGACCGACAAGGACCCCGGCCGCGACCACGGCGCCTGTCCGGTGACCATGGCAGACAAGGAGCCAGAGCGCGGCCAGAAAAAAGAAGAGGTGGGGAATCTCGGGCCACAGGTAATGACTGAAGGCGATCAGCTCGGGTGAAAAGAGAAACAGGATCAGGCCTGCGAGCGCCGCGCCGCGCCAGGGTAAAAGGCGGCGCGCGATCCGGTAAAAGAAGAACGCGGCAAGAAGCCACATGACGATCTGCGCGGCTTGAACAACACCGTATCCGGAACGGTTGAAGGAAAAGATCGCCGCAAGGGCATCGACGTAGAGAGGGGGCCACGCCGGATCGGGAAGGAACTCCTCTTCTTCTGCGAGCGCCCGGGCCACGGCGTAGTTGTAGTTCTCGTCGCCGACAAGGATCTTGCGATCGGGGTTGTAATGCAGCCAGAGCAGACAGAGATTGAGGAGCAGGCCAATTGCGAAAAGCGCGCCGACCGTAACGATCTCTTTCCGCCTTGCGCCAAGAGTCGGTTTCCGGTCAGCCAGTTTCGGTTCGTTGTGCACCATCTGGAGTTGGACACTAAGACAGGCCGCGGGCATTGTCAACATGCCGCGTCTGGGGGATGGAAGGCGCCGGCGGCGCGCTATATAATCGACTGGTTGCATTTCAATAGAGATCACCGGCGAAATGGGACACGATCGATGCCCGACGGAACCGAAGAAACAGATCCCTGGTACGTGCGCTCTTTCGGAGAGCTCTACCCACTGCTCTACGAGCACCGGGACGAAGCCTCGGCGCGCGCTGAGGTCAACGCCCTCTTCGAAGCGCTCGGACTTTCGGGGGACGAGGCGATTCTCGATCTCTGCTGCGGAGCGGGAAGGCACATGGCTGCGGTCCGGAGTCTCGGCTTCGATGTGGTCGGCGCCGATCTGTCGCCGGAACTGCTCGCGCTCGCGCGGACGCGGCCCGGTCTGGCCGGCCGGCTGGTGCGCGCCGACATACGGTCCCTGCCCTTTGCCGACGCAACCTTCGATGTGGCGGTCAACCTCTTCACCAGCTTCGGCTACTTCGATGACGACGAGCAGAACACCGCCGCTTTCGGTGAGATGGCACGGCTCCTTGCCCCGGGCGGCTGGCTCGTGGTCGACCATATCAACCGGAAAGCGTTGGAAAAAAATCTCGTCCCCGAGAGCAGCGAGCAACGAAAGGGGCTATTCATCGGGCAGAAGAGAAGGATCGAAAAGGACCGCGCCATCAAGGAGACCGAGGTGACCGACGCACAGGGCAGAGTGTCGCGATTTGGTGAAAGCGTTCGCCTTTACACGCCGAGCGATCTCGCCGGACTCTGCGCGCGCCATGGCCTCGTCTGCGACCGGATCATCGGCTCCTTCGAGGGCGAGCCGTTCACCGACCGATCGCCGCGCATGATTGTTGTGGCGCGCAAGGGGGCCCGATGAGCAGCCTCGAGTTCAAGATCTCGGCGCTCGACTACGCCGATCTCGACGCGTTCGGGCCCGGCCATATCCTCGCCCGGCTGCGGGCGGGCGATCCCGGACTGCTCGGCGGTTTTCCTCTCCTCGAGGAGGGCGTGAATCCTGAGCCGAGCGCGTCGCGTTTCATGAATCGCGCCAGGCTGGCGGAAATATTGAACGCGTCGGGCAACGTGCCTATCGATGCCGACGCCGTGCGTTTCGTGGTGGCCGGACAGCAGGTGGGGCTCCTTACCGGACCGCTCTACACCTTTCTCAAGGCGATCACCATCATCCGCCTCGCGGCTGACCTGGAAAAAGCCACGGGCTGCCGCCATGTCCCCCTCTTCTGGATGGCGTCCGAGGACCACGACCATGTCGAGGTCAATCGCTGCTCGCTCAACGGCCGCCGCTTCGTGGCAGGGAGTTCCAGCGAGACGATTCCCGCCCGCCGCGCACAGGTGGCCGATCTCTCCCTTGGCGAGCACAGAGTCGCGCTGATCGAATTTGTCCGCGAGACCCTTCCGGCCGACGAGGCAAGCCACTCCCTCGTGCACACCATGGTCGAGAGCGCATCGTTCGAGTCGTATGCGACCTTTTTCAGGAGCCTCATGAAGTCGCTCTTTGGAGAGCGTCTCTATCTCGCCGATCCGATCGCGCTGCGGCCGCTGACCGCGCCCGTGCTCGCCGCGCTCGTCGAGGACTGGCCCCAGGTGGCGGCGGCATTCGAAGCGGGTTCGACTGTGCTCGTTGCGCAGGGGTATCGTCCGCCGCTCAGCGGGCCGGGGCTGTTCGAGATTCAGGACGGCATGCGGATCAGGGTGGAGATCTCGACCGAGGGCGCGATCCTTTCCTCGGGAAAGTGCTCGCTCCGCGAGGCGGCTGATCGGATCCGCGCCAACCCGGCCGCCTTCTCGCCCAACGCGGCGCTTCGGCCCGTGTTGCAGGACGCGGTGCTCCCCGTGAGCGCCATGGTGGGCGGGCCGTCGGAACTCCTCTATCTCTGGCAGATCGACGCGCTCTACGCCGTGGCCGGGGTGCGGCGCGCACTGCTCCGGCCGCGCATCTCGGCGACCTTTGTCGAACCGCGCATCGCGCGCGCGGCGCGCAAGGCGGGTTTCTCGGGAGGGGAACTCCTTGACGGGGAGCCGCCCGCGACACCGGACGATTCAGACGCGGCAGCTCTTCGCGAGGCGGGTGACCGGCTGCTCGACCGGTTCGACCGCTTTCTCGAGGGGCGGGAGGACAAGAAAATCCGCCGCAGCCGCGGCACCCTGGCCGGCCTGATCGACAAGACAGAAACCCGCATGCGCCAGGTTCTGGCTGACGAGGCAGGTCGCGGGCGCACTCTGTTCGATACGATCGGCTCTGCCCTGCGGCCCGAAGGAAAGCTCCAGGAACGGACGGCCGGCCCTCTCGAGTTCGTGGGCCGGTATGGAAGCGCCTTCGTCGACCGCGCCCGCGAAGCGTTCGATCCCTGGGCGATCGCCCACCAACTCGCGGAAATCATCCCCAGCGGGCCGCCCGGCGACCCAGCCATTGATCAAGGAGACAAGAAATGACCTCGGCCGACATACTCGCCATCGGCGCCCACCCCGACGACGTGGAGATGATCGTGGGCGGCACCCTGGCCAAGATGATCGACATGGGTAAGAGCGTGGTCGTCGCCGACCTGACCCGCGGCGAGATGGGCACGCGCGGATCGCCCGAGCAGCGCGCGCGCGAAGCGGCCGAGGCCGCCCGCATCATGGGTGTCACCGATCGGATCAACCTCGACATGGGAGACGGCGTTCTCGAAGACACCCTCGACAACCGCGCCAAGATCGTCGAGGTCATCCGGCAGTACCGGCCCGCGATCGTTCTCTGCCACCACTGGGACGACCTGCACCCCGACCACTGCGCGGCCGCGCAGATGGTGCAGAACATCATGTACCCTGTCGGATTCGAGAAGCATGCCGCGGGCGGCACGCCCTACCGGCCGCACGCGTTTCTCTTCTACAAGGGGCACATCCCCTTCGTGCCGAGCTTTATCGTCGACACCTCGGGGTACTTCGAGAAGAAGAAGGCCGCCATCGACGCCTTCCGTTCCCAGCTCCACAATCCGGAGAGCACGGAGCGACTCACGGGAATCGCCAAACCCGACTTTCTCCTGCGAATCGAGGCGCGCGATCGGTACTTCGGCAGCCTGATCGAGAAAACCCACGGCGAGCCCTTCTTCATGAAGCGCGCCGTACCGATGGATGACCCAGTCGCCCATTTTGCGCCCTTCACCAGAGTCTGACAGAGGAGAGCTCCATGCGCATCGCCATCTCGTGTCACCCCACCACCGGAGGATCGGGCATCGTGGCCACCGAGCTCGCCATGGCGCTCGCGCAGCGCGGCCACGACATCCACATGGTGAGCTATGCGCGGCCCTTGCGTCTCGTCAATGGACCGGGAGTCACCTTCCATCAGGTCAACGTGGTCGACTATCCGCTCTTCAAGTACCCGCCCCACGACCTCTGCCTGGCCAACAAGCTGGCCGAGGTGGTCAAGAACCACTCGATCGACGTGATCCACGCCCACTACGCGGTCCCCCACGCGATCTCGGCCATCATGGCGCGCGACATCTCGTGCCGGCCCGTCAAGGTGGCCGCAACGCTGCACGGAACAGACATCACCCTCGTGGGCAGCCAGGAGGAGTTCTTCGATCTCGTGCGCCACACGATGAACGTCTGCGACGGCATCACCACCGTTTCGAAGTGGCTCAAACAAAAGACGATCGATATCTTCCACCCCGAGGTCGAGCCGCGCGTTATTCACAACTTCGTCGACAATACCCGGTTTCATACCGCGGGCCGCAATCCGTTCGCCCCATCTGGCGCGCTCGAGGTGATTCACGCGTCGAACTTCAGGCCCGTGAAACGCATCCTCGACGTGGTGCGCGTCTTCGACCGGATCCGGAAGCGGGTGGCGGCACGCCTCGTCTTTTTAGGCGAGGGTCCGGAGCTCGCCGAGGCGCGGCTTCTCACCGCCGAGCTGGGCCTCAAGGAGATCGTGATCTTCAACGGACCGACAGCCCACATGGCCGATGTGCTGCGCTGCGGCCATCTCTTCATGCTCCTCTCCGAGTACGAGTCCTTCGGCCTGAGCGTGCTCGAAGCGATGGCGTGCGGCGTGCCGATCCTCGCGTCGAGCGCCGGCGGGCTCAAGGAGGTGGTCGATCATGGCACGTCCGGATTCCTGTGCCCCGTGGGCGACATCGAGGGAGCGGCCGAGCACGCCGCGCAGCTCCTCGGGAACAAGGACGCCTGGGAGCGCATGAGCGCCGCGGCCGCCCGGCGCGCGCAGAATGTCTTCGCTCTCGACCGGATCGTGGGCGAGTACGAGGATTTCTACAACTCCCTTTGAATTCACCCCCCCTGAGATTCCGATAACTAAGAATGAAGAAGTGGTCGCGGGCACGATCGGCGACGAGGGCCGTGGCCTGCTGTTTCGAGGGCGTGGCGCGTCGGGGGGAAAATGAAATATATTCCTACATATCAAGCGGTTACGGTTTTTCTGACCCTGATCTGTCTCTCAGCGTGCACCGCGCCGCCAATCGGATTGAGCCCGGCTCCGGAAGGAATGACGAGAGAGTTCTCCGCCTCGGGGCATTACTATCTCGACCTCGGTGAGAAATATCTCGCTCTCTTCACACGGTCGACCAACTTTCCAAGACTGCCTGAGAGATACCACTTCCCCGAGGAGCTCTTCGTGGAAAACGCGGTCGTGAGCCAGAAGATCATGTTCTGGAACGATGGCCTCGAGCTCGAACGGGTGAGCGGCGACCCTGTGCCCGGCTCGATCGTGGGAACGTGGAGCTTCAGTCGGTTTCGAGCGTCCTATCAGCTCACCTTCAACAAGGACCGCACCTTCTTGCTCAAAGGTTTCGTTTCGGGATGGATTCCGCCGACCACGGGCCGGCCTCTCCTCGTTCACGAACCGACTGAGCTCGACAAGGTCGCGGACGGAGGCGTGACACCGCTCGGCGTGCTGGCTCCCGGCGCGGGCCGGGTGCTGCCCGCGACGAACCACCTCATCGAGTACAATACCGCGGCGCAAAACAATCCCGATGGGCCGTGTGTCACCGTCTTTGCGCCCGCTGACGGGGCGGTGACCCGCATCGTGCGGCGCGAGGGTTTTGATGCCGCTGTCGGACCCTACAGCGATTACAGCATCGAGTTCGTGGTGACCGAGTCGTACAAGATCCTCTTCGAGCACGTGGGTGCGCTCTCCGAGAGACTCGCGGCCGCGGTGAAATCGGAATCTGCCGACGTGGAGGTCGGAGCCGACGTGGAGGTCGTCTTGAAGAGCGGCGAACCGATCGGATTCGCGGCGGGATTGAAGGACGCCCTGCCGGCTCTGGGCTTCGGCGGCGTCGACCTCGACGCGCCTCTGCCTCACGTCAATCCGCTCCACTACAAACACGCTGACCCGAGGCGTCACTACGCCAGCTCGCCGATCGCCTTTTTCAAGAGCGGCCTGCGCAGCGATCTGGTCGGTCTGATCGACGGGGACGGGTCGCCGGCATGGGGTACGGTGTGCCACGACCGTTACGACACCTTGGCCGGAAACTGGTTCGCCGAGGAATTGACCGGCAACGCGCGGCACCGTCCTGAGAATACGCTCGCCTTCGTGCGCGATCCTCTCGATCCCACGCAGATCAGGATCAGCATGGGCGACCACACGCAGTGGCTGTGCGCGTGCGACGCCGGCGAGGGAATTGTCGATTCAACCTGTCACGGCGGCCCCTTCGCCATTACCGGCGTGTCGCCTTTCATCGGCAAACCGCTCTCGTTCGAGACGATCACCTTTGCGCCCCTCGATGCACCCGTCGTCTTTTCCATCTGTGAGTTCGTCTACGACGAGAACCGGGACGCGATCCCCTTCCCCGGAAGCCGCTCGGGCATCATGCTCGTCGCACTCGGCGGAAACATGATCAAGGTGCAGACTTTTTCAGCGGACGAAATTGAGCGGACCTTTGGCGGCGCCGCACCCTGCTTCACCGCGGGGGCTCGGTTCTACACGCGCTGATCGCCGGACCGTGAATCAAAACCGCTTCCGGCCTGTCATATCCCTTTGTGTGGAGCGCCATGGAGAGCCCGGGGTATCAGAAAAATTGAAAAATCGTGAAAATGCCGAGCGCCTATGTCGCTTTACCATCCAGAGGCGTGAAGCCTCTGACACAGAGGCAAAAGGCGCAACGAGTCGGAGGAAAAACGATGAGCCTCAAGAGATTTCACCTGGCAGAGTTAGTGCTGTTGTCACGCTACGCCGAGTGGAGGACCGCGCTCGGAGAAGCCCACACGCGGACCCAGAGAGCACGCCTTTTCCTGGTCAGACTTTACGAGGCATGGGGCAAGCCGGAGAGAGCGGCGATTTACCGCGCCGAATACCAGACCGTACTTTCTTCATGAGTGAGCGGGGTTTAAATAGATAGCGCCCCCCCGGATCGACCGGATCCGGGGGGGCGCTGAACGTTTTGGCGAACTCTGTCAGGGCAGAATCTCCACGTCAACCGGGGTCGACGCGAAATCGATCGGATTGGTCAGGGCATAAACAAAGGTCAGCGACTGCCCCACGTGGGGCACGAGGCCCGGCGCGTAGAGGGGAAGATCGGCCACGGCACGGCCCTGGCTGTCGAGCACTCCCTGGAAATCCTGAAAAATGGGAAGGCTCAGGTTGTTGTAGATGTACGCCGAGACCCAGTCCCAGGTCAGCGGCACGAAGAGGCCGTTCACATCCATGCCGGGAGAGACGCCGCTCAAGGTGGCGAGCATGAGATAGGAACGGCCCGCGTTGGCGACACCGGCATCGAGGAAGAAGTCGATGTCCTGCCCTGCCGCGGCCGAGAAGGAGTAGGCGTCGGCATAGAGGCTGGGGAAGAAGTCGAGCGACTGCACGCCGAATCCGTCGACACCCGCCTCGGTGGTCGAGTTATTAGGCATGTCCTTGGTCGCGATGCGCACCTTGACCGTGCTCGTGGGCGTCACGTAATCGCTCACGTTGAATGTGTACGTGTTCCAGCCGCCGCTGCCGCCGATGAACTCCTCGACGAGGGTGTAGGTGGCGCCGTCATCGTTGGACACGAGAATCTTGAACGGGTCGGTTGCGTCGAGATTGTAAAACCACATGTCGAAGCTGACCTGGGCATCGCCGAGAGTGAGATCGATCGTGGGCGATGTGAGATAGGTCGGTCCCCCATCGAGATCGTCGATGCCGGTCGGTGCGTTTCCAGTGACAAAGCACTGTCCCGAACCGTCGGCGTCGTCGGTGGGATCGCCCCAGCCGCCGGTGCCGGCCGGATCGCCGCGCTCCCAGCCGCCGTTCTCGACCGCCACGTTGATGATCTTCCAGCCGAGATCGTTTTCGAAGTCATCGGCAAAGAAAGTCCTCACGAGGCAGACGTCGCAGGAGTAGCACGAGCCCGGCGCGCCGAAGGGCGACGTCATGGTCTGTCCGCCGTCCGAGTCCGCCGAGAAGTAATACTCCGGCTCGTCGCCGGGCGCGAGAGTGGGCAGGGCGGCCTCGAAGAGATCGTTGCCGAGATCGGTGAGCGCCACCTGGGTGAAGGTGTCGTCAGGATCGAGGCGGTAGTAGAAATAGCCGGTGCCGGGCACGTAATTCTCGAGCCCGTTGCGGATCTCCACGGTCAGGGTGACCGCCATTCCCGGAGGTTGTGTCTCCTCAGGCAGACCGGCGGGAAAGTCGAAAATCAGCGGCGGCGCGGTCCCCATGGAGAGGTTGGGATTCCCCCAGAGAGCGCCCCACTCGAAGGCTTCGTAGTACTCGTAGTACCAGAGCCCATCGAAATACATGGTGCGCAGGGCGGCCTGATGGGCCTGGCCCTGCGTGTAGTCGCCCGAGGTGGTCTTCGATGTGAAGTAGTAGTCGAGCGACTGGCTCGAACCGTCGGTCGGGTCGTTCCATCCCGGCATGCCGTAGGCGACCTTGGTCGAGCCGAGGAAGCCGACGCCGCCCTGCTCGAGCATGGCCTGGCCGATGTTCAGGTAATCGGTGTCCGAGTTGCTGCACGCATCGGCGAAGATGATCGAAGGGTAGTTGTCGTTGAGAATGGCGCAGTCGGCGTTGGCGATGAAGTATCCGCTGCTGTAGTAGATCCAGCAGGCATCGGGTGAGCCGTGACCGGCCCAGTTCACGAAGGCGTACTTGCCGTTCGACCAGACGTCGCGCACGTTGTTGTTGTTCAGGTCGTAGTCGCAGTTGTAGGTGGTATGGCCCACCTCGTAGAGCTTGGTCGAGGTCCAGTCGGTCATCCAGGGATGGATCACCGGATCGGTCTTGTACTCCATGAGCACGGCATTGTCCGTGTCGGGCCAGAAGTAGGCGCCCAGCAGTAGGATGTTCTTCTTGAAGGCGGGATCCATGTTATTCTCGTAGGCGACCGACTTGTTGGCGATGTGCTGCACGGTGAACGTGTCGCTCCACGGGATGCGGCCCACGTTGACCTCGTTGTAGAAGTCGATGGGATCGTTGTTCTCACCCCATCTGTGGTCGCCGTCAGCGTCCCACGACTGGCTGTCGGGATAGGAAAGCTCGGCGTAGTAGAAGTCGGTCTCCGGTTCGCCATAGCCCACGTTCTGCGAACAGCGCCGCATGGGCACGTCGTCGTAGTGGCCCACGAGGAGGACATCCTCGATCCCCCACTGAAGCATGGGATACTTGTCGCGAAGGAAGTTCCTGATCATCTCGGCGTTGTCGTAGCCGGCGTAGTTGGAGTAGATCCACGTCGTGGTCACCACGTTGACGTTGCGGCCTTTCTGGGTCTCCCAGTCGACGAGGGGCTGAACGGCGGCGACGAGCGAGTCAAGGGTGATGATCACCAGGTCGTAGAGGCCGCGGCCGGCGCGGCCGTTGTTGTACCACGTCTGGGCCTGGTCGTAGTTGGCAATGATATCGCGCGCCACAGCCTCGGTGCGCACCATGTTGTCGACCACGGCCGCGGGCGGATTGGGCGGCAGGGTATAGGTTACGTTGATCGTGACCGCCGGCCTGTAGAGGAGCGCGCCCGATTCGGGGTTCCACGAGAAGGGAGTGACGCGCACATCGACGAGGTCGTACTTCCTGTACTTGGCGCTGCGCACGAGATGGCCCGCGCCATCGGGATAGAAGGCGTCGTTTTTATACACACTGTTGTAGGACGCGTCGAAGAGAGCCTTGTCCCTCTGGAACGCCGCGGGCGACTCGCCCGTGGGAACGCGCGGGAGAGGGACCGGCTTGATGGCGTGCCCGCCGGGAAGAAGGATCTCCTCGGAGGCCTCACAGGTGACGCCCGTCACGCGCGCGCCGGGCGGAACAGCCACGGAAAAGATCTTGGCGGGCAGCATCGGCACGCCCGGCGTCGGCAGGCGGCCGAAGCCGTCCATCGTGATCTTCTGGCCCGTCGAGGTGTTCGTGAATTCATAGGCGCCCGCGGGGATGGTCACGCTCACCGATTCCACGCTGCGGTTCTGTTCCGCCCCATTCGCTGGAATCGAGAAGACGACCAGCGCCGCGAGGCAGAAGAAAGACAAGAAAAGAGCGGGGGTACGTAAAAATTTCACGACGTGATCCTCCTTTTCTGTGAGACCTGGTGGTGAGTGCCAGACCGTGATATCTGAAACTTGTCGCACGTCCGTCAGATCTGGACTCAGGCTAATAATATATAGGGAAATCAATTTTTGAGGAAGACAAATCTGAAGAGGAGGGTGCTTCTTCGATGCGATCCTTGATCTTCGAGAAAATATAAACAAAAATGATCATGAGGCTCTGACAACCAATCGGATCGACATGGAACAAGGAGAACGCACGATGGCACGACCAGTCACACTCTTCACCGGACAGTGGGCCGATCTCACGCTCGACGACCTGGCCAGGATGGCTGCCGAGTGGGGCTACGACGGGCTCGAGCTCGCCTGCTGGGGTGACCACTTCGATCCCAAGTTGGGCGCGGAAAGCAAGTCCTACTGCGACGACCGCCACGCGCTCCTCGACAAGCACGGACTCAAATGCTGGTCGATCTCCCACCACTTGGCGGGACAGCTCGTCTGCGATCCGATCGACGACCGCCACTACCAGTTCACCCCCGAAGATGTGGCGGACGATCCCGACAAAGCGCGCGCCTGGGCGATCGACACGATGAAGCAGACCGCGCTCGCCGCGGCCAACATGGGGCTCGACGTGGTCAATGGATTCACCGGTTCGCCGATCTGGCATTTGCTCTACGCGTTCCCTCCCTGTCTGCCCGACCAGATCGACAAGGGTTTCAATGAGTTCGCCGCCGCGTGGAAGCCGATCCTCGACCTCTTCGGTGAGAAGGGGGTGCGTTTCGGTCTCGAGGTGCATCCCACGGAGATCGCCTTCGACATCGCCTCGGCGCAGAGGGCGCTCGACGCCATCGATCACCACCCCGCCTTCGGGTTCAATTACGATCCCTCCCACCTCGGATACCAGGGGGTCGACTATGTGAAATTCATCCGCACCTTCAGCGACCGCATCTTCCATGTTCACATGAAAGACGCCTGGTGGGGCCGCGGGGATGGGACCGTGGGTGTCTTCGGCGGGCACGTCGATTTCGGCGATGCGCGCCGCTACTGGGACTTCCGCTCCCTGGGGCATGGCGACATCGACTTCGAGGAGATCATCGTCGCCCTGAACGACATCGGCTACACCGGGCCTCTCTCGGTCGAGTGGGAGGATTCGCGCATGGACCGGCGCCATGGCGCCGAAGAGGCGTGCGACTTCGTGCGCGGCGTCGATTTTCCCTCGAGCGCGATCGCTTTCGACGCGCAGTTCGACAAGTAGGGACGCACGCTTCCGCTGAAAATATAAACAATTAACAATATAATCTGATTTTATAGAATAGCCGGCATGAGGAAAGGGCCTATTCTGCTGGATTTTCCACATCAGGTGGATCTGTAAGAATCATCGGCTATCACAGATGTTTTGTTCACATAGACACAATTGATACCCCTTTTTTCGTAAAAAGGAATTCATTCAAGGAACGAGGAGGAAGAGATCATGTTCAAAAGAAATCTGTCAGTTTTGATCGTGATGATCTGCGCGTTCAGCTTCCTGGGAATGGCGCGCATGAACCTGAAACCAGCAAAGGTGAACCTTCCCCAGGCCGCCACCCTTGATTCCGCCTTTCTTCACATCCATGTCTTCCAGTTGTCGGGCGACGACCAGACCGTGAACATCCACCGGGTCACCGCTGACTGGGCCGAGATGGACGTCACCTGGAACAGCTTTGCGGGGAGTTTCAACCCCAACGTGGAGGGGACCTTTGTGGAAGACCAGATCGGCTGGTTCGCAATTGACGTGAGCGCTGTGGTGCAGGATTGGATGAACGGCGCCGACAACTTTGGATTGCTGCTCAAGCGTCCTGATTTCGAGATGCCCCGGACAACCTTCGCCAGCAAGGAGTGGTCGGACATGACACTCCATCCCTACCTGGAAATCATCTACAGCGACGGGACAACAGAGGAGCTCTCGCCTCTGGCCGATTCCTACATTCGCGAGCTCGATCCGGACGACAACTACGGAGCGGACGATGAACTTTTCATCGGCGGGCTGGCCGGAAACAAGAAGGAATCCCTCATCCGTTTCGAGGTCGAGGGATCGGGCGGTCCCGGACCGCGCACTCCGGGTTACTGGAAGATTCACTCGATCTACGGCCCGGCCCCCTACGACGACACATGGGCCAATATCGACGAGGACACGATCTTCTTCCTGAACGCGGACGGCTATTACGATGTGCTCTGGACTTCGCCCAAGGGTGGTAATGCCTACTTCATCCTGGCCCACGCATACATCGCGACCGAACTGAACGATTACGCCGGCGTTTCTATCCCGTCCGATGTGCGCGACGCGTTCGATGACGCAACGGCGCTCTTCGAGTTGTGGACCCCTGCCGACATCGGCGCCCTCCAGGGTGAAGATCCCCTGCGCCAGGAGTTCATCGACTTGGCCAAGATTCTCGACGATTTCAACAACGGGTATTAGAATCCCGCATCAGTTGAAATAGATCAACGAAGCTGTTTCGCGAACTCCCGGTCGCGCCATGGGGCGGACGGGAATCGCGAAGCAGCTTCTTTTCTATTCCGACATGAACACCACGGAGAGACGAACGAGAAGCAGGCTGCCGATCAGGGCCATCGCCGCCCAGACAGAAACATCGGGGTTCGCGAACAGCAACGTTGTGATCCAATCCCCCATCACGGTGATACCCAGGCCATGATCTTTCCCGGTCAGTATCAGGGCGGCCACGACAAGCACGCAGGCCAGACCCGCGACAAGGCTGACCGTGAAACAGAGCCACGGAAATCGAATCGCGGCGGGCGGGCCGCTCCTTTGTCGGACCGCGTGCATGACCGAGGCCGCAAATTCGGAAGAAGGTGTGAGCGCCTCGTCGGACATGAGGATTTCGTCGAGTTCGTCGGTCATCTGTCGGATCCTGTCATCATTCACGCATGTGGCGGCGGAGCGATTTTTCGAGCAGCGCCCGGCCGCGGTGCAAGCGTGCCTTGATCGTCCCCTCGGCAACGCCCAGACTCTGCGCTGTCTCGGAAACGTCCATCTCATGAAAGTAGAAGAGCACGAGCGCATCGCGGTACTTGCCGGGCAAGCGCGCAACCGCTCGACGCACGATCTCCATTCGCTCTTCGGCCTCGCTGAGCGAGGTGCCGGAGCCGGGTTGCGTCACATCGCGGGCCGCGTCGAGAGGGAACAGGAACAGACGATGCCGCCGCATCTCGGAGCGGTACACGTTGGCGGCGATCACGAAGAGCCACCGCCTGAAAGCGCCTTCGGCCCGCCACTGCCGCAGGGCGCGAAATGCCTTCACTAACGCGGTCTGAGCCATCTCCTCCGCCCTGTGTCGATCACGGCAAAATCGAAAGGCGAGCGTTACCAGAGGCCCCTGCCAGCGGAGCACGATTCCTTCGAAGGCCTCCGCGTCTCCGGCGAGCACGCGTTTCACGTCCGCCGCATCTTGTTCGTCACTCATAGGGCCTTTCCTGACAGGAAGGACGCCGCGTTGGAGCCTGGGGTTGCATAAAAGAGCAAACTGCCAAATCACGCAAAAAAACGCAACCGATCAGGCGAAGGTCCTGTCTCTCCTCTTGAAGGCACAACGTACCTGATGGAGTCGAACATGATGGGACCTGAAACCGAAATCGTCGCGGCAGGCATTGGGGAAGCGATGACAGCGATGCTCGTGAGCGGCGTGGTCTATGTCGCGCTCTTCTCCTGGCTGGCCGTGGTCGGTTGGGCAAGACAGAGACGCCTGGAGCGCGAAGCCTGCTATCGCCACGAGACCGAGAAGAAGCTCGTCGAGAGCGGCCAGGCGACAACGGACCAGATTTTCATGTTCCGCGTCGAGGAGGAACGCAACCGGTGGCTGCGACGGCGCGAAGGCTTGAGACTGGGCGGTTTTATCACAGCCGCTCTCGGCGTCGGTCTCGTCGTGGGTCTTCGCTTTGTCGACACAAACGAGCTTGCGGTGAGCATGATCGGCTGGATCCCCTTCAGCATCGGAGCCGTCATGCTGTTGTACACCTTTGTGCTCTACCCGAGGTTCACGGCCTCGAGCGGCACTGTCCCTCCCGGGCGGCCCGATGATCGGGAAGCAGAGCGCTAGCAGCATAACTCCGCCCCACCACCACCCCCGCGATTGTTCCCAGGGCACCCACTTTGAACCCTCTGCGGCAGTGAACGAGAAAAGGTGATGAAGCTAGGATCTTTGTTCTTCCTGGGATTGACAGCCCTCGTGATCTTCGCCGGATCACAAACTGCACGAGCGCAGGACGCGCCGAATCGGGAGAATCAACAGGCAGAATGGCCCGACACGCTCGCAGCGCGATGGGCAAAGGATTATTTTGCGGCCTACAACGATGGAAAAAATTCTTTGCGGTGTTTCATCGAAGAGCACTACTCTGCTACATACTTGCGGCAAACACCGGTCGACGATGAACTGAGCAATCACCTCCTGGTGCGAACAGTGACCGGCCCGCTCACTGTTCACTCGGTCAGCGCTGACAGTGAATACTCCGTGGTGGCGATCGCCAATTCAAAGAATCTAGGGTGGGTGAAGTTCCGGATCCGTCTCGCGGCCGCCGCACCCCACGATCTGACCGAACTGGGGCCTTTTGCAACAGCTTCGCCTCCTGCTGCGAAGGCCGCAAAGGACTACGTTGATTGGAAAGATCTTCGCGATCTGATGGAAAAGGTCCGTTGCGACGCACAGTTGCCCGGTTTGGCTGTCGCCGTTGTCGGGAAGGGAAAAACAGTTGAAAAAACCGCGATCGGGGTCCGTCGTCTCGATCGGCCTGATCCGATTCGGATCGATGATCGATTCCACCTCGGCTCGGTGACCAAGTTGATCACGGCAGTCATGATCGGCAAACTGATCGAGAGCGACGCTCTGCGCTGGGACAGCACGATCGGCGTGATTCTGGAGAGCTGTCCGATGAAGGAACACTACCGGACAATCACGCTCGAACAACTGCTGCAGCACCGTGCAGGAGTTCCCAATCTGCCGACCATGGGCGAGTTCGCCGATGGTCTCCCCGTCGTTGCGGGAAGGTCGCCCGCGAAAGCACGGACCGCACTCGTACGCCAGGTCCTCTTGCAGGACCCCGTCAACATGAACGAGTACGCCTACTCCAACGCGGGTTACGTGGTTGCCGGATACATGGCCGAGCGCGCCGTGAAAAAAACCTGGGAAGACCTGGTTGCCCGCCTGGTTTTCGAACCGCTCGAGCTGCAGTCGGCTGGATTCGGATGGCCCGCGGCCAAAGATTGTCCCGATCAACCGATGGGACATTTCGGTGCCCCGCCCGACTTGGAGCTGCAGGAGATCGGAGCTTACACCCTCGGCGACATGGATTACATCGGTCCGGCAGGCAATGTGAACTGTTCCATCGGGGATCTGGCGCGTTTCGCGGCGTTTCTGCTGCAGGTTCTCCGGGGCGACCGGAGTGATCTCGAGGCCGGGACTGTCCGCCGCTTCTGGAACAGCAGTGATATCGAGAACGGCGATCCTTCATTCGGCTTCTTCGGATCGGGAGGGTCCTTCTTCGCAATGATCGCTGTTTATCCAGAAAGCGATCTGGCCATCGTGGCTGCCACGAACTGCGGACTCCACGCCTGGCCCTTCTTCGAGAAGATGAGAGATGCGATCCACGAACGCGCCGCACAACCCGCCGAGGCGCGGCTCCCGAAGCGACGTAAAGGACCCTGAACCGCCGGGGTCGTGATCAGGGAAGAGACGATCCTGGTCGTCATTCGTCGATTGCCAGAAGAACCTAGAGCATGCTCGACCAGAGTGGCCGAGAATAACGTCCTGTCATAAACCTTGCCCTGCTTCTGGTGGGTTTCGGTGCGCACGATACGCGCGAAAAAATTGCCGAGCCAGCCGGGCCGATCAGCGCGCAGTTCGATCGACGCGGCGCCAGGTCAGGATATCGTTCACGTAGAGCGTGATGAACGGATTGGGGCCGTTCACGAGGAGCAGGAGAGGCAGCCAGTGAGAGTTGCGCGCGGGGTTGGTTGGTGATCGACCTCTAACACACGCGGACCTCGATGAAAAACTCGAACCTGCCGTCGCTGCCGACCGTGGTGGTGCCAGTGGCGCGGTCGAGACTCCCGAGAACATTGGAGAGGGCCTCACCCAGACGATCGAGCTTCTCACTGTTAAGCCGCACGCCGGCGAGAAACTCGCGGTCGAGCATGAGACAACAGCAAGGGCTCGCCGCGGCTTTCCACGCCCACTCCGATTCCCACGCCGGGCAGTTCAGGTGAACGAGCTCCACCGTATTCCGCGGGATCGGTCGATCGCTCGTGATGATTTCGGCCGCGAGGGCCGGACGGTTCCCCCGAAGCGCCTCGATCGTTTCTATCACGCCGGAGCGGACCGACGACGCGATCAGAAAGCCGTCGACGAGCGCCACCGTTGGCGACGGCAAGGGCAGGCCGATCACGCTGTCTAGCTCGATTCCGATAAGCTCGACACCGTCGTGATGGCTCGTGACCGCCCGTCCGCCGATCAATCCGCCCGAGAAGGGCGCCCACATGGCAGCATCCCACTGGATGAAGGATGTGACAAAGGCCTTGACCTTTTCCGCGTCATTGACTCGCACGAGGGCGACCGATCGGGGGAAGGGCCAATCGGCCTGGGCGCCCTCGGAGGTCAACGCCGCCGCGGCCATCGAAGAGCCGAGATAGGGAAAGAGATCGACAGCGGGATCGAGACCGGTCGCCGATTCGAAATCGGCGCAGAGCCTTTCGATCTCCTTGTGGAGCCAGGAGGAGAGGGATTTTACGAAGAAACAGACCATGTCGAAGAGCGCTTCCGGCGGTGCGCCCACCTCGTAGGCGCAGAGCGCGCTTTGGGGCAGCCACTGGGAGAGCGGCTCGTCGATCGGTGTGAGCGCGTCGAGTATTCCGGGGATCGCCGCGTTGATTTCATCCTCGAGGATCTCGCCGGTCATCCAGGTGCGGATGCTGTCAGGCCCGATCTCGCGGGCGATTCCCACGGCGCCCGTCCAGTTGAAGCAGGCTCTGGCCAGACGCTTTCCAAAGGACGACAGGGCGCTGCATCGGTCGATCAGTTCCACGGCGCGGGCGCTGCTCAGGTAGGCGCGCGCATCGGCCGACTCGGGGAGGTCGGACATGACTTGCTCGAAACCGCTGAGAGCCGAGAGAGGCGCGTCCATTGGGGCGCCACCCGGCGAGAGCGCTTCGGCAGCCCTGTCGACGCTGTCGGCGCCGGACGGTGTGCTCACTATGAGCCATCGGTCGCTCACGCGGCCCACGAGGAGCGCGACGCCCTTGGAATCGAGGATCGAGAAGCGGTCACTCGGCAGGTCGCTGTCGATCTCGAGCGTCGCGCCCTCGGCGAAGCTGCTGACGATCGAGGCGAGCGACAACGGATTGCCGGCCGATTCGCTTCGCTCGAAAACGAAGAGGGGCGCAACGCGACCCGAATCGGGGGCAGGCACGAGGCCCGCCACGCAGCGTCGGCCCGCGAGCAGTTGCAGGCAGCGTCTGAGGTCCGACTCTTCGCCCCACGACCCGAGGGAGCTCGAGAGGAACTCGGAAGAGTTCGAGAGGAACTCGGAAGAGTTCGAGAGGAACTCGGAAGAGTTCGAGAGGAACTC
>CAYXGI010000061.1:18756-30349 GCA_964464495.1 uncultured Phycisphaerales bacterium
GGAAGAGCTCGAGAGAGTTGCCGAGGAGTTCTCCGGACTCCCGAGAAGGTCGACTGTTCCGGCCATGAGGGAGACAACGTGCGGCCAGAAGGCCATCTCGCTGAATCTGTCGATGATCGAAACCGGCTCACGAAGCTCCAGGTAAAAGATGGTCTCCGCCGGAAAGGCGCTCGCGGGCTCGGGAGCGATCGGACCCTGCTCGTTCGAAGCCGTGGCCATGCCTGCCGTGACAACAAGAAGAACAGCGATCACGGCGCTTGCCGGCGTGAGGTTTCTGAGGACGAATTTTTTTCTATGCATATTCATCGGTTTTCTCCTGATCGCGGCGGATCACTCCGCCTCGGGGTCGGGTGCCGTTTTGTCCTTGTCCGCTTCCTTGTCCGCTTCCTTGTTTTTTTCCATGATCCGGTCGAAGGCGGTGAGCCCCCCCATGGCGCCGAGTCCCATGGTTTCGACGGCGGTGCTCGGCACGATGATCATCGAACCCTTCTGCTTGAGCCCCTCGAAGATCATGTTCATGGCGCGGAGATGGAGCGCCGAGGGATTGTCCTTGTAGTGTTCCGAGGCGGCGGCAAATTTCTCGGCGATCTCGGTCTCGGCATTGCTGAGGATGATGCGCGACTGGCGTTCGCGTTCGGCCTGGGCCTTGCGGCTCATGGCGTCTTCGAGCGCCTTGGGAATGATGATGTCCTTGATCTCCACCGACTGCACCGTGATCCCCCAGCCGCTCGTCTTGGAATCGAGAACCTGCTGGATCTCCTTGCCGAGCCGGTCCCTCTCGGAGAGAAGCTCGGCGAGCTCGCTCTTTCCAATGGCGTCGCGGAGCGCGGTCTGGGCCGAGAAGCTCACCGCTGCGGCATAGTCCTCCACCTCAATGCAATTTTGGTGACCCGCCCGCTTCTACATCGCTCGTCCTAATGAACCTCTCCGGCGATCTTTTCGACCTCTCGGAAGACGCGCATGAAATTCCCGGCCCAGATTTTCCGAATCTGCTCCTCGCTGTAGCCGCGGCGCACCAGTTCGATCGTGATGTTCCCCAGTTCGCTCACATCGAAGCAGCCATCCACACCGCCGCCGCCATCGAAATCCGTCCCGATACCCACGTATTCGATACCCACGACCTTGACCACATGGTCGATGTGATCGACCACGTCGGAGACGTTGGCCAGATTCCGAGGAAACTTCTCCTGGAGTTCGAACCACTCCTTGCGCGCCTTCTGCTTCTCTTTGTCGGAGAGATCGCTGAAATTCTTGTACTTCGCTCTTAACTCTTTAACCGCGGCGTCACGCTCGGGATTCGGTTCGGGCGTCTTGACATAGTCGCTCAGGATGCACATCTGGATCACGCCGCCCTTCTCGGCCAGCTCGCGGAGCATGTCGTCGCTGAGATTTCGCGGATTGTCGCAGATGGCGCGCGCGCAGGAGTGAGAGGCGATCACGGGCGCCTTGGTGTACTTCAGAACGTCGTCGAATGCCGCATCGGAAATATGCGAGACATCGATCACCATTCCCAGACGGTTCATCTCTTCGATCACCTTTTTTCCAAGAAGACTCACGCCATTGTGTTCGGCCTTGTCGGTCGACGAATCGCAGATGTCGTTGTTGCGCGTGTGGCACAAGGTGATGTACCGCACGCCGAGATCGTAATACCGCTTGACCATGGTCAGGTCGCGGCCGACGGGATAGCCGTTCTCCATGCCGATGTAGATGGCGCGCTTGTGTTTTTTCTCGATCGCGTAGGCGTCGTCGGGGGTCAGCGCCGTTTCGGCCAGGCTCGAGTGGGTCTTGACCGCCTTGTGGATCGCGTCGAGTATATCGAGGGCCTTGTTCTTGGCCTTCCGGTTGCCCTCGGAACTCCTCGGACCCTGGCCCACGAACACGGCAAAGAAGACCGCGTCGAGCCCGCCCTCCTTCATCCGGGGAAAATCGAGCTTGCCGCCGCCCTTGCGCGGATTGTTCTTCTTTGCGATGTCGAAGCCGGGTTGTATCAGCAGCAACGGTGTGTCGACGTGGGTGTCGATCGTGAGCACGGCGTCGTGGATCGCCGCGGCCCTCTGCTCGACGGTTTCTTCGTCGGGCACAAGATCGGATGTGCTGAAAAACAGGGAAAACAATCCCGCTAAAACCGCTCGGGAAAGTAAATTGAGAATCATTGTCGCTCCTGAATGTTCACAAGACGGGGTGCGCTGTCTTTTCGAGAGGCTGATTCTAATCAATCAAAGCTCCTTTTTGAAGCTTGGATAGATCCGATCCAGGGGGATGCAACCCTCCTGCGCGGGAAATATCAATTCTTGCTATTTTGTTTGATCTCGGTATCTTGTAGGAACGTGCCTTCGGCATGGAGCCGAGTCCTTCGGCTCGGAGCCGATCGTCCCCGCAGCCACCCTAAGACTCTGACTTCGAATCGCTGTAAGGAACCTGAACATGTCAAGAATCGTCATCGCCATGCTTTTCGGTCTTCTGATTTTCTCGTTCGCGGGTACGACAGCGTTCGCAAAGCACGACCTGCACTATCGTATCGAGATCGCCACCTCTGACAGCGCCGCGCTGATCGGTTCCCTCGAGAGCCTCGGCATCGACGTGGCGGGACGCCACGCCACGCGCGGCACGGTGGACGCCATCGTGTCGGCATCGGAGCTGCGCCAGCTCAGGGCGATGGGGCTCGAGCCGAAGATCATCGGTTCCTCTTCCGGCCGGGGTGTGCCGCCCGGTTACCGCGACTATGACACCATCCTTCAGCTCCTGGCCGATTTCGAGACCGACCATCCCGCCGTTGCCAGAAACATCGATGTGGGCGCCCTCACCGGCGTGGGCAACACCGCCGAGGGCCGGCCGATCCACGCGCTCAAGATCTCGGACAATGTCGATGAGGACGAGGATGAGCCGACGATCATGATCGTCTCGTGCCATCACGCCCGCGAGATCGTCACGCCAGAGCTCGCCATTTACATCATCGAACAGCTCCTCGACAACTACGGCACCGATCCTGAGATCACCGCGATCGTGGACAATAATGAAATCTGGATCTCACCGGTCTGGAATCCTGATGGCTACACCTATGTTTTCAATGTCTACGAATATTGGCGCAAGAACCGCACCCCCTTCAGCAGCGGCTATTACGGCGTCGACCTGAATCGCAACTACCCCTACGGCTGGAAAGGCCCCTACAGCGGCAGCACGAGCCCGAGCTCCGACACCTACAAGGGACCCTTTCCCGGTTCGGAAAAAGAGACATTGAACATGATGGCTCTCTCCCGGAACCGGCGCTTCGCCAAGGTGCTCGATTTCCACAACTACGGCCGCGAGGTGCTGTACACCTATTATCTGAGCTCGGCGATGCCGACAGTGATGGAAAACTACTACCTGGCCGAAGCGACAGAGCTCTCCACCGAGATGAACTACTATGGCTACACCCGCAAGGCGTCGGCCGAGAGCGAGCACTACCAGTGGCAACTCAACGATCTCGGCGGCTTTGCTTTTCTGGCGGAGACGGCTCTCGATTTCCAGCCCGACTACAATGACGCCCTCGCCGAGGGGCCGCTCACCTGGCCGGGGATCAAGTGGTTCCTCGAACACGAGATCCCGATCAAGGGGCACGTGACCGAAACGACGTCGGGCGATCCGGTCGCCGCCGACATCGAGATCGCCGGCATCAACTACACGGCCGGCGACAAGCACCGGAGCGGCGGGCCGGAGGGGCGCTTTCACTACTTCCTGCCCCCCGGCAATTACGACGTGACCTTTTCGGCCACCGGCTACACCCCGCGCACTGTCAACGTCGACGTCACCGCCGACCGGTCAACGCTGATCGAGACCCAGCTCGGTTCGGGGCCGGCGCTCACCGTCACCGGCCACGTCTCTCCCGGCGAGACCATCGATCTCTCCTTCGACTATCCCGCGGGCGCTGGGCAGAATTATCTCAACGGCCTCTCGCTCATCGACACGGGATTCACCTTCGGGAACGGGATCTTCTTCCCCATCGGCGTGGATGACACGCTCCGGAACACGGCCGGCTACTTTCCGGGCTGATCGGGCGCTCTCGATGGATCGGGCCATGCCGACGCCGCACTTTCGATCCCCAACAACCCGGCGCTGGTGGGACGGACCTTCTACATGGCCTACCTCACGTTCATCTCAAAGTGGTATCTGCCCAAGGCGGCATCGGCCGCGGTGACCCTCGTCGTCGAGGAGTGATCGGCAGCGCCCTGTTCTTTTTCCATCCCGCTCAAAATTCCGTTTGGTATCATACGCGGCATAAACATCACGTGGCTCACGGATGAGAAAACGAGAGAGAACTCCAACCAATGAGGGCCGGGCGCTTGTCAGACGAGAAAGCAGAAGAAAAATCAGGCGAATCTCTTCCCACGGGGACGAACCATTACAGAGCATTCGTGGGGCCGGGCAAGAAGTACGACCTCGTGGCCGCCATGCAGTTCAACCTTCTCACGCTGCTCGGTCTTCGCGAAAACCACACCCTCCTCGATATCGGATGCGGGTCGCTCAGAGGGGGGCGGCTCTTCATTCCCTACCTCCTGCCGGGCAACTATCACGGCATCGAGCCCGAGGAGTGGCTCGTCTACGAGGGAATCAAGAACGAGATCGGCCGGGACCTGATCGATCTCAAGAAGCCCTCTTTCAGCCACGACGGCGATTTCACTCTCACCACCTTCGGCCGGGAGTTCGATTTTTTACTCGCCCAGTCGATCTTTTCTCACGCGTCGGGCGCGCAGATCGCGCGCTGCCTTTCGGAGGCGGCCAAGGTCATGACGCCGACATCGATCTTTGCCGCCACCTACGTGCGCGGCGACGTGAACTATACGGGCGATGAGTGGGCCTACCCCGAGTGCGTGACCTACACGCCGCACTACATGCAGTCCCTCGCCGGCGAGCGGGATCTCGCCTGCGTGCCGCTCTCCTGGCCCCATCCCAACAACCAGAGCTGGGTCGTCTTCACCCACCGGCAGAATGCGAAGAAGATCCCCGCCCTCGGCGATCCGATCGACATGGGCAAAAGGCTCCGGAAGCTGGAAAAGTACATCTACGTCAAGGCGCGCACCAAGATCAGCGCTGTCCTGCGCAAGCGCAAAACGCGTGCGTAGACGCACAAAACGCGTGCGTAGAGTCGTCAACGCCCACACTGCTGTTCGGCTTGCGCTGGAGCGGTCGAGGTAATCCCTGAGATCAGCTCGATTCTCGGTGAAACTCATTGAGCGCGATGTAGAGCCACCGGCACTCTCTCAGGATGCGACGATCGGCAGCGTTGCCGACCTGCAAATCGAAGAGCTCTTTTAGCTTTTCGAGGTTTTTCCCCGCGTCGATCGTGATCGTTTCTCCTTCGACGAAGGCGCGCAGGCTGTTCAACGGCGCCTCGTCGAGCATGAGGTCCGCGGCGCACAAGAGTCCCCGGCCTGTCTCGTCGAGTGTGGCAGCCAGGCCAGTCAGGGCGGGATCGGTCGCCCTTTCCGTGACGCGCCTCTCGAAAAAGTAGAGCGCCAGGCCCTCGAGCCGCCCGACCCCCGAATCCTCGCCGAGCCGATCGTAGATCGCGACGCTCTCCGCCTCCATGTCGCAGACATACTTGTCATAGTCGGCAAGGGTCATCGTTGCGTGGTGGGCCTTGTTTCTGTAGCCCTGCAATTCGTCACAACAGCGTGTGCAGTGCCGGGACCGGGCCGGCTGAGCCGTTTCGATGGCGATCTCTTCATGAGCGGCGAATGGAAAATAACGCGCCGCCACGCGACGATACGCCTCGCGGAGAAAGTGAGTGCCTTGCTCTCTCTTCCTGTCGTGATAGCTCTTGGTCTCATCCGGAATGCCCTCTTTTAGATCTCTGTCGTGGCGGTGGCAATAGGCGAAGAGCTCCAGGATCCGATCGTGGCTCAGCTCCTCGATCTGGTAGCGCGACCGGAAGTCGTCCCAGAGCTTCTCCTGCCAGTGGAAGAGGCGCGTCCGGCAGGTGGGTTTGTTGTGAAGTGAGTCCATGAAACGATCGATAGTTTCGGCGCCCACGAATTCCGCGAACCGGTTCCTGATCGTTTTCTTGTCCATGCCGCCATTTCTCCCGTGCCGCTCAGGACTGATCGCGCGTCAGATGTAAAACTCATTGTGCCCGAAAGAGGAACGATTTCAATCGATTCGCCGCCGGCACGCACAACGACGGTCAAGCTCGCCACCGGCGGTAAGACTCCGCACCGAGGTGGTCCGCGCGGTTTACCCTTGTACTATCGACTCTTATGAGTATAAATGAATGTTAGAAGCAGCCTGTAAATCAGCATCTTGCGAAGAGACATCTTGTTTCGAATTCAATCGGGAAAAGAAGATCACCTCTCGAACAAGACAGTTGCGATCATTCCAGATTGCTCTTTTCAATCAATCAGAAGAAGGAGAGTCGCCCGTGAAATCCCACCTGAAAAACCCTGTCTTACTTTTTTTGTACTGATTTCGTTGCTGGCAATGACCTGCTCGCTCTGAGCGGGCGAAAATCTGTCCAGACAGGAAGCGGCTCTCGGCGCCCGGCTGGAGAAACAATCGGGGATCAATTGCCTGGTCACCCCCGGCGGGATCGTTTTTCACAGGACAACCCACGACGTCGTCGACCTGCGAACCCTGTTCGTGCCCGGCGGCGACACTCAGATCTATCTCTGGGACGAAATCTTGCCGAGCGGCCGCTCGCAGGCTTTCTACGCGGTGAGCGGGGACAGCAAGAACATCAACGGCCGGGTGCGGGCGACAACATACGATGTCTGCCTGAGCGATCACTCCTTCGATCCCCTCGCGCGACTGCCGGTCATGGGCCGCACACTGAGTGCGCGGCCGGCGAATTCACTCTTTCTCGTCCAGTTCGTCTCGACCCCTCTGCCTGAATTCCGTTTTGACATCGAGAGCCTGGGCGGACAGATTCACCGCTTTCTGACAGATCACACCTTTCTCGTCGAGATGTCGACCGAAACGCTGAAGCAGGTCACGGCGCTTCCCTACGTCCGCTGGACGGGCCCCTACCACCCCGAGTATCGGGTGGAGAACTTTCTGCGAAAGGCCCTGATTGGCGCAACGGCAAAACTCGACGAGCAGCGCTACTCGATCATGGTCTGCAGCCGCGACCACGATCGCCAGGTCGATATCGATACGGTCTACTACGAGGTCTATCTGGGCGAGACATCGCCCCCGAGCTACTTCGACACGACGCCGAGCTACCCCGCCACGCAGACGTCGATCACCTACGATCCGGGAGCGCTGAACGCCAACACGCAGTACTACTGGCAGATCGTTGCCCACGACAACCGCGGAAAATCGACACCGGGGCCGATCTGGTCCTATTCCACGGGCAGCGCGCCGCTCCTGTTCTTTGCCGGCATGGACATTCCGGTGAGCAACGGCGCAATCAGCGGCAGCTACGCCGACACCCACGCCTCGGACGATGTCTACGAGGGAATCACGGAACGGGCCACGAACAGGTCGTTCCTGGAACACAAGTGGAGCATCGATGTGGTCGGCGGTTACAGCGCGTACACCTTCTCGGTGGAGGCTTATCACACTTTCAATACCGAGGGCGACGATTTCGTCTTCGCCTACTCCACGGATGACGTAAACTACATGAACATCGTGACCGTCACCAAGACGTCCGATGATGACACGGCGCAAACCTTCTCGTTGCCGGCTTCGATCTCGGGGACCGTTTACATCAAGGTTCTCGATCTCGACAGGACAAAGGGCAACAGGATCAAGGACTCGATCTACGTCGACCAGATGTTCGTCGAGGCGACTCCCTGACCGGAGCGCGCTAATAGAATCTTGCGAATCCGTCGAAAACATGACACAGTCATGATGAGGAAACCGTCTGCGCACCGGGCGTGCGTAAATATCATGAAAGGACGGGCCAATGGACAAAATGTTCGAAATGATCGACGAGATGATGGACAAGATGTGCCGCGAGGACCGGATGAGCATGATGAAGAGGATCTTCGAAAAGTGCTCCGAAGGTCTGTCCGCGGATGAGAAGAAGGGCTTCTTCGAGAACATGTGCTCGACAGAATCGAAAAGCTCTGCCGAGTGGGACATGATGCCGCAGATGGCCATGTCGATGATGAGCATGATGAGTATGATGCTCATGAGGGACATGATGCACGGTGGGCCCGGCCACAGCGATCCCAAGGGCACCCAGCAGGGCCGAGGCCCGATGATGGGAATGGGTGGTATGGGCGGCATGAAGGGCGGCCCCATGAAGATGATGCAGCAGATGATGGGCCAGCAAGCCGCTGCCGAGAAAAAGCCCGCGAGCAGTACGGACAACACCGCGAGCAGCGGGGGCGATGACAGCGGATGAGAGTGAGTCGAAGAGCCCCGTATCATGGAGTGGGGGCTTAGGAAGGTTCTTCCTAAACTGACGGAAAGCAAGAAAAACGCTTTTCTCCGGCACATCATACCGGTCATCGTCGAGTTGTGCGGGCCGGCCCTGTCCGACAAGGAGTTCGACGAACTCCTCGAACAAATCAAGGAGTTGAGGAAGTCGCCGGAGACCGATACATCTCCCGACGAGGGTGGCTGAGCACTCTAGAACTGACGGAACGGTCCGTTCCGTGAATAACAGTTAGGGGTAATCCATTTCGCCTATCCGGAACATCCCGTAATTACCCCAGCATTTTTCGCAATTCACTGTTACTCGCGTCGCAAAATGAATTAATCTTCATTGGTCCCATCAACAGCACCCACGATGGAAAGACGCGCCGAGCCGATCCTTCGCAAGGCCTGTTCGTTCAATGGAAAAGGGATTACAGACTGTTACATTCCTTAACCATTTTTCCACTGACCCGAAGAGCCCATTTTTGAGATATTAGCACAAATCGTTCAGATGCACGGAGACAAGATGCTCGCGACCCGAAGAATCACACGATCTGCCTTGGTCATCATCATATTCTGCCTTTCGATTCCGCTCGCCCTCGGCCAGGACCAACCCGATCCTCTCGTCGACAGGGAGAAGATGTGGTACGCCCCCACTGCCGAGGACTGGAAGCGTCCCTGCCTGATCACTTTCCAGCGCAACTGGGAAGACGCCCAGGCCGTCTCGAAGGAGACGCGAAAGGCGATCCTCGTCTGCGTGAACATGGACGGCGAGATCGCCAGCGAGCACTACGCGGGCATCCGCTATCGCGATCCGAAGATCGCCGCTCTCTACCAGCCCTACGTCTGCGTGATCGCCTCGGTCTATCGCCACACGCCGCGCGACTATGACGACCAAGGCCGCCGCATCCTCTGCCCCCGCTTCGGCAGCGTGACCTGCGGCGAGCACATCGCCATCGAGTCGACCCTCTACAAGAGGTTCTTCGACGGCGAACGCGTGGCGCCGCGCCACGTTGGCGTCGAGCTCGACGGCAAGGAGATCTACGACGTCTACTATGCTTTCGACACCGATTCGGTTTTCCAGGCGATCAGCGACGGCATCGAGGGGCGCCCCGCTCCCAAGCCGGTCGTGCGCGGCGACCGTACGCTCATCGAAAAAGTGGGGAGCCGCGACATCAAGGACCGCACGGCGGTCGAGGAGGCCTATCAGAACGGCGACCGCTCCCTGCGCCTCTCGCTCCTCGAAGCGGCGATCCAGAACCCCGCCGCGGCACCCGTCGACCTCCTTCGTCTCGCTCTCTTTGGGCTCGACGTGGAGCAGATGGGCCAGCTCGGCCGGACGGCGCTCGCCAAGGCGAATTCCAAGGAAGCGGTCAAGCTCATCAACGAGGCGCTCAGCTTCCAGATGGAGAGCAAGGATCGCACCGCGCTGATCGGCGCCCTCGAACGTCTCGGCGATGTGTCGCCGCGGGCGCGGATGATGGCCACCGTCCACAAGGGGCTCAGCAACCGCTCCGGCGTGATCGATGTGGAAGCCTGGTCACGCGCCACGGGCCACTCGGAAGAGAGCCCGGAGCTGGAATCGCGGATTCACAATCAGGACAAGGTCTTCGAATCGAACGATGCCGCCCAGCATCTCGAACTGGCCGAGGCATTCCTCGCCTCTGCCAATGAGCAATCGGACGCCGACGAGGAGTACGTGCGCTGCCTCTTCACCGACGCCCAGCGCACGGCGCTCAAGGCCGAGGAGCTCGGAATGTACGGTTGGCGCCTGAACGCGATCGTCTCTCTCGCGGCGGACTACTTCGGGGACAAGAAAGAGGCCCACGCCCGCGCCGAGGCCGCGGTGAACCTGATGCCCCCCGGTGAACAGAGCCCGAACGCCCTCGGCGTGCTCGGCCTCTTCGCCGACGCGCGGCGCAAGGCGATCGCCGATGCGGTCCGGGGGAAAAAGGACTGGGCATCATGGTCGAAAGCCTTTCAGGGCACCGAGGAATGGCTCACCGATCTGCACGCCGCCTACTCGGCCATCGCGCGCCATCCGCTCGCCGTCGACGCCCACGTGGTGACCCACTACGACTTTCTCACCCTGATCAGCGCCTCGGGCCAGGCCGCGCTCGTGCTCGAGGAGGGAATCGCACGATTTCCGAATTCGTGGCCGCTCCATGACCGGCTGCGCGGCCGCATCCTCAGGGAGCGGGGCCACGAGAAGCTCGAAGAGTTCTACGAGGAGATGCTGAAGAAACCGGACGTCCCCGTGCATATCGAATGGTACGCGGGGTACGCGGCTATCGTGGCTGCCGAGTTCAACCGCCGCCGCGGCGAAGTCGACGAAGCGCTCGCCGCCTACGAGCGGGCGATCGCCCATTACGATCGCTGGATCGAGCCGAATGCGGACGTTCGCGCCACGGCCGACCACTACGTCGCCCTGGCGATCGCCGGCCGCGCGCGCATCGCGCTCCAGCGCGAGGACTACGACACCGCGCTGGCCGAGCTCCTCGCGTCGTTCGAACGCAATCCCGACGCGGCAGGGACACTCGACGGCCTCAACATTTCGCCCGCCGACACGGCGCGCACGTTGCTCGCCAGGCTCACGGAACAGAATCGGAACGACCTCATCGAGAAACTCCAGACCGCGCTCGGCAAGCTCGATCCCGAGCTCCTGAAGCCGCCCGCCTACGAACGCGGCGGGCCGAGACGGCCGGGACGCGGTAGGGTGCCGGGGCGGCGCGGGCGCCCGGGGCAGGGTGGATAGCCGCCGACAAAGACGGCATCCTTTGCGCTCCCTGAATTCGACAAGATGTCCAGGGTATCACCCTGATTCACACCCATCCGTTCAGCCCAGGTGAAGGGAGGCAGCTGAACGTACACGGCCCGACCGGCCAGGGTCTCCGAGATCTTTTTCATCAGAAGCAGATTGGCCGAACCGGTGAGAAAGAACCGGCCCGCGGGTCGCGCCGGGCGAGATCAAGGGCGTCCAGATCGTCGAGGGCGTCTTTGATCTTTTGGGTCTGAATTCTGTTTCGATTATCGTTTTTCATGGCGTGAATGATAATCCACCACGTCTTGAAATCGTTTTGCAATTATCACAAGAGACGTGGGTCTGTGTAACAGAAGTATTATCACAGAGTAGGAGCAGAGAAATGGCTAGTGGTGGCGTTCGTACGATATCCTCTGGCCGGCGACAGGGGTGCGAGGCCCAACGTCTTAGCGATCACCAGTGGCGCGCAGCGCCATCTGGTGAATCGCGTTGTTA
>CAYXGI010000062.1:0-30048 GCA_964464495.1 uncultured Phycisphaerales bacterium
AAAACTGCGGATGGCGAAACTAAGACGGTTATGTCCTACCATTTTAAGAGTAAACTGAAGGACTGCCATGTCCCCCTGAAAATAGTGATCCTTTTCGGCCCCTACGGGCAGAAAGATCAAAAGAGAGTCCACATTCTGATCACAAATAAAACGCGCTTTTCGGCTCAGAAAATCGTGGCTCTCTATCGACTCAGGTGGGGCATCGAGAATTGCTACAGAGAGCTGAAGGACTTTTTCATGATGGACCACTACCAGGTCCGAAAACGCCAGAGGATCGAACGCCACTGGGCACTCTGCCATATCGCCTGGACCATGGCCTACTGGATAAAGCAGAACGGATACCTGCGGAAAATTGTCTCGTACAACCCTGGCAGCCTCAACCAGGTCAGGAAGGCCATCAACGACATAATCGATTTTCAACAAACCGTTAGCGCTGCAAAGAATCCAGCCCAACTGGCGAAGAAAATGAAAATCAAATCTGCGAGGATTCATAGCAAAGCCGGTTAGTGTGAGGCGTTTTTACCAGAGTACTGCCCTTTGTTAATCATCTTTTACAAAAAGATATTACTGATGAACAAGGGGCCGCGTGAGCTCATCGATCCTGTGGGCCACCTTGCGATTGAAAATGTCCATGTACTCGTCAACGCTCGGAATCCTACCAAGAAGAGCGGTGACCGTGGCCACGGCCGATGAGCCGAGGTAGACCTGCGCGCCCACCCCCATGCGATTGTCGAAGTTGCGCGTGCTCGTGGAGAGCGCGGTGCACCCCGACGCGACCTGGGCCTGGTTGCCCATGCAGAGCGAACAGCCGGGCACGTGCACATTGGCGCCCACTTCGACGAGAGCGGAGAGAACCTCGTCCCTCGCCAGGCGGCTGTAGGTTTCCCTGTCGGGCGGGGTGATCCAGAATTTCATCGTGTGAGGAAGACTTTCACCCTCGAGAATGGCCGACGCGATCCGGAAGTCGGTGATGTCCGCCATGCAGCTTCCCACGAAGACTTCGTCCACCGTCGTGCCCGCCGCCTCGGTGAGGGTGACGATCTTGTCCGGATCGTTGGGCGCGGCCAGAAGAGGCTCGGTTATCGTGTCGAGGTCGACAGTGACCACGTCGGCGTACTGTGCACCCTCGTCGGCACTGTGCAAGGCCTGGTCGGCCAGCCACTTCTCGAAGGCCGCAATCAGCTCGCCCACCACTGCGGCTTCGTGGCGCCGTGCAAAATTGTTCCTGATGAAATTGAGGTTGTTTTTCACGTACTCCTCGATCGGGCCCCGGTCGAAGGAGAAGGTCGACGCGGCCGCCGACCGCTCCGCCGACGTGTCGGTGAGCTTGAAGGCCATCTCCACGGTCATCGTCTCCAACCCGCGCATCTCGACGATACGGTCTGCAAAGACATTGACCTTTGCGTCGCCCTTCTCGAGGTTGAGCTTGCCCGAGGCGAGGGCCGCGTAGGGGATCGAGTTCACGATGTCGCGCGTTGTGATCCCCGGCTGAATGCCGCCCGTGAACTCGACCAGAACCGATTCGGGCATGTCGAGCGGAAAGTAGCCCTGGCTCGCCGCGAAGGCGACCAGATCGGACCCGGCCGGAAAGCTGATCCCGATGGGGAAGCGCGTGTGGCTGTCGCCCCCGGTGCCGACAAAGTAGGGGAGGAGGAATCGGTTGCCGTTGGTGTGGATCACGCCGTCGCCCGGCCGCAGATCGATGCCGCCCAGCTCCTTGATGAAGGCGCCCAGCTCGAATTGCATGGTCGAGTCCTTGCTCCGCGGCCCGGCTGCGGTGTGGCAGAAGGACTGGATCGTGGGCGCCCCGAACTTGAGCGTGGCCAGTTCCTGGAGTTCCTGCTGGGTCATGCGTCCCGTCGTGTCCTGGCTGAAAACGAGATGAGCCTTGGGCTCGCAGTATTCGCCGGGAAGAATCCCGGCCAGACCCGATGCGCCGCCCACGAGTTTCTGGGCGAGCGAGTACTTTTGTCCGGCGGGGTGGGCGATCGACTGGGGAAGATCGAGCGCCGGCTCGCCCGTGTCGATTCCCAGATCGGCGCACGCACAACGTGCGTTGATCGTGAGCTTGCGGCCGATGATGAGAGTGTTCCGGCCGCCCGCGCGGCACTCGTCGATGATCGATGCCGGTTCGACCTTGAGCTCGGTCAGGGTCTGGCCGCTGGGGCCGGTCACCGTTCCGGCGGAGAGATCGACGGTGATCTCGTCGCCTTCCTTGAGATCGCCCGTGGGGCAGCGGACCGGAATGGCGCCGCAGCCGCGCAAGGTGTTGAAGAAGATGGGCGCGATCTTGGAGGCGAGCACCATGCCGCCGCGCCGCTTGTTGGGCACTGATGGAATGTCCTCACCGATCCACCAGACGAGAGAGTTGGACGCCGACTTGCGGCTCGATCCGGTTCCGACCACGTCGCCCACGCAGGCGAGTTTCTCTCCGCCGGCGGTCAGCGCGCTCACGCGGCTGATGAACTCCTGGTCGTCGGGGCTGGTCGACAGGATCTTGAGCGCGTGGAGAGGGATGTCGTCGCGCGTGCCCGCTTCCTGGGCGGGCGAGAGGAAGTCGGTATTGATCTCGCCGGTGAGGCGGATGACCACACGTTTCTGGACCGTCTCGACCTCGGGACGGTTGGCGAACCATGTCGCCTCGGCCCACGATTTGAGAAGCTTGGACGCGTGGTCGTTTCCTTCTCGCGCCAGTTCGACGACAGCGTTGAAGTCGTCGTTGTTGACCATGATGATGTTTTCGAGGCAGCCGAGGGCGGTCTCTGAGAGCGCCGTTCCTTTCGCCATCAATTCGCGGAGAAACGCCACGCAGCGGCCGCCCACCATGCGCCCGAGCAGGTCGCACGCTTGCGCGGCGTTGACGTAGGGCGATTCCTGTTTTTCGAGAGCGAGCTCGCTGAGGAATTCGGCCTTGACGTGCGAGGCCGGATAGACACCGGGCGGCACGCGCTCATCGAGCAGGTAGAGAAGGGACGCGACCGTGTCCGTCTGCCCGTGCACCTTGAGCAGGTTGGGATCGAGTTTCGGAATGAGCAGGTTCTGGCACAGGGTTTTTACATCCTCGGCCGAGAGGGGCAGCGGCGGAATGCCTGCCGCGGTCCGCTCGTCGATTTGTTTCGAGTAGTTCCGGGAAAAGTCCTTGAGGTCGAGGCTCATGTTTTTTTTTCTCCTCGTCAGCCGTGCAAAAAGAGGTGAAGTCGCCGGGGCGCCAAGATCGCGTATAGTGGACTTTTCAATGATCTGATTCAAGCGCCAACTTGCACCGCGTCCCGTGCCGCGCCGCGCCGCGCCGGGCGGGAGAATTGCCGTCCGATTTGGCCCGCAGCCCATTGCTCTAACAATAACGATTGTGTACCTTTCGTCTTTCCCGGCTGCCGGCACGCCGGTAGCCGCGCTGGCGGCATTTCGCCGGCCGTCGCGAAGGTACGCAACCGAGGTAGGAGTGCAATACAATGCCGCAGAAAGCAGTCGCCGGCCGGAGCGGAAAGGGTGTCCGTTCCGATTGCCGCGTCACCTTTGAATCTGCAGATTCGGGCGGGATCACGGTCGCTCTGACGAGCAAGGTGGCGTCAATGTATGGCCCTGTTACCGAGGAGCTCGCCTCGAGGGTACTCGAATCCCTGGGAGTGCTCCACGCGCGCCTGGCCATCGATGACAGCGGTGCGCTTCCCTTCGTGATCGCCGCCAGAGTCGAGTGCGCCGTGCGGCGTTCTGGCGTCGGAGTGAGCGGAACCTATTTGCCCCCTACCGGGGCCGGCTACGGGGCGGCGACGGAGAAGTTTCGTATGCGGCGGTCGCGTCTATACTTGCCTGGCAACGAGCCGAAGTTCTTTGTCAACGCCGCCTTTCACGAACCGGACGCAGTGATTCTCGATCTCGAGGATTCGGTTGCCCCACGGGAGAAAGACGCGGCGCGCGTCGTGGTGCGCAACGCCCTGCGCGCTCTCGATTTTGGGCGTGCGGAGCGCATGGTGCGCATCAATCAGCTGCCGGCCGGGCTCGATGATCTCGACTGGGTGGTGCCCTGCAATGTGCACGTGATCCTGATCCCCAAGTGCGAGTCGGCCGACCAGGTCAAGGCGGTCGACAGCCGGATCGCCGAGATCCGCGAGAGAGAGACGATCGAAAACCCCGTCTATCTCATGCCGATCATGGAGAGCGCTCTCGGTGCGATCCGCGCCTTCGATGTGGCGTCGGCGTCGGACAACGTGATCGCCCTCGCTGTCGGACTCGAGGACTACACGGCCGACATCGGCACGCAGCGCACCCTCGAGGGGCGAGAGAGTTTCTGGGCGCGCTCCCAGGTCGTCAACGCGGCGCGCGCCGCCAATGTCCAGCCGATCGATACGGTCTTTTCCGATGTGGGCGACATGGAGGGCTTGCGCGCGTCGGTGCTCGAGGCCAAGGCGCTCGGTTTCGACGGCAAGGGGTGTATTCACCCGCGGCAGATCGCGGTGATCCATGAGGCGTTCGCGCCTGCTGACGCCGAGGTGACCAAGGCCGGAAAGATCGTGCTCGCTTTCGAGGAGGCCGAGGCCGCCGGGCTGGGGGTGGTGTCTCTCGGCACGAAGATGATCGATCCGCCCGTGGTCAAGCGCGCGCTTCGCACGGTGGAACTCGCCGAGAAGACTGGCAAGCTCTCCGCCCGCTGGCGCGAAGATGCCCGCTGGCGCGAAGACGAGGATCAGGACAAAGGAGTGATTTGATGGCGTCTCCCAAGATGGTTGAGAATGCAGCCGGCCGCCGCGTGCCGGCAGAGATCAATGGCGAAGCCGCAGTGCCTTTCGAGGGCGTGGGCAAACACCGACCCGAGAAGCGCAAGGCAGCGCCTCACGTTTCGGTCTGTGCTGATTACCCCGCTGACGGCGACAAGGTCGTGGCCGACATCGAGCAAGCGTTGAGGAGAGCCGGGCTGCGCGACGGCATGACCATCTCGACCCACCACCATTTCCGCAACGGCGACTTCGTGGCCAACGCGGTCTTCGACGCGGCCGCGGCGCTCGGAGTCAAGGGCCTGCGCTGGTTTCCGTCAGCGTCCTTTCCGTGCCACGCACCGATCATCGACCATCTCGAATCGGGAGTGGTTCACCACATCGAGGGGAGCATGAACGGTCCCCTCGGCGATTACTGCACGCGGGGCAAGATGCGCGGCATGGGCGTTTTGCGGTCCCATGGCGGGCGCTATCAGGCTGTGCAGGACGGCGAGGTGCACATCGACATCGCCGTGATCGCCGCGCCCACGGCCGATCCCTTTGGTAATGCCAACGGCGTGAGCGGGCCGTCGGCGTGTGGTCTGCTCGGGTTCGCGCTTGCTGATTCGGAGTACGCCGACAAGGTGATCGTGGTGACCGACAACCTGATTCCCTTTCCCTGCATTCCGTGGCAGATCCAGGGCAACCTTGTCGACCACGTGGTGGTCATGGATCGCATTGGCGATCCGTCGAAGATCGTGTCGGGCACGACGCGCATCACCAAGAGCCCCGATCGCTTGCTCATTGCCGAACTCACGGCGCGTTTCGTGCGCGACGCGGGGATCATGAAGGACGGGTTCTCGTTCCAGGCCGGCGCCGGGGGCACGTCGCTCGCCTTCGCCATCTACCTGTCCGAGATGATGCGCAGCGCGGGCGTCAAGGCGCGCTTCGTGCGCGGCGGATCGAACAAGTACCTCGTCGAGATGCTCGAGGAGGGCTTGACCGATTACATTCTCGACGGGCAGACCTTCGACCTCGACGGGGTGGCGTCGATGCGCGAGAACCCTCGTCACCAGAACACGAGCCCCTTCACGAGCTACAACTACCACGGCAAGGGGAACTTCGCCTCCATGGTCGACGCCGTGGTGCTCGGCGCCACCGAGGTCGATGTGAACTTCAACGCCAACGTGGTGACACATTCCGACGGCCGCCTGCTCCACGGTATCGGCGGGTGGCAGAACTGTCTCTTCTCCAAGTGCACCATCCTGCCGATCCCCTCCTTCCGCGACCGCATCCCGGTGATCGTCGACGATGTCACCACGCTCTGCGGCCCGGGCGAACTGATTGACGTGATCGTCACCGAGCGGGGCATCGCGATCAATCCGTTGCGGACCGACCTGCTCCACGCGGTCGAGGGGAGCGCCTTGCGGCTCCGTCCGATCGAGGAGATCCGCGACGAGGTCTTCACCCTCTGCGGCGGCCCGCCGGCGCCTCCCGACACGGGCGACAAGGTGGTAGCCGCCATCAAGTGGGTCGATGGCACCGTAATCGACTGCGTCAAGCAGGTCGGTTAAGATGTGGGCGGGTCACCAAAATTGCATTTTGGTCGTAAGTCGTTTAATTAAATAAAAGCAGTAACCTTTGCGCTTCTCGAACGGCCTCTCCTGCATGAAAGGAGGTGCCCCATGCGCAGTTTGCTGCGCGTCGAATTCGACGACGCGATCTACCATGTCTTCTCTCGGGGTGTAGCCCGGCTTCCCACATTCGTCGATGAGGTCGACTACCGTCATTTTCTGGAAAGGATTTCGGCAATCGTCGACCAGGGCGGGCTCGTCGTCTACGCCTGGTGTCTCATGGCCAATCACTTTCATCTTCTGGTGCGAACACCACGCGCCGGACTATCGAAGTGGATCGGCAAGGTGATCGGGCCATACGCGCGCTGGTTCAATAATCGACATGATCGTACAGGTTACCTCTGGCAGGGGCGTTACAACGCGATCCTCGTGGAGGACGGATCCTACCTCGTCGACTGTTCCCGATACATTCACCTCAACCCGTGCCGGACCAGCCGGCTCGACGGGTTCACGGCGCCGAAGGCTTACCGGTGGTCGAGCTATCAGCGATACATCAGCGGCAGGGGCGAGGGGGATTTCGTCGATGTTGATTATGTCTTTTCGGTCTTTGGCGGTGCGAGGGGGCCAAGACAGATGGGGGCGTACAAAAAATACGTGGAGTCGGGGATTGGGCAGAATGACAAAAGACCCCAAGAGGGGAGCGGACGAGGGCCTGTGTTTGGGAGCGACGCGTTCGTGAAGGCTGTCGGCCGCCGCGTGGCGACGCAGGCGAAGGGTGACCTGGTCCGGCAGCCCCAGGCGCGCGCGATGGTCATGGTGACCGAGCCTTCTCCGGAGGATATTTGTTGTCTCGTCGATATCCGGTTTTCGACGATTTCCTTTCGCGATCGCAGAAGAATCAAGGCTTACCTGATGAAGAAGTGCTCGAGAGTTTCTGACCGGGCGATCGCCGTGAATCTGGATCTCGCTCCTTCCACCGTGTGCAGGTTTTTGCGGCGAATCGAAAGGGATGGGGTAGAGAATTCCAGCCTGTGGAGGAAGGTTGTTGAAATGGAAGGCAAAATAAAGGAGTTATGACCAAAATGCAATTTTGGTGACCCGCCCGCGGAAGAGTCTTTCGGCCTCATCGTTGGTCAGTTCTTGTTCCACGGCTTCGTTGACGAGGGCGATTCGTTTTTTGTGGACCAACTTCGGGTCGATCAACTTCCCATGCTTCTTGAAGAGTTCTCCCATGGCGCGCCGGGAGAGAATGTCCAGTTCTTCGCGGCGTGTCTTCTCGATGGGACCTGTGCCCGGCTCGTCAAGGGGTGGGATGAACTGGTGTGCCTTCTCCATCATGCCGGTCACAACACCGGCCACGACCTCGTCGGTGACGGACAGGGCATCGGTTGTCAAGAATGCCGCGTCCCACGGCAATTCACCTGGCGGATCGAAGCGCACCGCATCGGTGATGATGACCTCGTCGGGAACGGTTTTCCCCCGCGCCGCGTTGAGTGCCACGCACTGCGCTTCGTCCGTTGCGAGATGGACCGCGAAATAGGGGACGCGCAGATCGCGCGCCATGGTGTAGAGCTGCCGCCGCATACTGCGGTAGTAGTTGAGGTCATCGAAAATAACGGGGAAGCCTTCCTTGAGAGCGTCGCGCGCACGGGCGAGAGTGAGTCGGCGCACGGCGTTCTCCACCTCGGGAAAAAAGGTCCGGCTCAGCGCCGGCATCTCGGCACGCACCGTGTCAGAGGCGATTACCATAGCCTTGAGTGATTCGCGACCATCGAGCTCGACCGCCAGCGCGTGGGCGAAGGTCGACTTGCCCGACGCCGGCAGGCCGCAGAGCGCGACGAGGAAGGTCTTCGTTTTTTCAGCCATGATTCCCTACAAGAGGGAGCGCACTCCGCCGCCATCGACGAGGATCGAAACGCCGTTGATGAAGGCTGCTTTTTCCGAAGCGAGAAACGCCACGAGCGCGCCGACCTCTTCCGGTTCGCCAATCCTGCCCACGGGATTTCCCTCGCCCCATGCCTCGAAAATTTCGTCCACGCTACGTCCGTCCTTTTCGCTCAAGGTGCCGGCCAGTTCCTTGAGCCGTTCCGTTCGGATGTAGCCGGGAAGGACATTGTTCACCGTGATGCCGTGAGGGCCGAGCTCGCGCGAGAGGCTCTTGGCCAGGCCGATCACCGCCGGCCTGATCGTATTCGAGGTAATGAGTCCGTCAATCGGTTCTTTCACCGAGCGCGATTGGATGTTGACGACCCGCCCCCAGCCAGCCTTTTTCATGTGGGGGATCGCCTCGCGTACAAGCCGGATCGTGGACATGGCGGTGAGCCGAAATGCCTCGGCCCAGCCGATGTCGTCGATGTCGCCGAAGTTTCCTGGCGGCGGCCCGCCAACATTGTTGATCAGAACATGAAGCCCTCCCAGGTCGCGCGCAGTCTGGGCCACCAGGCCACGAATATTGTCAGCGCGTGTCAGGTCGGCGCGCACCACATAGGGTGCACTGCCGCTTTCGGCCTCCAGGAGGGCCGCGGCTTTTTCGAGGTTCTCTTCGGACCGGGAGGCGATCGCCAAGCGAGCGCCCTCGGCAGCCAGAGCTTGAGCCGCGGCGAAACCGAGTCCCTGACTGGCGCCGGTGACCAGAACGGTTCTGTCTTTCAATCCGAGATTCACCTTGTTGCTCCCTATCTCTTTCTTCCGGCCAGGAGAGACCGACTGAACGTTCGTCGATCCCTGCTCAATGCCTTTTATTGAAAAATAAAGGATTACGGCGAAAATGCAATTTTGGTGACCCGCCCACAGTGTTGATCCTACAGCCGGCCGCGCGGGATGCGTGCTATCGGCCCCACAGAACTGCTGAGCGCTTTGCGTGCCGGATCGCGGGCGCCTGTCACGGGGAAGGGGCGCGACCGTGATTTCTTGGGGGAACCACCACACGATTTTTCCGCGAGCCTCACGATCTCGGAGTAGAGGCCGTCGCCCTCGTCGGCGATCTGCGCGGTGTACTCCAGGCGCCCCTCGAAGAGCTCGTGCACGTAGGCGTCGATTTCCTCCTGGGAGTAGAAGTTCTCGGGCCTGTACTTGTTGAGCTCATCGCCGTCCACGCAGGAGACGATCCTCTCGGCGCCGATCGGCCCCATCTCGTACTGGTTGGTGTGGCGCACGTCGCCGCGCTGGATGGCGGCCATCAGTGAGATCGGCACGCGCTCCACCTTGCGGATCATCTTCTTGCTTGCGCCGCTTCCGTGGATGATCTCGCCCATGCCGCCCGTGTTGTACTGGAAGTAGGAGACCTTGCCCGGGTGGTTGGCCTCGAGGTTCATGATGATGTCGTAGAATCGGTTCACCTTCCACGCGCGCGACCCCACGATGAAGGGATCGGTGCCCACGGTGCGCACCGACTCGCCCGCCTTGGCCGGCTGCGTGGCAAAACTGTGGCTCGACTCTCCCCAGAGATAGGCGAGCGCTGCCTGATCGGCGGTGAGCCGCTGGGCAAAGCTCATGATCGTGTTCCGCCGTGTGATGAAGGCGAACATGATCCCGTCGAGCTCGGACAGGGGCGGCAAGTCGATCGAGTCGGCCTGGATGCAGACCATCCTGCGTCCGCGCTTGATCTTGAGCTCCTCCTTGGCGATCACCGCCCGGCCGTTGGCGCAGAGCGATTCGTCCATGAAGTCGGGGCGGCCGTGGGAGTCGACCATCACGTTTTCCATGAGCGCCGACTTGTGGGTGAGGGAGTGGTACATCGCTTCCTGCAGCACGGGATCGACATCGGTCTTGACGAAAAATCCGTTCTCGCTGCCGTGGGAACCGCCATCGGGCTTGAGATAGACGATGTCGTCCTGGCAGACCTCGGTCATCTCCCCCTTCTCGTAGTCGAGACCGAGCTGGTGGCACGACCACGTAGATTTTCCCGTGGCCGAGAGCCCAAAGAGGTAGACGCCGTATCGCTTGAGCTTGCCATCGCGCGCGTCGCGCGCCGTGATGACCTTGGTGCCCGCATGGAGACCCAGCATGCCGCGGCGGTCGGCCGACCACATCGACTGGCGCAGGAAACCCTTCTTGTCCTCGCCCATGTAGTCGGTGGCGAGGGCGATGTTGATCTGCTGCTCGGGCATGGCGAGCACCTGCTGCCGCAGGTTGTGCTCGTCTGGTATATGAAGCATGGTGAACTCGGGGCCCGGCTGACTGGGATCGGGCTCCTTTGTCGTGTGGGACCACATGTAGGCGAGGCGGGCATTTTTCTTGTCCGCAACCGAGATATAGAGGTTGCACACGGGACTGTAAGCGTCATTGTCCCCCAACTGGCGACGGACATGGATGAAGGGGAGGGTCTTGACGATGTGCAGGACCTTCTCCAGCTCTTCGGGCGCTTTTTGAATGATCCCCTTGTGCACATCGCTCGGATGGGGGAGGACCACGGCGTCGCTGCCGAGATAGACCGTCTTCGGCCCGATCCGGCTCGATACCGCCGAGCGCCAGGCGCGGGATCCAAAACAGGTCTTGAAACCGGTCTTGGCCGCCATCTTCTTCAGCTCCCGCGAGTTGACCTGTTTTATGTTGGGCCCCTGGAGAAGAGGCTTGAGTCTTTCGGCGAAGCTTTCGTAGACCTTGGTGTCGTAGAGTACGCTGCTCATCGATCAAATCCTGCATCTTCGAGACAGCCTCGTGCGTCTGTCTCATTTAAATATCTTTTGAATCCGGGGATTATGCCCGAGAACCACAGATGGGTCAAAGACTTTCAGCGACTTATCATTGACTTTACCCATACCATCTGGTAGATAGTCTTCCTTTTGTCCCTCGCTCGTTTAAGTCAAGGCTCCGCGAAGGGGTTATGAACGGTCGGTTTGACCCGCGGACTGGACGCCAGGCAGAATGTCGGACGAGATGTTCTTTAAGTAAACTAAGTAATATAAAGCTGTTAGGTCGCCGCTGCAGAGGGTTTGCAGAGGGCCTGCAGAAGGTTTGCCGATTGCGCTGCCGCTGAGAGTGTCTCTCTTGAAATCGTACGCTCAAGGGAGCCGCGTTTTTCGAACTTTTCGAAGCGGCAGAGGAAAACAAAATAGAGGGTGTGTATAATCAGCGATTTGGTCCGTTCGTATCACAAGATGTTTGCGTGATTGCTGGGGAAAATAATCTATGAAAAGCGGAACATTCCCGATCATCCGCGACAAGATCGTTCTCTTTTCAGGAATGGCTCATCCTACCCTGGCCGCATCTGTGGCCGAAAAGCTCGACATCCCGCTCGGATCAGCAGTCGTTGACCGTTTTCCCGACGGCGAGATCGACATCAAGATCAACGACGACATCCGCGGCACCGACGTTTTCCTCCTGCAGCCGACCTGTCCCCCGGTGAACGACAACCTGATGGAGTTGCTCCTCCTGATCGACTGCTGCAAGAGGGCCTCGGCCGGCCGGGTGACGGCGGTGATCCCCTACTTCGGCTACGCGCGCAAGGACCGCAAAGACGAAGGAAGGGTGCCGATCTCGTCGAAGCTCGTCGCCGACCTGCTCACCACGGCGGGCGTCGATCGCGTGCTGACTCTCGACATGCATTCGGCTCAGATCCAGGGATTTTTCAACATTCCCGTCGATCACCTCTATGCCAAGCCGGTGATGATCAATTTCTTGAAAACGCTCGAGAGCCGCCAGCTGACCGTGGTGGCTCCTGATGCCGGCGGGATCAAGATGGCCCGCGGATACGCCCGGCGTCTCGAGGCGAACCTCGCCATCGTTGACAAAAGACGGGACGCCACGGGCAAGACGTCGGTCGAGCATCTGATCGGCGACGTGGATGGCTCGGACGTGATCATCGTCGATGACATGATCGCCACGGGTGGATCGATCACCAACGCCGTCAAGATCGTCAAGAAGTTCGGCGCCAACAAGGTTTACATGTGTGCCACCCATCCGGTGTTGTGCGGCAACGCCATGGAAAGAATAGAAGCGGCTGACGTCGAAAGCGTGTTCGTGACCGACTCGATTCCTCTTGGTGACAGGAAAAGCGACAAGATCCAGATCGTATCGATCGCGCCGCTCCTGGCCGATGCCATCAGGAACACGCATAACTCAGAGTCGATCAGCCGCCTTTTTGATTTTTGAACCGAGGAGGATTGATAAGTAATGGAAATGCTTCAGATAGAGGCGAAGAAGAGGGATTCAGCCGGCACGAAGTCGGCCAAGATACTCCGCGCCGAGGGCCTGCTTCCGTGCGTGCTCTACGGCCACGGCGCCGAGGTCCTTTCGCTCTCAGTTCGCGTGACACAAGTTGCGGCTTTCTTCCGCCAGGCCGGACGAATCCTCGACCTTGATGTCGAGGGTAACAAGGAAACGGCCATCATCAAGGACATCCAGTACGATTCGATGGGAAGCGAAATCATCCATCTCGATCTCATCCGGATCAAGCTCGACGAGGTGATCTCGATCTCGGTTCCTGTCAAGATCAAAGGGGTTGCCAAGGGCATCGATGACGGCGGGATCCAGGAAGTGCTTCGCAACGAGATCCAGATCAAGGTCCTGCCCACGCAGATTCCCGAGTTCATCGTGGTCGACGTGAGCGAACTCGGTGTCCAGGAAGCGCTGCACCTCGGCGATATTGCTCTGCCCGAGGGCGTCGAACTCGACGAGGATACTGGTTACACCGTGGTGTCGATCGTCACCCGGGCGGCCGAACCTGAACCGGAAGCCGAAGTTGACGAGGGTGAGGAAGGCGCCGAACCGGCCGAGGGTGAAGAAACGCCCGAGGACGGTGGTGACGACGCAGGATCGAAGGATGGCAAGGGCGAGTGACCTTGAACCATGATGGCTCCGAGGTTTAATCGCAACGCGCCCGAGGCCTGGCTCGTCGCCGGTCTGGGCAACCCTGGCGCCCGGTATGACAAAACGAGGCACAACGTGGGCTTCATGGTCGTCGACCGTGTGGCGCGCGACCGAGGCGTGCGGTTTAGACCCTACGGAAAGCTCGCCCGCCTTGCTGAATTGAAAAAACGAACGGCCTGTGGCTATCTGCTCAAGCCGATGGTCTACATGAACCGAAGCGGCCGCGCCGTGGGCGATCTGGCCGTGCGCAAGATGCTCGACACCGACCGGATCCTGGTCGTCGTCGACGACTTCAATTTGCCCTTTGGAAAGCTACGGTTTCGTGTCGGCGGATCGGCCGGAGGCCACAACGGACTGGCGTCGATCATCAGCACGCTGGGAACGGATGCATTTCCCCGGCTGCGATGCGGCATCGGGCCCTCGCCGGAGAACGATACTTTTCGCGAGATGGTCGCCCATGACTTCGTCCTTTCCGAATTTCTTCCCGAGGAGGCGGATTCGGTCGAGGCGTTCATCGGGAGAGCCGCTGCCGCAACAGGGCTCTGGATCGATACCGGCGACGTCGAGCAGTGCATGAATCAATACAATTGACACAGTAGTGCTTGAGGAAAAGTGCTTGAGGAAAATATCGAAAAACGACAGGACGATGATGGGGGCACCGGCGTCTTCCATCAGCTCCGATGAGATAGATTGGCGCTTTCTTGTTGAAAGCGTATAGAAATTCTGGAAAAGCTCGAAGGTTTGTAAATATAGGGAGTTGAGATTTGAACGCATACGAGGGCATGTTTGTCATCGACTTGTCGGAGGTCAAAAAAGACACCAACGAGGTGGAGGAGATCGTCGAAGGTCTGATCAAGAAATGCGGAGGTGAACTCGCTTCGATGACCCGCTGGGACGAGAGAAAGCTCGCCTACGATATCAAGGGGCGCGACACCGCCCTCTACACGCTGACCTACTTCAATGGGGCTCAGGACACTGTCAAGCAGTTGAACCATGAGTGCCGTCTTTCGAGTGTCGTGCTGCGGGCGCTCTTCCTGAGACTCAAGGAAATCCCCGATATCGATGAAGTGATCGGCATGAAAAACGACCGCGCCGCGCGGGACGACAGATTCGACGACGGGCCTCCACACAGGCGGCGCGAGGGACCCAGAGAGGCGCCTGCCAAAGAGGCCACACCCGCCGCAGCCGCCGCACCCGCGACAGCCGCCGCACCCGCGACAGTTACCGACGATTCTGCACCGCCGGTAGAGGACGCTGTCACGCCGGCCACCACGACCGACGAACCGATCGTCGCATCCGAAGAGCCGGACACCCCATCAGCTGCGGCCGAGCCGACCGAGGCCGACGCCTCCCCGGCGGAGTCTCCTGAAGCGGATGAGGGTTCGCCCGAAGTCGGCGAGAAATCGCCAGACGCCGGCGAAAGCGAAGAGAAACCTCGGGTCGACGAGTGAAAAGAGTCACAACGCAGAAAGCGAAGGAAATAGACAATGATACGGAATAAACGGTACAAGAAGTTCAGCGAGAAGAATCGTTGCCGGTTCTGCCGGTCGAAAGAGGAAGTGGATTACAAGGACGTGACCATCCTGCAGAAACTCTGCACCCCCCAGGGGAAGCTTTTCTCCAGGAAGCGTTCGGGCAACTGCGCCAAGCACCAGCGGAAGCTGAAGAACGCCATCAAGCGCGCCCGCTTTATTGCGCTCATGCCCACTGTCGGTTGATCGATCGTCTGCGCCTTTGGCAGAACCCGGACAGACTCCTGTCCTTGATGATTCTGAAGGAAAATTCACATGGAAGTCATCTTACTTGTCAATGACGAGAAACTCGGGAGACAGGGCGACATCATCTCCGTCAAGGATGGATTCGCCCGCAATCACCTGATCCCCAGCGGCGTGGCGGCCTTTGTCACGGCTGATAATCTCCGGCGTGCCGAACTCCTCAAGAAGAAGTACGTCCAGGAGGAGATGGAGCGTCTTGGAATGTTCAAGGAACTGGCCGCGAAGCTCGGGACCGTGTCGATCACGATCCAGGCCAAGGCCTCGGAAGAGGGCAATCTCTTCGGTTCGGTCGGCACAACCCAGATCCTCGACGCGCTCAAGGTCCAGGGCTTCGAGATCGAGAGCAGGACAATCAAGCTCGAAGAGAACATCAGGAAGGTCGGCGTCTACTCCGTCCCGGTCGCGCTCCATGGCGACACGATCAAGACCGAGATCAAGGTCTGGATCGTGGAGGAGAAGACCGACGGCGCCGAGTCGGATGGGACGTCCAACGAGCCGGCGACTGAGCCTGCTGAGGACAACGCCGATCTGGGCTAGATGTTCTCTAAAATAAAGTGGCGTCTGCCGGTCTGGCCGGGCGTCTGCCGGTCTGGCCGGGCATCTGCCGGTCCGACCGGGCGCATGCCGGCGAGGGAGAGGGAGCATGAACGAGCAGAGGATAGAGGAAACCGTCCCACCCCACGACCGGGACGCTGAGATGTGCTCGCTCGGATCGATGATCCTCGACCGCGAGACCATCGGCGACAGCGTGCTCACCCTGCGTCCCGACGATTTCTACAGCACCGCCCACCGGGAGATCTACGAGAGGCTCGTCAAGCTCTACGAGAAGGGGTCGCAGATCGACCTCGTTATTCTCAAGGACGATCTCGTGCGCGGCGGGATCCTCGACCGGGTGGGGGGGATCGACTACGTGATCTCACTCGCAGAGGCGGTTCCCAGTTCGGCCAATGCGAGCCACTATTTCCAGATCGTGCGCGACAAGGCCGTGCAACGCCGCCTCATCGCCGAGGCGACCGAGATCATCCGCGAATCGCGCGCCCAGCCCGAGGACGTGCGCGAGCTCCTCGACGCGGCCGAGCAGCGGATTTTCGACATCGGCGGATTCGACAGGGATACGACCACCGAGCAGATCGGCGACCTCCTGAGGGCGACGATCAAGAAGATCGACGCGCTGCAGTCCGAGGCCTTGGGCCGCATCACCGGGCTCAGCACCGGCTACCGCGATCTCGACGAGATGCTCGACGGAATGCACCCGGCCGAACTCCTCATCGTGGCGGCCCGCCCCAGTATGGGAAAGACGAGTCTCGCCCTGAACATCGCCGACAACGTGGGGACGCGTTCCGACGAGAACGGGGTGATCATCTTCTCCTGCGAGATGTCGCGCGAACAGGTCGCCCAGAACATGCTCTGCGCCAACGCCCGCATCGACGGCCACAAGATGCGGCGCGGGATGCTCTCCGACGAGAACTGGCAGGAGCTGCCCCTGGCGGCCGACAGGCTCGCGCGGGCGCAGATCTTCATCGACGACACACCGGGCTTGTCGATCAACGGGCTCAGGGCCAAGGCGCGGCGCATCGTGGCGCGCCACAGGAACAAGATCAAGCTGATCATCGTCGACTACCTCCAGCTTCTTGCCGGCGACGGCCGCGCCGAGAACAGGCAGATCGAGATCGCACGCATCTCGCAGGGGCTCAAGTACCTTGCGCGCGAGCTGAGGCTTCCGATCATTTGCCTCTCCCAGCTCAACCGGTCGCTCGAGACGCGGACCGACAAGCGCCCTCTCATGGCCGATTTGCGCGAGTCGGGCTCGATCGAGCAGGACGCTGACGTGATCATCTTCATCTACCGTGACGAGCAGTACAATCCCACGACCGAGGAAAACAGCAACAAGGCCGAGCTGATCATCGCCAAGCAGCGTAACGGTCCCACGGGTAAGGTGGATTTTATGTTCTTCAAAAACCATATGCGCTTCGAGGGGCAGCGTTATGTCGAGCCCCGCGAGACCATTTCGCCGGAAGACCTCAGGTTATGAGCAAGCCGATCCACCTGCCCCGCGCCCTCGTGTGCGCGGTTTTTCTCCTGCACCTCACAGCAGCGCTCTCGGCGCAGGAGGGCGAGCTCGTGGTCGAGGTGGAGATCAACGGCACGGCGCACGTCTCCGAGGAGCGCATCCGCAGCAACCTCAAGACGCGCGCGGGAACCGTCTTCTCCGAGGAGACACTCTCCGAGGATATCAAGACCCTCTATGAGAACGAGGACTTTCGAATCCTCGCCGTGCGGAGCGACAGGATCGCCGTGCCGGGGGGCGTCAAGGTCATACTCTACGTCAAGCCGGACGACCGGATCACCGGCCACCGGTTCATAGGTGTGGTCGGCGAGGATGTGGAGGACCTGACCCGGCTCCTCGGCCTGCGCGACGAAAGCATCATCTCTCCCTACGTGCTCGCCTCCTACGCGGACAGGATCCGCGACTATTATCGCAACAAGGGCTACTACCTCGCCGAGATCAATGTCTGGCTCGAACCAGACGAGAGCGGCATGCAGGCCGTCTTCGAGGTCTTCGAGGGCGAAAAGGTCACCGTGTCGGAGATTACCTTCGTAGGGAACGAGAAGCTCGACGAGGGGACGCTCAAGAAGCGAATGGATCTCAGCACGCCTACCTTGTGGATCTTCACGAGCAAGCTCAAGGCCGACGTGCTCCAGCAGGACATCGTGGCGCTCAACGAGTTCGCCCGGCGTGACGGATACCTCGATGCGCGCATTTCGCTCGAGGAAGTGCGCATCGAGGGCGACAGCGACGAGGCCGAGATCGTCATCCGTGTGCAGGAGGGGGAACGGTTCGCGGTAGGCGACATCGCGGTGCGCTTCTGCAAGTTCGAGAACAACGAGCGCGTGCCGATCGAGAGCCTCGAATCCTCTGCCGAAGAGATTCTCGACATGATCGAGATCGAGAGCGGAGACTTCTTTCGCCAGGCGCGCATCGACAGGGATATCGTCAAGATCGAGAAATTCTACGGCGAACGGGGCTACATCCGCGCCAAGGTGTTCGATCCCGCCGAGCTATACGCGGAAGAAGAGCCGGTGGTGCACCTCACCTTCTGGGTCTATGAGGACCACAAGAAAAAGGTGCGCGACGTGATCGTGCTCGGCAACACCCTGACCAAGGACAAGGTGATTCGCAGGGAGGTGACCCTCAACCCGGGCGACATCTTCCGGCGCGACGAGATGAACTGGACCAAGAGCCAGCTCAACGCGCTCCAGTTCTTCGTCAATCGCCAGGGGCAGCCCCGCGTGCTGGCCGTGAATCAGGAGACCGAGGATCCCGAGTACGAGGATTTCGTCATCGAGGTGGAGGAGGGTAAGACAGGATTCTTTTTCTTCACTCTCGGCGCGAGCACCGACGGCGGACTCTTCGGCGGCGGGCGGATTGCCAAGCGCAATTTTGATCTCACCGATGGGCCGTCGTCGCCCTGGGCGGCTCCGGTCGAGTTCTTCACACACGATGCCTTCCACGGCGGCGGGCAGACGCTGCAGCTCAGCGCCATGCCGGGTACGGTCTATTCGAGTTACGACCTCAATTTTCACGAACCCTACTTTTTCGACAGCCAGCCGAACCCGATCAGCTTCAGCCTCAACGCCTATCACCGCGCCACCGACTATGACGAGTACGACGTGACCCGCACCGGTCTGGCGCCCGCCTTCGGCAAGCGGCTCAGCAGAGAGTGGAGTGTGAGTCTCGGATTGCGCAACGAGCAGATCAAGATGCGCAACGTGTCGAACAATGCGCCGCTCGAGGCCAAGCAGCTCGAGGGAGCCACGGGCCGGCGGTCGGTTGAGACCTCGGTGCGCTACCACAAGGTGGACGATCCCTTCGATCCCAAGAAGGGCGTCTCGACCGGGCTCTCTTACGAGTACACTGGCGGCGTCCTGGGCAACGACCTCGAGATGAACCGCATCTATTCCAACTCCACGGTGCACGTGCCGCTCTTCGAGACGGCGACGGGCAAGGTGCACAAGCTCATCTTCCGCGGCAATGTGGGGTGGGAGCACGAGCAGGGCGACATGGATGACATTCCCATTTTCGAGCGCTTCTTCGTCGGCGGTTCGTCGGGGCGGTTCCCGATCCGCGGCTTCAAGTGGCGTGAGGTGGGGCCGCGCATTGGCGACGATCCGATCGGTGGTGAGTTTGCCTACTCCCTGTCGGCCGAGTACATGATCCCCCTCTACTCGCACTACGACGCTTACTACGACGTGGAGACGCCGATCTTCAGAGGGGTCTTTTTCGTTGACGCCGGCGGCATCGCGTCCGACATCCACGCCGGTGAAGAGATCCGCGAGCTCCGGTCGAGCTACGGCGTCGGCCTACGGATCACGCTTCCCGTTTTTCAGGGGCTTCCCATCGCGCTCGACTACGGTATCCCCTTTAAGAAGTACGAGGGCGACGATCGCCGGTCGTTCAGCTTCAACATTCAGAACTGGTTCTGATAACGAGAATGGAGACAGAGATGATAGGTTTCTCAAAAGTGTCCAGCGTGGTTCTCATCTGCGCTGCACTCATCGTTGCCGGATTTGCCACCGCCGGCTTCGGCCGCCCCACCGCCGGCTTCGGCGGCCCCGCGCCGGAACGTGCCGGTCTCTCGGCGACTGTCGACTTTTCGCGCGCGCTCAGCGAGCACCAGGGCATGGACGCCAATCAGGCTGAACTGGAAAAGATCGCCCGCGAGAGCCAGGACAAGCTCGACGGCATGCGCCAAGAGCTCGATCAGTTGCGTGGCGAACTCATGGTTTATGCCAAGGGAAGCCGCGAGGCGTTCAACAAGGAGGCCGCGCTGGAGAGAAAGAAGCTCGAATTCGATATCGCGGGCCGCAACCTGCAGTTCGAGCTCGAGAGCCGAAAAGCCGAGATCCTCAAGGCCGCCTGCGCCGAGGTGGAAGACGCCGTGGGCAAGTACTGCCGCGAGCACGGAATCGACATTGTCTATGCCGCGCCCTACTCCGTTCAGAAGGTCAAGAGCAGCGATCCCACTGACTTTCTCAAGTGGTTGAGCGAGGTAGACGTTGTCTGGGCCGATGACTCGCTTGACATCACCGACGCCATCATTACCATCGTAAACGGCTCCTAGCGATGGGCTTGGGCCTTGGCGGACACCGGTACATGTTGGAGCGTCTTTATTGAACAAGAGACTGACTGAGATTGCCGCACTGGTCGACGGAACCGTCGACGGCGACGGCGATATTATGATCAAGGGACTGGCCGGGATTCGCGAAGCCGGACCGGACACGCTCTCCTTCATTTCCAACGATAAATATATCCACCTGATCGAGGGTGCGCGCGCCGCGGCGCTCGTCGTGGCCAGGGATCTCAAGGTCGATGGGTTCAGCCTTATCCGGGTTGACGACCCGGCGCTCGCCTGGGACAAGCTCCTCGACTTGGTCAAACCCCCTGTGGTCGAGCTTCCCGAGGGGATCGACCCCTCGGCGTTCGTCGCCCAGACAGCCGTACTCGGCAGCGGCGTGCGGATTGCCCAGAACACGGTGATCATGGACGGGGCGCGGATCGGCGACGGAACGGTGATTTTTCCCAACGTCTACGTGGGACAGGGCACGAAGATCGGCATCGACTGCCTCGTCTATCCCAACGTGGTGATCCGGGAGCGGACCGAGATTCACGACCGCGTGGTCATCCAGCCGGGCGCCGTGATCGGCTCGGACGGTTTCGGCTATCACGAGTCGAAGGGCCGAATCGTCAAGCAGGAACAGTATGGGATCGTCGTTCTCGAGGACGATGTCGAGATCGGCGCCAATGTGACCATCGACAGGGCGCGTCTCCATGAGACCCGTATCGGACGGGGAACCAAGATCGACAACCTCGTTCAGATCGCCCACAACGTTCAGGTGGGGGAGCAGACCATTCTGGTCAGCCAGGTCGGCGTGGCCGGGAGCACACGCCTCGGCCGCGGCGTGATCATGGCCGGACAGTCCGGCGCGGCGGGCCATCTCAACATCGGCGACGGTGTGATCGTGGCCGCCCGCGCGGGCGTGACCAAGGATGTGAACGCCAAGGAAGTGGTCTATGGGAATCCCGCGGGCAAGCGTGTGGCCAAGCAGCGCGAAGTGATCGGCATTCGCAAGATCCCCGCCCTGCTTGAAACAGTGAGGACATTGAAGGAAAGGATTGCACGTCTTGAAGCGCAATCAGGGAACGATTAAGGAAACGGTCGAGATTTCCGGGGTGGGACTCCACACGGGAAAGGAGATCAACATTCGGATCAAGCCGGCACCCCCCGACACGGGCGTCATTCTGATCCGGACCGATCTCCCCGACCAGCCGCAGATTCCGGCGCGTGTCGAATACGCGGTCAATTACCTCCGGCGCACGTCGCTCAAGAACGGTCCCGCCGAGGTGCACACCACGGAGCATCTCTTCGCCGCCCTCATGGCGTTGAAGATCGACAACCTCGAGATCGAGATCGACTCCGAGGAAGTCCCCGGCCTCGACGGCAGCTCCGTGCCCTTCTACGACCTGCTCCAGGACGCCGGCGTCGTGCAGCAGAAGGCCCAGAAGAAGAGTGTGACCATCGCCTCTCCGATCGTGGTGAACGAGGAGGGCTGCACCATCACCGCGCTCCCCTCGTCGGAAGAGGCCCTCACCCTGAGCTACACCCTCGACTACAAGGAAAAGGGCCTCCCATCGCAGTACTACTCATACCGCCTCGACGAGGGGACCTTTCGCAATGAGATCGCGCCGGCGCGTACCTTCTGCTTCGAGGACGAGGCCGAGGAACTCCTCGCCTCGGGCCACGGCCAGGGCGCGACCTATGACAACACCCTCGTGATCAGGGACGGCGAGGTCGTGGAGAACACGGTCCGCTTCCCCGACGAGTTCGCGCGCCACAAGGTCCTCGACATGATCGGCGATCTCTTTCTGGTCAACGCCGACGTGTCGGGCCACATCGTGGCGGTCAAGACCGGCCACGACGACAATGTCAACCTGGCGCGCAAGATCGTCGACGAGATCCAGATGCGCGAGGTGGCGGGCACCATGACGTCCGATTCGGTGATGGACATCCAGGACGTCTTCAACCTGCTGCCCCACAGATATCCCTTCCTGCTCATCGACAAGGTCATCGAGCTCGAAGGGTACCGTCGCGCCGTGGGGATCAAGAATGTCACCATCAACGAGCCCTTTTTTCAGGGACACTTTCCCGGCCAGCCGATCATGCCGGGCGTGCTCATCCTCGAGGCGATGGCTCAACTCGCCGGCGTCGTGCTTCTGCGGCGCATGGAGAACACGGGCAAGCTCGCCGTGCTCTGGTCGATCGACAAGGTCAAGCTGCGCAAATCGGTCATCCCCGGCGACCAGCTCCGGATCGAGATCGAGGCGACCAAGGTCAAGGACCAGGTCGGCCGCGTGCAGGCCTGGGCCAAGGTCAATCAGAAACTCGTGGCCGAGGGCGTACTGACATTTACCCTAGTGGATGTTGCATAGATGAGCGAAGGACTCAGCATACACCCGACAGCGATTGTGCACCAGCGCGCCGAACTCGGGGCGAATGTCCAGGTCGGTCCCCACTGCGTGATCGAGAAGGGATGCGTGATCGGGGAAGGGACGGTTCTCATGGCGGGCGTGATCGTTCACGCCGAGACGATCCTGGGACGCAAAAACGTGGTCCACAGCTATGCGGTTCTCGGCGGGGCGCCGCAGGACCTGGGTTACAAGGGCCAGCCCACACGGCTCACCGTGGGGGAGAACAACACGATCCGCGAGTACGTGACTCTCAATCGGGGAACGACCAAGGAGAGGGGCGAAACGATCATCGGCAGCCACAACCTCTTCATGGCCTGCAGCCATGTGGCCCACGACTGCATCCTGGGTGACAAGATCATCATGGCCAACAACGTTCTCCTCGCCGGCCACGTGCGGGTGGGGGACTGCGCCAACATCTCGGGCGCGGCCGCCGCGCAGCACTTCACCACGATCGGGCGTTACGCCTACATTGGCGGCATGTCCAAGGTCAAGGTCGATGTGCCGCCCTACATGGTGTCTGACGGCGATCCGGCTCTGCCGCGCCGCTGCAACGAGGTGGGCCTCCGGCGCCACGGCTTTGACGAGAAGGTCATCACCGCGCTGTCAGCCGCGTTCCGCGCTGTCTTCCGGTCGAAGGAACCGGTGTCCGAGGCGGTCGCCAGTCTCGACCCCTTGGGAATCGAGGAGGTGGCCATATTCAAGGATTTTCTCGAGCAGAAGCTGCACGGCAAGCATGGCCGTTACCTCGAATCGCTGCGAGATTGATTTAGGAAGGAGCACACCGTGGACAAGGAGCTCAAGGTTGCCGTTGTCGGAGTGGGGTACCTGGGAAGGCATCACGCCCGCATCTACAGCAAGATGGACAATGTCGATCTCGTCGGCGTGGTGGACAGCGACGGCCGGAACGCGGAACGGATCGCCGATCAGTACGGCACGCGGCCCTACACGTCCCTCGGCGATCTCCCCGATGGCCTCGACGCGGTCAGTGTGGCCACACCCACGGTGACCCATTTCGAGATCGCCAAGCATTTCGTGGAGAAGGGCGTCTCCGTTCTCGTGGAGAAGCCGATGACGAGCACTCTCGACGAGGCGCGCGCCCTCGACGCTCTCGTGAAAGAGAGCGATGTCGTCTTCCAGGTCGGCCACATCGAGCGGTTCAATCCCGCCATGGTGGCGATCAGGGACATGAAGATCGAGCCGCGGTTCGTCGAGTCGCACCGGCTGGCGCCTTTCAAGTTCCGCGCCACCGACGTCGGTGTGATCATGGATCTGATGATCCACGACATCGACATTATTCTAGAGCTCTGTCCCGGACCGATCCGCAGGATCGACGCCGTGGGCGGATCGATCCTTTCGCCGAGCGAGGACATCGCCAATGCGCGCATCGAGTTCGAGTCGGGCTGCGTGGTCAACGTGACCGCGAGCCGCGTCTCGTTCAAGAGCCTGAGGCGGACGCGCATCTTCTCGAGTGATTGCTTCATCAGTCTCGATTACGAGAAGAAGTACGCGCTCATCGCCCAGAAGTCGGCCGATCTCGACATGCAGAATTTCGACCTGGCCGGCATCGACGCCACCCGGCTCGACAACCTCAAGAAGCTGCTCATGACCGACCTGATCAATGTCAAGGAGCTCAAGCTCGACGAGTACGAGCCGCTGGTGGCCGAGCTCGAGTCCTTTGTCGGCAGCGTGCGCGCCGGGGGCGAGTCGGAGGTGCCGTCGACGCACGGACTGCGGGCGATCGAGCTGGCCGAGCAGGTGCTCACTGCGGTCAAAAACCACTCCTGGTAGGCCCTCGTTTTTCTTTGCTGAAGCGTGACGGTCTGAGAGGGTTGGAAAGGGGGGTGTGACGTCGGCGACGCGAGGAATTTTTGAAGCCCTTGCGATCTCTGTCCCCGGAGCCACTTCAGGGAAAGATCACCCGACCTGTCCAGGTAGAGCAAACCAGCCGCGGTCTGCGACCAGAGTACGGATCTTTCCCTGAACTGTCTCCGCGGTCCGCCGCCGACCATAGGGCTTCAAAAACACCTCGCGTCTCCGACGGCATGTCCAGTACGTCGCTCTCCGGCCCTCTCACTTGGAGAAAAGACGAAGATATTTCTGCGGTGTGGGACTTGGTTTGCTGCGGGGGGTTCGATCGTTACAGCGCGTCCGAGGTTGTGACAAGCGTGACTATCACTGCGCGTTTACGTTTGACTGGCTTCCAGTGTCGCACCCAGCGCGCCCCCCCGTGTCTCAACTGACGAACACCCATCGATCAGCACTGACGAATCCCGGTCTTCTTCTTATGCGGCGGGTAAGAAACGCGAGCGCGCGGGGGCGGCGGTCGAAGGTGTTTCGGGGTTCATGGTCAGCAGAGAGAGCCGGGTATTCCTCCTGGAAGAATCCTCCCTACATCACCGGTGTGCGGTTTGTGTCTCGGTAATACTCTTCGGAAGGGTGGATTCTTCCACGAGGAGGTCTCGCGACCGGCGCTGCAGAACCCCGAAACACCTTCGGCCGACGCCGCAGACCCAGCCCCTCCGTCTCCTTTTCTTCTTACTCGTCCTGGGAAAAAGAGGGCCCGTTCTCCTTGGCCCTGAGAGAGGGGAAGAGGAAGATGCGGTTTTTACCCCGGCTCTTAGCCGCAAGAAGCCCAAGATCAGCCCCCTTGAGAAACTCCTCCCACGTCAACGACCCATCCCCGCCGTAGGCGTTGATCCCGAGACTCACGGTGAGCCGCGCCGAGACACCGTCCTTTTCGAACTTGTAGGAGTTGACGATCGACCGGATACGGTCGGCGATGCGCACTGCCTCGTCGAGGTCCGTGTTGGGAAGGACCACGAGAAACTCGTCGCCGCCGACGCGTCCGGGGATGTCGATCTTGCGGATGAGCGACTTGAGCTTTCGCGCGAAGGAGAGAAGCACGAAATCACCGAAGGAGTGGCCGAGCGTGTCGTTGATCTGCTTGAACTCATCGAAGTCGAGCATGATGATCGACAGAACGAGGCGGTGGCGGTTCGAGCGGTCGAACTCTTCCTGGAGTCGAGTGATGATGAAGCGATCGTTGAAGAGCTCGGTCTTGAAATCAGTGATCGATTCCTCTTCGAGCCGCTTGAGTTTTGACGTGATCTTGCGAAGCCTGCCGGAGCGCCTGGAGAGAATCTGGATGCGCGAGATGAGCTCGTCCGGATCCTCTCCCACGTAAAAGTCGTCGGCGAGGGAACAGATGCCGATTTCGTCGTCGGGATTGGACATCCTCGGGATGGCGAGCATGACGAGCTGATGGCCCTTGATCGCCTCGAGGATCCCGTCGATTTCGAAAGCCGGAATGGGAGAGTCGGACGGCCTGACCACGATCAGGTCCGGTGTCTGGTCCTCAATGGCGGTCAGCGTATCGACGATATTTTCGGACAGATAGAGAGTGAAATCAGCCTGGCCGAGGAGATACTCCACGGGAGGCATGGTGCCGCCGCTGTGATCGGCTAACAGAATGGTTTTGCGTATTTCGGTCATAACCAACTGTTAATTAAGAGGATCCGAAATAGGTGTTTCCCCTCAGGGGAGAATAAATCAAAATACATTAATATCCTCTACTAAGAATTATATCCCCTGATCCACGATGGGGCAAGCGATTGATTCATGTAAATAAATATATAAACGAAAAGAGCAAATTCCACCCATTGATAGCGCCTATTCTCATGTTTTTTAATTGACAAGTCCCCGCCCATTGATAATTTAGAACCTTTTAGTCTCAGCTTTTAAAAAAAGTGTTTTCCGGACCGACGATCCCGGCGTGACAAGGAACCTCCCTTCTGCTGGGATCTGATGGAACTTCTTTCTATTTTATAAGTTAGGGGGGTGCCTCATGCAGAAATTGTCAGTCACAGCCATGATCGAAGCGGGCGTTCATTTCGGACATCGAGTCAGTCGATGGAATCCCCGCATGGCCAAGTACATCTACGGCAAGCGCAACCTGATCCACATCATCAATCTCAAGGAGACGGTGCGCGGTCTGGCGAGGGCGTGCCATTTTGTCTCCCGCCTCTCGGCCTCGGGCCAGCAGGTGGTTTTCGTCGGCACCAAGCGCCAGATCAAGGAAGTCATCGAATCAGGCGCCAGGCAGTGCTCCATGCCCTTCGTGACCGAGCGCTGGCTTGGCGGGACGTTGACCAATTTCCAGACCATTCACGGCCGTCTCAAACATCTCGAGAACCTCGAGGAGATGGACTCGACGGGCAAAATGGAGCTCTACAGCAAGAAGATGCAGGCCTCCCTGCAACGCGAACTGAGCCGCATCAAGAAGAACCTCGACGGCATCCGCGAACTGCACCGCCTTCCGGGCGCGCTCATCGTGGTCGATCCTTCCAATGAGAATATCGCCGTGAAGGAAGCCAACAAGCTCGGCATCCCGGTGATCGCCGTTCTCGATACTGACTGCAATCCCGACGAAGTCGATATTGCGATCCCGGCCAATGACGACGCGATCCGGGCGGTGGAACTGATCCTCGAGCCGATGATCAAGGCGGTCATGGAAGGCAAGGCCAATTTCAGCGAGAAGGCCGCCATGGAAGCGCGCGCCGCTCAAGAGGGCGAGCAGTTCGAGCTCGCCTCCCAGCTACGGCGCCAGCAGATGCAGTCGCAGCGCGCCGGACGGGGTGGTGGAAAACCCAGAGGGGGCGGAAGAGGCCCCGGTGGTCCTGGCGGTCCTGGTGGACGAGGTCCTGGCGGTCCTGGCGGACGAGGTCCCGGCGGCCCCGGCGGCCCTGGTGGTCCCGGCAGTCGTGGCCCTGGTCCGGGACCAGGCGCGAAAGCAGCTCCGCCCGCCATGCCGGCAGCAGCGCCTGCTCCGGCCGCGGCCCCCGCAGCGCCCGCTCCGGCTCCGGCCGCCGCAGCTCCCGTGCCTGCTGCTACACCGGCTCCGGCCGCGCCCAAGTCAGCTCCGCCCGCGGCTGAAGCAGCGCCTGCTCCCAAAGCGGCACCTGCTCCTGAAGCGAAACCGGCTTCCGAGGCGGCGAAACCGGCTTCCGAGGCGGCGAAACCGGCTTCCGAGGCGGCGAAACCGGCTTCCGAGGCGGCGAAACCGGCTCCTGAGGCTACACCGGCTCCGGCTCCCGAGGCTCCGCCCGCGACCGAAGCAGCGCCCGCTCCTGAGGCTGCTGCGCCCGCGGCGCCGGCTAAGCCGGAGGCTGCCGCTGATTCCGCGCCGGAGACCGACTCGACTGAAAAGACCGAGTAGTCCGCGACTCCTCGTCGATAGAGCCGGCCTCGATAGAGCAGACCATCACATTCGAGAAATCTGCGCTCCGACCGAGCGTGTGTCGAACATAAATATTCTGATTTGATTTTCTGACAAGGAATCAATTCCCTGCACTGCTGCACGAAAGGACCGAAGAGCAATGACGATTGATGCCAAGCAGGTGAAAGCCCTCAGGGATAAGACCGGCGCTCCCATGATGAATTGCAAGGAAGCGCTCGCCGCGTCTGAAGGCGATCTTGAAAAGGCTGCGGAATATCTCAGGAAGAAGGGGCTCCAGACAGCGGACAAGAAGGCGGCGCGCGAGACGAGCGAGGGGCTGGTGGGATCGTACATTCACCATAACGGCCTCGTGGGCGTGCTCGTCGAGGTCAACTGCGAGACCGATTTCGTGGCCCGCGGCGATGACTTCCAGGCGTTCATGAAGGACCTGGGCCAGCACATCGCGGCAGCCAACCCGCTCTACCTGACTCCTGACGAAGTGCCCGAAGAGGTGCTCGAAAAGGAGCGCGAGATCATCAAGGCCCAGATCAAGGGCAAGCCGGACGATATCGTCGACAAGATCGTCGAGGGCAAGCTGAACAAGTACTACCAGGAGAACTGCCTGCTTCAACAGGCCTTCGTGAAGGACGACTCGAAGACGATCGACCAGCTCCTCCGGGAACTGATCGGCAAGCTCGGCGAGAACATGAAGATCAGGCGTTTCGCCAGATTCAACGTCAAGGAATAGGCGCCACGGTTTTCAGGGAGGGGTTCGAAGATGCGGTACAAGCGTGTCGTTCTCAAGGTGAGCGGCGAAGCGATGGGCCGTCCCGGCGAGGGCGGACTCGAACCGTCCCGCATCGAATTAGTGGCGCGCGAGATCATCGCCGCCGCCAAGGAGGGCGCCGAGCTCGGCCTCGTGGTGGGGGGCGGCAACATTCTGCGCGGTGCGTCGGTGGAAGGCGCCTTCTCGCGCGTTGCGGCCGACCAGATGGGCATGCTGGGAACGATCATCAACGGAATGGCGCTGCGCGACACGATCAACCGTCTCGGCGGCAAGGCCGAAATTCGTGCGGCCGTGGCCATTCCGGGCGTGGTCGACAAGTTTCGCGCCGAGGAAGCGTGCAAGTTGCTGAGCGAGGGTTCGGCAGTGGTTTTCGCGGGAGGCACGGGTAATCCCTTCTTCTCGACCGACACGGCCTGCGCACTGCGCTGCTGCGAGATCGAGGCGGACGTGATGCTCAAGGCGACCAAGGTCGACGGCGTCTACTCGGCCGATCCCGTGACCAACCCCGACGCGCGGCGCTTCGAGAGCCTGACCTATCGCGACGTGCTCGAAAAGAGTCTCGGCGTGATGGACCTCACCGCTGTCGAGCTCTGCCGGAACAAGAATATTCCCATACTTGTGTTTGACTTTCTCAAGCCTGGGAATATCGTCAAGGCAGTCAAAGGCGATACGATTGGTACTGTAATATCGAAGAAAACATCCTGAAGGAAGGTTTCCGATGTACGATGAAATACTCGCGGAGTGCAAGGACAAGATGACGAAGGCCGTGGATCATTTCGGCAACGAGGTGAAGGGGCTGCGTTCCGGACGCGCCACTCCGGCCCTGGTGGAAAACATCAAGGTCGAGTACTACGGCACCAAGATGCCCCTCAACCAGGTGGCGTCGATCTCGGTGCCCGATCCCCGTTCGATCGTGGTCAAGCCCTTCGACGTGAGCTCGATCAAGGAGATCGAGAAGGCGATCCAGCTTTCCGAGGTGGGCATCAACCCCCAGAACGACGGCAAGATCGTGCGGCTCCAGGTTCCCATGTTCTCCGAGGAGCAGCGCCAGAAACTGGTGGCGCGCATCAAGGACATTGCCGAGCAGAGCCGCGTCACCTTGCGCAACATCCGGCGGGACTCGATCAAGACCGCCGAGGGCGCCAAGAAGGATTCGGCCCTCACCGAGGACGACCTCAAGGCGATCAAGGACGAGATCCAGGACGTTCTCAAGGATTTCGAGAAGGAAGTGGACACGGTGCTCGAGAGCAAGAGCAAAGAGATCATGGAAGTCTGATTCGCGCGGTCGAAGGATTGCGATCGACGATCACGCGTTATTGAAATACAAGTGGGGGCATAGCTCAGGCGGTAGAGCAACTGCCTTTTAAGCAGTGGGTCGGGGGTTCGAGTCCTCCTGCCCCCACCACTTAACTTTTTTGTCCGTAAGGACTTCGGCACCCGCCGCTTGGCGGGTGTCTCTATAGTGTCCCAATTTTCCCTGGGACGTTCCTCTGACGATACTGCCGAGAACCTGCGCGGCCAGCTTGAGGCGTTCCGGTCTCACCCCAAGGTAGCGGTCCGTCACCGTTCGAACCGGGCAGTGCCTCAAGAAGGCTTCGACCTCTGTATAAGAAAAACGTAATAATTTAGCCAAGTGAAGTGGGCAGTCATAAGTCCGTTTACGGTCAG
>CAYXGI010000063.1:0-28713 GCA_964464495.1 uncultured Phycisphaerales bacterium
GACCCGTTTTTTTTCCTCGTTTCGATGCTGCCATCGCAAGCCTCTCCAACGATTACTCTGAAATCTCAAAAACCGACAGACCGATCACTCGACAATCCCGCGCTGCCGATTTGTATTTTTCTCTTTGAGCAGACGGTTCAGCTCCGCCAGCGACTCGTCGGCGTCGGAGCTGTCCGCTCTCTTGATCACGTCTTTTTTCAACTCTTTCAGGCTGCGGTACCGATCTTCGTCCGCCTGGGAATCGAAGAATCGGAGCGCGCCGGCGACCAGACTCTTCGCTTCCGTCGAACGCGCCTCGGACAGAAGAGAGATCAATCTCTTTCGGGCGAGGTCGTCGTTCCGCAACTCGAAGAGCAGTTCCTTGGGCTGCAGCGATCCGCGCCCCTTCTGCTCCAGGAGAAGTTCGAGGATCTTCGTCTCGGCCACGCCCTCGAGCCTGGCCGCGGCGAGCGTCTCCCTGAACTCATCGATCAGAGCAGGCTGCATCAAAAGACCGAGCAGGAGTTCCTCCTCAGCCTTGGACCACGTCTTGCTCGTCTGCGAGCTCGTCTGCGAGGACGTCTCGCTCGTCTGCGAGGACGAGCCGGGCTCCCCCCGCGCCGGGCGGTGACGCGACTGGTCGCGCAGTCCCTTGAAGAACTCCGATCGCAGCAGGTTCTCTCTGATACCGAGCCGCTCGGCGATACGGTGCAGAACGAGGTCCTGCTTGATCGGGTCTCCCACAGCGGTCACCAGGCTAAAGAGCTTGCGCGCCGCCTGGGTGCGCCCTCCGGGCGACTTCAGATCAAAGCGGGCCTCGAGCTCACTCAAAGTGAAGTCGAAAAAGTCCTTCCCTTGCTCGACGATCCGCTCCTTGAAGTCGCTGGCGCTGTGTCGCTCGAAGAAATCACAGGGATCGCTCCCCTTGTCGAGGGACACCACCGTGACGTCGAGGTCATTGGCGAGAAGAATCTCGATCCCTCTTTGAGCCGCGGCCGCGCCCGCACTATCGCCATCGAAGAGAAGCACAACGCGATCGGCCATGCGCCGCAGAAGGCGGGCGTGCTCCTGGGAAAGAGCCGTTCCCAGAGCGGCAACCGTGTTGGACACATCGCGATAGTGGGCCATGAGCACATCCGTGTAACCTTCGACAATCACGACCGTTCGGTCGAGCGAGATGGCTTGGCGTGCGCGATTCAGTCCATAGAGCAGCCTGTTCTTCTGAAAGAGTTCCGTTTCGGGAGAATTGATGTATTTCGGTTCCGAACCGTCAAGAACGCGTCCGCCGAAACCGACAACCCTCCCCTGCATATCAAAGATCGGTATCATAAGCCTGTTCCGGAAGAGATCATGAACTCTCCCGGAGCGGCTCTGTCTTATCAAGCCCGCTCTCTCGAGATCGCCCTGCCGAATCCCCTTGCGGGTCAGATCCTCCAGCAGGCCTCTCCAGCCGTCGAGGGCAAAACCAAGCCTGAATTCCTTGCAAAACTCAGGCGGAAACCGCCGGTTCGACAGATAACTCCGAGCGTTGGTCCCAGGATTCGTAGCGAGATTTTGCTCGAAATAACTGCAGGCTGATTCAAGAACTCTGTATAGCTGAGTCTTGAAGCTCTTTCCGGCAGTTTTCGCCCGCCCCCTCGTGGTCACCACCTCGATGCCGCATTTTTCTCCCAAGATTTTGAGAGCTTCGGGGAAAGCGATTCCTTCGACTTCCATCACAAAATCAAAGAGGTCCCCAGACTTTTTGCAGCCGAAACAATGAAAAAACTGCTCCTCGCGATTGACGGAGAAGGATGGCGCCTTCTCGGCGTGGAAGGGGCACAATGCCACATACCGAGTGCCCCGCTTGGACAACTCGATATACGAACCGATCACGTCGACGATATCGAGGAGGTCCTTGATCCGCCGAACCTGATCTCTGCCCTCATCCATCCCTTTTTGAACTCCCTAGTCGATATTTCTATAAGGAGTTACAAGACATTTCGTCCCGCAAAAGAGTGCGCAGTCGTCTCTGTTGTTAACCTGTGCTGCATAAATTCGGGGCAAGATACAAAACATACAAGTGTACCTGTTTTTCCTGTGAATTCAAGGAGTTAAAGTTTTTATTGCCCCCTTCGGCCCCTCTGTCTCGACCTGGCCGATGATCCTGCGCGATCCCTGTCATTCTCCTCAGCAGTAGAATAGCCTAATCCGCTCAATGCGACGGCTATATTTAATATATCATCCGGCGAGAGAGATTCGGCTCTTAAATTGGTATCAAATCCTAATTGAGCCAGTTCTCTTTCGAAGAAATTCTTCTGACTGATACCCGATTCTGACAAGAGCGATTTGATCCATTTTTTCCTGCGCTGTGAAAAAATTCCTTTTGCGACCGCCTTGAAATAGCTGTAAGGAACTTTTGAAAAGGATCTTGAGTCGATTGGAATCAACTTGAGAATCGAGGATCCAACCTTGGGGCTCGGCCAGAAAGCTGCAGCGCCGACGCGTCGTACGCGCTCGACCCGAGCGAGAAGCCCGATCAAAACAGACACCAGTCCATAGTCTGGAATCCCGGGCCGGGCCAGAAATCGATCAGCCAGTTCATCCTGAACCATGACGACCATGGTGCGCCACTCCAGTGCGGACTCGAGGAAATTGACAACCACGGGAACAGCCACGTTGTAGGGCAGGTTGGCCACGAGTTTGAAGCCGTGACTTTCTGCGTCTGCCGTCTCCTTGGCGATGCGATCGACAATCAGAGGATTGAGGCTGTTTTTCGTGGAGAGGATATCGGCCAGGACCCAGGAGACGCCCTCTGGCGTTCCGAGAAGGTCGCGCGCCACCTCTTGCAGATCGGAATCGATTTCCACGGCCAGCACCCTCGCCCCGCTCCTGTGGAGTTCCTCGGTGAGGCAGCCAGGACCAGAACCGATCTCGACGACCAGATCTCCCGCTTGCACATCAGCCTCGCGCACGATGAGATCGAGAATGCCCCGTTCCTTGAGAAAGTTCTGGCCCCACTTCGACCGGGGATGGAGATCCCTCGCCGCCATGGCTTCGCGAATCTGACTGATGTTGGTCCTCGCCATGGCCTATCGCTCCGTATCGCGCAACGAAGCGCCGTCCAAAGAATGCCGTTCGAGCCCCACCAGGCCGGACAGAGTGATATCAATGGCGTTTTGCCGTTGCAGTTGGCGCGGATTGAGTGAATAGACGCCCTCGTCCTTGAAGCTGGTCAGGATCTCGACCTGGCCGGTCCCGTTTATATCGACGATCTCAATATCGGTGATTTCCGAACCGGCTTTCTTGAAACGCGCTTTCACCTGTCCCGAGGCCAGTCCGACAACGGTAATCTCGCCGTAGGGCGAAAAGACCACCACTTCGGGGGATGGATCAGCGTCGACGTTGGCGACCAAGGCTTCGTAACCCGAGTACGCGTGAATCTGGCGCCACCACTTCAAGGCGCCGTTTGCCGCGTCGAGACAGACCATGTCGCCGCCGCTGCTCCAGATCAGTATGGTGCACGGACCGCCTCCATTGTTTCTGACCTTGTCGTCCACGAGGAGCGCCTTGAAGCTGAATCCTCTCACCCCAGTGAGGACGGTCACGGCTTCGGCCCCTTGATGGGGAACGGAAAGGAGCGCGATCCGGTTCTGGCGGTCGGGTTCGGTGAGAAACCACGAACAGCCCCCGCCGGCGAGCACTCTCTTGACGCGGTAATCACTCCCCATGTATTCCCCGAAGAGCTCGCGCGCAATCTGATCAGACCTCACTCCTTTCGAGTCGATGACAGTCTGACGGGTCGACTCTCTGGAGAGAGTGGCACGGGAAAAATATTCGGCACGAAGCGACCTGCCCGCCGTGATCTCGAGAAACGCGGGCAAATTCTCATCAGCGCCCTTGGAGGCGGCGTCGGCCATGAACCCGATCACACCGACGGCAAGGGCCAGAAAGGGTTTCCTCACAAAAGTGTTTGCCAGGCCGGCCGGCTCGGCCTCGGGAAGAACCTTCTCCGGCAGAGCGGGGCCGTCGACGACGAAGATGCGATTGCGGTCGTTGCCGGACTGCACGAGATCGACGGTCCGCTCGCCGCCGAGGAGAGTCTCATCGATCAGCGCCCCATCGTCGACCGCGAGAAGGCGAAATATCCTCAGTCCCTGCTCCGGCCTGACCACACCTGTCACGAGGCAGCGGTCGACCTTCAGGAAGGAAGTGAGCATTCCGGCAATCTTATCCTCCCAGATCTTTCGCCCCGTCAACCTGTCGTGGCAGGTCACGAGCGATCTGTCCCGTTGTTCACCATCGATTGTTTCTTGACCGACCCACGTCGTGATGAGAACCTCTTCGCCTCCCGCCTGCGCCTGGATTACATCCTGCGGTTCTCCGAAACCGCGGGCGGTCCACTTCTCGGCACCCGTCGACGGATCACGCACCGCGATGCGCGATGCGGTTTTCTCCAGAAAGACAAGGCTCTCGACTCTGCCGGTTTCCTGGCGCAACAGGACGATTTCATCATAGAAGCCGAACTCTTTCTCCGTGCTCCAGAGTGGCTCGCCGAGGCCCGAGATCACTGCCACTTCGCCGTCTGGCCAATTGAGAAGGAGTTCTTCCTTGCCGTCCTTGGTGACGTCGCCCAGCCTGTCGAGCATGAACGACCCCATGGTTCTGCGGACAACCCTGCTGCGCTGCATGAAATCGAGCGTGCGGAGAACATTGGTGACTTCCTTGCCGGCGCTCGACAATTCACGCAGAGCGTTGGGCCGTTCGTCGGGGCCGAGCGCCGCGATCCGTTCGGCGAATCGGACAACCATGGAGACCGCATCGCGGCGCACACACCTGAAGCCGATGTGGGCGATCCTGTTGTGGCTCTCCTGCATCTCGGGCGAACGGAGAATGTCGAAAATCTTTCTCTGAGCTGCCGCCGATCGATTTTTCGTGGGGTAGCCCCACTTGTCGAAATGCCCCCCCATGACGAAGTAGACGTCCACACCGCTCTCGAAGATCCGCCCCCCCGCGCGTTCCGAGGTCCACTCGGCCACATTGCCGGCCATGTCGTAACAGTCATAGGGAGAGCGGCCGCTTTCGAAGGTCCCCACGCGCACCGGAGCGCCGATTCCCGACCTCAGGGAATTGCAGAAGAATTTGTTGAAGCGGTCACCCCATGGATAGGGACGATCAGGAGTGATTTGCGCGGCGGCGAGCCACTCTTCCAGGCTCGGCAGTTCTTTGCCGTAGAAGGACGCATAGGCCTGAGCATCGTGATAATTGACACACACCACAGGGAACTCGTCATCGGCTTCGCGCCGGCGCTCGAGATCCCGACCGGGCAGCGGCGTCCGATAGAGAAACCCCACGTCGTCGTCCGGCCAGTAGTCCGACTCATCGAGAAAGGTGGCGTACTGCCCCACGGTCACCTCGTACTTGTCCATAAAGCACGCTCTGAACTCACCGCTTTCCTTGACGGAAGGCAGGACCACAAGGGCCATGTGTTCGATCTCGGGCAAGTACTTGTGGGGCTGATTTCCCGAATGCCCCTCGCCTGGGGTGCAGGAATAGACACTGCCTGCCAGAAGAACCGGAAGGACAGCAAAAAACAGGTTATGCAAACTCGCTCTGCTTTCCATCAAGACGCCGGCACCCTCCCCTGAAGAAACGAAAACAGGCAGGCCGTTTCGCTGAGAACGGCCTGCCCGTGGGGAAACAACTTCATAATAAATCGCCGTGTCGTCTGATCGCCGACTAATGCGACTTTGCCAGCAGCATCGTTCCGGGCCGAGAGATTTCGGCGCTTCTTACTGAGCTTCTTACTGAGCTTCTTACTGGGCATCGTGGAGAATGATCTCCACTCTCCGGTTCTTCTTTTTGTTGACCGCCGTATCGTTGGGAGCCATCGGCCTGTTCGGCCCGAAGCCGGAGACGCTCATCCGGTCCTCACGGATGCCGTTTTTCTTGAGGTAGTCCATGACCACCACAGCGCGCATCATCGAGAGCTGGATGTTCCCGTAGGGATATTGCTGCTTGGTCTTCACCACCGGGTCGGTGTCTGTGTGGCCCACGACCTCGATCCGGCCGTTCCGCTGCTTGAGCTGATTGATCACCCAGTCGAGAGCCTGCTTTCCGCCGGTCCTGATGGAGGACTTCCCCGAGTCGAAGAGAATCTCGTCCGACAGACGGATTCCGGCGCTCCCCGTTTCCGGGATGAAAACTTTGACGCCGTCCATGACCGAAGTCTCTCCGGCCTTGGTCGGCTTCTGTTTCGCGAGCTGTTCCCTGAGATCTTCGATGATCTTGTCGGCTTCGGCGCTGTGCTGGCGGTAAAGGCCGATCTCGTCTTCGAGGCCGAGAGCTTTCTCCTCGTAGAGCCGCTTGCTGGCGTCGAGTTCCTCGAGCTGACGATTCTTGGCATCCGCGTCACTGAGCGCCTGATCCCGTTCGGATTTGAGCCGTTCGTACTCACCGACAGTCACACAGCCGGTCAGAGCGAGAAAACCGAGAGCGATCAAGACAGCCAGGAGAACTAATTTCCCATTACCACTGAACACAAAACACCTCCCCCCCTTTTTCAGGAGAACAAGACAAACCTTCTTCTGTGTAAACCTTCATACCGCCACAGGAAGTGCTTCGCCTCCCGCCGGTTCAAAACCACGATTTAGGCCGGCTTGAACATGTTGACAAGCCACTCGACCATGGGACTCGGTTCGCTCGTGGCGATGTCCATCACCACGAGGACTCCAATGAGCAGCACGAGAGACGAAACGACCATGAGGCCGAGAAACGCCGGTCCCTCGACTTCCTCTTCCTCTTCGGCAGCGCCGATCTTCGATCGTCTCACCGGTGTGGACAGGGCCTGTTCGCCCTCGTCTTCTCCAAGGAGTTCGTCATCGTCGCTCATGAGAAGATCATCGGAGGCGGATTCCTCGGCAACGGGTTCCGTTTCCTCTTCATCGTCAAAGAGATCGTCGCCCGAGAGAGGTTCGGTTTTCATCCCCACCTCGTCGCTCTCCAGATCATCGAAAACGAGCTCTTCCGTCAATTCTTCGCCGGAAGAATCCGATCCAAGTTCCAGATCGTCTCCTTCGAGTAAGTCTATGGCATCAGCGTCCGAGCCACCCTTGCCGGAAAGAAAGTCTTCGATATCCTCTTTCTTGAATTTGGTATTCTCAGCATCGCGAAACGCACGAAGCTCGCCCGCAGAAACCAGTTTCTTGAGCTCACTTTCTTCGATCTTGAGCTCACGCATCACTCGCTCGAAAGAAATATAATCTTCGCTCACTCGAGGAACCTCCATTGGATTTTCAAGTGTTTGGCCATAACACTCTCGTGTTTCAACCGCATCGGGACTGTCAATCCCTTAATTTAATAAGCCAGCTTCTGGAAGTAACTTACTTAACTTGCAGAGATCGACCAACAGGTCCGACAAACCCTAGATCATGCGATATATTGATCTTATCTCTAAGGTTTGCTCTAAAATATAACGGTCTCGGGCTCAAAGCAAGGATAATTTCGAGCACAAGCCCGAAAGAGCGGCATTCGAATTTTATGCCTAACCACCTACTTTGGAGACGATTACATTTGCGATGCAGCCAGTCGGGCGCTCGGGGAACTCGAGTTGAGAAATTTTTTCAGAGGCTCTGGACTTTTTCGGGGCGGTTATTTTCCCAGATATAGTATTTTTCGGACCATTTTTCTTCAATTGCAACCAGATATAGTGCGATGTCCTATACAAAGGGCATATCATTCCTTGTGCAGAAGGATTCTGATTACTGTTCCCTTCCCCACCACGCTCTCAGCTTCGATCCTTCCCCCATGGCTGGTGACAATGTTGTGAGCGATCGAAAGACCGAGACCGGTCCCTTCGCCCGCAGCCTTGGTGCTGTAAAAAGGATCGAAGGCGTGAAGAAGCTCGTCCTCATCCATACCACCACCATTGTCGCTGACTACGGTGACTACCATTTTCTCGACGGGATCATAGCGCGTGTCGATTTCGATCAATCCCTCGCCTCTGTCGAGCGATTCGGTCGATCTGATGGCGTCGGCCGCATTGATGAGGATGTTGAGAAAGACCTGTCTGATCTCACCCGAATCACACACGACTTTCAGAGTGGGCGGAGTGACGTCGATGTGCAGCGTAATCTCTTCCTCTTTGAGCCGGTGATCGACAAAGGCGGCGGCATCTTCGATGATGGCCGCGATCGCAAAAGGCTGCGGGTCGACTTTACGCGGCGAGAAGGCCAGGATGTTACGGACCGTCTGCTTTATCCTCTCCAGTCCCTCGATGATGAGATCGAGATAGATCTCCGATCGGCTCCCCTTGTCGACGCCCTCCCTGAGCCGGATCGCGGCATTGATCATCCCGCCGATCGGGTTGTTGATCTCGTGGGCGATTCCGGCTGCCAGCTTACCCGTCGATGCCAGACGCTGTGTCACCGTCAGGTGGCGCTCGGCGAGTTGAACCCTTTCGCCGACCTCGGCGATTTTCTCCTGAAGGTGCCTGTGGTAATCCCCCACCTCGTCGACCATGTAGTTAAAGGAATGCACCAGACGGCCGACCTCGTCATTTGTTCCCAGCTCGGCGCAGTGACGGGAGAAATCTCCATGGGCGACGCCGTCGGCAACCTCGGCGATCTCCTCAACCGGCCTGATCACCAGGCGCGAGAGGATCACGTAGGTGGCAGCGATCAAGATGAGCGTTCCGCCGATCAGACCGGTCCAGAAGACGGTCAGGTCGTAGAATTCATCGATCCCCTCGATATCGGGAAAGCGCGGCCTCACGAAAGCCGCTCCCCAGACCTTGCTGCTGCTGTTGCTCGATGGTCCGAACACTGGAAGGGATGAGTCATGATTGGATGCACGGACATGGATCGGAATCGCGATCATGTCCCCACTTGTGACGCGGCAGTCGTGGTCGATCGCCTTGCGCATCATGTCGCGCGCCGCCTCGCGGTCGTAGGAAAGGGAACGACGGCGGCTTCCGAGGGGATTCAGCTCGATGTCGGTATAGACGATCTCGTTGTCGAGCCGGACGTAGTCCTTGAGAACGAGGGCGTCGTCGAAGAAGTCCCACTGCGGCCAGTTGATGATGCTCTGCGGTGTGATGTCCTCCTCATCGAGCCGGGCGAGCTCCTCCTCGAAGAGGAGGATGTTCGACAGACGCTCGATGATCTCCTCGCGATTCTGCTCGATCGTCTGGAGGGTGCGCAGATCGGCCTCGCGCTGCGCGTCCACGCTGCTGTGGATCGTGGTCAGCAAAATGACGGCGATCCCCAGGTTGACGGCAATGATCCAGAGCAGAACCTTGGTTCTGAGCGACATCTCAGAAAGTCAATCCTTATTCTTCTGGCCGTCTTCCGCCTCGATCACTATGTGCCCAGAGTATTGAGCATCTTGAGAATCGGCAGGAAGAGGGCCATCACGATGAATCCGACCACCAGGGCGAGGCCGATGATCACTGTCGGCTCGATCGCCTTGAAAAGGGTGGAGACCTTGATGTCCACCTCGTTGTCATAGGTATCGGCGATCTTGAGCAGCATCTGGTCGAGGGTACCGGTCGCTTCTCCCACGTCGATCATGTTGACCACGAGATCGTCGAAGAGTCCACTCTCGCCCAGAGGGGGCGCGATGTTTTCCCCTTCGCGGATGCTGCTGTGCACGTCGCCCACCGCCTTCATGAGCACGGCGTTGGAGATCGATTCCTTCACGATCGCCAGCCCCTCGAGGATCGGTACACCGCTCCGGAGCAGTGTGCCCAGTGTGCGCGCGAAGCGGGAGATGATCGCCTTCTGGGTCATCTCCCCGGCGATCGGAACGCGAAGCGCCATCTTGTCACGCCAGAAAAGGAATCCCGCACCACGGAGCAGCCACTTGTAGGTCAGCCAGATGAGGATCGGAACAATGACATAGAGGTACCACTGATTCACGATCGAGTGGCTGAAACCGATCAGGAACTGGGTTGGAAGGGGCAACTCCTCGTTGAAGGTCTCGAAGATCGAGTTGAACTTGGGCACCACCACGAGCATGATGAAGATGAGAATCGCCGCCGCGAAGAGCATGACGAGCACGGGGTAGGTCAGGGCTTCCTTGATGCGGCTCTTGATGTTCTCCGACTTCTCCATGAACTCGGCCAGCCTCGTGAGGATCTGGTCGAGCACACCGCCCGTTTCGCCGGCGCGCACCATGTTGACGAAGAGCCGGTCGAAGACCTCGGGGCGCTTGGCGAATGCTTCCGACAGTGCGCTCCCTCCCTCCACGTCGTCGGCCACGGCAAGGAGTACGTCCTTGAAAGGTCCTGGCCGCATCTGGCCCTCGAGGATCTTGAGCGACCGCACGAGGGGAAGACCCGCGTTCTGGAGAGTCGAAAGCTGAACAGTGAACTGCATAAGCGCTTTGGGCGACACTTTTTTCCTGAAGAAAGACGAGCCCGACCGCCTAGGTTCCGCCGCCATCGGTGCAGGGGCGGCGGCCTTGGGCTTCATCCTTTTTGTTTTTTGAAGAGGCATTCGGTTTAAGCGCTCCATTTGAAAAGTAAGTCTCTGTTCAGCCGCTCATCATTGTCTCGCGGATCACCTCCTCCACCGAGGTCACGCCGTCGTAGATCGCCAGGAGCCCGCTATCGCGCAGGCTGCGCATTCCCTCTTCGAGAGCCACTTCCCTAATCGTCTGCGTCGACGATTCTGTAAGGACCAGATCCTTGAGCCGCTCCGACACAGGCATGATCTCGTAAATGGCGAGCCGCCCCTTGTAACCGGAAAAGTTGCATGCCTCGCATCCCTTGCCGTAGGCGAACTTCTTTCCTACGATCTCGTCCGCATCGAGGTTGAGCTCCTGCAGGACCTTGTCGTCCGGTTCGTAATACTGCTTGCAGTCGTTGCAGACCTTGCGAACGAGCCGCTGAGCAACGACCGTCTCAAGCGTGGCGGTCAGCAGGAAAGGCTCCACGCCGATATCGATCATGCGGGTGATCGTCGAGGGCGCGTCGTTCGTGTGGAGAGTGGAGAAGACAAGGTGTCCCGTGAGCGACGCTTCCACCGCGATGCGCGCCGTCTCCCGGTCACGGATCTCGCCGATGAGGATGATGTCCGGATCCTGCCTGAGAATGGTGCGCAGCACCCGTTCGTAGGTGACGCCGATCTCGTCGTTGATCGGTATCTGAATGATGCCGTCGATATCGTACTCGACAGGATCCTCGGTGGTGATGATCTTGACTTCCTCGGCGTTGATCTCGCTCAGCACCGAATAGAGGCTCGTCGTCTTTCCCGATCCCGTTGGACCGGTCACGAGCACGATGCCGTGGGGCTTGGTCATGATCCGCCGCAGCCTGCGGATGTCGTCCTCGCGCAGCCCGAGCTTCTCGAGATCGAGGGAGACGACGCTCCTGTCGAGAACACGCATGACGCACGACTCGCCGTGGATCGCCGGGAGGGTCGACACGCGCAGATCGACGTGGTTCCCGCCGATGGAGAGCTCGATGCGGCCGTCCTGGGGAATCCTGTTCTCGGCGATGTCGAGGTTGGCCATGACCTTGACGCGCGAGATGAGCGGCACGGCCAGGCTCGTGGGAGGCGCCTCCATTTCGTAGAGGACGCCGTCCACGCGGTATCGGATCTTGAAATCTTCCTCGAAGGGCTCGAGGTGGATGTCCGACGCCTTGTCGCGGATCGCCTGGAAGAGGATGTAGTTGAGAAGCTTGACCACGGGGCCGGCATGGGCCATCGCCTCGGTGTCGCTCAGGTCGAGCGTACCGCTCGCGCCGACCGACTTGAACTCGCTCACGATGGCGTCCATGTTCTGCGCGGCCGCGGCGCCGTAGTACTTCTCGATTGCCTCGTCCACCGCCTTCGCGTCGCTGATCAGGCCCCTGACCTTCGAGTTGACGATGAACTCGAGATCGTCGAGCATGTTCACGTTGAGCGGATCGGTCATGGCCACGAAGAGCGTGTTCGACTCGTACTTGACGGGCATCACGCGAAAGAGCGACGCCGTGGAGGCATCGATCCGCTCGACCACGTCGGACGGGAGGGTGACACCCTTGAAATCGAAGAAGTCCATGCCGCTCTGCACGCCGAGGGCGGCGGCGAGCCGACTCTGGTCGATCACACCAAGGGTGACGAGGATCTCGCCGATCAGGCCGCCATCCTTCCGCTGTACGGCGAGCGCCTCCTGGATATCTCCTTCGCTCACCGCGCCCATGCCCTTGAGGATCTGGCCCAGCAACTGGCGCGTCCCTTTGCCCTGCTCGTGCTGGCTCATCTCACGCATCTCCTCCCCTGGGCGCCACAGTGCTCAGCTCATCGGGATTCTGGGCGAACGCCATGCCGTCCTCCACGGAGATCCTGCCGCTTCGCACGAGACCAGTGATGAAATCGTCGAGCACGATCATCCCTTTCTTGCGCGATGTCTGGATGACCGACGTGATCTTGAAGGTCTCCGATTTTCTGATGTGGTTCTCGATGGCGTTGTTCTTGAGCATGATCTCAAAGGCGGCCACCACCCCCTTTCCGTCAGTCGTGGGAATCAGGACCTGGGAGATGACCGTCTCGATGGAGAAGGCGAGCTGTGATCGGATGTGATCCTGGAAATCGGGGTCGAAGGAATCGATCATCCGGTCGACGGTGCGCGCCGATCCGGTCGTGTGGAGCGTGCCGAGCACGAGGTGTCCCGTCTCGGCAGCGCGCACGGCGGTGGCGATCGTCTCGTTGTCGCGCATTTCGCCCACGAGGATGACGTCGGGATCCTGGCGCAGCGCGCGACGGAGCGCCTCGGGAAAGGTGGTCACGTCGTGGCCGATCTCCCGCTGAGTGATGATCGACTGCTTGTGGTCGTGAAAGTACTCGATCGGATCCTCGATGGTGATGATGTGGCGGTCGAGATTGATATTGATGAAGTCGATCATCGACGCCAGGGTGGTGGTCTTACCCGATCCCGTCGGCCCGGTGACGAGCACAAGGCCGCGCTTCTTGTAAAGAACGTCCTTGATCGACGGTGGAAGGCCGATCTCCTCGATGGTCATGAGCCGGGAGGGGATCATGCGAAGCGCCACGGCCATCTGCCCCTTCTGGCGATAGACCGACACGCGAAACCGCGCCTGGCTTCCGAAGGTGAAGCCGAAGTCGGAACTCCCCTTCTCCTCGAGTTCCTTAAGGCTCTTGGCCGACGCCAGCTCTTTCACGAACGCGTCGGTATCCGCCTCTTTGAGCGTGCGCCCCTCGATCGGCTTGAGCCGTCCGTTGAGCCTCATCATGGGCGGTAGGCCCACGGTCAGGTGAAGGTCGGACGCCCTGAGGCTGACCACCTTTTCGAGCATCGGTTCGATGGACAAGTTCTGTTTCCTTTCCTCCTCACGAGGACCATTCTCACTCCTGCAAATTGCGTCTGCAATTTGCACTCGCAGTTTGCGTACGCAAACTGCGCGCTCACCCCTCGGCCTGGACAGCCCTGAGGACTTCCTGGATCGACGAGGTCCCGTTGAGCACTTTGCGCACGGCATCGTCCTGGAGGGTCGACATCATGCCCGACGTGATCGCCTGCCGCCTCACCTCGAGAGTCGGTTTCACCTGGAACGTCATGTCGCGGAGCGTCCAGTCGAGTTCCATGAGCTCGAAGATGCCTGTCCGTCCGAGGAATCCCTTTTCGAGGCACTCTGAACATCCGCGCGGTCTGAAGATGTGCGCCTTGGCCGCATCCTCAGGGCTGATCCCGAGCAGCCTGAGTTCGTTATCCTCGGGCGTGTACTCCTCCTTGCAGTTGGGACAGAGCTTGCGCACGAGCCTCTGGGCCATGATCGCCTGGATCGACGAGGAGACGAGAAAGGGCTTCACTCCCATGTCGATCATGCGCGCCAGGGCAGAGGGCGCATCGTTCGTGTGCAGCGTGGAGAAGACAAGGTGACCGGTGAGCGCGGCCTGGATCGCGATCTCGGCCGTTTCCCGGTCGCGGATCTCGCCCACGAGAATGATATTCGGCGCCTGGCGCAGCATGGCGCGCAGGATGCGGGCGAAGTCGAGACCGATGTTGTGCTTCACCTGAACCTGATTGATGCCCGGGATATGGTACTCCACCGGGTCCTCGGCCGTGATCAGCTTCACGTCGGAGCGGTTGAGCTCCTTGAGTGCGGCGTAAAGAGAGGTCGTCTTGCCCGACCCGGTCGGTCCGGTGACGAGAAAGATCCCGTTCGGCCGCTTGATGATCCGCTGGAAGCGGCCGTAGTCCGACGAATGAAACCCGAGCTCCTCGAGAGAGACGAGACCTGTCTCCTTGTCGAGGAGCCTCATCACCATGCTCTCGCCCCAGTTGGACGGGAGGATCGAGACGCGGATATCGATGTCTTTCTTCCTGACCTTCACGTTGATGCGGCCGTCCTGGGGCTTGCGCTTCTCGGCGATGTCCATGCCGGCCATGATTTTGAGGCGCGAGATCATCGGCCCGTGAAGGTGACGCGCATGGGAGGCGACCTCGTTGAGATTGCCGTCGACGCGGAAGCGGATCCGGATCCGATCGGACTGCGGTTCGATGTGAATATCGCTGGCGCGCACGTCGACGGCCGATTCGATCATGCGGGAAACGAGGCGGATGATCGGTGCGTCGTCCACGTCGCCGTCGATACCGACCGCCTCGCGGCCCAGTTCTGCGGCAGTGTCCCCGTCTGCGCCTCCGATGCTCTGGCGGAGAGCGACCTTGAGCGCCGAGGGAGAGACCAGAACGGGCATGAGTTCCACGTTGAGAACGAATCTGAGGTCGTCGAGCTGGAATATCTTTTCCGGATCGTCGATCGCCACGGCAAGCTTGCCGTTCTTCACCGCGAGAGGCAGGATGCCGAACTGCTCCTTGACGTTGTCGGGAACCTTGTCGAGGATTTGCTGGGAAATCTTTTTGCCGGCGAGATCGAAATAGGGCACATGGTGCTGAAGGGCAAGGGCGCGCGCGACCTGATCCTCCTGCGCAAATCCGAGTTCGACGAGCGCCACGGCCAGGTTGACCTGTTTGCCCCTCTGATGACTCAATGCCCGGGAGAGTTGCTCCTGGGTGATCACACCCTGGCTCAGGAGAATTTCGCCGATCTCTTTTCCTGCCATGATCCTCTACTTGGATTCCGGGGACTGTGTGACGGTCTGACGCGCTCTTTCGCCTGGCAAGGAGGCTCCCTAATAATAGGAAGCGGGGCGCCGAAAAGTAACGCCGATCAACTCCTTACATCGATTCTATTCTTTCCGGAATTATAGGATGTACGCGAAGGGTGTCAACAAAGAGTGGAGATGGGCCGCTGGAGGAGCAGGCAAACCACCGCTCCTTGACAGGATTCGCGGCTCTCACGTAAACTGTGTCTCGGCTGAAGTCGATCGCGAATTGTCGCGGTCCACTCACAGGAGGGACTCTCATGCTCCACAGGTGTCTGCTGCTCTCATCCCTTGTTTTCTCCATATCGGCCTGCTGCACGACGCCTTTGCCGCCGGCGGACTTCTCGTCGCCCGAGGCGACGATCGGCACCTTTCAGGGAGCGTTCAACTCCGACAAAGCAGGCGCTGACGAACTGAGCTACGCCTGCTTTTGCCAGGAGTTCAAGGAGCAAAGGAGCAACTTCGACCTCGATCAATTCGCCATGCTGCGCCAGCAGGCTCTCGACGCCAATCCTTTTCTTTCACTGCTCATGTCTCTCAAGGATTTACGCGAGTGCATCACCAGCGTCGATCCACCAATTGGAGGCGACGCCGACTTGGCGCTCATGAAGCTCTCCGTGGCGGGCCACGATCTGGATGTCCTCTTTCGTCGCGAAACCGTCTGCCAGCTCGAATTCCATTCCACCACTGACAAGGAAAAGCGCGTCCCCTCCATCGCCGAGACGCTCCATGCGGAAGGAAACGCCCTCTCGATCCGCGTCGACGGCCTGAAGAGGAGCTGGATCTCGAACCTCCCCTACTTGCGCCGGCTCGTTCTCGAGGAGCAGTGGAAATTTGCCGACGTGAAGATCCTCGAATACGGACGAGAGACGCCCCAACTCTGATCAAATCCCTTTTTCCGCGGATTCTCTCTGGATTTGAGAGGCCAAATCTGTAAATTGTCAATCTTCTGCGACCTCGCATAGAAAGTAACAAACCGCTGCGGACCGCTTCCACGACCCGGCCACCTGCCGGGCGAGCGCAGGTTGCTGCTCACAAACGCAGAAATCTCCCAGTGGGAAGCCATTAGGTCTAACCGCAGAACGTGACTGCTGAATTTGGAGAAAAAAAGATGGCCAAGTATGTCTATTCATTCGGCGGCGGCAAAGCCGAAGGCAATTCGAAGATGAAGGAGCTTCTCGGCGGCAAGGGCGCCAACCTCGCCGAGATGGCTTGTCTGGGAATTCCGGTCCCCCCCGGATTCACCATCACCACCGAAGTGTGCACTCATTTCAACCAGCACAAACGGCGCTACCCGACGCGGCTCGAGGCGGACATCAAGAAGGCCATGGCGCGGACCGAAAAGGTCATGGCAGCCAAGTTCGGCGATCCGTCCAAGCCCCTCCTCGTCTCTGTCCGCTCGGGCGCGCGGATCAGCATGCCGGGCATGATGGAAACGGTGCTCAACATCGGGCTCACCGAAAAGACCGCCAAGGGAATGATCGAGCGGACAGGCAATGCGCGGTTCGTGTGGGACGCCTACCGGCGCCTGATCACCATGTACGCCGACGTGGTCATGGAAAAGGCGGCGGGCCAAGCGCCGGCCGGAGGCCTCGGCATCCGTGTGCTCATGGAGCACGAGATGGACAAGCTCAAACGCTCCCGCGGCGTGGAACAGGACACCGATCTCAACGCCGACGACATGAAGAAACTGGTCAAGACCTTCAAGGCGCTCGTTCGCAAGCACCTCAAGAAGAGTTTTCCCGATGATCCCTGGAAGCAGCTCATGGGCGGAATCGGCGCCGTGTTCCATTCGTGGGACGGCAAGCGCGCCGCGTCCTATCGTGAGATCGAGGGGATCCCCGACGACTGGGGCACAGCGGTGAACGTGCAGGCCATGGTCTTCGGAAACACCGGTGCCGGGAGCGCCACGGGCGTGGCGTTCACCCGCAACCCGGCCACTGGTGAAAACGCCTTCTTCGGCGAGTGGCTGCCCAACGCCCAGGGCGAGGACGTGGTCGCCGGGATCCGCACGCCGCTGCCGATCAATAAGAAAGGCAAGACGAGCGCCACGCGCCATCTCCAGAGCCTTGAGGAAGCGATGCCGAGCATCTACAAGGAGCTCGACAAGATCCAGAAGGGACTCGAGTACCACTACCGCGACATGCAGGACATCGAGTTCACCATCGAGGAAGGCAAGCTCTGGATGCTCCAGACCCGCACGGGCAAGCGCACGAGCGCCGCGGCGATCCGCATGGCGACGGAGATGTACAAGCAGAAGTGGATCACCAAGGACACGGCCGTGACCCGCGTCAAGCCGGAGCAGCTCGACGAGCTTCTCCACCCCACCGTCGATCCGTCTGCCGAGAAGAAGGTCCGGCCCCTGGCCAAGGGCCTCCCGGCCGGCCCCGGCGGCGGCACGGGCATGATCTACTTCACGGCCGACGATGCCGAGAAGGCTGCCCAGGAAGGCAAGCGCGTCGTGCTCGTCCGCGACGAAACCTCGCCCGAAGATGTGCACGGCATGCGCGTGGCCGACGCGATCCTCACCGCCAAGGGCGGCATGACGAGCCACGCGGCTCTCGTGGCGCGCGGCTGGGGCAAGTGCTGCATCGTCGGCTGCTCGGCGCTCAACATCAACCTGAAAGCCAAGGTGCTCAAGGTGGGCGGGTCGGTCCTCAAGGAAGGCGATTGGATCACGCTCAACGGCACCAAGGGCCTCGTCTACGAGGGCTCGCTGGCTCTCAAGGAGCCCGATCTCCAGAAGGACAAGTACTACGGCACGCTCATGAATCTCGCTGACTCGGTTCGCGTCCTGGGCATCCGCACCAACGCCGACCAGCCGCAGGATGCGGCCCGCGCGCGCTCCTTCGGCGCCAAGGGGATCGGCCTCTGCCGCACGGAGCACATGTTCTTCGGTCCCGACAGGATCATGGCCGTGCGCCAGATGATCGTGGCCGACAGCCAGGCCGCACGCCGCAAGGCGCTCGCCAAGATTCTGCCCCTGCAGAGGAAGGACTTCTACGGAATCCTGAAGGCGATGAAGGATCTACCCGTCACGATCAGGCTGCTCGATCCGCCTCTCCACGAGTTCCTCGTCATGGAAGAGGACGAGACCCAGGAACTGGCAAAGGAGCTCAAGATTCCTCTCGGCGCTCTCAAGGCGCGCATCAAGTCGCTCCACGAGCTCAATCCCATGCTGGGTCATCGCGGATGCCGTCTCGGCATCGCCTACCCGGAGATCACCGAAATGCAGGCCAAAGCCATTGCCGAAGCCGCGGCGCGGCTCACCAAGGCGGGCGTCAAGGTCTATCCCGAGATCATGATTCCCCTCGTGGGAACGGCTGCCGAGTTCCGCCACCAGGCCGCGCTGGTGCACGAGCAGGTCAAGGAGGTCATGAAGAAGAAGAAGGTCAAGTTCGCCTACAAGGTGGGCACCATGATCGAGATCCCGCGCGCCGCCCTGACAGCCGACGAGATCGCCGCCGACGCCGACTTCTTCTCCTTCGGCACGAACGATCTGACTCAGACCACCTTCGGCTACTCGCGCGACGACATCGGCGGCTTCCTGCCCAAGTACCTCGACCAGGGCATCCTGCCGGCCGATCCCTTCCAGACGATCGACCAGAACGGCGTGGGCAAGCTCGTCCACATGGGTGTCGAGAAGGGCCGGAAGGCCAAGCCCGGACTCAAGATCGGCATCTGCGGCGAGCACGGCGGCGAACCGGCTTCGATCGCCTTCTGCCACAAGCTCGGCCTCGACTATGTATCCTGCTCGCCCTTCCGGGTCCCCATCGCGCGCCTCGCAGCCGCCCACGCGGCTGTGAATGCCAAAAGCGCAGCCTCTGCAGCGAAGAGTGTCAAAAAGACAGCCCGCAAGTGCAAAAAGTAATCAGCAAGCACATTTGAGCCAATAAAAAGAGCCGGCATCAAGCCGGCTCTTTTTCTACTTGATCAAACAACAGAGATTAGAAATCAATATTGTTTGATCAATCAACAACAGAGATGTTGTTGCCGCCCTGTTCCTTGGCATCGTTCAAGCCGCGGATCGTCATATTGAGGAAGTCCTCCACCGATTTGATGCTTCCTCTGGGACAGGACGAAATACCCATGGATATTTTCATCGACACGCTCACTGCAGCGTCAGCCACATCGAAGGGACGCTCGAGGATGTTGTTGAAAACTCTGTCGGCCATGACCTGCGCGCCATCGAGATCGGTCGAAGGCAGGAGGAGCAGGAATCGCGACTCGCCGATCCTTCCGACGATGTCGATATCACGCGACTCGCAGAGAAGAACGGAGCCGACTTCGACGAGGATCTCCTTGATGGCACCCTTGCCGTGCTGCTGGTAGACCTCCCTGAAGTTGTCGAGATCAAGGATGACCAGGGAGAGCGGCGTGCCGTAGCGGCGCGACTTCTTGAACTCCTCCTCCATCTTGAGATTGATGTAGGCCTTGTTGCAGAGTCCGGTCAAGGGATCGGTGATCCTCGCCACCAGTCCGTCGGGCCTGATCGGTGCGCCTTCGCGGACCAGGGCGTTGACGAACTTCATGCCCTTGTCCTTTTTGACCGTCAAGGCCTTGCCCGTGCAATCCATGTCCTCGAAGGGATAGCTGATCAGCTCTTCGATCTTCTTGCCGTCGATAGGGTATTCGATGATATCGTCAGCGCCCACGTAACGGCCGCGGCCGCGGCTGTAGGCGTCCTCCCGGTCGGCCATGAGGACAACGGGACGGTAGTCGTCCCCTGGAAGCGCTTTCACTTCCCGGCAGATCTCGAATCCATTGATGCCGGGCATGAGCACGTCGACAATGACAAGGTCAGGCGTGTGCTCATTGGCGAGACGGACGATCTCTTCGCCATCGGTCGCGGCATGCACCTTCAGCCCTGCGTCGCTCAGTAAGGTCTCCAGGTGGGCAAGCTTTTTTTGGTCGTAATGGCCGAGAACCGCGGTCTTGACAGGAGCCATGAGTTCCTCCGGGTGAATCGATTTGTAAGAAATACAAAAAGCATGAGAGTTACGCTTTGTTTATCGACTGATGAAGAGATGGAGATCAACCTAATTTGAAGTTTTTCTCCGCCCCCGCAACGCAATACGCCCTCGATCGTAATCGCTCGCTAAAACCGCCAGATTCAAGCCGCCGTTGATCTATCAAACCATCAAGATGTCAGTAGATCCATCAATTCTTCCGAAATCTCGAAGTTCGCGTAAACATTCTGCACGTCGTCGTGATCGTCGAGTTCTTCCATCAAGGAGAGAACCTTGCGGGCCATGTCGAGGTTGAGTGCGATCATGGTGTTCGGGATCATCGTGATCTCGGCGGTCTCCACCGCGATGCCTTCACAGCTATCTAGAGCCTCCTTGACGATGGCAAAGTCGGTGGGCTCGGAGAGGATGAGGAACTTGTCCCCTTCCTCCTGAAGGTCTTCGGCACCCATATCGAGCACCTGCTCCATGAGCCAGTCCTCGTCGAGCGGCTTTCCTTCGGGATCGGCCACGAGGAAGGTTGCCTTCTTCTGAAACATCCAGCCCACCGATCCGCTCTCGCCCATGTTGCCGCCGCGCTTCTCGAAGATCTTGCGGATCTCGGGCGCGGTCCGGTTCCGGTTGTCGGTCAGTGCCTCGATCATGACCGCGATGCCGCCGGGGTAAAAACCCTCGTACATGAGCTCGACATAATCACTGCCGTCGAGTTCGCCGGCTCCTTTCTTGACGGCCCGTTCGATGTTGTCCTTGGGCATATTGTCCGCCTTGGCCTTCTCGATGGCGTACTTGAGCCTGAGGTTCATTTCAGGATCGGCGCCGCCCAATTTGGCGGCGGTGGTGATGGCCTTGGCGTGCTTGGAAAAAATCTTACCCCGCTTGGCGTCCTGGGCGCCCTTGCGGTGCTTGATTCCGGCCCAGTGGGAATGTCCTGCCATGATGTGCCCCCATATTGATGTCAGAGGATTATCTCATAGTGAATATATTGCCTTCTGAGAAGGTCTTCGTCAACCTTCCGAGCACGCCCAAAGGCTGACAGGCAAAGGAATCGGACCTGCGCGGACAAAATAAAAACCCGAGACAGGTCGTAGAACCTGGTCTCGGGCTTTGAATATCCGTGCGATGCGATACGGCTTTTACCGTTTGGAGAACTGGAACTTCTTGCGGGCACCCGCCATGCCGTACTTCTTGCGCTCTTTCATACGAGGATCGCGTGTCAGGAGTCCCTGCTCCCTGAGCACCTCCTCGTGAACCTGATCGTAGGTTTTCAAAGCGCGCGCGATGCCGAGCTTCATGGCTCCCGACTGGCCCGTCGGGCCGCCGCCGTTCACGCGGGCGTAGACATCGAACTTCTCTGCAGTCTCGGTCATTCTGAGAGGGGCTGTCACATCGAGCTGATGCTGCAACACGGTGAAGTACTTATCATACGCTTTGCTGTTGACGATGATGTTGCCGGATCCCTCGCAGATACGAACGCGGGCGACCGACGACTTTCTTCTTCCCATGCCCCAATGAAATTCTTTCTCAGCCAAGTTTCACTCCTTTATCAGATCTCGCCACCATCAGATCTCAATTGCCACGGGACCTTGGGCCTCATGGGGATGGTCGGATCCGGCGTACACTTTTAACCTGGAGAGCATCTTGCGGCCGAGTTTGGTCTTCGGCAGCATCCGGCGGACAGCCAGCTTGATCACCCGTTCAGGATACTTGTCCATATATTTTCTCAACACCACTTCCTTGAGACCGCCTATGTAGCCCGTGTGCCAGCGCACCATACGCTTGTCGAGCTTGTCACCGGTAATCTTGACCTTCGACGCATTGGTGACCACCACAAAATCGCCTGTGAGAACATGCGGTGTATAGGTGGGCTTGTGCTTTCCCTGGAGAATCGTGGCGATCCTGGTCGCCATCCGTCCGAGGACCTTGTCGTTGGCATCGATCAGACACCAGTCGGTCTCGATCTCAGCAGTTTTGGCCATGAAGCTTTTCATCTCTATGCTCCAGACTCGATCGCGGTAAGCCTTTTAGAGAAGTCTCTTAAGACCGCTCTCCAGGCGACCTCCCCAGAAAGGTTCGCGCCCGCATTCGTTCCATTTTCAGTATGATAAAAAGGCCGATACTCTAAACCGATCCCCCCCGTGTGTCAAATCCTTTATTGCGGGATTTCACAGGATGTTGAGAAAAAAAGCTCGCCTACTGCGCCGCATAGCGGTGAAGCGGCTCCGAGGGCTCCCTATCGAGGCCCAACATGGGCTGCCGCCCCAAGAGCCGGATCGACGCCAGGACACCATAAGGCATTTATTCATTGCCTGTTACAGAGTCCGGATGCAGGGTGTATGATGGTTTTTTGAAGGTCAGTTTCACCTCGGCTACACCTTTTAGCCGCGGCTCGAGTTTGAGGATCTTCTCCAGGTTGCGCGTTTTTTCCTCTGGCGTCGGATCGATGCCGCGATACTCGCTGTGGCGTGAGGACCGTCCCCACAAAATGCGTGCGCCAGTTCGGGTGATCAACACGACGTCATCGGGCTGTTGCCTTCCATAACCGGACACATCGATCACAGCCACTTCGATCGCACGTTTTCCGAGGCTCCGTACCATATCTACCACCTCGGCGGCCACGGCAGCGCCTTCTTTCAGGGCCTCGTCAGGATAGGCAGCGCCGAGCCGCGGTGCGGCGACCCGGTTCATCCCTTGGATCTCGGCGAGGTCTTGACGGCCTCCTCCGCCTGCCGCGTCAGTGCGAAAAACATCGATGACCACACCGCGCGCGTCGATGTAATATCCGCTGTTACGGCGACAAAAAAACGCTGTTGGCTGTCTCAGCCTGAGGCGGACTTTCACCTGCGCCGGAAAAACTCTTTCCACGGCGACCACGTCGTCAACCCATGTGCTCCCCTGCTCGATCCTGTGCCGCAGAAGCCTGACAAAGGCATCGTTGAAGATGGATTCATTCGGCAACCCATCGACGGTGCGTTTGATGTCGGCCATCACGTCTCTACCCGGCCCCGACGACATATCGAGCCAGTCGGGACGGCCCGTGCAACGGACGACATTGGGATCGACCCTGTAGGTGGGAATGGTTCTGGCCTGGTTCAGGATCCAGTTCACCATGAGCCAGGCGATCAGGAGAAAAAGAAAGAGAGAAATAAACCCCATGAACCGGGGCGGAACGCTCTCGTAGAACCGGATCGGCACGAGAAGCCATTCTCCCAGGCGATTCGGGCTTCTCCCTGCTTTCTTGCGACTGGAGCGCCTCTTCTGCTGTCTCATCTGTTATATACGAAGCTCGCTGAAAAGAGGGTATCATCCCGGCTGTCGCCTCGGACCGACCGGACTGACACCCTCTTAGATCCAGCCGATAGCTCTTACGGCTATGAGCTAACGCGGGTCTGGGTCACCCTGGGCTGCTGTTCGACGAGGGTCTTCTTCTCTTCCTTGGCCGGACGATAGGACACCTCGAAATCTTCAACGAAGATCTCAAGAGTGGCTGTCACCGACTCGAGCAGCGCCCTGTCGACCGTCACTGTCGCGTTTCCCTTGTTGGAAACGAGAATACGGTTGAGATGGCCGATCCCCAGGCGGACCGGGTGAAGGCGACGATCGGTGAAGGCAGGAAGATCAACATTTTTCTGTCTGTCCATCATGACCATGAAATCTCTCCCTAAAAATCATTCCTCAATATTGATATTAAAATGATCAACCGCGTCTTTGGCTGTTTGACAGCAACCGAAGAACTCTCCTATACCAGATCACGCCGATGACTTCAAGGCGCCGATTTTGTTAACCTCCGGCCCGGTCGCCTCGATTTCGGGTTCCCCCACCGGGGTTAAGTGTTTGAATCGAGCCGGCCACCCTCTTAGGATGTGCTGCCACATCGATCTATTCAGAGAGCCGACAATTTGGGTGCTCTTCGACCGTCTCAAAGCCACTGCATCTGCCGATGCAAGGAAACGAAAACTTGGCGAGAAAAAAAAAGAACAAAGCAAAGACCGCGCAGAAACCATCTCGTGAGCAGCCTCTCGAACCGCGCCGGTATCGTGGCTTCGATCTCAACGATTTTCAGCTCGAAGCGGTCAATGCGATCGACCAGGGCCGTTCGGTGCTCGTTTCAGCTCCAACAGGCGCCGGTAAGACACTGATTGCCGAATACGCCGTCGACAAGGCCCTCGCTCGCGGGACGCGCGCCATCTACACGGCTCCGATCAAGGCGCTTTCCAACCAGAAATACCGGGACTTCCGCGAAACACTTGGCGACGACGTGGGGATCATGACCGGCGACCTCACGCTCAATCCGGGCGCCCCCCTGCTGATCATGACCACCGAGATTTTCAGGAACACCATCTTCGAGAGGACGATCGAGCTGGAAAACCTGGAGTTCGTGGTCTTCGACGAGATCCATTTCATGGACGACATGGAGCGGGGAACGGTCTGGGAAGAAAGTATCATCTTCGCGCCAAAACATATCCGCTTCATTTGCCTCTCGGCCACAATCGCCAACCTGAAAGAGTTCGGCAAGTGGATCTCCCTCGTTCGCAACGAATCGGTCGAAGTGATCCGGAGTACAGAGCGCCCCGTTCCGCTCACCCACTACCTGTTCTTTCCGGATTTCGGGCCGCGGCGCGCCTCCAAGGTCAAAACTTTTCCTGCACGCTCTCGGGGACGCGGTCAGTCCCACTCCCGCGGCGGCGGGAAGGGACGGAGCCGCACGCAGAGCCGCATCAACCGCGATTCTCTGCTCGACCGGCTCCAGCGGGAAGAAAAGCTCCCTCTTCTCTACTTCTGCTTCAGCCGAAAGGAGTGCGAGAAACGCGCGATCCACAACCAGTCGCGCAACCTGCTCGCACCCGAGGAGCGGGATGAAATGGACGCCCTCTTCAGAGAGATTTGCGAGCGCTACGGCATGATTCCCGACGCGACTCTCGAAGAGCTGCGCAGTCTGGCGCTCCGCGGCGTGAGCTTCCACCACGCCGGTCTTCTCCCCCAGCACAAGGAGCTCGTGGAACAGCTCTTCACGTCGGGGCTGCTCAAGCTGCTCTTCACGACCGAAACCTTCGCCCTCGGGATCAACATGCCGGCGCGCACGGTGATCTTCAGTTCCCTGCGCAAGTTCGACGGGATCGGTTTCGACACGCTCACCACGCGCCAGTACCAGCAGATGTCGGGTCGCGCGGGGAGGCAGGGGATCGACGACGAAGGCCTTGTATATTCGATCGTGGAAGACAGACGGGTCACAGTCAACGATGTGCGAAAGCTCATCTCCAACGATGTGGAGCCGATCCGCAGCCGCTTCAATCTCTCCTACAACACCTTGATCAATCTTCACTCCCACCTGGGCGAGGAGATCTTCGCGGCCTGGGAAAAGTCGTTCAACAATTACCAATGGACGCGCATGAGCCGCAAGAAGAGGGAGCAGAATCGCGCAAAACAACTCAACCAGATCCGGAAGAAGCTCGGATTCCTCGAGCGGCTCGAGTATATCCGCGACAACGAGGTGACCGAACGAGGACGGGTGGCGTCGCTGATCAACGGCTACGAGATCCAGGCGACGGAACTCTTTTTCGCCGGACTCCTGAACGAGATGGACGAGGTGCAAATCAACGTGGTTCTCGGATCGCTCATCTACGAAGGGCGCAAGGGGGACGTCTTCAAGCCGATCGATCCGGGATTTCTGGGCCCTCGCAAGAAGAAGGTGGAGATCATCGTGGACAACGCGGTGAATCTCGAACGCTCCCTCGGCATAAAGTCCACGGTGCGGGCGCCCGATTTCAGGATCGCCAGTGCCATGGCTGCCTGGTGCCGCGGCGAATCTTTCGACGATCTCGAAGAATACACCAACGCGTCGCGCGGCGACCTGGTGCGCAACTTCCGGCTCGTGGTCCAGCTGCTCAAGATGATCCGCAAGGCGATGCCGCCCGATCCAGACCTGTCGCGGAAGCTGTCGGTCTGCATCGACATTGCCAACCGCGACGAGGTCGACGCGCTCCGCCAGCTTCAAGCATGAGTCAATCGTCGGACAATCAGCTCAGCAGTCGTCCCAGAAATCCCTTGCGTGTCTCGATCGCGTCGTGCGGACAGAGTTCCTGGCAGCAGTAGCAACGGATACAGTTCGCGTGATCGATCTCCACACCCCGGTCATTGAGCGTCATCACCTGGGCGGGGCAGACCGCCACGCAATCCCCGCACAAAACGCATTTATCCCTGACCGACACCGGTTTGGCCGTGGCCTGCGTGCGCAACCATTCGCGCAAAAAGGGAATCTTCTGACAGAAGACGGGCAAAGGAAGGGCGGCGGACTGGGCATCGGGAAGCGTCCAGCGCGCCGGTCTGAGATCATCCACCGACGCGCCCACCACCTCGGCGTCCTTCCAGGCGTCATCGCCGGCGACGGCCGCGGCGTTGAGTGTCTGCAGATCGTTCCTTTCGAGGCCGACAATGTCCATGAGAACGGCATCGACCGCGGATGGATCGGCACCGGCCGCAAGAAATCCCGTTGGATTCGGTTCTCCCGAGGTGGGGCCTTCTCCGTCCATCGAAACGATGGCGTCCACGACCGACAGGCCCGGATTCACGGCGCAGCAGATTTCGTAGAGCGCCTGGCCGAAGAGCGCCTTGTGCTTGCCGGCGCGTAAATGCCACTGGAACTTCTGGAGTCCGAGCACCGCGCCGAAGAGATTCTTGACCGCCATGGTCATGAGCATCATGCCGTGCGTCTTGAGCTTGGGAACGTTGATCACCAGATCGGCGTCGAGGAGCTCTGCCGCCAGTGTGAGTCTTGTGCAGACACCATGGTGTTCCTTGTCATCCCCCCGCTTCCCGCCGCCGGTCTGATGGTCAAGGACGATCTCGCTGGGAGAAAATTCGACCAGATCGACTCCGAGATCTTCCAGCATCGGGTTGTATCCCGCGGCAGCGGCGACGCGGCGCACCGATCCCTTTCCCGGCGAATCGCCCACTGAAACACGGCCCCCGCAATCGAGGGCGAGACGGCACACACTGCGCACGACCTCGGGGTGCGTGGTGACGGCCGCGTGGGCCGGTTTGGCCAGAATGAGGTTCGGTTTGACGATCACCCTGTCGCCCGGTTTGACAAAAGACTCCATGCCGCCGAGTGGTTCGAGGAGCTTCTGTACCGCATCGTCGACCGCGCGCCGATCATAGGTTTTCTCGGCCACGAGCGAGACTCTGGGCGGACGCGTCATTCGGTGATTCCCTTCTGAAAGAAACAGAGCAGAACGCGGCTGATCCGTTTTGCAGCAGAATCGAGGTTCTGGCGAAACGCAGCCTCGGCCTCCTTGTCGGCGCGGTCGGTGATCGCCTTCACGATCCCCAGGGGTATGTTGTTGGCCCGGGCGGCATGAGCCACGGCCGCGGCTTCCATGTCGACGGCGAGGGCTTTCCAGCGCTGCTCCACCGCCATACGTTCACGGGCATCGAGGAGAGGCTGATCGCGTGTGATCAGGCCGCCGCGGTGGACCTCGGCCTTGGGATCCTCTTCGCCGCAGGCTTCGATGAGCGCCGACGTGAGGGTCGAGTCGGTCTCGATCCACGACGGGATCAGGGGGCCCGTGTCGATGGCGACGACTCTGTCCGCAACGATCAGTTCTCCCGGTCCGAGCTGCGGCGAGAGGCTCCCCGCGGTGCCGATGAGCACGATGCGCTCGGGACCGAAACGGTCGATCACCGCCTGGCACGCCAGGGCCGCGGGCACCTTGCCGATTCCGGTGACGGCGAGGACGATCTCCTCTCCTTCGAGGATTGTCCGCGTGATGCGCGCAGGGCCGAGCGGTTCGAGTGTTGGTGAGAATTTCGCCGCGCCTATCAGGGGGGCGGCTTCTTTTTTCAGGGCGGAAAATAGTGCAGTCGTCATTGGTTCGAGTATCCGCCCTTTCGAAGAATTTCCGACAGATCGCCCGATTTTCGTGTGGCCGACCCGCTCAAGATCTTGGCCACCCACTTTCCGATCATGTCTCCCTCGAGATTGACGCGATCGCCTGTTCGAGCGTCCTTGAGCGTGGTGGCCTCGAGTGTGTGGGGAATGACCGCCACCTCGAAGCTGCGCGCTGTCAAAGACGCGATGGTCAGGCTGATTCCGTCGATCGCCACCGATCCCTTTTCCACCAGAAAGCGCATCACCGCGGCTGGCGCGTCGACGGCGAGGCGGACGTCGGCCGATGACTTCCGGATCGAACCGATCCGCCCCACTCCGTCCACATGACCCGAAACCAGGTGTCCTCCGAGGCGGTCTTTCAGACGTAAGGCCAGTTCAATATTTACCTTACTACCTATCCGCAATCGCGACAGCGTTGTCCGATCGACGGTTTCTCTCACCACATCAAAGAGAACCGTGCCCTGATCGATCTGGGTCGCCGTGAGGCAGACGCCGAGAACCATCACCGAATCGCCAACGGCAATATCCTGGGCCAATTCACCTAACTGTAGTTTGAGTCTAACCTTGCCAGCGGATGGCTCCACGCCTTCCACGTGCCCCACCATCTGAACGAGTCCTGTGAACATTTCGGCTTGGCCTCCCGTATTCAGGATGTTTCAATGGCTCCGCTTGATCCAGAGTTAGCATATCGCACCGTCAGGGTAAAAAAACTTCTTTTTACCTTGATTTGAATTTCCTGCATTTTATGATATCGGATTTTCGTAAGTCCGTTAAAGAGTTGCACAAAGGGCAC
>CAYXGI010000064.1:0-27194 GCA_964464495.1 uncultured Phycisphaerales bacterium
GCGAATACACCGTGACCTGTTCGGTCGACCTCTCGCCTCTCTTTGGAAAAATCGTCAGCGAAAAAGAGATCACCATCACCCGGCCGCCTGCCGACATCCTCGAGCAGCGCCTGGGCGAACTCCGCTCTGACGATTACCAGATCCGCCTCGCTGCAGCGTACGATCTTGCACACTTCGATGATGAAGGAGAGCGCGTCCTTCCCGCGCTCCTGTCCTGCTTCGGCAGTGCAGAAGGTTCGCTCAGAAGCGCCGCATTCAATTCGATGGGGAGTTATCCCGAACAGATCGCCGCGCACTTCGAGTTCTTCCTGAAGATTGTTCGAAGCAAAAAAGAAGTGGACAGGCTCCGCAGCAGGGCGGCCAGCTACCTGGCGTGGCATGCGCCGATCGATGAGCGTGTTCAGAAAGCGCTCGAAGCGGCCAATGAAGCCCTGAAGGAATCCCGCTACGGCCAATCGATCATACATTATCTGAACTATTACCGGAGCCGTGCGAATGAGCCCAGCGACTAGCAAATACTCACCGGCAGATTTTTAGTGAGTTGATTCGCCGTTGGATTTCGGATTAGCCATCAACGAATCCTGACCCCCCCCACTTCCAATCCCGACCAGGGCAAGGAGGCTTTACATGCTGATCGTACGTCAAACTCTGCTCCTCGTTGTTGCTCTCTTTTCGGCTGCATGGGCCACATCCGATACGGACGCTCTCCGTCTCGTCGGCCAGAACAAGATGGGGGTGACTTATGATCTGTACGTGTCGGGAGACTACGCCTATGCGTCGAATAACGATGGGGTGACGATTCTCGACATCACCGATCGCACCGCACCCAGGAAAGCGGGCCGGATACGGACCGAAAAGGGCGCCTTCGGAGTCTTCGTCGAGGATGGTATCGCGTACGTCGTGGCGGTGCGAAAGGGCCTGGTCATCGCCGATGTGTCCGATCCGGCAAAAACGAAACTGCTTGGCAAGTACGACGCGTTCGACGATGGCTCCGACGTGGTGATGAAGAAATCAACAGCCTATGTCTCGCGGGGCGAAGGACTCCTGTCGGTCTTAGACATCACCGATCCCACGGCGCCGAAGCTGGTGAAGAGCATCGAACTGGGCGGTCGCGGCAGGGGGATGGCAGTGCTCGACGATCGTCTCTATGTTGCCGCCTTCGGAATCGGCGTGATGATGTTTGATATTTCCGATCCCCTCGCGCCGAAAAAAAACAAGGTTCTGGTCGACACACGCCGTCCCTGGAGTCTCGAAGCGCGCGACGGCCGGCTTTATGTGGGCTCCCATTCGGGATCGTGTGTGATTTATGATATTGCTGATCTGGATTCGCCCGCGCGGCTGAGCACCTTCAACTTCGGCGGCGAGGCCTACGGGATCAGCGGCAAGGGGTCGCTCCTCATGGTGGGTGATCTCCAACGGGGGCTCCTCGTGTGGGATGTGAGCGATCCGCGCTCACCGAAGAAATTGGCTGCTGCCGAGGAGTACGGATGCCACAGCGTCTACTACGACGGAAAGCACATTTACATCACTCCTGAGAAGCCGAGCTTCAGCGTGTTCGAGTACGCTCCGCTCTAGCGACCCGAAACGATCACGTCACATTGGTCTCCTGCTTCCAGATCGACCGCATATCAACATGCGCCTCGAGCCGAGCGAGAAGCGCACGCACGCCGTAGAAGCACCGGCTCAGCCAGATGTTCACCGGCAAGGAGCGCACGTAACGGCGCCGCATCAGCTCTCCGTAGAACTCGGTCCCCTTCTTGAAGTAGTCGGGATTGCCGAAATCGAAGGGGCCGTCGTGCACCATCGGCACCCAGACCCACTCGGCCCACTCGCGCAGCACTTTTATGCGCTTTTCGTCCTTTGCCTGGCGTGGCGTGAGATCGCCGGCGCGGATCACCGCGTTGAGCACATCGTCGTCCGAACCCTCGATCGCCCGCTCCCCCTCGCTCATGTAATCGATGTCGTCGTCGGTGAGCTCGACGCAGCATCCGAAATCGATCAGCCCGAGCCGGCCGTCGTTCATGAAGAAGTAATTGCCCGGATGGGGATCGGCGTGGAGCAGCTTGTGGCTGTAGGAGAGCCGGAAAGAGGAGAGGAGAATCAGGCGGCCGTACCGATCGCGCTCGGCGGCGGCCGGCTTGGTGGCGAGGTAATCGTGCAGGTGAACACCCTCGAGATAGTCGGTGGTGAGCACCCTCTTGGAGGATAGATCGGGGTAGACACGGGGAATCACGATCTCCTCGTCGTCGCCAAAGGCGTCCGACGCGATCTCCATGTGATGCGCTTCCTGTTCGTAGTCGACCTCGAGATCGAGCATGCGGCGGATCTCCTCGAACTGTTCCCTGAGATTGTCCCAGTCCGAGCTGAGGCGCATGGGAAAGAGAAGGGCCTGCATGTTGCGGAAATCGTCGCGGATCGTACGCGCGATGTTGGGATACTGGATCTTCACCGCCACGCGCCGCGACGACCCCTTGATGCGCGCCCTGTGCACCTGGCCGAGCGATGCGGCCGCGAAGGCGTCGGTCTCGAAGTCATCGAAGACCTCGTCGGGCGCGGCGCCGAGCTCCTTGCGAAAGAGCTCGCGCAGCATGGAGAAGTGCATGGGCGGCGGCGATCTTGGCCTGCAGCGTTCCCAGAATCCAGAGCCGGTTGAGTGCCCCCACGGGGACTTTCTTGCTTCCCAGCGTTTGAATCAGTTTCTGAAGAGCGAGCTGGGGCGACTCGGTTCTGTCGTCGTCGACGGGCAGGGAATTGATCAGTTCGTTGATGTTGACACTCATTATTTCACTCCGTGCGAGACTGGTTGCTGTCGAGGGACGCGACGAAGAGCCGCATCGACTGATCGAGCAACACCAGGGTATCTTCCTGATCGGGAGACTCATCTTGCGACCAGAAGGCGAGAACTCCGAGATAGAGAGCCCAGTAGAGATGAATCGCCACGAACGAGGGCTGGCCGGTCTTGGCGTGGGTGCTCACGATGGCGGCCACATCCTCGAGGTGCTCGATGCGCACCCGCTCGCCGGTCTCGTTTCCTTGCGAATTCGCGAAAGGGCTGAGCGCCGATTCCACGACGGGAGCCAGATAGGCGCGGTGCGGTTTCAGGTAATTGAGCCCGGTGATGGCAAAGAGAAAGAGCTCCTCCTCGAGCGATTCCGAGCCGCGGCGCAAAGCGACATACTCCTGCCGGCCTGATTCGAGCGCCTCGGCGATGATCTCCATGCCGAGAGCCTCCTTGCTCGGAAAGTAGTTGAAGAGCGTGCCCACGGCGATTCCGGCCCGCGCTGCCAGAACGCGCGTTGTGGCCTGATCGAATCCCTTTTCCGTGAAAAGGCCTCGCGCCGTGTCCACGATCTTCTGTCGCGTCTTTTCCTTGGTGGCTTTTGAAACTCGCATTGATTTGTTTCCTTTATGAGCACGCTCACATAACACTCTCTCTCGGCGAGGTCAATATAAAAAATGAGCATGTTCATAATAAATTCAAAGCGAGCGTAAATTACAACGATCTGCGCGAAATATTCAGAAATTAAACAACAATATCTCCCGAGGAATTTTATATTAGTAGTATTAACAACTAATATTCTACCAATCGAAAAGCGATCCTATGGCTGAACGCACTCAATCGGGAGTTCTCTTCGATCTCGGATTCACCGCCTTGGAGGAGAACATTTACACCTTTCTCCTCACCGAGTCGCCCGCGACCGGCTACCGGATCGCGAAGGCGATCGGCAAGCCGGCGGCCAACACGTACAAGGCGATCGACACCCTCGCCCAGAAGGGAGCGGTCGTGCTCGACGACGGCCCGCGGCGCCTCTGCCGCGCGGTGCCCCACGACGAACTCCTCGCCCATCTCGAGCGCCGCTTCAAGGAGAACAAGACGCGCGCCGAGAGGGCCCTCTCGACGTTGCCCGTTCAGTCGCACGATGACCGGATCTACAAGATCTCGTCGCGCGACCAGGTTCTGGAACGGGCCCGCTCCATGCTCGACAGGGCCAAAAAAATCGCCGTCCTCGATCTCTTCCCCGGCCCCTTGAAGGTGCTCGAACCCGACATCGTTCGATGCGCGGCGCGCGGCGTCGACGTGACCGTGAAGGCCTACACCTCCGTCGAAATCGCCGGCGCCCGCGTGGTCAAGGATTTCATGAGCGCATCGATCCTCGAACAGTGGCCCGGCCAGCGGATCAACATCGTCATCGACGCGCTCGAGCACCTGGTCGCCTGTCTCACACCCGATGGCGCTGATGTGTATCAAGCGTTCTGGAGCCGAAGCCCCTGCCTCTCATCGACCTATCACGGCGGAATCAGCGCCGAGATCGTGCTCGACGGAATCGGCGCCGTGCTCCACGCGGGAGGAACCATGAAAGACGTGCGGGAGGCGTTCGACCGCTGAGGAGTGATCGCTCTCATTCGGATAAAAAAGCGCGCGGCCCGGATTGACGCGGGCCGCGCGTTTTTATTCTACTCGCACTCGCAAATCAATAAGAGGTCACCTCAACCGTATCCTTGTAGGTCCCCTCGTAAAAGTTGTTCAGACTATCGATCGCGAAGGTGAGGGTCCACGTGCCGACGGGAATCTGGGAGTCGACGATCAGGTAGTCGGTCACAGTGATGAGCTGGCCGTTGTAGGCGCGCTTCATCGTCGTCTTCCACCCGGAGAAGGTCCAGTAGTAAGTGCTGGGCGGCTTGCTGGCCAGAACCCACCAGTCCTTCTGCTGGCCCGCCATGCCGTTGGGCACGAGGGAGACGGTGATCGGAACGGACTGCGTGTGGGACAGGGTGAGCGGCCCGTCGCTGCCATTGACCTTGATGTCCGGAATGGGATCGTCGGCGCCCTCGGGCACGAGTTGCACGTCGAGGTTGGTGGCCGCGCCCGAGCCGACCGACACGCCATAGATGGTCTGCGTGTCGTAGCCACTGGCACTGAACTGCATCGAATAAGTGCCCGGAAGCAGCATGCGGTGATAGTCGCCCACATCGGGGTCGGTGTAGACGTCGTGGTTGATGTTCACGGCACGCACCGTTGCGTCCACGGGCGCGCCGGTCACGCTGTCGGTGACCACGCCGCGCACACCCTCGAGGCAGAGCTCCATGTAGGCGAGCATCGAATCGCGGTTGTCGTTCCAGAATCCGGGAATCTGGTTGTAGTTAGGCCACTTGCTGTCGCTCACCTCGAGGGTGACGTCGTTGCACCCCTGCCAGACATAGTTCCAGTCCTGCATGCCGCCGTAGATCAGGTACCACTCGACACCGTTGACGATGCCGTTGTTGAAGTACCAGCTGTTGTACATGGGCGAGTTGAGCTCGGAATAGGTCAGCGACTGCTCGATGATCAGCGCGTCGTCGGGCGTGGCCGAGTAGTTGGCATAGGGATTCGGATCGGAATCGTAAGGATAGTTGACCACCAGCGCGCCGCCGTGAAAGTTACCGGAGAGCACGGGCGAATGGGCGAAGCCCCAGTCCATCACATGGCGCACCTCGACGGGCCGGCCGGTGGTCGTGTTGACCGGGTCGACCACGCGGTCGGGGAACTCGCGGTTGAGGTCGTACCCCTGGGCGTTGTACCTGCTGGCCTCGGCGTTTCCGTCGGGATTCATGAGGGGCATGATCCAGATCTCCACGTTGTTCACCAGGTCGGTGATCTGGGGATCGTTGCCGTAATCGTCGACGAGAAGGTTGATCAGGTTCATGCACAGCTCCATGCCGACCACCTCGTCGCCGTGCATGGTGGCGATGTACTTGAACTCGGGCTCGTCTTCCTCGACGCCCACATTGTCGGAAATCTTCATGAACCAGAGCCCGCGACCCTGCGTCGAGTTGCCGATGTTGTAGAGCTCGCACAGGGTCGGATTGTCGGCCGCGATCGCCTGCAGCTCGGCGGTCAGCGTCGAGTAGGTGTGATAGGGCCGCATCTGGTTGGGATCGATCCTCGGCAGGACACTGATCCTGTAACCCATCACGGTCAGCTCCTCGATCTGGGCGCTCGATAGGTAGGTAAAGAGATCGCTCCCCTTCCGGCTCTGGATGTCGACGCCCATCAGGTCGAGCTCCACCATGCCGGCCCGGTCGATATCGTGAATCCACGCATCGCGATAGTCAGCGGGATCGAAGAATGCGGCTTCCTGGGAACAAAGAGACGCGAGGGGCAGAAACGACAAAAGGACCACCAGGATCAGGGGGAGGGATTTCATGGCGCAGTTTCCTTGTCTTGTGATTTCGGGTGCGTGGAACCAAGGCTTATCTTCTAGGCAAACCTATATAATAAAGGAAATTGATAAAAAGGCAATTCTTTGCCGGGAAAGAGGAAAGATGTTTTTTTACCCGGACCGAAATTCCGATCCGCCCGATATATATGGTTTTTGGTGGTCTCATGTCACAATTCGAATTGCGGCCCCTGTTCGGGGCGATATGATAGCGGGCGCTGTCCGATCGGCCGGAGCCTTTGGGCGCAGCAAGTACCTTTTGATCGTGTATCCCGACGAGGCGATGTGATGGTTCTCAAGGCAGTGGTTTCCGACATGGACGGCGTGATCGTGAATACAACGCCGGCCCATTTCGAATCGTGGAAGCTCATGCTCGCCGAGCTGGGGCGCACCATCACCCATGCCGAGTACCAGGAGAAGCTCAACGGCATGGCGCGCATCGAGGGAGCCCGCCGCATCTTGCCCGACCTGGACGACGCCGCCCTGCAAAATGCGGCTGACAGAAAGCAGGAACTCTTTTTAGAGCTCATCGAGCAAGGCATCGAGACCTACCCCTCCACGATCAGCCTGCTCCAGGTGGCGCGCGCTCAGGGACTGCAAACAGCGGCGGTCTCGTCCAGCCGGAACTGCGAACTCATCCTCAAGTCGATCGAACTCTACGACACCTTCGACCTGGTCGTCACCGGCAATGACGTGGAGCGCGCCAAGCCCGATCCGCAGATCTTCCTCCTCGCGGCCGAAAAGCTCGGCCGCAGTCCGGTTGAATGCATTGTGCTGGAAGACACCCGCAACGGCGTGGCCGCTGCCGTACGAGGAGGATTCCCCTGCATCGGAATCGACCGAACGAACGAACGCCGCCTCCTAAGAGGCGCCGACCTGATCGTCAACGATCTCGCGGAAGTAGACTGCGCGCGTCTCTTTGAGATTCGCCCGTAAAACAGGAAAGCGATCAGCCTCTCCCTGCCGCCGCTCTCACTTGATGCCGTGTTTTGCCTTGTATTCGAGCCACGTCTTTTTGAGATGGAGGAAGTCGTCGAAGTCGGTGCGCACGAGGAAAGGGTTTTCCCGCCGCTCATCGCCTATCGTCGATGACGGTCTCACCCCGTAGTCGTGGCCGGGCCAGACTTCGACGGCGTCGTCGAGCGTGTTCAAAAGGCGATGCAGACTTTCGAACTCGATGCGGGCGTCATCGCCATAGTCGGTCCCTCCCACCTTGCCGACGAAGAGGGTGTCGCCCGTTATCAGCTTGTTCTCGACGAGTATGCAGATGTCGCCCGGTGTGTGGCCGGGGGTGTGGATCACCTTTAGTTCGAGGCTGCCCACGTTCAGGACGCCGCCGTCTTTGACGGGCTCATCGCCCGCTCCGAAGGCGGCGAGCTTTGCGCCGGTGGCTCTGATGACGATCTCGTTGTCGCTGGTATGGTCGGGGTGGGCGTGGGTGTTGATCACATATTTCAGGCCAAGCGTCTTTTGCTCGATCAGGCCGACGAGCTGCTTGCCGCCGTAGCCGGGATCGACGAGAGCCGCCTCCTTTGTCTCCTCGTCAGCCACGATGTAGGCGAAATTTCTGTCATGCTCAATGGGGATCTGCTCGAAAATCATCGGTTCTCCTTGCTGGCAGAGAGAATAAACACATAAGGCCGAGACAGTGCAGTATATCCACAAATAGCCTCTTTTGATATAATGGCTCGACCAAAGTACAGGAATCATGGAAACACCAAGTGGATCTCGTCCCGATCGGAACGGAGGCCAATTGAGGCCAGTGAAAAAGGAGGTTTGTCATGAAAAATTGTCATTTCATTATTCTCCTCGTCTGCGCGCTGTTGACGCATGCCGTGTTTGGCACTGGCGTCAATGCGCTTACACCGTCATCGAACGCGGATGAGATCGGTTTCTCCGAAGGAATGGGCAGAGCGAGCGGTTCGCTCACCACGATTTTTGCCGCCAATGGAGGAGGCGCGGGAAACATGTTCGACATCGAGCCCGATATCTTTCTCACCGAGATCATGGCGCTCGACGTGAACTGGTCCGAGGTGGGCGAATCGATCGACGTTCACGTCTACTACAAGGAAGGCACGAGCGTCGGCTTCGAGACCGATCCGACCCCCTGGCCGCTGCTTGCCGTCGGAACCGGGATCGGGGCCGGATGGGACAATCCGGCCTTCGTCGATCTCTCGGGGAACGGCGTCCACTTCGAGGCGGACACGGTCTACGGCCTCTACGTGCACGTGGAAAACTACCCCGACCTCAACGGCTATCTCGCCCGCACAATGGCGGACCGAACACCTATTCCAACAGCGAGCTGAGCCTGACCACCAACTGCAGCAGCTTCTGGCCTGCGTTCGGTTCCAGCTTCTATCCGCGCATCTGGAACGGCACGATCTATTACGAGGCTGCCGAGGCCGACCTGCTCGACATCAAGATCAACGGACAGGACGCGGTCATCTCGATCCCCTCGACCGACAATGCGACACTCACCATCGATCTCATCGCCGGAGACGCCGCGGGCGTCGATCTCGACGTCTGGGTGCTCGCCTCGAACACGAGCAGCGTCCACGCGTCGTACAGCCTCTTCGCTGAAAAGTGGTACTGGGGGTGGGGGGCGGTCTATTACTCGGGACCTCTTTCCGACTGGTCCGACACGGTTCTCGACAGGCCCTTGCCGATCGACTCGTACATGGCGTGGATCGCTCTCGAGGCCAATCCCGACGGCCGACTCGACATGCCGGACATATTCGATCTCGACTTTGTCGTGTTCCACGTTGTGCCCTGATCTCAAACCGTTCGGGAATCCTTTTGAGCGACCACGTAAAAAGCCAGGTGACCCAGCTTCTCGAGGCGGTCGGCGGCGGCGACAAGAATGCTTCCGACCAGCTATTGACAGTCGTCTACGAGGAGCTGCGAAAGCTTGCCCACAGACAGCTCGCATCGGAGCTCTCGAATAGCCTGCAGACCACGGCGCTCGTTCATGAGGCTTATCTGCGACTTCTGGGTGGTCCCAAAGCGGTGAAATGGGAAAATCGGAGATATTTTTTCGGTGCCGCCGTCCGCGCCATGCGCCGGATTCTAGTCGACCGCGCGCGACGCCGCGCCGGACAGAAACGGGGGGGCGGTTTTCGCCGCATTCCGCTCGAGTCGTGGGTGGCGACGGTCGAACCCGATCCGGCCGATCTGCTCGCTCTCGACGAGGCGCTGGAGAAACTCGAAGGACACGAACCGCAGGTGAACGAGATCGTCATGTTGCGATACTTTGCCGGACTGAGCATCGATCAGACGGCCGATGCGCTCGGTATTTCGCCAAGAACGGTCGACCGGGAATGGGCCTATGGCCGCGCCTGGCTCTACGATCACATTCTCGGAAAAACACCGCCAGACCGAGGGGGCGGCTCTGATGAACGATGAGAACGGTCAGCGCCTGAAAAAGATCTTCGGCAAGGCGATCGGCAAACCGCCTGACGAACGGGCGTCTTTCCTCGACGCGGCATGCTCCGGCGATTCCGAGCTCCGGGCGCGGCTTCAAGAACTTCTCGACGCCCACGAGGCCGCATCGGACTTCCTCGCGGAGCCCTATCGTGGAGAAGGTCCGGGTGATGCTGAAAAAGAAGCCAAAATGAAGGGCAAGCTGATCGGCGATTTCAGGATCTTGCGCTGGATCGGTTCCGGCGGAATGGGCACGGTCTACGAGGCGCAGCAGATCTCACTGAATCGCACGGTGGCCTTGAAAGTGCTCCCCCCCCACCTGAGCTTTCAGGACGTCTCGATTCTGAAATTCCGGCGTGAAGCGGAAGCGGCCGGAAGGCAGAGCCATCCCGGTATCGTGGCGGTCCATGCCGTGGGCGAACAGGATGGGATCCACTATATCGCCCAGGAACTGGTCGAAGACGGCACGACCCTGAACGACCGGCTCGACCGATTCCGCGAAAAAGGATTACCACCGTCCGGCTATTTCCGTGACACGGCACTGTTCGTGGCCGCGGTGGCGGACGCTCTGGAGCACGCTCATGATTCGGGAGTGATCCACCGGGATATCAAGCCGTCCAATCTTCTCATCACCAAGGAAGGCAAGCCCAAGGTCACCGATTTCGGTCTCGCCAAGGTCGAAGACGCACTCGCCTTGTCCCGCACCGGCGAGTTCGCCGGGACTCCCTACTACATGTCGCCCGAACAGGTCCAGAGCCGACCGACGGGAATAGACAAGCGCACCGATATCTACTCGCTGGGTGTGACGCTCTACGAGATGCTGACTCTCAAGCTTCCTTTCGAGGGCGAGACGTCCCATGAGGTACTGAAACAGATCAGTCTCGTCGATCCCGTCGATCCGCACAAGGCGAACTCCCTCGTACCGAGGGACCTGAGCGTGATCTGTCTCAAGGCGATGGAAAAGACTCGGGCAAGACGATACCAGACCATGAGGGAGCTTGCCGGTGATCTTGGGCGGTTCCTCAACGGAGACGTGATTCTTGCAAAGCCCGCGGGATTCAATACCCGCCTCTGGAAACGGGCGAAGCGGAATCCCCTGCTGAGCACGTCATTTCTCGTCGCGCTGCTGTCGATCGTCTGCTTTGTCGGATATGAACTGCTCTGGTCGATTCCACAGCTCAAACATGAAAAGAAAATAGCACAAGACGAGAGAGACAAGGCTCTCGCCGCGGAGAGGAAAGCCGAGAACCAGGCGAAGATCATCCAGGACAACTACGATCGGATCATGCGCCTCTCGGACGTCAAGATTCTGTCGAATCTCTTGGAGGAAGCGGACAGACTGTGGCCGGCCATTCCCGAACAGATCGCTCGATTCGAAGACTGGATCGGGCGTGCCGAGGACGTGCTCGGTCGACTGGACGAACATCAAAGGACGCTGACCTCTTTGCAGGCGAAAGCCATTACCTATTACGACGTGGACGGAGAAAAAATCCCGGATCACTGGACCTTCGAAGACACGGAGATCCAGTGGTGGCACGACACTCTCTCCGATCTGGTTTCAGGGCTCGTTGAGCTCGCCGACGCGGAGAGTGGTCTGCTGAGAAAAGTAAACGATCGGCTGACTTTTGCGTCGACGATCGAGGAAAAGAGCATCGACGATCATGCCAAGGCGTGGGAGGAGGCGATCGCCTCGATCGAAAACAGAGAGGAATGTCCCCACTACGGCGGTCTCGAGATCAAAAGGCAACTGGGATTCGTTCCGATCGGCCGTGATCCGCGTTCGGGACTCTGGGAATTCGCCCATCTTCAAACCGGCGGTATCGCCGCGCGAGGCGAGGACGGAAATCTCGTGCTCACCGAAGAGACGGGGCTGATTTTTGTGCTCATTCCGGCAGGCTCCTTCGACATGGGTGCCGTACCCCCATCAGTACTGAAACCACTCGGATCACCCAACGTCGATCCCGGATCGATGATACAGGAGAGTCCGATACGCACGGTTTTTTTGAAACCTTTTCTGCTGTCCAAGTACGAGATGACCCAGGGACAGTGGTTGCGGTTCACCGGCCAAAATCGCAGCAGCTACAAGCCCGGATGGAGAGAGGTGACACTCCTCCATCCCGTGGAACAGGTGAGCTGGGTCGATTGCGAGACCGAGCTTTTTCGGTTGAACCTGCGTCTTCCAACGGAATCGGAATGGGAATACGCCGCCCGCGCCGGAACGACCTCGGTCTGGTGGACGGGCAATGACCGGGAGTCATTGCAGGGAGCGGCCAACCTGGCCGACCTCTATGGCAAGACTCACGGCGGCCCTCCCAATTGGCCCTATGCCGAATGGCTCGACGACGGTCAGAGCGTTCACGCGCCTGTCGGCACTTATCGTCCCAACGCGTTCGGCCTGCACGAGGTTCATGGAAATGTGTGGGAGTGGTGCCGGGATAAATACGGCAACTATGAAGCCGCACCGATCGACGGTTCCTCATCGGAATTTGATATTTATAAGCTCCGTGTCCTTCGCGGAGGCAGCTGGGACCGCGATGAAACGAGCTGCCGATCGGCGGGTCGCAAAGAGGACGTTCCCGACTACCGCAGCAGTGACCGCGGCGTTCGGCCGGCCTCTTCGCTGCGGGAATAACGCTTGATGGGCTTTCTGGTGAGGACTCCCATACGGCGGTGACCTCAGATCCGCCGGACCAGTCGATGTGCACTGCAACAACATTCCGGGCTCACTCTTTTCGAATCAGATGGAACAAGAGATTGTGTGGAGATCAAGGCGCAAAACCGCAGGCGAATCTTTTGGCTCGCCTGCGGTTCGACTTCTTGATCAGACAGAAATCTTCACTCAGGGCGTAACGATCACATCCACGCTGTCGTAGTAGGCCTGGCCGATATCCAGAACTCCGTTCATGTTCATGTCGACGCCGAAGTAGATCGTGTATGTGCCGACAGGCAGGGTTTGGTTCCACACTTGGAAGGGCGCCACGTTGTTCAGCGGCCCCTGGTAGGTGGCGGCGAATCCGGGTTTCCAGAGATCGTTGACCACATCGTAGCGGTACCAGCCGAAAGGCGTGTCATCCACCACCCACCAGTCGGCATCGTGGCCTAGGAAGTCACCGGCGTCCAGTTCGACCATGAGCGAGAGATTGTCGCCGACCTCGATGTACACTGGCCCGTCCGAACCGTTCGCCTTGATGTCCGGAGCCGGAGCCTGAGGTGCGGACGTGTATTCGTCGGCGCCCATGTCGGGCATGTCGTCTCCGCCGACCGAGGCAAGCCTCGGATCGCCTTCGAAATCGTATTCGGGGGCGCCGGTGGTGGTTCCTTTGTCGATGCACGGGGAATCCTGGGTCAGGTGATAATCACCTGCCGCGGTGGGCGCTTCCGAAGCGGGACGTTGATCGACGAGCTTAGGATCGATGGCGATATTTCCGGTTCCGTTCCACCCTCCCTCGACGGCGGAGTAGGACACGTAGACACCGCCTCCGCTGTAGTAGATTTCATTGGCGACGCCCCCGGCTTCATCTCCCCAGAGCACACTGTTGGAGATGTTCACGGCGCTCGAGTTCTTGGCGCACACCCCGCCGCCATAGCCGGCACTGCCGGCCGAATTCCCCGAGATCGTGCAGTTGACGAAGATCGGAAAACAGTAGTAGTAGCAATTGACCCCCCCGCCTTCGCCATCGGCCCTGTTTCCCGTGATCATGCAGTTGGTAAATTCGGGAGCCGCGCAGTTCTGACAAAAGATCCCGCCGCCGATGCTGGCGTACCCGTTCTGAATGGTGAATCCTTTTAGCACGGTGCCGGCATCCTCGTCATCACCGAAACCGACCACCCTACCAGCCTGGCCGCCGTCAATGATCGTCGTCGCCGCCCCCTTCTCCGAACGGAGAGTGATCGCCTTGCCGTTGAAGCTGATATTTTCGTAGTAAGTCCCTTCTCTGACGATCACCGTGTCGCCGTTGACGACCGACGTGGCGTCGATCGCCCCCTGGATCGTCGGATAATCGTCGGGCACGTACCACGTGGTTGCCAGGGCGTCGAGGGAAAAGAAACAGACCAAGACAAGAAGAACGGACCAGAAACGGTAGGTTTTGAAGATGTTCCTGATCCCCTCCTCCAAAAGTCGACTGATAGAATGAAAAAAGACCGTTTTGCTGAAACTCGAATCGCTCGTTCTTTCGTACATGGTCACACTCCTTGATCTACCCGGTGAACAAGTTTCTCAGAGAACACATCCGTTCATGCGAAAACCGCGGCACGGGAGCGCCAGAAAAGAACGTTCTTTTTTTACCCTTCCACAAGACCTTTAAATACGGAGTGTAGGAAGAGTTGCAATTCTTTAATTTTCCGGCACTTATGTTCATTACCCCTGGGCATGTGAGTTGACCGGCGCCAGGTGCTGCAAGCCAAAAAGATGGTGGGGCAGCCGAGACGGAGACTTGAAAGCTTGAGCAGGAATCACTCCGCCTTGCGAGTGTAGTCGTCTCTGTCCCGCAAGACGAGTTTGAACACCTTGTCGTAATTCATGTCGAGGCTGATATAGACCTCGCGCTTCTTCATGTTGAAGATGGCCGACCACTCGGTGTTGACCGTGATCTTTTCGCCTCGGATCACATAGTCCACGTCGTGCTGCGCCACCCTGTCGAGCAGGCTCATGCCGCCTTTCCAGGACATCGAATCTCCGGAAGTTTTCAGGATGTCGGTGGCGGTACGGAATCTCGCACAGTTCTTGCGTGTTCTTTCTGCCGAAACATCGAAGAGTTTCCGGTTGGTGGCTGCCTGCCAGGCGCCATCCATGGGAATCACCCGCATCTCGACGCCGTCATGCTCGAGCACGGCCGATCGTCCTTCCTGGTCGGCCACGAGGATATGGTGGGAGAGCAGGTTGAGTCCGTTATCGAAGACATTGTAGCTCCGCGCGATCCGGGCCGCCTCGTCGACGTTGGCGGCATGATCGAGGATTTCGCGCATGAGGCGAATGAGCCATCTCGATTCCTTGTTCTCTTCGGGCTCATACTTGACCGGTTCGATCGAAGCGAGGGCGAGGCACAACCCCTTCTCGTTCATTCCCTCGATCGACATGCAGGGACAGTTCGCGAGCTTCATCTTTTGAAAGGACGAGTCCATGTTCAGTTTTGTTTTTCCGCCGACGCCAAGTTCTTTCATTGGCGTGAAGGCGATCGACGCGTAACCGTTCTCGGGGAAGTAGTAGCAGACGAGCAAATGGGTGTCGACATTGTCGAAGTTTCGCCCGAACAAAGGATTCTCGCGGTCTCCGAAGTAGGAGAAGAGGCTGCAGTACTGTCTCTTCACGATCGTTCCCACCACGGCGCTCATCAAGACCCGCTCGTGAAAGTAGTCCACCATCCGCGTGTAGTCTCCATAGAAGGTCATGACGTACAGACCGTCGACCTCCTTGAGGCTGGCGAGGGTCTTCTTGAGGTCGGGCTTGTTCTTCGGCTCGGCGATCGCGGCTCCGTCGATTTCGGGTTCGATGGAGACGATCTCCGGGTCGTTGATTTCGGCCGCATCGCCAGATCTTGTCTCTGTCCCGCCTCTAAAGGCCATGACCTCGATTAGGTGCCGGCCCGTGTTGGCCGAGTTGGCTGTCATGGTCACGCGGATATAACGGACGGATCGCGGTTCGAACGAGCAGGTGTAGCCATCGGCCGTGGACGGTTCCTTGTTGTTCCGTCGATCGGCGGCCATTTTCCACTCTTGCCCGTCGAGCGAGGTTTCCACGGCGAAATCGTAAAAGCGCTCGTCGCCGTAATAGCCCACGACCACCACGCGACTGACTTCAACCGGCTCTTCGAGATCGACCTGCCACCAGGCGTCCTTGTCTCGCGTGACGTCGGTGGCCCAGTAGCGGTCGGTGTCGGCCTTCCGGCCGTCATTGGCCAGGTGCGGCGGATAGGGCCCCAGCGAAAATGAGCAGGCCACCGGCTTGCCCGTTGTGAGGCTGATCGCGGCCGGGAGGGGTGTGACCGCCTTGGCGTACTTCTTCCACAGCTTTCGGGCCACGGCCACACTGTCGCCGCGCGGTTCAGTGGGGTAGCTCGTCCTTTGGTCGGACCAGTCGACCATCCACTGCCTGAGCGCGCGGTTGAACGGATTGCCGTCAAAGGGCTGGTCGTTTCGCAATGATTCGGCCAGCGCCTGCGCGAACCGCTCCCACCTCTTCAGGTAGTAGCCATTGAGAAGGCCCGACCACTCTTTCCAGGCATAGTCGTCGATGTGCGGTCCCTCGCCCCACAGGGTGAGCACACGGCGGGCGTTCCACTCGAAACGGTTGCGCTCGGCCGGGGTCGTTCCCCAACGCTTGGCATCTTCGAGCCAGCGCCCGAGCAGAAACTCGCGCCGCGTGGCGAGGAGATCGTCCATATCCCTGATCAGTTGCCCGAATCCAGCAGAGGCCCTGTCGAACGCCCGTGCGTCCTTCGCCCGGTAAGCGCTGGTCAGATCGCCATGGAGTCGCGCGGCGTGGATCGAGAGCACCTGCCGCGCCACGTTGACCAGGTCGAAGCGGAACGTGTCGCACCCACCGAGTTCATCTGCAGAAGCCACAAGAAGCCCCCACGCCTCGGCGAGCTGAATCGGATCGTACCCGGGCGATCCCCCACCGCCCCCCACATGGGGAGCCTCGACGATCTTCGAACGAAAGCGGTGGGTGCCGCTGTAGACCGTGGCGAGCAGGATGCGCCACGCCTGCCGCGCGTCGTCATTGAGCCGGCCGTACCGGTGCAGCGCGTACTGCCCGATCCACTGATCGAGATCGACAGGCTCGGTGCGCCAGGCCATCTCGAACATGAGATCGTGAACCACGGGATTGTAATCCAGCCCCTCGTTGACAAAACCGAGTCCCGCAAGACGGCCGGCCTCGGGATCGCGCCGCACCGCGGGCAGGTCCTCGTTGATCGTGTTCAGCGCGCCGGTCAGATGAACGTTGCACCCGAAGTTCTGCACGTTGCACCACAGCCACGGCTTGCCGCAAAAGGCGGCGGTCCGATTCCACATCGGATCCGTTTCGCAGAAGAGGTCGAGGACCACCATCCGTTCGTCGGGAATGGCGCCGAGAAAGGCCGCGATGCGCGGCTGGCTCCAGAACCGTCTCTGGTTGTAGAAGGTCCACCCCTGGAGCACCCACACCGCGTCGGGGTCGGTCTTGGCCATGCCGTCGTAGATCGCCCGGCTCAGTTCACCGAGGTACTTTTCCTCTCCGCTGGGCGGAGTCATCTCGATGAAGGTATCCGCCGCATAGAGGTGGTCGGTGCCGAATCGTTTCGTCTGCTCCTCCATGAAGAGGCCGGCCACTTTCGCGAAGAGCGGATCGAGTGGATCGAGCAGACAGGTCTGCCACTCGATCCAGTTGATGCGGTGCAGATTGGCGTCGGGGTGCCTGCGGGCGATCGCCGCGGGCACATGGCCGGTGAAACCTTGCAGGACCGGCGTCATTCCCAGCGCGCGCTGGCGGGCGAGAATCTGTTTCTCGAGCGTCTCGTGGCAGGTGATCCACGATTGCGGCAGCGGCCCTCCCCACCCGTCGAGACACCCCATCCATCCGAAGGGCAGATAGGGCGGACCGGCCAGGAACGCGGTGATTTCCTCATCGGTCAGGTCGAGCTTCCTACAGACCGCCTGCCAGACCGCTTCCTGGCCGGTCACCGAGAGGGGCGCGTTGATCCCGTTGAGCGCCATCCAGTCGATCAGCCTTTCCCACTGATCCCAGTCCCACCACGCGAGGGAGTAACCGAAACAGCAGTAGTTGAGAAAGTACCGGTATCGCGCCCAGCAGACGCGCCGCACCTTGGGCGTGACCTCGGGAAGGGGATCGGGCAGGTCGAGCTGGCTGCCGCACAGCGAGACATGGCAGTGGCAGTGGTGCTTGAGGTACCAGTTGAGCCCCATGGCCATGGACACGCCACTGTTTCCGCGGATCACGATCGTTGCGCCGCGGCTTTCGATCTCGAAGAGATCCTGTCCTTCTTCGGGAGGGATCTGTTCGAAGACGAAACGGTCCTCGTGTCCGGGGAGGAGGCGGTGCAGCAATGCGCGGGCCGATTCTCCGGCGATCGGCGCGGCGAGAGGGTCGGCGTTGAGGTTCGCGGCGAGTACACCCAGGAAGACAAGACAGGAAAGAACTGGCGCCATCACTATTCGGTTTTTCATCATCGATCACCTCTCCGGGATTAACCGCTTGTTCAATCGCTCCTGGATATTCTAAAGTCTCACTTTAGATTCTCAGGGATAAGAGGCGGGAGCGATATGGTTTTCTTGGTGAGGAGCTCGCACCCCATGACAAGAGGAATCGATTCGATCTTTCCCGGCCTGGTTTTCTTTGCAGCGATTGTTCTCGCCTGCGCCGGCGCCAACGCCCAAAGCGATGAGAACGCACTTCGTTCCCCCAAAAAATCGGACCATGGAGCGGAGTTTCCCCGCACACCCGAGGAGATCGAGCCGTGGTGGAAGGCGGGCAAAACCCTCCCACTCGAAACGGCGGCCCTCTTTCCGCTCGGAGAAATCAACGTCGCCGACGACACCGGCATCAACCTGCTCATCGACATGGCCCACAAGTGCGATTTCTTCCTTCTCTGGAACCTCGGCCCGCAGCTTCATCGGCGCGGTATCCGCACGGCGGGCAGCCACGCCACGCTCGATTCGGTTCTCGAAGAGGGGGCGGAGTGCCGCGTGCGGATTCCGGTCGGTCACAAGATGCACCCCTTCGCGTGGTGGCCCGCGCCGCGGTTCAACGTGGTTCTCACCGAGGGCGCCGCGCACTATCCGGCCTACACGCCCGGGGAGCGCGCCGCGCTGAAGAAGTACATCGAGGACGGCGGCGGGCTGATCGTCTCCGGCGCGCGGATCAACGACGAGCAAACCGCGAAGGAGTGGTCGCTCAATACGCTCCTCGCCGAGTACGGCGCCGCTGTCTGTCCCGGTCGGGAGACGTACGAGAACCGAAAGTGGCCCCTCCTCCGCGTGAACGAAGCCTGGGAGGTCGTACTCGAGGGTGAGCAAAAAAAGCCGATCTACGCGCGCCGCACCTTCGGCAAGGGGCGCATCGTGCTTCTCGCTTCGTCCGGACTCTTCCGGTTCGATCGCAAGAAGAAGGACGATCTCGATCCCAAGTGCGCGTTCCTCACTGACGCGATCCTGTGGGCGGCCGCGGGCGCACCGCCCATTGGGGGCGCGCGGCGCCTGCCCGAACCGATGGCGGGCGGCGGCGGCATCTACCCCGAATCGGAGGAGCGCCTCGACGGCATCGTCTGCTACTACAGCAAGAACCAGATCCCCGAGCTGCTTCAGACCGTCAAGAGAGACTTCCCCGCGATCACCGGCGATATCTACGCGTGGCTGCCTTCGCCCAGGCCCGAGCAGCCCATGTATCTCATCCTCTGCTCGGGCGGCGGCGGCGGGTGGGCGGTCAACGCCTACCTTCCCAAGGAGGCGTCGACCATCTCGACGAGCCCGGGCGGAATCCGCAGCATCTTCGGCCACGAGCAGGCCCACACCATGGCGGGACCGTGCTGCGCGGGCCGCCACCCCTTCGGCGGCAACCGGGGCGAGGAGCACGCCGGGTGGTTCCAGGGAAAGATCAACGCCAAGTACAATGGCGACAAGGGGCCCAATCGCGGGTGCCACAAGGTTTTTCTCAAGGACTTCGATGGAACGTCGAAGTCTCCCGAAGAAATCTTCAAGCAGAATCATCTCGACAAGTGGCGCACCGGCCACGACCGTCTCATGATCTGGTACGTGTGGCAGAAGCTCGACGACCGCTACGGGCCGACGTGGTACCCGCGCTGGCGGTGGGTGCAGGGCGAGCGCTGGAAGGACGATCCCGGCCGCGCGCTCTCGTGGGAGGAGTCGATCGAGGACATGTGCATCGCCGTGGGCGAGGACCTCTTTCCCTTCTTCGCCGCCACGGGCAAGGAGCTGGCGCGGAAGAGGTTCGCCCAGACCGAGTTCATGGGCGAGGCGATCGAGCTTCCTGTCGCGCCGATCGAGCCTACCACGCCCGGCAATGTGTGTCTCGATCCGATCGGGGATTACACGCGCCCGATTGCCGCGAGGAACTGAAAAGGAGGGACGAACCGCCATGGACGATACGCTGGTCACGGTGGCCACGTTCGACACCCCGGTGATGGCTGAGCTCGCGCGGATCCGTCTCGAAGCGGAGGGGATCGAGGCCTTCCTCATCGATCAGGAATTCGTTTCCATGGCGTGGCACTTCAACCAGGCCGTTGGAGGGATCAAACTCCTGGTACGGTGCGAAGACGCTGAACAGGCATTCGGCATCATCGGCGAGGTGCGCGCCGAGCAGCGGCCCGAGACCGGAGAAAAGGGAATCGAATCGGACGAGGAGCTCGTGGATCGTGCCTATCGAACGGCGGCCTTTGGCTTGTTTCTCTTCCCCTTGCAGATTTATTCCATCTTGCTGCTGGTCAAGCTTCTTTCCCGCAAGCGTTCCGAGAGTCTGGCGCCGCGCGTTCGCAAGCGGACCACTCACACGTTGCTCCTCAATCTCTGGCTCGTTCTCTGGATCGTCGTCCTGTGGATGTGTTTTTTCGGCGAGCAGTATTTCGACGGGTAGATCCCGGCAGCCTCACGTGGGGCGCCGGGTCGAGGCGGATTTCGAAATGGAACTGCTTCAACGCGGGAATCTCCCCGCACCCACTTCGAAGATAATAAACTCTGGACGCCTCGAACAGCGGATCGCAAACTGAAGTCCGATCCCGACACCTTCGGCTCGACTCAACCTCACCGCAGTCAGGAAGTGAGGGCACAAAGAGGAAGTACCATGAACGATTCCCCGGACACGGTGGCGATATTCGATACGCCAATGACGGCGGAACTTGCGCGTTTACGTCTCGAGACGGAGGGTATCGAAGCCTTTCTCATCGACACGGAAACCGTTGCCATGGCGTGGCACTTTGGGCAGGCGGTCGGGGGGATCAAGCTCCAGGTGCGGCACGAAGACGCAGGGCAGGCGCTCTCCATTCTCGGCGAGATGCGCGCCGAGTCGCAGCTCGAGGATGATAAAAAAGAAGCAGACCCGGACAGACAGACCGCGGAGCGCGCGTTTCGAGCGGCGGCCTTTGGCTTGTTTCTCTTCCCCTTGCAGATTTATTCCCTCTGGCTGCTGGCCCGGCTCCGGTCCCGAACCGAGTTCACGATTCTGGCGCCGGACCTTCGCAAACGGGTGACCTATACGCTGATCCTCGATCTCTGGTTGGTTCTTCATATTGTCCTTTTTTGGATCTTTATCTTTGCCGAGTCGTGAATGCGATCGCTGCTCCGAAAGACGCCGGCGGCCCCACGTGGGGGCGCCTAACACATCCCACCCGCTCAGAATAAATTCTGGACGACCCGCGCGGCGGACCGCAAACTGAAAGTCGACTCCGGTCCCCCCGGTTCGATTTCGTTGAACGCGCGATTGAGGACATCCCATGGCGAACAGTCACAGCCCCCCGGCAAAGGAAAAAACAAGCTTCATCGACGGTGCTCTCGGCACCATCGAGAAGCTCGGCAACAAGCTGCCCGATCCGGCCATGCTCTTTCTCTCGGCCATGGTGATCGTCTGGATCCTGTCGTGGCTCCTGTCGGACACGATCTTCGAGGCGCTCGATCCGCGTACAGGCGCGCCGCTCGTGGTCAACAACCTCCTCTCTGGCGAGGCGCTGGTCAGCTTCCTGACCAACATGGTGACCGTGTTCACCGGATTCGCGCCGCTCGGCGTGGTGCTCGTCGCCATGCTCGGCGTCGGTGTGGCCGACAAGTCGGGTTTCATCAACACCGGGCTCAAGCTCATGCTCGGGGTCACGCCGAAGTGTCTGCTCACTCCAATGGTGGTCCTGGTGGGAATTCTCAGCCACTCGGCGGTCGATGCGGGGTACGTGCTGGTCATCCCCCTGGGCGGGATCATCTTTTACGCCGCGGGGCGCCATCCGCTGGCCGGCATCGTGGCCGCCTTCGCGGGCGTGTCAGGAGGATTCAGCGCGAATCCGGTTCCGTCGGCGCTCGATCCGCTCCTTCAGGAATTCACCCAGAAGGGGGCACAGATCCTGAACGCAGCCGTGGAGATCAACCCGCTCTGCAACTACTACTTCACCGCTGTTTCGAGCGTGCTTATCGTGGGCCTCGGCTGGTTCCTCACCGACAGGATCATCGAGCCACGGCTCAAGCGCTCCACGCCGGTCGACACCGACGCCGAGGAAGCGCCCGACATGGCCACCATCGCGCCGCGCGAGAAATTAGGATTCTGGATCGGCACGCTGGTCACGGTTCTCGGCCTGGTGCTTCTCGTCCTCGTGCTTGTGCCGGAAGACTCCCCTCTGCGCGATGCTGACGGACAGATCACCTCCTATCAGGCGCCGATCATGAAATCGATCGTACCCCTCATCTTCCTCCTCTTCCTGATCCCGGGCGTGGTCTACGGCTTCATCGCCGGCACATTCAAGTCGGCCAAGGACATGGTGGGCGCCATGACCAAGTCGATGGAGGGGCTCGCCTACTACATTGTCATGGCCTTTTTCTGCGCCCTCTTCATCGACGCCTTCGGTAAATCGAACATCGGCGCGCTCCTCGCCATCCAGGGCGCCGAGCTCCTCAAGGCGCTCGGCATGCCGGGCCAGGTCACGATCATCGGGATCATCCTCCTCACGGCGTTCGTGAACATTTTCGTCGGTTCGGCCTCGGCCAAGTGGGCGTTGCTTGCGCCGATCTTCGTGCCCATGCTCATGGGCGTGGGGATCTCGCCGGTGCTCACCCAGGCCGCGTACCGCATCGGCGACTCGTCGTCGAACATCATCACGCCGCTCATGCCCTACTTCCCGCTCGTCGTGGTCTTTTGCCAGAGGTATGTGAAAAAGACCGGCATCGGAACGCTCGTCTCCCTCATGCTGCCCTACGCGATCGTTTTCATCACGCTCTGGACGGCGTTTTTGATCGTCTACTGGGTGTGCGGGTTCCCGCTGGGGTGGCAGGCGAGCTACGTTTATCCGTGATAGGGAACGCGAAGCCGGTAGGTTGTGCCGCGGCCTTTTTCCGATTCGATGTCGAGGCTTCCGCCGAGCAGTCCGGCGAGCTTGTTCACAACATAGATACCTACCGTTGGTGGAGTGAGCCCCCGCGGGTCGACGAAGAGAGCCGTGACCTCGGCGAGCTCCTCGGCCGTCAGGCCGGCGCCGTTATCAGCCATCTCGACGATCATCTGATTTTCGCCGACACGCGCCGAGACATGCACTTCGTGGTCGATGTCGCGTGAATCGCCGCGGCAGTTGTCGAGCGAGGTGCAGATGAGATTGATCAGCGCGGCCTCGAGCGCCTTGCGGTCGACGTCCATGGCCACCTCGGCAGGCAGATCGCCGCTCATCGCGATGCGCGTGTTCATGAACTCCGCTTCATCGGCATGGTCTTCGGCCACATTTTTCAAGATCTCCATGGCGTCGAGCGGCTCGGGATAGAACTGGCGGTCGCGCAGGTAGTAGAGAACATTGTGGGCAATGCTCTGCATGCGGCGAAAGTTTCGGCGGATGGTGGCGAATCCCTTTTCGATGCGCTCCGGTTTGTCCATCCGCGTGCCCGTGTCGCACATGTAGACACCGCCCCCCATGCCGGTAAGGCATCCCTTGAGCCCGTGGGCGGCTGCGCCGAACTGGCAGTCGTAGGCGAGGAGTTCTTTCTGCAGTCGGTCGGCGTCGGTTTCGGGCTGGAAAAAATGGATCACACCCAGGCCATTTCGTGCGCTGTCCCCGGCCGGCATTGTGCGGCAAGCCGAGCTCGCCCTTTCCTCCGCGCCGTCGTGGGCGCAGTGGTCTTTAAAAGTCTCGGTCGCCGGACACCCTAGGCAAGGCTCGGACCGGCCGAGGAAGACTTCGTGGCAGGGACGCCCGAGGGGGGACTCGAAATTCTCGGCGCAGCGCTTGTTGGCGGCGATGATGATTCCCTTTTCATCGAGAACCGTACAGGTGATCGGCGTCTCTTCGAAGAAGGCCCGCCACTGGGTGTCCATCGAGCTCAGCGCCGCGAGCCGCTCGTCAGGGGTGTGCGCGTCGTGCGCGGGGATTTCACTGTTCATCCTCTCCTCGTTTTTCCGTGGTCGCTCGATCGATCGCTCCGACGGCGGGTCGTGACAAGAGCCCCATTCTACGCGCAAAAGGCCTGGTCGACAACAAGTGAAGGATGTCATTGCGAGGGATTGAGCCTGAACGTGATGAGGCGGTGCTCAAGGTCCACTTTCCGAGAAGAAAACCTTCAATCACTGATTATGCACGGATCGAAGGCGCTTGAGGTTTGCGCGCGCTGCCACATGATTGGGAAAGATCTGCAACGTTGTTCTCCGTCACGGCGAGCGATCGTTCGCAGAGAGTGATGCTGTTCGACCAGTGCCGCGTCTGAAAGAAGGAACAGACACCGAGAGCGGCCACCACCAGCAATGCGGCTGAAAGGAGCAGCGCCTTTCGATGGCGCCAGTGGGCCACGAGCCCGGGTGCGCCCCACGCGGCAATGAGGAAAATCCCCGTGAGCGGTATGTAGGTGTAGCGGTCGGCCCTCGCCTCACCCCCCACCTGCACCAGGCCGATGACGGGCACGAGAGTCCCCACGAACCAGAGCCATCCGACGAGAAGAAACTTCTTCCTGTATGAACGGACGATTAGCACCGTGGCGGCCGCAAGCAACACCCCGGCTCCGCCAACCTGCCACCACTCCCACGGAATGCCGCCGGGGAAATTCGGGTGGGGGTAGCAGACCGCAAGGCCGCTCGGCCAGACTGTCTTGGCCAGGTAGGTGAAATAGGAGACGAGAGCATTCGCCACACGCGAGAGCACCGGGATATCGTCGAGCGCGACCACCGCACCAAAGCCTCGCTGGAAAAGAACGGTCATCACGCTTGCGATCGCCGCGAGCGCAAGGAGAGGGATTTTTTCGACCATCAGGAATGCGATCGGTCGCCGGGCAAAAGGCACGCCCTCGGCGGAGAGGTTCTCCGAAGCAGGCTGGAAAATGCGCATCCTCTGGAGCGGCCAGTAGTCGACGAGGAGCAAAACGAGGGGCAAGGTGACCACCATCGGTTTGGCCATCAATCCCAGAGCAACCAAGAGCATGAGCAAAAGGTAGCGACCCGTTCCGCCGCGCCGCGCATAGGCGACGTAGGCCCACAGGGCGAGGAACCAGAAGAAGGCACTCAGCACATCCTTGCGTTCCGAGATCCAAGCCACTGATTCGAAATGAAGAGGATGCAGTGCGAAAAGCGCCGCCACGAATGCGCTTTTCCACGCCGCGCGCGTCATCGAAGTCAGAAGCCCGAAGACGATGAGCGTATTGATCGCGTGGAAGATCACGTTGACCGCATGATGACCGGCCGGGTTCGGGCCGAAGAGTTCGCAGTCGACCATGTGCGAGATCCCCGTGAGCGGATGCCAGTTCGCGCCGTGCTCGCACTTGAACACATAGAGGATATTTTCCGCCGTCACTCCGCGGAGGATCTGCTCGTTCTCGCACACGTACATGGGATCGTCATAATTGACAAACTCGAATCCGACGGTGTGCGCATAGACGGCACAGACCGCCGCGACCAGCAGCAGGCAGATAAAAAGGTTTCGGCGCATAGTGTCCCACCTCACCGAACACGCTATCAGATGCTTTCTTCCACCGCGTCGATTCCGGCGCTCCCCACGCTGTCCAGCACATCGCGCACCGCCACGGCCAGAGCCCGCAGAGTGAGCGGCTTGCGCAGGAAGCAGCCGGCGCCGAGGGCGAGCGCCTCGGCCACGCGCTCGCTTTCAGCATAGCCCGACACGATGATCGCTTTCTGTTCCGGGTGGATCTCGCTGATCCGCCGCAATGTCTCCGCGCCGTCGATCCCGCCGGGCATGACCATGTCGAGAACGAGTATGTCGCGCGGCCGCTCCTTGAGCAAGCCAACAGCCTCTTCGCCGCTCGCCGCCAGGCACACGTTGTATCCGAGCCGTCCGAGAAGGCTGGCCGTTACCTCGCTCTGCAGGTGATCGTCGTCGACCACCAGAATCGACTCGGACCCGCCTTTGACCTCCTTCGCCTCATCGGCGATCTCTTCACGGGTGGTCGGCAGAAAAAGAAAAATCGACGTCCCATCGCCCGGCTTGGTCTCGCAATCGATGTACCCGTGATGATCGTCGACCACGGCGTGCACCACGCTCAGGCCGAGGCCCGATCCCCGCAGGCTGTCGGCCTTCTTTGTCGTGAAAAATGGATCGAAAATTTTGGCTATAACGTCGGGAGTGATCCCCGTACCCGTGTCGGTCACGGTCAGCTTGACATACTCGCCCCTGGGGATGCGCTCGATGAATCCGCACGTGTTGTCGGCGTAAATGTTCTCCGTGCGGATCGTCAACCGGCCCGCATCGGACATGGCGTCGCGCGCGTTGGACAGGAGATTGGAAATCGCGCGGAAAAGCTGCGACCGACCCCCCTTGACATTGAGCAGACTGTCGGCCAGATCGAGATAGAGTTCGTCAGACATCGGCGAAATCTGGCGCACCGCGTCGTGAACCACGTCGTTGAGATCGAGGCTTTCCTGGTTGTAGTGGCCGCGCCGGCCGAGAGCAAGGAGCTGCCGGTTGATTTCGGCCATCTGGCTCGCCGCCATCTCGATTAAATCGACATACCTCAGGGCGGCGTGGTCGGCGGGGAGCTCTTCGCGAATGAAGTCGGGATAGGCTGCCAGCGGCCCGAGCAGATTGTTGAAGTCATGGGCCACCTGCCCCGCGATGCGGCCCGCTGTCTCGAGGCGCTGGGCGCGGGCGGCAAGGTTCTGCAATGCCTTGACCTCGGTGATGTCCCGCGCGATCCCGCAGAGCCCCACGATCTCGCCTTTTTCGTCACGGAGCGGCGCTTGCACCATGTGATAGAACCGAGCGGGTTCGAGTTCCAAGCCGCACATCTCCTTCTCCAAGGTTTCACCGGCAAGGACCCGTCGATTCATGGCTTCCAGTTCTTTTCCCCACTTTTCGCCGAACAGTTCGGAAGCTCTCTTGCCGATGACCTCGCCGACCGGAAGCCGCACAAAAGCGGCCATCGACGGATTGACGCTCACGAAACGCAGATCCCTATCCTTGATGAAAATCCTGTCCGGCGTGCTTTCGAAGATGGCACGGATCCGCTCCTCCCGTTCCCTGAGTGCTTCCTCGGCCTCGCGGCGGGCGGACACATCGAGGTGCATGCCGATCGCCCGAATCGGCTGCCCTTCGCCGTCGCGTTCGACGATCCGTCCCCAATTGTGTATCCACTTCCAGCCACCGGCCTTTGTCCGCATGCGGTGCTCGACATCAAAAACAGGCAGCTCGTTCGCCTCGTGGCGGGCGGCCATCGTCAACGCCGGAGGGAGATCGTCGGGGTGAATCAGGTCGTGCCGCGCGTTGAGTCGGCCCTCGATTTCTTTCGGGCTGAATCCGAGCATCTCGGCCCACCGTCTCGACCGCACAATTCGACCGGTTTTAAAATCCTGTTCCCAGAAACCGAGGTTGGCCACATCGATGGAGAGCTGGAGCGTAAGCGTCCTGTTGACCCAGTGGGGTCGTCGCGGGCGATTTTTCTCTGATC
>CAYXGI010000065.1:0-25054 GCA_964464495.1 uncultured Phycisphaerales bacterium
AAAAGCCTCACCACCTCCGACCTGAGACCCTCCTTTTCGGATGGCCAAGTCCGACGGACTAGTAGGACGTCACGTCGATCGTGTCGAAATAGGTTCCCTCGTAAAGGTTGTTCTTGTCGTCCACGGCGAAGGTGAAGGTCCACGACCCCGCTGGAATCTGCGCTTGCGTGATCGTGAAGCTCGCCAGGTTGAAGAGGGCGCCCGCATAGGCGCGTGCCTGGTTGTAGCGCCACGTGTTGGGGAAGGTCCACCAGAAGGTGTGGGTGCGCGTGCCGAGCACCCACCAGTCCATCTCCACTCCGGCCATGTCGCCCGGATCGAGGTGGACCGTCATGGTGATCGTCTGCGTCGACGGGATCGTGAGCGGTCCGTCCTGCCCGTCGATCTTGATGTCGGGCAGGGGCGGCTGGCCGCCCGAATCGACCTCGGTCTTGTCGAGCCATGAGAAGTCGCCCCAGCCGTGCACCGGGCTGTGGGGCTTGACGCGGTAGTAGTAGTCGCCGCCGGCATTGCCCGTGACGAGGAATGACAGATCGGGCGTGTTCGACGCCAGGGTGTTCACCGTGCCGAAGTCGGGCACGGGCGAGATGTCGTCGACGTAGAAACCTTCGTCGAGGGTGTACGCGTCAGTGGTGTAGGTGAAGCGGATGAAGATCGACCGGCCCGCATAGGCGTCGAGGGAGTACGATTTCTGCTTCCAGCCGCTCGACGAGCCGGTGAAGAGATCGAGATCGTCCCATTTCCGGCCGTCCACCGAAACTTCGACCACCGCATAGTCCCAGTCGGTCTCGGTGTCGTACCAGGTCCAGAAGCTGAGCGTGTCGCCCGTTTCGACGGGCAGCGGATAAACGCTCGTCACCGTCCCCGTTCGCCCGTTGGACGCGTGCGACTTGAAGCTATGGTTCGACGAGTGGTAGCGCTGAGTCGACAGGGAGAAGTCGCTCAGCGACCAGAGCCCGCTGCCGCTCTCCAGATCGTCGGCGACGAGGCCGAGATCGCTCAGCTCGTCAAGCTGGAAATAATCCATTCCCGCGTCGGGATTGACCTCGCTCCACGACACGGTGTAGGTGCCGTCGCTATCGTAGGCGGGCGCGTCGACGAGAGGAGGCAGCGGCCACGGCGTGGTCTGGGCCTCGATCGCGTCGGCCTGCTCGATCAGGTAGAAGGCGCCGTCGTAGTTCTCTTCCATGACCTGCTGGAGCTGGTTGTAGTTGGGATGGAACTCGACGCAACTCTCGATGGTGTAGAAAAAACAGTTCTTGCCCTCGGCCCAAAATCCGTGGCCATAGGCCCAGTCAGTGGTGTCTCCCGTGACCGGGTAGAGCGTTGATGTCTGCCCCGGGTCGTAGGTTCCGCCGTACTGGCCGGTGATCCGCGAGGCGATCCCCTGTCCGATCGATGCCAGGAAAGTGTTGTCCGGCGTCTGATGGCTGCCGCTGTAGCCCCAGGGCCAGAGCACCAGCTCCGAGTAGGTGTGGAAAGTGATCCCTGCCGTCACGTCGCTTCCGATGAGAAAATCGCGCACCGCCTGCGTCTCGAGTTCGGAAAAGGCGCCCGGGCCGCAGTAGGTTTCCATGTCGGGGTAGTGGGTGGTCCCGCCGTTGCTCACATCTCCCCAGTCGCCGATGGCGAAACCATTGGTCGAACCGCCGTAGTTGCGGTTGAGGTCGACGCCCCACGTCGAGTACTGGGAAAAGTAATGCCTGTTCTTACGCCAGTCGTGTCCCTGGTCGTGGCAGTAATAGTAGCCGTCGGGATTCATGCAGGGGACCACGAAGATGCGGCGACTGTTCACCATGTCGGTCACATCGGGATCGCTGCCGTAGTTGGCGGTCAGCTCCTGGCAGATGAAGAGGCAGATCTCGAGCGACGGCCATTCGCGCGCGTGGTGGAGGCCGATGAAGAGAACCTCGGCTTCTCCTTCGTCGACGCCCGGATTGTCGCTGATTTCGAGAAGATAGATCTCGCGGCTCTGGTACGACTGCCCCAGCGAAGAGAGCTGCGTGATCGAGGGGTAGTTGGCCGCGATCGCCTGGAGCTCGGTGACAAATTCGTTGAAGGTGTGATAGTCGGAGGCGCGCGCCGCGTACATCGCTTCCACGTCGTAGTCGAGAACCTGGACCGCGGCGCGCGTCTGCACGAGGACCCTGTACTCGGCCTCGGTGACGATGACGTCGACGTACTCCTGGGGAGTGTTGAGCATGTCGAGCCCGCGCGGCAGCTCGTGAAGGATCGACGGATCGCTCAGATCGATGCGAACACGTAGCTTTCGCGCGTCGAGGTCGGGCACGCACAGAGCGATGAACAGAACGACAAGAAGACACAGCGCGGCGCGGAATGACATGGCCTTCCTCCGGATCAGGTTGTTTGAAAAGGATTGATCGCTTTCCACTATGGTCCGTAAGATAACATATTGAGTTCCTTTTTTCAAAGAGCGGCCGCGATCGGTTTGATCGCGGAGTGGCCCTGATGGCGATGGAGACGGATCGATTGAGAACGAAAATTCTTGTTGCCGGCCTGTTGCTCGCCGCAGCCTGCGCAGGAGGGTGCGGCGATCGTTCTGCCGGGGACGGTCCGGCAGCGGGGAGGAACATACTTCTCATCGTGGCCGATGCTCTCCCGGCCGACCACCTGGGATGCTACGGCCAGGAGCGGCCCACGAGCCCCTGCATCGACGCGCTCGCCGATGAGTCGGCCCTCTTCGAGGATTATCACACGGTCGTGCCGAGCACGCTGCCCTCCTTCGTGTCCCTCTTCACGGCACGCCATCCCAAGGACCACGGTGCGCCGCGCAATGGGTGCGCTCCCAGAAAGGGACTCGGCTCCCTGGCCGAGTCGTTGCGTGAGGCCGGGTACGAGACTGCTTTCTTTCCATCCAGCTACTGCCTCGCTGCGCGGTTCGGGACGAAGACCGGTTTCGAGCACTTCGACGAAAAGCTCGACAAGCAGTCGGCTCTCCCCTCGAACAAGCTGACCCGGTCGGCGCGGAGCGTGACCGATGCCTTTCTCGGCTGGCTCGATCGAAGAGACGGGGGGCGGCCCTATCTGGCGATCGTGCACTACTTCGATCCCCACTGGCCCTACGAACCTCCCGAGGAGTTCGCGCGCCTCTTCGTGGGCGCCGACGCCGACAAGCTTGACGCGTCCTTCGAGGAGATCCGTTCCGCGCGCGACGTTCTCGCCAGGCGGGACGGGACGCCCGGCGACGAAGAGCGTCTCTTCCGCGACCTCCACCTCGCCGAGATCCGTTACATGGACAGCGAGATCGGCCGGCTCCTTGACAAGGTCGACCGCGACGATTCGGGCGAGGACACGGTGGTGGTCTTCACCGCCGACCATGGCGAGACCTTCTGGGAGCACGAGGATTATTTCAATCACGGCCTGTCGGTCTACAACAGCAACCTGCACATCCCGCTCCTGATCAGGGCTCCCGGCATCGTCGAGCCGAGCCGGTACTCGAGGCCGCGCTTTTCGAATATCGATCTGGCACCCACCCTGCTCGGTCTTGCCGGCGTGGCCGTTCCCGATGATTTCGAGGGGATCGACCGGCAGGGGCTTCTCACGGTTGGCGGCAGCGTTGATCCGGCGCCGATCTTCGCCGAGGCGACCAAGCCGCACAGCGCGGAGACTGGAGCGGCGCGGCCCAACATGCGCAAGGCCAAGTGCGTCATGGCCGGCCCGTGGAAACTGATCTGGACTCCGTGGGAAGAGGGACGCACACAGCTCTTTAACCTGATCGACGACCCCGCCGAGAGGCGGAACCTGGCCGGCGAATCGGAGTACGCCCGTCTCGTCGACGAACTCCGCGCAATCCTGCGTGCCTGGGCGCGCTCGTCGGCCGGGAGCGGACCGGTCGAGATCCCCGACGCCGTGCAGCGCGAGTTGGACAAGCTCGGCTACGGGAAATGACGAGACGCGGCGTCTATAACTTCCGGGAGTCGGTCATCGAAACCCAGGTCCGCCGGTCTGCCTGGCGTACACTGTGAAAAGGTTGTATCGTTTGAAAGAGGGCTGATCAGGGAGAAGTGTCACGATCACAAATTCGAAGGAGTCCGGCAGCCTCGAAAATCGACTTTACGGTCCGCGCGGTCGGAGGTGGTCACCACCTCCGACCTGAAACCCTCCTTTTCGGATGGCCAAGTCCGACAGACTCCTAGGTATACTTGATCCAGAGAGTGTGATCGTACTGCGACAGATCGGCCCCATGCGCTTCGACGCGCGGCTCGGGCTCCTGGGTGACGATGAACGTGGCTTTCTCGCCCGCGACGCGCGAGAAGAGAACCTTGTGCCAGTCGCCCGCGCCGGTTGTCATGTTGAGGGCGACCATCTTGTCTTCCGCCGCAAAGGTCAGATTCTCGTGACAGACAGGACAGAAGAGTTCCCAGACCTCGCCCTTCTCGATGGCGATGTTGTGGGGCACGGCCACCTCGTAGTTGCCCGGCTCGGGATGGAACGCAAGGAGCACCTCGCGCCCTTCGCGGCGGCCAAGAAGGATTACGTTGGGGCCGGGATTGACGATCGCTGTGCATTTGGGGCAGCTGTAAATCCAGTCCATGGTTTTTCCTCCTTGAATAATAAGTAAGACTACTTATATATATTAGCCTCTCGGCGTTGAATTCACAAGACCCATCTTGAGAACCGGCACCGGTGGCGGCCTGAAAAAGGTGTTTTTCATGGACAGAGCCGAAGCGATCGACAAAGCCAAGTCACTGCTCTCGCCCTGTAAGCTCTGCCCGAGGGAGTGCGGCGTGGATCGGCCCGCGGGCGAGGAGGGGTTCTGCGGCATGAGGAGCGAGCTCGTCGTGTCGAGCCACGGTCCCCACTTCGGCGAGGAGCCCGAGCTGGTGGGCGTCGGCGGTTCGGGCACCATCTTCCTCGCCGGGTGCAATCTGGGCTGCGTCTTTTGCCAGAACGATTCGATCAGCCACGGCCGCTCCGGGCGGACGATGGGTGTCGATCGGCTGGTCGAGATCATGCTCTCCCTCGAGGCCGGGGGCTGCCACAATATCAACTTTGTCACGCCCACTCATTTCACACCCCAGTTGATGGCCGCGATTCCGGCCGCCCGCGACCAGGGTCTCGCTGTCCCGATCGTCTACAACTGCAGCGGTTACGAGTCGGTCGAGACGCTTGTGTTGCTCGATGGTTTCGTCGAGATCTACATGCCCGATCTGAAGTTCGTCGATCCCGACGCGGCCGACGCCATGACCGGCGCGCGCGACTACCCCGAGAGGGTTCGAGCCGCACTCCGCGAGATGCACCGCCAGGTGGGAGATTTCAACCTGGACAAAAAGGGCGTGGCCACGGGCGGACTGCTCGTGCGCCATCTCGTTCTGCCCCGGAACCTGGCCGGCACGGAGGACGCCATGCGCTTTCTGGCCGACGAGATCTCGACCGACACCTATGTGAACATCATGAACCAGTACCGTCCCTGCTTCAAAGCAGACGAATTCTCCGGTCTCGATCGGCCCCTCCGCTACAACGAGTACCTCGACGCGCTCGACGCGGCGCGAAAGGCCGGGCTGCACCGGGGATTTTGAGACCTGCGCCGAGCGATCAAATCTGCACGATCCACACCTGGCCCGAGAGAAAATCGGCGATCCAGAGTCGCCCCGCCTTGTCGAGAGCCATCTGGGTAATGGCGAAGACGCAGTCACCCCACTGGGCGCGCTCCCCGAAAGCGCTATTGGCCTGATCGAAGCTCACCGCCCCGTAGGGATGGGCAGAGGTGTGAATGATCTCGACCGTCCCGTCGGCGGGGTCAAACCTGTAGAGACGGGCTTCATCGGCACAATGGGCAGTGACAAAGGCGCGGCCGCCGCGTTCATCGACGAGAATGTTGTTGGGCAGAGCGCCGGCCGGAAGGGCGACGATTTCGGTTGAATCGGGCGCGATGACCGACAGGGTCGCGTCGAGGTGATTCACCACGAGAATCGATTCTCCGTCGGGGTGAGCGGCCAAGGCGAGCGGCCCATCTCCCACGGGAAGGGTCACTGTCTCGAAAGTCGCCGCGTCGATCGCGGTCACCGTGTCGTCATCGAAGTTGGCCACGAAGACGCGCGATGGATCGCGCAGAAAGGCGATCGCAGTCGGCGCGCGTCCCGTCTCGATGGCAGCCGTCACGGTGCGCGTCTCGGGATCGATCACGTGAACGAGACCGGGATCGCCGCTCTCGTTACCCGTGCGGACCGCGTAGAGCAGGCCTGTCGCCCCGTCCACGGCCAGAAGTCGCGAGAGGCACTCGTTGTCGACCTTGGGCTCGAGCGCCACGCGCGACCAGGCCTCATCGTTTTTCGAATGACAGACGAGGAAGGGCTCCTCCTTTCCCCAGGTGTTCTGGAGGAACCAGAGACGGCCCGAGAGATCGAAGGCCATGGCCTGGGCGAGGCGCAGCGTCATCCTGTCCTCGGTGACGCGGCCGTCTCCGTCGATCAGACCGATTCCGTTCCGCGTGCCGCCGATGTAGAAGGTGGGCCACATCGAGGAGTGGGGACCGTAGGCGACGAATACCTTCTCCCCATGGGGATCGGTGAGAGCCTGGTGGGCGTAAGGGTGGGGGAGCGCGTGCATCGCCACCACGCCGTCGCAATCGACAGCGGCGAACTCGGCTTCGGCGCCGAACACGAAGAATCCCTCCGCGCCGGGCCGGGGAGCCACGCTCACCGGCGCCCAGCCGGTGAGGACCCTGGAGAAGGCGAGGGTGCGCGGATCGAAAACGGTGAGCGCCGCGCCGAAGGTACCGTTCACCGCCGTGGAACCGGAGGGGATGTAGAGCCGGCCGTTGGCCCTGTTGAGGGCGATCGAATTCATGTGCGGGTAGACGGGTGCGAAGGGAATTGTCATGGTGCGCTTGCGGGCGGCCATGTCGACCACGTAGAGCGCGGCCTGCATCCATCCCGCGGCATAGAGAGTGCGTGTCTCGGGATCGTAAGCCGTGGCATCGACGCCCATCGACGGGAGGTCGATGGCAACGAGCTCGGGTTTGTCACCGGCGACGGGTTCGGTCTCGTCGCCAAAGAGCGCCGCGTGGATCAGCGTCTTGTTGTCGTAGGGAATGTAGAGTTCGCCGCGCGCCGCGTCGCAGCTCACGCCGGCCGGCTCGGTGTGCGCCTCGGGAATATCGATGATCGTGTCCTTTGATCGGCGCGCATCGATGGCGAGGGCGTGGACCGCCGCGCGCTTCTCGTTCTCGAGCGCCACGAAGATCCGGTCGGTCTCGGGGCAGAAGCCGCCCATGTGCCAGCGCGGAAAGATCCCGATCGGCAGCGCGCGCGCCGCGATCAGCCCGCCGCCGGTCGCGTCCATGGTGAAGAGGGTGGAGCTGATGCCGTCCACCACGTGAACGCGCTTTTCAACGGCGTCGACAAAGGGGACTCGGATCGGCGGCGGCGCGGAGGCGGCCGTGAATTCGAGGGGCGGAGCGGCGTTGGTGTACGCCGTGGCGGTCAGTGTGTGGGAAACCGTGTCCACGATCACCAGGTCGCGGCTCGTGCGGCCCACGAGATAGGCCCGTCTCGACAGGTCATCGACAGCGATCGCCTCGAAGTCGCCGGGCAGCGCGATGCGCACGGCCGACCTCCTGTCAGCGTCGACGATGACAAGCGCCTCGTGGGCGCAGACGAAGAGGCGGCCCGTGGCGGCCGAGATCGCCGTGCCCGGTTCGCGCAGCCGGCGCGGCATTCGCACGCCGATGGGGATGGTGAATACGCGGTCCGAGTCCCCCTCGATGACACCCACAGCGCTCGAATTGGCGCAGAGCGCGAAAACCCGGTTCCGGTCCGAGTCGGCGCGGACCACCTGGGGGCCGAGGGCGTTCGCGTCGAGGCCGAGGCGGTCGAGCAGGTCGACGGTAATCACCGTGGGAGAGCGAAGAGGGCCATCGCCCAAGACGCATCCCGCGCACTGGGCGGCGACCAGCAGAAGAATGGCAAATTGTGTGAGCTTCACGCTGTTCTCCTTGTGCTGTCGATGACGAAGAATTTATTGTGCCTGCCCCGTCGGCCATGTCCATACCCGAGCTGATGGCGCGCGCCATGTCAGGGGATTGATCGATCCTGTCTCGTGGGGAGGATCGGTTTCGGCAGAGACTGTTTGCCTTCCGGGACTTTTGATAACATTCAGAGGTGCCCATCGATCGTGGAGGCTGAGCATTGAGGCTGTCCGTTGTGATTCCGGTGTACAACGAGGAGCGCACCATCGGCGAGGTGATTGCGCGACTGAAGAGCCTCGACCTCGACGCCGAGATCGTGGTCGTCGACGATGGGTCGACGGACCGCACGCACATCATCGCGCTTGGCGCGGGCGCCATCGTGATCGGCCACGAACGCAACCAGGGCAAAGGGGCCGCTCTCCAGACCGGATTCGCACACTCCACCGGCGATGTGATCGTTGTCCAGGACGGCGACCTCGAATATTTTCCCGAGGACCTCCCATCGATGTTCGATGCCCTGACGGCGGAAAACCGGCCCATCGTCTTCGGGTCCCGGAACCTCGGGTTCTGGAGCGGCCTGCACAAGGGGCGGGGCGCGGCTCCCTTCTACTGGGGGGGGCGGCTCGTGGGGTGGATGTGTAATCTCCTCTTCGGCACGGCTCTGACCGATGCGCCGACCTGCTACAAGATGTTCCGGCGCGGTGTGCTCGATAGGTTCGAGCTCAAGGCGCAGGGATTCGGTTTTTGCCCCGAATTCATTGCGCGCGCCGCGCGGGCGAGATTTCCGATCCACGAGGTGCCGATCCGCTATGCGCCGCGCGGCCGCGCCGAGGGAAAGAAGCTCCGTTCCCGCGATGGGTTGACCGCCCTTGCCATCCTCGTGGCGATTCGTCTCGGGATCTGGTAATCAGGCCTGATCGATCGATCCTCTTTTTCGATTCTGTAACCCCCTCCATTCGTTTCCGTCACCGCTATGTTTTTGTTCGAAATTCTGATTTTTTGGAGGAGATGCGATGAGAGGAAAATCGATTCTGCCCTGCGCCGCGGTCTGCGCACTCTGCTTGCTCGGCGTTCTCACCCTGCAAGGCAATGCGTGCTCCCAGGCGTCCTTTCCCTTCAGTGACGGCTTCGAGAGCGGCCTCCTCGGGCCGGAGTGGTCGGTGGGCGTCGATCCGAACAGCCACATCGAGGTGACCGGCCTCTACAATCCCCACGACGGGGATTGGCACGTGGCCATGGACACACTCGTGTCGGGCAACTACGCGTTGAACACGCTCGATCTCGCCATCGATCTGTCCGGTCTGGACAATGTGGAATTGACCTACTGGTACAAGGAGTACGGCGACGAGGATCATGCCGAGGATGGCTGCTTCATCAGCGATGACGGGGTCAATTTCCATCTCGTCAATTCCCATAACAACGGCCCCACGTCGTGGACCGAGTTTCGTGTCGACATCGATGCCGCCGCCGTGCAGTTCGGAATTCAGCTCAATGCGAACTTCGTGATCCGTTTTCAGCATTATGACAATTCATCGCTCACCTCCGACGGTATCTGCATTGACGACGTGAAGGTCGACGTGACTCAGCTTCCGTCGCTCATGTGCGACGTGACGTCTCTGTCGGCCGCGGCAGGCGGAAAGGCGATCTTCTATCTCCACGCTGGAACGGACTACGGGGGGAGAGAATACGTCCTTCTCGGGACCGCGTCGGGCACGACACCCGGCCAGCCGCTCCCGGGCGGTGCTGTACTGCCCCTCAATCCGGGCCACTTCTTCCGCTGCGTGCGACTGCGTTTGAACTCGTGGTATTTTGTCCAGTTCCGTTACTATCTCGATGCCAATGGATCGGGCGCAGCCATGATGGATTCGCTCGGAGCGATCGATCCGCTTCTGATCGGACGTCATCTCGACTTTGCCTTCACCACGACGTGGCCCTTCGATTTCCAATCGGCCACGGTTGGGATCGACATCAACGCCTGATCAGAGCCTGAAGGCCTCCGACCGTGGGAACCTCTCAACCGGTTTTCGTGGTCGAGAGGCTTGTTACGAGTCGCCCCTTTTCTTCCAGTGCTTGCCGGGGAGCTTGCTGAGGAGAACGATAAAGATGAGGATGAGGAGGATTGTGATGATCGGGCTGAGCAGTCCGAGGTGCAGGTCCTGGGCCCACTCCATGAGTTGATGCCCAACCTTCATCGCCAGGAGAATGAGCAGGGTGGCCCACAAGAAGGAGAGGGTGAGCGAGATCGCCACGAATCGCGCCGGCTTGAATCGGAGCACACCGGCAGCGAGGTAGGACGCTGGGCGCGTTCCGGGCAGGACGCGGGTGATGAGCAGAACCTGCAGGCCTCGTTCGGCGAACCAGTTTGTGGCGGTCTGGAATTTGTCCTCGGACACGATCCTTCGCAGCAAGGGGAGTGAAAGAGCCGGTTTACCCAAAAAGTAGCCGAGAAGGTAGTAGATCATGTCGCCGCACCACATTCCCGCCCAGCACGCCACGACGATGAGGGGCAGGTTCTCGGGTGCGCCATCGGCGAGGATCCCGCCGCTGATCGCTGCGAGGTCTTCGGACAGCAGTGTTCCCAGAGCGAGGAGGAGGGCCTGGAGCCAAGGGGCCGCCTCGTTGGCCGCGGTGAGAAGATCGTCGGATCCTGCCAGTTTCAGCGGCAGAAGAAGGGACGCTTCTGAACAGATAACTTTTGTCGCCGGTCCGATCATATTTTTAAGTATTATTGATTTCCAGACGGTTGCGCTCGTGGCCTAACGCGTGAAGTCGGCCCAGGCGTCTTCGAGATCCTGCCAGTCTTTGTCGGTCCAGTCTTTGAAGGTGTGTTCGAGGGCGATCAATTTGGCTTCTTCCGAGAGCTTGTAGTTGACCTCGAAGGGGCCGGAGAGCCGGTTTTCCTCGTCCTCGGGCTTGGCGCGTTCCTTTTCCTCGAGAAGGGCGAAGGCATCCCTGAAGTGGTCAAGGTATCGGCTGGGGATTGTTTCCCAATCTTTTCTCATCTTGGCGCCGTTCTTTCGTCCTTCGAGGAGGAAGTAGACGAACGACCAGCCCTCGGCGTAGCAGAGAGTGGGCTGCGCGTAGTATTGCGCCTTGGTCATGTAGACGAGCTTCTTGATCGGAACGAATGAGCCGTTCACGATCGCCGACTGGATCGTGCCGCGGCGCCAGAGGTTCTGCTTGATCTTGATCCTCTTGCCGGCGAACTCTCCGCCGGCGACGAAGTCGGCGTGTCCCTCGTCGAACCAGGTCGACGGCGGGCACCCGAGGAGAAAGTGGATGTATTGGTGGAACGCCTCGTGCTTGAGCGTCTTGAATGTGTTGCGCTTGCCGCGCGCGATGTCGTTGTAGAAGACGAACTCCTTGGTCATGTCCGACCAGTACCCGGCCGAGCCCGCGGGGCCGCCGTAGCCATGGTACTCGTCCTTGGTCTTGCAGACGCGCACGATGGGGATCCAGTCGATGCGCGGCTCCCCGGGGAAGAGCCTGACCAGGCATTCGTGGATGCCCTCGAGGTTCTTCTCGATCTCCTTGGCGAAAGGCTTCTCGGCGTTGGAGAAGATCCAGTAGTTGTCGTTCTTGCTCAGAAAGCTGTACCACCCCGAGGGGAGCCTGGCTTTCTGCTCCTCGATGTAGCGTTCGTTGGCGTTGTGCTGTGAATAGCCGTCCGTCTCGCCTCTCACCTTCTTGTCGATGCGCTTGAAGGTGCGGATCGACGCATCCATGTCAGCCTTGTGGCGCTTCTTGTAGTGCTCGTCGAGACAGGAGAACTTGATCACGAATTCCCCGTCGTCGGTGTGAAACACGCAGCTTCTGATGCGTGTGTCGATCGGTACGCCGTTGATCTTTCTGAAAGCGCCGACCATGTCGAGGTAGGTGACCGGGATGCCCTTGATCTTTTTCTTGACCGGTTTTTCCTGCTCGAAGCCCTTGAGACGATTCTTGATGTAACTGTTGTAGTCCTTGTTGAGCAGCTTCTGAACGGCCTTGATCTTGTCCACACCGCTTTCTGCGTTCTTGATCTCCTCGATCTCTTCGTCTGTGAGCGGCTTCTGAGTGGGAAAGTACAAGACCTCGAGGCGGGCGGTTTCGGTCACCCTCACCTTGCGCGCCGTGTCGGGCCGGTCGGCCTGGTACTTGTGGATGACCAGGGTTTCAGTGGGATCGACCGGAATCGACACCCAGTCCTTGGGTACCTTGAAGCTGATACCGTGCAACTCGTCCTTGACGAGTTCGCCGGTCTTCTGCGCCGCCGCTGGTGGGGACAGGAGGAGAATAAAGAGACAGGGTGCAAGGAAAGCCAAAACCGATGGCCAGGTGAGTCTGTTCATGGTGCTGTCTCTCCTCGTCGTAACCAGTCGCTCCTTCTTCATCCCTATACGATAGCATGATCCTCTTGTGACGCCCAAATCTGGATTGAGCCGTCATTTTTCTCTGACGGTGACCGCGATTTCGCCCGCGCCGCCCACAACGAACGGGGCCTCGCCTTTGCCGGACGACCAGCGAACCGTGAGTGTGTAGTTGTCCGTTTTGAGGTATCCGAGGCTGTAGAGGTTGGCATCGGGGTCATCGGGATCGCTCGACGACCGGCGGCCGCCGATGGGCATGATCCTGACGTGCCGGCCTTGCGAGTCCCTGAGGGTAAGGCGCGCGTTCTTGACCGGCGCACCGTTCGCGTCCTCGAGGCGGACCGAGACATCGAAGCCCTTCTCGAGAGTGACGTTCACTACCTGAATCTGGCCGCTCTTCAGGTTGAGGCCTTCCTTGTCGGCTCCAGCCGTTTCGCGCGCCGTCACGGAGATCGCCCACGTCCCCGGCTCCATTCCGTAGAGGAAAGCTTCACCATTCTCGTCGGTGCGTCCCCTGACCGCCGAAGGGCGCTTCTCGGCAGACCCGCTCTCGTAGGCCGCGATGACCGCGGCGCTCTTGATCGGATTGCGTCCTTCGTTGACAACGATCACACGGAGCGCGCCGCCGGTGGAGAGGGCGATCTTGAGTCCATCCACGGCCTGCGCCTCTCCGAGCACGATGCCGTCGACCTTGATTCCGCAGTAGCCGGTTCCGGCCGCTCCGACGATGTCGCCCGAGGGGCGGGCGCTGATCGCATAAGTCCCGGCGGTCAGCTTGTTGAGACTGAAACTCCCGTCCTGCGCGGTGAGAGTGCTCTTGGGGCCGCCCCGGAAGCCCCGCCCCCGCTCTTCGTCCTGCTTGTTGAGGTTGACACGGACGTTTCCCACGGGAAGACCGGTGACAGCGTCGACAACGCGCCCGCTGATCCGGCCCCCGGGAAGGGCGAAGTCGAGCACAACCTCGGGCAGGTCGGGAATCTCGAATTGCTGCGAGACCGTGTCGGAGGCGCCATCCACGTTGAAGCGGACCGTGAAGGTGTTGGCGCCGGGAGAAACACCGTCGACCGAGTACTCGCCCGTCCGGCCGATCTGGGCCGTGCGCGTCTGGCGGCTGTCCGAGGATCTTACCATGAGGTAGCCATTGTCGAGGGGCCGGCCGCAGTCGGTGATGATTCCACTCACCGACGCGCCCGACAGGAGCGACTCATGAAGGGCGATCTCCATGAACTCGCCCTCGCTCACGGTGACCTCGACGCGACCAGGCCCGTCGCCGCGCGAGAGATAGGAGCGCGAACCGGTCACGAGGCTGACCGTGTACGTTTCCGCGGCCAGTCCCCTGAATTCGAAGGTGCCGCCGCTGTCGGTGCGCCCCCTCTTGGAGAAGCGCCAGTTCTCTTTCCGGCGGCAGATCACTTCACGGTCGGCGACCGGCTCGCCCTGCGCGCTGAACACGATTCCGCTGATCGTGCCGCCCGGGGGAAGAGTGATCGAGACTCCTGACAGGGCCTGGCCCGGGGAGAGAAGGAGATCCTCACTGCTCCTGTCGGGGTGTTCGTCATGAGAGACCTTCAAGACGAATTCGCCGGCAGGCAGGCTGCCGATCCGGAAGTCGCCCGCCTCGTCGGTGAGCGCCTCATCGACGCTCGCCAGACCGAGCGTGAGCTCGGGGCTTGCTTCGAAGCCCTCGGCGAAGCGGATCTCGACCCTTGCTTTCGCGACCGGGCCGCCGAGCGTGGACACGGCGCCGCTGATCGACGCGCCCCGTTCGAGAGCGAGGAGCACATCGTTTCCGCTCGTCTTGGCGTCGATCGTGATTATCTCGCTCACCGCCGGTGCAAACCGATCGGCCGAGAGGCAGAGTCGGTAGGTCCCGGGAACGATGTTGCGGAGCGAGAACCGTCCGTCGCCGTGGCGGATCTCGTCGACTCTGTTCGTCGGTGGAGTTCTGGAGGTGTAGGTCTGGCGGACGACTTCCCGCAGCACTCCCGAGTAGGCCTCCTCCAGCGAGGACGGACTTTGATCAGCAGGGGGATCGGTCACCGGCCGCGAAGGAGAGCGCCGCCCTCCATAACCGAGTGTGTTGAGCTGGGTGTTATCGAAATCAGCCGTCTTGCCGCTCACCGGCGCGATCCAGACCGAGAAGGCTTTTACCGGCCGCGACGTGGCCGCCTCGATGGCGCGGCCCTCGATCTGGCCGAGCTTCTTCATGACGAGGGTGATCGATTCGTCTCCTCCCTTGACGTCCCTTCTCGGCAGCCTGGCGTATCCCTCGGCCGTGGCCATGAGGCTATGGGAAACTTCGGGATCGAGCCCGCTGATCCGGAAGGCGCCGTTTCGATCGGTCCAGGCCTTTTTCTGCGCCTCCTCGGAAACACGGAGTGCTTCGCCGATCGGACCGAAACCGATTCGGCCCGTCTGGGGCAGGAGCCGGACCATGGCGTCCGCGATGGGACGGTCATTGTCGTCGACGACCCGTCCAGAGCAGGCGAGACCCCATTCGAGGTCGATACGCACCGATCGCGTGCCGTCCCCGGCTGTGATCACGACCAGATCCTCGGTTCTCGTCTGCACCAGGCCGGGATGAGCCGCCGTGATCGAGTACTCGCCCGGTCCGACCGTGGCAAAGAGATGGGCTCCCGACCGATCGGTCCGCCCCCTGGCCACGATGAGATGGCCCAACGCCTCGAACATCCTCTCGAGCTGGGGGAGAACCTCGGCATGGGCGTCGTCGAACCTTTTTTCGAGGAAGACCTCGGCGTTGTCGAGCGGATCCCCTTCCGGGCCGTGAACGACACACTCGATCGCCGCGCCTTCGTGGAGGTGGAAATCGACGACCGAGACCTGTCCGGCCGAGGCCTGGACCGGTTCGGACATGGCGGGAACGAATCGGTCGGTCGAGACATTCACCACGAGTCCCTGACCGGGAGGGACGCCGCGCAGCTTGAAGACGCCGCGGCTGCTCGAGCGCGCCGTGCGTGTTTCGATGTCGAGCGCGTCGCGGCCGGGAAAGAGCCCGAATCCTCGCCCCGGTGTTTCGGGGGACCGGAAGCAATCCACGACGGCTCCTTCCACCGGTTCGTTCACGCTGTCCGTGATCGTACCTTGAACGAGCGCGCCCAGGCTGGCTGTGAGCCTGCTGTGGAATGTGGGCAGCGTGGAACCTTCCTTTGCGTGAAGCCACTCGTGGGGACCGGTGTGGTGGCCGGGCAGGTAGAAGAAGTCATGGTCGAGCCGAAAGCTCACGGCGATCCGCGGGACCAGTGTCAGCGAGAAGGAGCCGTCCGCTCCGGTGACGCACTCTGCTGCCGCCTCGTCTGAAGAAGGGTCGTCGCCTTGCTCCGCGAAGCGCTTGAGATCATTCCCCGCTTCCGTGTGGGCGATCGGTGTGGAGAGGAGCAGCCTCACCAGGGTGGGGGGAAGAGGATGCGCGCGACGATCGATCGCCTGAATCGTCACCCCCGTCAGGGGAGCACCGTCTAGGGAGAGGAATCCCTCGATGGTGACCGGATCGTGATCGCCGTCCGGTCCCACACTGCTGCGATCGCGCGTCCTTGTTCCATCGCCGCCGTCGGTGAGATTCGCGTCGACAGATTTGCTCCCGACGTTCTGATCTCCCCCGGCCGAAGTGGTCTCATCGTCGGGCGATGAGGAGAAGAGGAAGATGGCCATGAAGGTGACGAGGAGCGCGGCGCCCACGAGGAGCAGGACGAGCGCCGATGACGAGGCCGCTCCGATCGAATCGTGATTGGGTTTCATGTCTGACATCGCCCTCGCAGAACCGGCGGAAACTCCAGATATCTTAGCATGGCGCGCTGTTCGGGGTCAGCTCTTCCTTGCCAGGCGGGAGAGGAAAAGAGCGGCCAGTACGCCGACGGTCAGAAGGCCGATGCCGAGCGAACTGTCTCCGAGAATCACCTTTCCTATACCGATAAGGAAGGTGTAGAGCGCAGTGATGCCGAGCACGATCTTGGCGGCCACGATCATGCCGGGGCCGTCCTTTTCCGATCCGGCCACGTGGCGGGAGATTCTTTTCCACCCCGGTCCGCCAGGTCTCACCTTCTTGTAGAAACGTATCAGATGGGGCTCGGAAACAGGCCGGGTGAGCAAGGTGACCGTGATCCAGATCGGGATCGAGATGAGCACTGTGAGCGCCGCCGAGTAGGGAAAGGCGAAGAGCGGATTGCCCGCGCAGAGCGGTTCGGGCGTGCTTCCCTCGGAGAGCCAGTTGAAACCATCGGTGAGCCACTTGAAGAAGAGGGTGCAGACGAGGGCGGTGGTGAAGGCGGTGATCTCGGACCAGGCGTTGATCCGCCACCAGTACCAGCGCGTGATGTAGACCGAGCCGACGCCGGCGGTGACGGCGAAGACGAGCATCCACGCCACGGAGATGTCGTCGACCAGAAAGGAGGCTGCCGCGCCCGCGAGAGCGAGAGCCGCGATGCAGAGCCGCGACGCGAGAACGTACTCCTTTTCCGTGCTTCTCCGGCGAATGAAGCGCCTGTACACGTCGGTCACCAGGACCGACGCGCCCCAGTTGAGCTGCGTGTCGACCGTCGACATGAAGGCCGCCAGAAAAGAAGCGAACATTACCCCGAAGATTCCCACGGGGAGAACATCGCGCATCACCATGGGGTATAGGGTTTCAGGATCGTCGATCGGCCCGAAGAACGCCATGCCGCAGAGCCCGACCACGATCCACGGCCACGGCCGCAGCGCGATGTGGGCGATGGCGAACCAGAGGTAGGCGAGCGCCGCGTGGCGTTCGTTTTTGGCTGCGAGCAGGCGCTGGGCGATGTAACCCTGGCCGTCGATACTCGAATGAGCCCACCAGATGACAAAGACAAAGACGAGGAACTGGGTGAATGGCGTGAAAACGCCTTCGCCGACGGTTGCCTCGGGAATGATGCGGAAGAGCTGGTCCGTCTCGAATTCGAAGTTATGGTCCGAAATCTTCTGCTCGAGCTTGTCGAGACCGCCCACCTTGTTCCATGCGGCGACGGCGAGGTAGATCGAACCTGCCATGGCGATGCAGAACTGGACCACGTCAGTGGCCACCACGCCCCAGAGCCCGGAAAGAATCGTGTAGAAAACAGTGAGCAGGAATAGAAAGAGCACGACTGCCTTCTCGGCGTCGAGCCCGAGGATCGTCTCGTCGGTTTCCCATCCCGTGACGGTGACGAAGATCTTGGCCATGGCGCGCATCACCCAGGCGATGACGAGCACGTTCTGGAAGAGGCCGAACCAGAGCGCCTTGTAACAGCGGAGCGCCGTGGCCGCCCGGCCATCGTAGCGCAGCTCGATGAACTCGGCGTCGGTCGTCACTCCGGTGCGATTCCAGAGCCGCGCGAAGAGAAACGCGCCGCACACGCCGCTGAACCCGAACCAGAGCCAGGCCCAGTTGTTGAAAATGCCCCCCTTGGCCGTGAGCCCCGACACCACAAGGGGTGTGTCAGCGGCGAAGGTGGTCGCCACCATGGAGGTGCCCACGATCCACCACGGCAGGGACCGTCCCGACACGAAGAATTCTTCTGTACTGCGCGACGCGCGCCTCGAGAAGTAGAGACCGATCGCAAAGGTGAGCAAGATATAGGCGACGACGATCGTTAGGTCGATCGGGTGGAGGTTGAAAAACGACAAGGACGAGTCTCCCGCAGCAGCCATCGAGGCACGAACCGGATTCGGCTCATTTCTACCATCTCGGCGGAGCGGGCACCATATCTATTGAGAGATGGGGATCAGCCGGCGTAGAGCCGAAATCAGCCTGCGGCGAGGCGGAAGAGCGCCACAATGCTCGTGGCCACCGCCAGGGCTGCAGCGGAGAAGGGTAGGGTCAAACCGCGCGAATCGAGATCGCCCGGATCGAGGCGGGAGCGCACCCGTTCGTTGATGAGCAGAGCGGCCGCCATGCCGTAGAACATGCCGCCCAGATGGTTCCAGAAACCGGTCGAGCTCTCGATCCAGCCCGCGGTCTGGAGCAGGGCCATGACTGTCTGGAAGACGAGGTAGAGCGACAGGATCCACCCGGCGCGGAAGGCGATCACGCGATGGGAGATGATCTGAAAGAACCAGATCCGGATCGGGCGGCCGGGCATGAGCACGAGCATGAGACCGAGCAGGGTGGCGATCGATCCCGATGCGCCGGCCGAGATCACGGCGGATCCCGAATAGGCCATGCCGAGCACCAGGTTGGCGAGTGCGCCGCCGACGAGGTAGAAGGCGAGAAAGAGCGGCCAGCCGAGCACCCGTTCGATCTCGTTGCCGATGAGAAAGAGGACGAACATGTTGGCCGCCAGATGAATCGCCCCGAAATGAACGAACTGCGACGTGACGAGCGCGCTGATCTCGAAGTCGGTGGCGCAAAAGCAGAGAGCCGGCATGATGTCGCTCTCGAAGTCGCCGCGGAAGTTGCACAGCGCAAAGCAGAGACTGTTCAGGACGACGAGGATCAGAGTCGCCGGAGGCAGCATGCCGAGCATCGGGCGGCGCGGCAGGGGAAAGGCGAGGAGCGGCGGCGGCACCAGGATCTCGGCCAGAAGGTGGCGCACACTCTTGGGTGAGCCCCCGGGCGGAGGGCTTTCGGCCGCACGGCGACTTTGAGCCGCCGCGCGCAGGACGCTGTCGCTTTCGCGGCTCGAATCGGGCCAGCGCAGAATGGCGCCGACAAAAACGAGCGTGAACCCGAGCAGGGTCACACCGAATCCCGGGCCGTGAAATCCCATGAGCGCCTTGGAGAAGAGAGCCGAGTAGAAAAGGTAGGCCGTGCCCCAGGCGCCGGAGAAGAGGTAGACCATCGGTGTGAGCCGGCCGGCGGGCTTGAGACGCGCCGCCATGAAGATCATGGCCGGAAGAGTGGCCGTCAGGGGAAGGAGGACGAAGAAAGCGCCGTCGCCCGGCTCCTCGGCGCCGAAGAAGACCTCGGGGCCGAGCTCGATGAGGGCGGCGACGAGTGCGATTCCCTTGACCGACACACCGTCGACCGTGCCCCACTCGAAAAGGAAACCGGCCGCGGCATTGACGATTCCGAGCAGCGTTACGCCATCGGCGAACGCCCGCCGCGCCTTGATCCCGTGATGGGTGAATCCTCTCGCCGTCAGAATCAGCCCCCGCTCGTCGGATGAAAATCTTCTTTCAGACACTGTGCGAGTTATGGGTTAATAGTGCAAGTGTAACGCGCGGATATCACCCATGAGTCAAAAAAACCGCATCGTCTGGAAACTGAGCGCCGTGGTCATCTCCATTGTGTTGCTGGTGATCATTGTCTTCGCCTGCGTGGAAAACTTCATCGGCGCCCACTACTCGCTCGTGGCGGCGCGCGACATCCTCAAGTTCAACACCGGGTCGATCGCCCGCGGCATCGAGAGCCTGATGATGAGCCGGAACAACTCCGGTGTGGAGAGACTTTTTACCGATCTTTCCGGCGACAGCGAAATCTACGGCGATATCAGGCTTCTGTCCCATCAAACCGGTGCTGTGGCCGCCTCTCGCCTCGGAAACGCGGGAGAGATCCTGAGCACCGACGACCCGCTGTGCGCCCTCTGCCATTCGCTCGACGAACCCGCGCTCGGCGGAACAGACCCCCGTGACATGATCTTCGAGGACGCGGCCAAGGGGAGGCGTCTCTCGGTGGTGGCGCCGATCGCGAACAAGGACACGTGCCGCAACGCCGACTGCCACGCCCACACCGATTCGAAACCGATTCTCGGCTTTCTACAGGCCGACTACTCCCTGGCGCTTGTCGACTCTCCGGCGACGAGCCGCAATCTCTACACGATCCTGGCCGTGGCGCTCACCGTGCTCTTGAGCACGGCGGCTCTCTGGATGATGTTCAGGCGCATCCTCGGCCGGCCGATCAACGGCCTGATCGCGGGGACGCGCCGCCTCGCCGAGGGCGATCTCGATTTCCGCTTTCCGGCGGAGAGGGACGACGAGATCGGCGAGCTCGAAGGATCGTTCAACACGATGACGGCCAGCATCTGCGAGCACCAGTCCGAGCTGCGTAATGCCATGGAGTATCTCGAGGGCGTGATCGAGACCTCGGCCGACATCATCATCACCGTGACGCCCGGCCGGAAGATCCAGACCTTCAACCGCGGCGCCGAGCAGGCGCTCGGGTACAGGCGCGAAGAGGTGGAGGGCAAGAGGATCGAGATCCTCTTTGCCGATCCCAAGGACCGGGATCGGGCGATCAACCGGCTCCAGTACTCGGACAATGTGCGGAACTTTCAGACCAACTTCCTCACCAAGGGCGGCGAGGTGCGCAACGTGCTTCTCACCCTCTCGCGCCTGCGCGACGCCGAGGGGAACCCGATCGGCACATTCGGAATCAGCAAGGACATCACCGAGGAGAAGAAACTGCTCCGCGAGGTGATCCGGAACAAGAAGTTCGTCGCCATCGGCCAGGCGGTGACGGGCATTCAGCACGCCATCAAGAACATGCTCAATGCCCTCAAGGGGGGCGCCTACCTCGTCAAAAACGGCATGAAGGCCGACAACAGGGTGCGGCTCGAGGAGGGTTGGGCAATGGTCGAGGAGGGCATCGAGCGGATGGCGGGCCTCTCGCTCAACATGCTCAACTATGCCAAGGGCTGGAAGCCCGATTTCGAGGAGGCCGACATCAAGCTTCTCCTCTCCAAGGTCCATGAGGTGGTGGGGCAGACCGCGGCCGATAATGGAATCAGAGTCAAGGCCGATCTCCCCGAGGTGCTGGCTCCGGTGCGATGCGATCCCAAGCTGATCCACATGGCGGTCATGGACATCGTGAGCAATGCGATCGACGCCTGCACGTGGAAGGACTATGGCGTGGACGAGGCGCCTCTTGTGGTGCTGCGCACCTCGCCGGAGGTGACGTCTGGATTCATCACCATCGAGATCTGCGACAACGGATGCGGCATGAGCGCCGACGTTGTGAAGAACGTGTTCACGCCCTTTTTCAGCACAAAAAAGAAGTGGGGGACCGGTTTGGGGTTGGCACTGACTCTGCGAGTCATTAATGTACACGGCGGTACGATCAAGGTGGAATCGAAGCCCGACGAGGGGACCACGTTTCGCGTCGTCCTTCCCGTTCGGGGCCCGGAAGATGACAAGGAGACTGTTGATGGCCAAGCTGGTTCTCATAATTGACGACGACATGAACACGGTCAAGTTCCTCTCCGCTGTTCTCGAGGACAACGGCTACGAGACCGATGCGGCGTTCGACGGCGCCGCGGGGCTCGAAAAGCTGCAGACGGTCACACCCGATCTCATCGTCCTCGATGTGATGATGCCCAAGAAGACTGGTTTCACCCTCTTCAGGCAGATCAGGAAGGAAGACCGGTTCAAGGACCTTCCCGTGCTCATGCTTACCGGTGTGGCCGGAGTCCTCGAAGAGCTCGACGCGGAGAGCGACGACACTCACGAGAGGCCCTACGACCAGCTCCGGGAAACGCTCCGCGGCCACATCAAGAAGATGCGCGACGAGGGCCTGATCAAACCCGACATGTTCGTGGACAAACCAGTCGACCCGGAGTACTTCGTCCAGCGAGTGAAGGGCCTGATCGGCGACTGATCGGGATTGACGTGCTCCTGGAATAGAAGTAATAGAAGACGGCGCGCAACGGCATCATTTTCGAAACGATGCCGCTGCGCGCCGTCTTCTATTACTTTCTTCTACTACATCGTCGTTCTGAGACGGTAGGAGACGAGCTGGTTCAGGGAGCGCATGGCGCGTTCGGCCGTGGAGAAGGTCGGCACGCCGCCTTCCTCGAGGGTGTTGACCAGCATGCTGTATGTGTCGCCCGCCAGGATCGAGACGACGATCGGTTTGTCGTGGGTGTGGTACTGGCGCAGGATCCGGTTGGCCACGTTCTCGGCCTCCTCGCTGATCTCGGCCGAGGTGGTGTGCAGCGCCACCGTGTGGGGCACCATGGAGATGAGCAGGCTGTCCACGTTCGGGTCCTCGAGGAGGAGCTGGATGCACTGCTCGAAGAGGACGTCGTCGCCCATGGGCGTCAAGTCGATGAAGGGATTGATGCCCACGAGGGGGGGGAGGATCTCCTTCAGCTTCTCCATTGTCTGGGGGGCAAAAGCGCCCAGGGTCAAACCGCCGAGGTTGTCGGCCGCGTAGGTGCTCTCGAATCCGGCGTTGACCACTCCGGCCACGTTACGGCCGCGCACGCGCTTGTCCGACAGAAGGGCGAAGGTCTTGACCTCGTCGCTGTAGTCGAGGAGCGAGTCGGCGATGATGAGACCCGCCTGCTGGAAAGCGCCCTTGGCCACGTCATAGTCGCCCGCCATCGACGCCGTGTGCGACGCCGCCGCGCGGGAACCGGCGTCGGTGCGGCCCGCCTTGTAGATGATGGTCGGCTTGCGGATTCCCTTGACGGCGTTGAAGAACTCGCGGCCGCCGCCCGTCTTGTACCCCTCGATGTAGAGGGCGATCACGTCGATGTCGGGATCGCTGTCGAAGTAGGCGGCGAGGTCGCCGGAATCGACGTCGATCTGGTTTCCGTAGCTGACCACCACGCGGGGGCAGATGGCGTACTTGAGCCGGTCGAGGAGGGTGACGCCGAGGCCGCCGCTCTGCGTGACGAGCGCCACGTTGCGCACCCGCTCCTTGGTCTCATCCATCTCGAGCTTCCGCTTGGGAACGAAGATGCAGTTGATGCCAGGCTTGTCGGTGGGGGAGTTGTAGAAGACGCCCAGGCAGTTGGGGCCCATGAGCCGGATCCCCTTGGCATCGGCGAGCTGGAAGATGCGCTCCTCGATGTTCTTCTCGCCGCTCGCCTCGGAGAAGCCGCCCGGGATGAGGATGATCGCCTTGACACCGTCCTTGGAGACGGCATCGGTCACCACAGCCTCGGTGATGGCGGCCGGCACCGTGACGATGACGAGTTCCACGTTCTGCTTGATGTCACTGATCGATTTGTAGAGCGGGTACTCGGTGTCGTGGAGCTTGACCTTGCCGCCCTTGGGATTGAGGGCATAGAGATCCTTGCGGCCGAGCTTGTGGAGAAGGGTGGCGATGATGTTGCCCATCTTCTCGGGATTCTTGCCTGACACGCCGGCCACTGCCACGCCGTCGGGGCGGAAGAAGGCCCCGAGGTTGCGCGTCTTGGGCTCCGTGTGCCAGTCGATCGACTCGTCGCGTTTCATGAAGCTGCCCAGGCCGTCGAGAGCGATGAGCGCGCCGCTGCGGTCGAGCACAAAGGGATTGACCTCGAGCTCATTGATCACGAAGCGGCCCTCGAGGCGCGAAAAGCTCGAGTAGTGGGTGCACAGAAGGGAGAACTTGTGGAAGACATCGGTCAGCTTCTGGATCGCGTCGTAGCGGCCGTCCTCGATGTAGCGGAGAATGATGCGCGTGTTTTCCAGAAGCTGTCGGCAGTCGCCGAAGTCGAGCGGGGCGAGAGCGAGGTTGGGCGGCGAGTAGTGCTTGGCAAAGTGCTCTGCGTCGCTGCCGCCCTTGCTCACCGAGAGGACCGGCCCGAAGGCGAGGTTCTCGCGAATGGCGATGAGCAGTTCGTTGCCGAGCTCCTTGGAGTAGTCTACGTAGTCTGTGAGCAGGAACCCTTCGATGACCGGTTTTTGCGGAAGGTCCTTGTTTTTCGGGATCGCCGCGCTCATCGCGTCGATGGCGGCCTTGACCTCGGCCCTGTTCACGGCGCATTTTTTGATACCGCCCACGCGAGCCTTGTGCATGATCTGCTGGGAGACGACCTTGACCATGAGGTACTCGCCCGGAAAGGCATCGAGCACCTCGCGCGTGACATCGGCGGCGCCCTTCACCACGCAATGAACGGGGCAGGGGATTTCCATGATTTCGAGAATTTTGTAAATCTCGTGTTCATAGAGAATTGTGCGATTTTCACTCCACGCGTTCTCGAAGATCGCGTCGATGGCGTTTTCCCATTTTTCCGGGAGTTCGAGGGTGACCATGGTTCGACCTTTCGTTCGGGTTTCTGTAACCCGGCATTATAGCCATCCCGCCGAGAGGGGAACAGAATTATAGGTAAGGATACGCTTTTTTTGCCGCATTCAGCATTCCCCCTTTTTTGTAACGTATTTAATCTAATTTCCTATTGAAATACAGGAAAAGAGTCGGCAGAATGGTTGTTTTCAGCCCATTGAAAGAGGATTTAGAGAATGAAATTATCCACCCGCTGCCGGTATGCGGTCCGTAGCCTTGTGGACCTGGCTCTCAACTCGAACGAATCGGGCGGCGACCTCGTGTTGCTCAAGGACATTGCCAAGCGCCAGAAGATATCGGTCAAGTACCTGGAGAGCATCTTCTCCACCCTCCGGAAGGCGGAGATCATCAAGGGAGTCAGAGGCGCCAAGGGCGGCTACAGGCTTCTCAAAGATGCCAAGGCAATCACGATTTACGACATCATTTTCACGATGCAGGGCTTCATCGCGCCCGTGGGATGCGCTGACGAGACGTGCAGTTGCGACATGGTCGAGGATTGCGTTACCCGCAACCTCTGGAACGAGCTGACCGAGTCGATCTCCAAGACTTTGAAGAAATACACTCTTGCCGACCTCGTTCACAGGCATCCTCCCGGCAAGGGGATGAAAACGGTTTCGCCCGCGCTTTCCGACTGAGATGGGGCGCGCATCGACCCTGACGCGACAAGGGGACCGAACAGGTCATCACAGCTCAAAGATGTCATTTTGAAAAAAAATGGCACATCCCATTGACCATTGCCTGCAGAGATGATTAGAATACCGGACTGACTGACAGACAGAACGCGGGGTGGAGCAGTCTGGCAGCTCGTCGGGCTCATAACCCGAAGGTCGC
>CAYXGI010000066.1:0-24973 GCA_964464495.1 uncultured Phycisphaerales bacterium
CCCCCCCTATTCCCAAACGCCCCATTTGGGGGGGTTTTTTTTAAAAAACACTCCCGCCGGCGCGCGCGGTCGAATTCCCTTCGCACTTCAGAGATCGGCATGTCCCGATGACCGCACCCCGCACCGACTCAGGATCGAATCAATCAGCGACCCCACCCAACTCTTGACAGCCTCCTTCATCTCTTTCTTCAGGTCACCTGAGACAGGTTAGATGATGCGTCTTTTCAATTTGATGGACTTGTTTCCCGCGGAGCACAAGAGCCTCGTGCAGCGTTCATCGCACTTCCTTTCGGTCGTCTTCGACCGCTAGGAAGTGCGATGAACGCTGCACGAGGCTCTCACGCGCTCAGCCGTCAAGCATTCCGCGATTGGAAAAAGGGATCATTCGTGGCGAAGGGCTTCAATCGGATCCATCTGGGCCGCACGGTTGGCAGGATAAATCCCGAAGAGCACACCCACGGCGATCGAAATCGACAGGGCCATGACGAGCGACCATGGTGTGATCTGGGTGCGCATGCCGGCCGAGGTCTCTACGATGTAGGGGATGACCACCCCTAGACCAAGCCCGATCAAACCGCCGAATCCGGAGAGGATGATCGATTCGGAAAGGAACTGCATGACGATATCGCGCCGCTTGGCGCCGAGGGCGCGGCGGATGCCGATCTCGCGCGTCCGCTCGGTCACGGTGGCGAGCATGATGTTCATGATGCCGATCCCCCCCACGAGGAGCGAGATGGCGGCGATCGAACCGAGGACGATGTTGAAGATCCGCTTGGTCTCCCGCGCCTGGCGCAAGAGCTCGAGGGGGACGATGATGTCGTAGTCGCGCACCTTGTGATGGCGCTTGAGCAGATCCTCGACCACCCCGGCCGTGGCGATCACGCGCTCCAGCGTGTCGACCTCCACGGTCAAGCTGTGTAGCTCAACCTTTTCCGATTCGAAGCTGCCCGAGCTCATCTTGCGGATCGTCTCGCCAAAGCGGGTCTTGGCCGTGGTGAGAGGAATGTACATATCGAGGTCGAAATCGCGAAAGTGACTTTCACCGCCGGCAACCGCTTTGCGCGAAAATGTGGCCCCCACGACCCTGTAGGGATGTTTGCCCACGCGCACGACGCGGCCGATCGGATCGGTCGCCACGAAAAGTTCCTCAACTAAACGCGCGCCGAGAACACACACATTGCGCTTGCCGCTCATATCGAGATCAGTGAGGTAGCGGCCCTGATCGATCCGGATGTTGGTCACTTCCGGATACCACGGGAGCGTTCCCACGATGGTCCCCTGGGACACGCGTTCACTGACGCGAATGTCGTCGCGGATCTCGCGTGTGGGCACCACCACACGGACGCTGGGAAGGGTAGCTCGGATCCTGTCCGCATCCTTGTAAGTCAGGCCGTACTCGAGTGAACGCGCCGTCGTCGCGGAAGGCGACCTGCTCTCGGGGGGTTTCACCGAACGGACAAGCACGTTGTGGCTGCCGAGCTGCTTGATTTTCTCCTGCGCCTCCAGGCTCGCACCTTCGCCGATGGCGAGCATGGCGATCACCGAGCAGACGCCGAACACGATCCCCAGAACGGTGAGCAAGGACCGCAATCCGTGGAGAAGGAGCGACTTGACTCCCAGCCGGATTGTTCTCTTCAGCGACCAACCGATCATTCTTCTACTCCGTCGATCACAGACCGGTCAGATTCAACGCGCCCATCGAGCATGCGTATGATACGGCGCGAGCGGCGGGCCACGTCGCTGTCGTGAGTCACGACGACGAGTGTCTTGCCCTCAGCGTGGAGTTCGTCCATCAACTGCAGCACATCGTTGCCCGTTGCCGTGTCGAGATTTCCCGTGGGCTCGTCTGCGAGGATCATGACGGGATCATTGGCCAGGGCGCGCGCAATGGCCACTCGCTGCTGCTGACCGCCGCTCAGCTCCATGGGGCGGTGCTGCATCCTGTCCGCGAGGCCCATCCGGGAGGCGAGGCTCTCCGCCTTCTGACGGCTCTCCTTCTCGGAGATGCCCTGATAGTAGAGAGGCACCTCAATATTCTCGACAACGGTGAGCTGGGGAATCAGGTTGTACGATTGAAACACGAAGCCGAGCTTTCTGTTGCGGATGTCGGACAGGCTGTCGTCGTCGAGCTCGGAAACGTCTATCCCGTCGATCAGATAGTTGCCGTCGGTGGGTCTGTCGAGGCACCCGAGCAGATTGAGCAGCGTCGATTTTCCCGAACCTGACGGTCCCATGATCGCCAGGTACTCACCAGGCTGAATGCCGATGTCGACATCGATGAGGGCCTCGACCTTGACCTTGCCCAGGTCGTAGATCTTGGCCACCCTCCTGAAGAGGACGATCTCGGTTGCGTCGTGATCGTCGAGCTCCGCGGGGCGGGATCGGCGTTCTGCGCTCACGGGCTCTTCTCCCCGGAACGACCCTGTTCCCCGCCCTCGCGCCGCGATCTTCGTCCCTCGTCGCCTTGGCGATTCGATCGCTCCATTCCTTCGCCCGACTGGTACTTCTCTCTCATCGCCTTGATCTGCTCCGGTGTGGGACGCTGCTGGCCTTCGCCGTGCTGACCATCTCCGCTCATTCCGCCCCGCTCCATCATCGCCTTGATCTGCTCCGGTGTGGGACGTCCGCGGCCGTCTCCGGGCTGGCCCCTCTCTGCCGGGTCAGGCTTGGACTGGGCCGGGTCTCGCCTGCGGCTTTCGATCTTTAGATCCTTCCACTCTCCACCGATGGGCTTGACCAGAATGACGTCGCCGTCGTCGAGCCCTTCGGTGATGACGATGAAGATATCGTTGTAGTCGCCCGTCTTGACCGGCACAGGCTCAAAACCCCCGTTGTTGACGAGCAGACAGTAGTTTTGCCCTCCTCTGGACACGACCGCCTGAATGGGAACGAAGAGCACGTCGCGGATCTCCTTCATGATGATCTCGACCTGGGCCGACATGCCGGGTTTGAGGAAATCGTGAGTTCCCTCGATGCTCACGTCTGTGGAATAGACCTTGAGATCGGGGTTGAGCCAGCGTGACTGCTGGTCGGGAAGAACGGCGATTTTGAGGACCTCGCCCATGAACTGGACCTGGGAGTGGGCTTCCACCGTGATCTTGGCCCTCTGGCCGACCGCTATGCGATCGACTGATGTTTCATGAACCTTGACCTCCACGGCCATGGTCGAGATATCGGGAATTGTGATGATGCTCTGCCGTTCGCGTACGGAACCACCCTCTTCGATCACACGCGACTCGCGACGCATGTCGCCATCGGCGTTGGACCAGACCACGAGCCCGGGCGTGGTGGCCTTGATCTCGCAGTTCGCGAATTGATCGGTGTACTCATCGAGCCTCTCCTTCTGAAGCTTGAATTTTGCCTCGCTGGCCATCTTGGAGGAGTATTTCTGGGCTTCCTGCGCGCGGGCGCGGGCTTCGGTCCGCAGGAGTTGCTGCTTGGCTTCCTCGTAGTCGGAAAGCAGCTTCTCGGCTTCCTTGTAGAACTCGTATTTTTTGAACAGGACGAGCGCAGTGCGGGCCTGCTCGAGCTGCACCTTGCTTCGTTTGTGCTTGATCGAGTCCTCTTCGAGCTCGTTCTTGGACACGTATCCCTTTTCATGGAGTTTCTCGGTCCATTCGAGCTCGTTCTTGGCCCGGGTGACCTCCTCGAGAGCGAGGCTGATCTCGTTCTCGAGATCCCGTTTCGTCTGACGCGAGGCACCCTTGATGAGTCCCGAGTCCTCGCCCTCGTCGCCGATCATCTGGGGATCGTTGAGCGCCTCGTAGCGTTCCTCCTCTCCAAGGGTGACGAGCCGGTCGGCGATCTCGTTGCCCAGGTAGCGCTGCAGATCGAGAAGGGCGAACTTGACTGCCAGCTGGTCGGCCTTGATGTCACTCTCGTTCTGCTTGAGCTGGATCAGGTAGGCCTCTTTGGCCTGGATCAGGTCGGAATTCGCCGACTCGTAGGTAATTTCCTGGGTTTTGAGCCTTTCGCTGATCTGGGAGGAGTCGAGCTTGACGAGAATCTTGCCGTCGGCGATGTCCTTCTCGGTAATGCGTGATCCTTCGGGAACGAGGTAGATGATCGTGTTCTGCCCCTCCACCTCGCACTTGATCTCCTGGGAATTGAGTGCTCTCAGGTTGCCGCCTTCGAGCACTGAGAGAATGAGGTCCCCCCTCTCGACGACGAAAGTCGGCGCCAGGGAGTCGATCGATTCTTCATCACCTCCCATGGCCCACCATGCAGTAAAGACAATGAGCGCCAGAGCAGCCACCATGAAAAGGTAGCGCATTTTGAAGCTCCCCTTACGCGTTTCGATGAATCGCGAATTCGTGTCACTGGTCATCTTCTTGCTCTTCCTCTATTTCGTCTATCGTGCCGATCAGCTCTTCGAGCTCGCTCTCAGAGGGCCATGTCCACATGCCGAGATCGTCGACCTCGAGAATGCCAACGTCGCTGAGAAGATTCTGTCGCGCCACATTGAAATCGATCACCGCGCCCGTGAGAGCGTTGCGCGCATCGAGCAGATCGGCCTGGGAATCGAGGAGGTCGCGTGTTGTGGCATCGCCCGCCTTGATGAGCATCTCCGTTGATTCAACCCGCCGCTCGGCGAGGGCCACGGACACTTTCTGGATCTCGAAGCTCGCCTGTGCCTGCTCGAGTGTGCGCAGAGAATCGCGGATCTCCAGGCGGATCTGGTCGGCGTCCTCCTGGAGCTGCCGCCTTGTCCTCTCTACCGTGATGAGAGCCTGTCGATAGGTATTGCGTTCTTCCTTGCGGTCGAAATCAGGGTCGAATTCCAGACCGAGGCTGGCCGTTCCATCGCGGGGCCGGACATTGAAGAGGTTGTTGGGTCCTTCCGAACCGAAATTGGCCGCGCCCACGAGATTGAGTTCAGGAAGGAACCCATCTTCGGCCACAGCCACCTTGCGCATGGAATCATCGAGTTGATCAAAAGAGTTGAGAAAATCCATTCTCTTGTTGAAGGCGAGCCTCGCAGCATCCTCTTCGCTGAAAGGCACCTCCTCGAGAGGTTTTTCCACGAGAGTTGTGAGATCGTTTTCATCGAGTTCGATGTTGGCGTCCGTTCGAAGCGAGAGCGTTATCTTGAAATTGTCCAGGGATTGGTTGTAGCTTTCGATTTCGCGTGCGAGGCGGTCACTGGCTGCGAGCTGATCCTGCATCGCCTGGTCCACCTCGAACTCTGCGAGGCGCCCGGCGTCGGCCAGATCCCGCGTTCTCTCAGTCGCCCGCAGGAGGGAATTGTAGTTTTCCTGCTCGTTCCTCAGCCGGTCCTTTTGCTGGAGAACTCGATAGTAGCTGGTCGCGACGGAGACGACGAAGGTCTGCCTGAAACGCCGAAAATCGCGCAGCTCGTAGACAGTGTTCCGCTCGGCCTGGGTCAGCGCTTCCTGTGCCACCGCGCGGCCCGCGCCTCTGATCAGAGGCTGGGAGAAGGTGGCGCTCACCGAGGAGATGAAGGACTGCCGCGGGTCGCCGGAGACGTACCTGAGAAAATCGGTCCCGATCGACAATCCGATCGAACCGCCCGTGGCAAGCGCCTTGGAGATGCTGAAGCCAGTGCCGCCCTCGGTCGAGTATTCGTGGTTACTGCGTACATAAGCGCCGTCGATCTCGGCGGCCGCAATGAAATCCCACCGGTGGCGCTCCAGACTGAGCGACAGGGCCGAGAGGTAGACGTCCTCCTTGCGCGTCTGATAATTGCGGCTGTTGAGAGTGGCGAGATAGAGCGCATCGCGAAGGTTCAGAGTGACCGTGGGGCCGTCCCACCCTCTGAGAATGACGGGCTCCTCTTCACTCGTCTCCTCATCGGCTTTCGGGAAGGACAATTTCTCCTGGATCTCGAGAGAGTTCGGATCCTTTTCGATCGATATTTCCTGAGCCTCATCGAAAGCAACGAGCTGCTTGTTCTCGAGGATTTCGGCAACTTCCCGGTCTGCGTCTTCTTTGTAATCTTCCGGGGAGGAACAGGAAAGCAGCGCCACGACCAGTATCAGTGGGATGGAGTGAGCAGTGCGGAACATGCCATGTGGTTTCTCAATTTTCAACTCGGGGTGCCACGACGGGGCATTTTAGTATAAAGCTCCTGAAGGAGTTACGAAAAAAGACGCCATTTACAATGATTTACAATTCTCCAGGCAAATCCGCCACAGTGGCAGTACTGTGCCATTATGACACCCCTTAGAAAAGTTGTCCTCGCTACCTATCCCCGAGCATAGATATTAAATCTTTCCAAATAACATTTTGAGCGCATCCTGCCGGCACACATCGCGACAACATATTGGCACCCGCTTTGCATTTCGCAAGGTGTCTGAAAGCAGTATTTAGGAGAACAGCAATGAATCCCAATCGCCTGACCACTAGAGCACAGGAAGGGCTTCAGAGGGCCCAGACCATTGCGGTGAACGAGAACCACCAGATCATCAGCGCCGAACACCTGCTCCTGGCCCTTCTCGGTCAGGAGGATGGCATCGTTCCCCGACTCGCGCAGAAAACAGGCCGGAACGTCGAGACGCTCAGCCGAAAACTCACTGACGCTCTTCAGAAGGTTCCTCGTGTATCGGGAGGCGGCACCGAAGTCACCGGAATCGGCCCCGATCTGCAAAAGATCCTGGCCCGCGCGGAAAAGGAAGCATCTGATCTCAAAGACGACTACATCAGCGTGGAGCACATCCTTCTGGCGATCCTGTCCGCTACTCCCGGTTCAAAGGCCGCAACGGCGCTCGTCTCCGAGGGCCTCGACAGGGAGGCGATCCTCCAGGCGCTGACCCTGATCAGGGGCCACCAGCGCGTCACCTCTCCCGATCCGGAGAGCACCTTCGAGGTGCTCGAGAAATACGGTATCGATCTCGTGGACCATGCCCGCTCGGGTAAGCTCGATCCGGTCATCGGCCGCAGTGAAGAGATCCTCCGTATCGTTCAGATCCTCTCGCGCAAGACCAAGAACAATCCCGTTCTGATCGGCGAGCCCGGGGTGGGCAAGACAGCGATCGTCGAGGGCCTCGCCCAGCGCATCGTCAAGGGCGACGTACCCGAGGGACTCAAGGACCGCTCCATCTTCGCCCTCGACATGGGGGCTCTCGTGGCGGGCACCAAGTTTCGCGGCGAGTTCGAGGAGAGGCTCAAGGCCGTGCTCAAGGAGATCCAGGAGTCGGAGGGCCGGATCGTTCTCTTCATCGACGAACTCCACAACATTGTCGGTGCGGGCAAGGCGGAGGGCGCGATGGATGCCGGTAGCCTTCTCAAGCCGATGCTGGCGCGCGGCGAGCTTCACTGCATCGGTGCGACAACCATCGACGAGTACCGCAAGCACCTGGAAAAGGACGCCGCCCTGGAGCGCCGTTTCCAGCCGATCCTCGTCGACCAGCCGAACGTGGAGGATACGATCTCGATCTTGCGGGGATTGAAGGAACGCTTCGAACTCCACCACGGGGTAATCATCAAGGACGCGGCCCTCGTCTCGGCCGCTCTGCTCTCCCAACGCTACATCAGCGATCGGTTCCTGCCTGACAAGGCGATCGACCTGATCGACGAGGCCGCGGCCGGCATCCGCACCGCCATGGATAGCCGCCCGGCGGGTCTCGACGCGGTCAGCCGCAGAATCATGCAGCTCGAAATCGAACGGGAGGCGCTCAAAAAAGAAAAGGACAAGGCCTCCAGGATGCGGCTCGAAACTATCAATCGCGACCTCGCCGGGCTTCAATCAGAGTGCGGCCTTCTCAACGACCAGTGGGAGACTGAAAAAGCCGCCCTCAGCGCGATGCGGCTTCTCAAGGAGAAAGTGGAGAAGGCGCGGCTCGAAATCGAACACGCCGAGCGCGAGTACAACCTGGAGCGCGCTGCCGAGATCCGCTACGGCCAACTGCCCGAGCTGGAAAAGCAACTCGCCGCCAGGCAGGAGGAGATCGAGTCGCGCCCGGCGGATGGAACTCTCATACGCGAGGAGGTGACCGAAGACGAGGTCACCGCCATCGTGTCGCGCTGGACGGGCATTCCGGTGACCAGGCTCATGGAGGGCGATCGGCGGAAGCTGCTCAAACTGGGAAAGATTCTTCACGAACGCGTGATCGGCCAGGACGAAGGAGTCCAGGCCGTGGTCGACGCCGTCTTTCGCGCCCGGGCGGGCATCAAGGACCCACGGCGGCCGATCGGATCGTTCATCTTTCTCGGGCCGACGGGCGTGGGAAAGACAGAGCTCGCCCGCAGCCTGGCAGAGGCTCTCTTCGACAGCGAGGACAACGTGGTGCGCATCGACATGAGCGAGTACATGGAGAAACACTCCGTGTCGCGACTCGTGGGCGCCCCGCCCGGCTACATCGGTCATGAAGAGGGCGGACAGCTCACCGAGGCGGTGCGCCGCAAGCCGTACAGCGTGGTCCTCTTCGACGAGCTCGAAAAGGCCCACCCCGACGTGTTCAACATTCTTCTCCAGCTTCTCGATGACGGCCGCCTCACCGACAGCCACGGGCGCACCGTCGACTTCAAGAACACGGTGATCATTCTCACATCCAATGTGGGCAGCGACCTGCTCATCGAGGGAATGACTCCCGAGGGCGACATCCCTCCCGAACTCCGCGAGGAGGTCCTCGCCCGGTTGAAAAGAATGGTGAGACCGGAGTTCCTGAACCGCATCGACGAGACCGTTCTCTTCAGTGCGCTCAGACTCGACGAGGTGGCGCAGATCGTCCGCCTCCAGTTCGGGCGGATCAAGGAGCGGCTCCAGGACAGGGAGATCGATCTCGTGCTCACCGACGAAGGCTGCCGGTTCGTGGCCGAGGCGTCGTTCGATCCGGTTTACGGCGCCCGGCCGGTCCTGCGTTTCCTTCAGAAACGTCTCGAGACCGAACTGGGGCGACGCATCATTGCAGATGAGATTCCCGATGGATCGCGCATCGTCGTTTCAGCCGGCGACGGCGGTATGACGATCGAGGTCGTTCACGGCTTGAACCCTCGGACACTCCGCGCGGCGAGGAGCTCTCGCGAAGTTGATCGCCAGGTCGCGGAGGGTTGAAAAAAAAAACAAGGGCGGCCGGAAAACTTCTTTCCGGCCGCCCTCTCTCGAGTGGAAGAGAGTCCACAAGGGAGATTAGGGGTTACATTCGATCACATCGTTATGATAGCTCGGTTCAACATTCCAGGCCGCGTTGTAACTCATGCCACCGATGACGAAGAAGGAATCGTTGGTGGAAGGAGCAACGAAACTCAGCGAACGCGTCTCGGACAGGCCCGGATTCACGGTCCAGTGTCCCTCGGTCACATGGAGGACCTCGACGCTGTCAAGCGATAGCGTCGAGTCGTCATCGCGATCAACGGCGATCCCGCCGACCATGTAGATCTTGTCGTCGAGCAGGGCGGCACCGAACCCATACCGCGGGGTGGGCATATGACCGGCGCTCTGCCAGTCGAAAGAGATCGCTTCGAGATCGACGGTGAGGCATTCGCTCAGGATGAAGCCGTCGCTCATGATCCCGCCGATCGAGAAGATCTTGTTGCCCGCCTTCGTGGCCGCGGCCCAAGCCTTGGGATTGGGAAGTGGCGCGATGCCGCTGTCGTGCCAACTGTTGTTGTTCACGTCGTAGAGCAGAATCGAGTCGTAGCCGAAATCGTTGCCATCGAAACCACCGATGACGAGGACCAGATCCGGACCGTAAGGCACGAAGCGGAACAGAGCGCTGTCATCGTGATAGACGGCCGACGCACCATAGCGGCCGGCGGGCAGGTCGGCGAGACGGGTCCACTGGCTCCCGCTCGCGGCCGTGGGATCGAAGAGCCACGCCTGGGCGGAAACACCGGAGTCGTTGTAGCCGCCAAGAACCACGATCGACTGTCCCACTGCCACGGCGCTCGTACCCATGAGCACGCCCTGGGGAAGGGAATCCCTGTCCGCCCAACTGTCGGCTGCCGCGTCGTATTCGAGGACTCGATCGCTGTACACGCCGCTCTCGAATCCGCCGAAGATGTAGATGTCGTCGTTGATCGCCGCGGAAGAACCCGAATACTGGGCCATGCCGGGCATCGGGCTCCGTGTACTCTCACGAACGGGCCTGTAGGCGACCACGTTGGGATTCTGGTTGCTGTTGGACAGATCGCGCGGATTGCCGTTGTAGCCGCTGAACAGATAGATCACACCGTCGACCGCTTCCATACCGTGCCAGTACTTGGCAACACTCATCGTTTCCTCGCGACGCCACCCATCATCGGGATTGGCGGGATCGAAGGACTCGCTCGAACCGGTCGTGACATAGCCAAGAGCGCCGTCGTGAGTGAAGCCGCCGCAGACATAGATCCTGTCGTGCACCACGGCACCCTTCACGCCGAAGCGCGGATCGAGCATATGGGGAATAACGGTCCAGATGTCGAGAACCGGATCGTACTCGAGAACCTCATCGAGAATCGTGTCTTGGGCCGCCTCGCCGCCGAAGCTATAGACCTTGCCGCCCAGAGCGGCGCTTCCCGCCCAGCTCCTGGCCGAGGGGAGAGAGGACTTTTCGAGCAGTGCCGGTCCGCCGAGAGATTCGGGAGTGAAGGCATAGACCTTGTCGGACAGAGTCCCGTCCGCCACGATTCCTCCGAAAATGTAGATCAGACCGTCCGAATCATTGCGCACGCAACCGCTTCCATAGAGCCCCTCGGGCAGGCTGATGGCGAGCTCGGCCACGTTTGTGATCTTGAGATTGACCGGATCGATGTCGCAGCGATAGATCGTGTCGTGGACAGTCCCATTGTTGTCGCTGCCGCCGAAGAGGTAGATCGCATCGCCGTCAGGATCGCTCGCAGCCATGAGCCCCCAGCGGTCGAGATTCGTCGGCTGTGTGAGCGCCATCCAGTTGTCCGTATCCGAACCCTCATGAAGCGGGTGGACGGAGGGATCGAAGCTCCAGGCACCGCTGTTGATTCCGATCTCGCCCGTCTCCACGTTCGAGTTGAGTCCGCCGAAGAGATAAACCCGGTCGCCGTGGGCGGCCGTGGCCGATCCGAAAGAGGTGAAATCGGGTCTCCCCGCCATGCTCTTGTGGATGAACGAGCCCGAACGCTCCATGGACAGGGGCGATCCGCCGTCCACATCAGCCCACTCCTGGACGCCGCCGAGATAGATCTTGGCAGGGTATCCCAGAAGCCGGCAGATGAAATAAATAACCGTTGAACGGACACCGGCGGTGGCCGTGGCGTAGACCTGCACACCGGGAGTGACGCTCGCGTCGGCGAGGAGAGTCTTCACGATCTTCGGATGTCTGATCCGCCCCGTATCGAGGTTGATCGTATCAGCCCAGTAGACATGGACCGCGCTCGGGATGCAGCCGGCCCTGTCCTGGATCAGCGTGGCCACCTCACCGGAGTACTCTCCGCCCGTGCGTGAGTCGACGATCGACAGAATGCCCGTGTCGGCGTTGTCCACCGCCCACGTCATTTCGGCGAGATCAGCGTGAATGCTGGGATTGATCTGAGCCGTGAAGGATCTGGGAGCGATGAACACACTCGACCAGTTGGCAGTACTCACCATGTAGCCGCGCCTGATCCAACTGTTGAGTCCACCGTTCAAGACGTGGACGTCGTTGCAGCCGAAATATTCGAGCAGCCAGAAAAGGCGGAAGGGATCGCGGAAGGCATCCTTCGAGCCGCCGCTGTAGAGGCAGATCGTGTCTGTTCTCGCGATGCCCCTATCCTGGCCCAGAAACTGTTCGACCTGGGCCGTGTCGGGCACCTCGGTGTGAATGTCGTTGGACAACTCTTTCCAGTTGATCCACTTGGCACCGTTGATGTGTCCCGCGTCAAATTCCGCTTCCTTGATCCTGCAGTCGATGACAACGACCTTTTTGCTGGGATCGTTCATGGCGGCTCTGAGATCGTCTGCTGACCAGAGCAGATTACCGCCGACCTCGTCCTCCCAGCCGGTGGACAGATTGTCGTTGCTATTGCGTACCACGGTGGTGCTCCCACCGCGCGTACAGCCGATGAGGCCAACCACGAGAAAGAGGGCCAGCAGAGCGACTCCCCATCTCTTTTGAAGCTGTGTTATTTTCCGTTTCTCCATGTTTCCCTACTCCCCAATTTCAATAATTAGAAATTATCTCTCTTCTTAGTCCTATTAATAGTAGTTAGTTAGGATTGGCGCTCCGGGCCTCCGGAGTTTCCGACGAATCAACCGCCGCTTATACTTTATCCTATAAATCAAATATGGCCAATATGTAGTGATAAATATTTTTTCATAAAAAAAAGCTGACTGTCCTGAATGGACAGTCAGCTTCGATTTTATCTTGTCAGACGTTTAGCTGACGAGCTCTTCCACCTCGTCACAGGTTTTGCGCACGGCCGAGACCGAGTGCTCGAGAGCGGCTTTCTCACTGTCAGTGAGGTCGACCTCGATGATCTTCTCGATTCCGTTCTTGCCGAGGATGCAGGGGACGCCGACGAAGAGACCCTCAACACCGTACTCGCCCTCGAGGAGCGCGCAAGCGGCAGTGATCTTCCGACGGTCGTAAATAATCGCCTCGGCCATTTCGAGAGCCGACCACGCCGGGGAGACGAACGCCGAGCCCGAGCCGAGAAGGCCGACCACTTCGCCGCCCGCCTTGCGGGTGCGCGTCTCGATCGCTTCGAGCTCGTCGTTGCCGAGGAACTTTTCGACAGGCATACCCGCGATGCGGCAGCAGCTACGGATCGGCACCATGGTGTCGCCATGTCCGCCGAGAACGACCGCTTCCACGTTGTCGACGGAAACGTTGGCTGCCTTGGCCACGAAGTAGCGGTAGCGGGACGAATCGAGAACGCCCGCCATGCCGATGAGTTTGTTCTTCGGAGGGCTCATTTTCTTGTTCAGCGTGTACACGATGGCGTCGAGCGGATTGGCCAGGGAGATGACGATGGCATCGGGACAGTTGTCCATGATTCCCTTGGCGACCTGGTCGGTGATGGCCAGGTTCGTGCGCAAAAGTTCTTCCCGTGTGGGGATCGTTCCGTCGGGGCGCTTCTTGCGCGGCACACCGGCTGTATTGATCACCAGGTCCGAACCGGCAAGAACGTCATAGGTGCGCGCACCTTCGACCTCGATGTCCATGGAGACGATCGGGCTGCCCTCGGCAATGTCCAAACATTTTCCCTTGGCAAAGTCAGGTTCGACCACATCCATGAGCGCCACGCTCTTGGCCAGCTTTCTTCTGGCTGCTTCCTGGACGAGAACTCCACCGATATTCCCGCCGCCCACAATGCCGATCTTGTTCAACATATCTCTGTCCTCACATCAAATAAAAAAAGGTCAAAAGAGTCTCTAAGCCCTTTGAGAGTCAACAACTACAATGTGGGCCAATCGCCGTCTTGTTCTATGTTTTCAAGGTATTGAGCCCAGAAGAACTGGCCATGGTACTCCTCCGAAATGGTGAATTCAATGGAAAATAGCCGCCATTTGTGCGCCTTTTGGATCGGATCGAATCGGCGTCCTCGAAAAAAAACTCTCCCATTTGACCCTTTGGTACGGAGCGCGTCTATATTTTCGAGAGTGGCGCCGGGGCGCTCCAGCCGTCGCCTCTAAAACGGAGATTTCTCGATTGATACAGGCGGAACCAGACAAGCGAACGGACGATCAAGCGGCAGAAAGCTCGCTCGACGATCTCAGCCTGATCGCCCGTTTCAGCAAGGGTGAACAGGACCCCTTCGGGCTGCTCGTCGGCCGGTACGAAGGCGTGGTTCGGGCCGTTCTCTATCGTCTCGTCGGAAATGTGGACGACGCCGAGGACCTCGCCCAGGAAACGTTTATCCGCGTCCACGGCCACCTCGGCAAATTCCGCGGCGACGCCTCCTTGAAAACATGGATTCTCAGAATCGCGTCGAATCTGGCGAGGGACTTTCACAGAAAACGAAAGCGGCGGCCCGCAACGCTCCCTTTCGACAAGACGGCGATGCAGGGCGCGCTGACCGCGCCGAGCGCCGCGCCCGGTGAACGGCTCAGTCTTCAGGAGAAAACCTGCGCCCTCGCCACGGCGATCGAGAGTCTGCCCTACAAGCAGCGCGCCGCCCTGGTCATGAAGGTCATCGGCGACATGGACTACGGAGAGATCGCCGCCGTTCTCGGTTCGACACGCAATTCGGTAAAGGCCAACGCCCACCTGGCGCGGCGAAAACTCATCGCCCTGCTCGGTGAACGGATCTGACAAGAGCCTCGTAAGGAGTGCGAAAATGGATGGCTGCAGAGCACAACGCCGACAGTTGATGCGGTACCTCGACAATGAGCTCGATACGGAAGAGATGATTCTCTTCGACGAGCACCAGAAAGAGTGTCCCCTCTGCGCCTCCTTCGTCGAACGAAGCCGCGCACTCGACGAGCTTCTCGAAAGGACCCTCGCCCCTTCAGGCGATTCGACACAGAGCGCCGCTTTCGTGAACCGTATCCTCGATCGAGTCGACCACGCCGGAAGCGAGAGGGACGCTCGGGCAGGGCTCGAAACCGCACCGGCTCTTTCGCTTGCAAGAAAATTGTGGCCCCTTGCGGCGGCAGTTGCCGCCGCGGTGCTTCTCCTCTGGGCTTTTACCATGACCCGCCAAGAGGGAGATTCAGAACAGACTCCGCCAGATCCCCTCCTGGCCGAGGCGATCGACTCGGCCGGCGAAACCGATTCGACCTCCCCACTGCGCCTTCCGGCTTCACCGGTGAGCGACGCGATGCGCCGCAAAGCGTATGGGGAACTGAGCGCGGTCCTGGCCCGCCTCGACGCGGGGCCCGACGAAGAACTCGTCCGATCCTTCGAAGAGGAGACGCATTCCCTGAGCGAAGGCAACTGGCGTGTCGATATGATGCTGATCGGTGCGCTCCGCAGGGAGAAAGGCCCCGCGCTGCGCAGCGCGATCCGCCTCGTGGGGCATCTCGCTCACGCGAAGGGACTGCCCGACGCGAGTCATTCACTCGAACGGTTGATCAATGACGGCCCCCACGCGTCAGACGCCATGGCGGCGCTCTGCGCGCTCGGTACCGAGCGGGCCACCGCCGCGCTCGGCAAGCTCCTCGGTCATCAAACTCATCGCCGCCGGGCGCTGAGTCTGCTCACATCGATGAATTCGAAAAACGCCGCCGGCGAGATCGCCGCCCGGGTGCAGAGCGAGGAGGAGTACGGCGCTCTGTCCGACTTCGGTGCTGCCTGCGCGCGAGCCCTGTCCCGGATGGGAGAGCCGGGCGCGATGGGACTCGTGGAGAGTTGCGCCCGGTCGGGCGCCGGCCACGGTTTTGCGCGCGCCCTCGCTCCGCCTACCGATGAATTCGCCGCCCTTCTGGTCGGGATCCTTCCCTCCCTCGACGGGACGGAGCTGATGGCCGGTCTCGGCCTCGCCTCGGCGCTTCGCATCGACGGCGCTGTCGACGTCCTGCAGGCACGATTTCGCGAGCGAGTCGTTCGCAAAGAGGCTCCCCACCTCGCGGCCGCGATCGGCGGGCCGGGTGCTGCCCGCCTGCTCGTCGATCTCTATCAGGGGCCGGTTTCTCTCAGGGAGAGAAGAGATCTCAACGCGGCGCTGGCCGCCCTCTTCGAGCACTATCCCGATGAGCTCGACGAAACCATGGCGGCTCTCCTCGGAGAATTCCAACAGGAAGACTGTGAAGTCCTGATCGAGATGCTCTCCCAGGCGCGGTCACGCGGCGCGTGCCAGGCTCTCGCATGGATCGTGGCAACGAGTCCCCACCTTGCGCCGGACGCGGCGCTCAGCCTGGCGCGCAGCGGGTCGGGTGCGGCGCTCGAAGAGCTGCTGCGCCTCCTGAACGATCTGCGCCTCTGCCGCGAGGCGCGCGTGGCGGCTGCCGCCGCGGCCTTCCACATCGCGGGTCCGTCGATCCTCGATCAAGTCAAGAAAAGCCTCGAGGCCGATCAAGGATCCGTTTCCGACAACCGCACCGCGTTCGCGGGTGGAGTGAGCGCTGTGAAGCGATCCCGGCTCACGCAGATCGGATTTCGCAAGCTGCAAAACTATATTTCGAGACAAACAGAATAGTCCCTTCTTGAGTCAGAGAGGAGTTTGAAATGAAAGCCCTAACCTTATTGACGATTCTCGGTCTGCTGACCGTCCTGGCCGTCCCGGGGTATTGCACCACACCAGGGGAGATCCCGCCCCAGGAGAACGGGAAATCCCTGACGCGCGTCTATGATATCACGACCTTGAATCTCCCATTTCACGACGTCTACCGGGTGGGAACTCTGCGGCTCGCGCCCTTTTCACCCGGAACGCTCAAGGAAAAAGATCTGGCAGGCGAGGACTATCCGGTCTTCGATGCCGACTCGATCGAGTACCTGCTCTATTCCATCGTGGGCGGAGAACAGTTCGAATACGATGGGGTCCATATGGGATCGCTGGGCAAAGACAAATTGCTCGTCACCGGACCGGAGTCGATTCACAGAATCGTCTCCCATGTTCTTGCGATCGCGGAAAATCATCTGAACAGAAAAATCACGATCGACGTGGAAATCTACAAGGCGGAGACAGAAACATCTCTCGAAAGTGACGACGTCTCGTCGATCAGGCAGGCCGCCGATGCGGGCACACTCAGGCTCGTTTTGAAACAGCAGTGCCGTACCGTGCCTGGAGGCTTCGCCGAGATCAGCACGGAAAAGACAGGGCCGCTCATCCTGGATTACGATCCCGAAATCGCCCAGAGTTCCCTTGCCTACGAGACGGTCATCAGGGAGATCTCCACAGGGCTCACGATCTCGCTCCGGCCTTTCGCGGCTCCTGACGGGCGCACTCTGCTCGTCGGTCTCCACGGTCTCTATTCCGAGATCATCAATGCGGAAATGAAGCGCGACCTTCGATTCAAGGGCCGCCTGTCCACGAGCGACAAGATCGATATCATTTCCGTGAGCAATTCCGTGGACAGTCCTGCAATCGAGTTCGCCAGCCTCGCAACTGTCGTCCCTCTCGAACCGGAAAAGACAGCAGTGATTCGAACAGCTTTCCCCCACCAGTCAGGAATGGGAAGTCTGGTGATCCTTCTCACTGCACACGCCCCGCAGCCTGCGAATCGTCTCGAACTCGGCGAGGGGCTCTTTCTGAGCGCACTCGATTTCGGATTCCTCGCCGCAGAAAACCTGCTCCCTGTCAAATTTATGAGGGAGGGGCCTTTTTGCAACGAAAACTTCTATGGCACTTGTCCCTACGAGGACTGCACTATCACCTCTCTCGGCCAGAGGGGCCGAATGGTCCGACGGGGAATGGATGAGATCTTCGGCCTCATGATCAACGAGACCATTCCGCCTGGCACGGAGTACGACTCCAGCGGTGATTCCTTTTCCTTCGATGAGTCGCGGGGCTACCTTCTGGGAAGCCTCATCGTTTTTCGCGCCGAGAAGGAGTTCTGCAACAAGATGACCCAAGTCGCTTGTCGGATGTTTTCGGCGGAATCTGCGCTCTTGAATACGACTGTTCGTTTCATCGAGACACCCGGTCCTGCGGTTCTGACCGACGTGGACGAGATCCTTCGAAAGGGAAAACTGGTCGGCGTCATGTCGCTTCCCATGTTGCCCGGGGGCCGGGCCGCATCCCTGGCCGGCCTGGAAGGATTCATGGTCGAAGGATACGACGTCGATGTGGCCAACGAGGCGTCTGGACCCAATCCCAGGGTACAGCGCTACCTCGACGGAGTTTTCGTGCGCCTCGGCCACCATCCTGCGCTGTCACCCTCGACTGGCGCCGGAGTCATCCAGGCCGAGCTTTATGTCAACAGACTTGCCGGTCCCATTGCAACACGCCATCTCGGTGAAAACGGAGGCATGCTCGGCGTGATCGATCAGCCGGAATTCGACCACGGTCTCTTCCAGACACGCTTCCCCGTCGACAATGCGCTCCATGTGATCGGCGTCATGGTGGGAAAGCGCAACAGCAAAAACACAACGATCTATATCGTCGCCGGCAGCAAAACGCGCTGAGAGACGACCATGACTATCGAGACGAGGGGGCGCGAGACGCCCCCTCGTTTTAATCCCCCCTCCTTGACAGGCCTCTGCCTTTGGTTTATCAAGCAACGACCATCGTTGCCGCGTGATCCGCTCGCGGCACTCCTAGAAGGTAGAGGCCATGAGCAAAAACAAAATCGAATGTGTTTTCTTTGTCGCATTTCTTCTCTGCGCCACGGCGGTTGGAGCGGAATGGACCCACCACGAGATCGAAATCTCGCTCACGCCCGAAGAGCATCTCATCGTCGGGACCGACCAGATCACGCTCTCGACGGAAAAGACCGCGCGCGAGCTCGTGATTCACGACGGTTTCGAGCTCGCCTGCACCACCCCGGGGGTGAGCCTGGTCCGGCTCGACTCGAAGCCGGCAGCGGCTCATCTCGCCGTCTACGAGTTGCGATCATCGTCTGAAGCAGCGCTGCCGGAAAAGATCTCGATCTCCTTCGAGGGAGCCATCGACCATCCCCTGAAAAGTCAGGGCGAGGAGTACGCCCGCTCCTTCAGCGAAACGCCCGGCATCATCAGCAGCGACGGGGTCTTCCTCTCCACCGGGTCGGGTTGGTTTCCGTCTCTGGGCGATCCGCTCGTCACCTTCACTCTCTCGGTCCGGCTTCCCGAGGGAATGGATGCGGTCAGCCAGGGGACGCGCACCAAGAGCGAAACGGTGGCCGGCACGCGCCATGTAACCTGGCACTGCGCTTATCCCCAGGACTGCGTCTATCTCGTGGCCGGGCCCTTCACCGAGTACAGCCGGTCCCTCGGAGAGGTCACCGCCCAGGCGTTTCTGCGCACGCCCGATGCGACCCTGGCCGGCAAGTTTCTGCAGACCACGGCCCAGTACATCGAGATGTACTCTCAGTTGATCGGCCCCTACCCGTACAAGAAGTTCGCCCTCGTGGAAAACTTCTGGGAGACCGGTTACGGCATGCCGTCCTTCACCCTTTTGGGGCCGAAGGTGATCCGATTCCCCTTTATCCTGCACTCCTCCTATCCGCACGAGATCCTGCACAACTGGTGGGGCAACGGCGTCTTTGTCGATTTTGAAAAGGGAAACTGGTGCGAGGGGCTGACCGCCTACCTCGCCGATCATCTGATCAAGGAACAGCAGGGACAAGGCATCGCCTACCGCAGGTCGACACTGGAGAAGTACGCCAGCTATGTGCGCGATGAGAAGGACTTTCCCCTCACCGAGTTTCGCTCGCGGCACAGCGCATCGACGGAGGCTGTCGGTTACGGCAAGTGCCTCATGCTCTGCCACATGCTGCGCCTCCATCTGGGAGACGATCTCTTTCGCAAGGGAATCCAGGCTTTTTACAGGGACTTCCTGTTCGAGTACGCGTCGTTCAGTGATCTCGAAAAAACATTTTCTGACCTGAGCGGCGAAGATCTCGGGCCCTTCTTCGCCCAGTGGGTAGAACGGAGCGGCGCACCCCGCATCGAACTGGCCGACGCTAAGCTCCAGAGGGTGGCTGATGGCGAAAAACCTTTCAAGCTCAAGCTCCTCATTCGCCAGATCCAGGAAGAGGATCCTTTTGACATCTACATTCCGGCGGCAATATTTGTCGAGGGCGAGGAGACGGCCCGGATGCAACTCATTCATACGTCTTTCAGGGCGTCTCAAGCCGAGATTGCTCTTCCCAGCCGCCCGGTCCGTGTCGTGCTCGATCCCTGCTACGATCTCTTCCGCCGTCTCGACGTACGCGAGCTGCCTCCGTCGCTGGGCCGTCTCTTCGGCGCTCCCAAGGCGACGATCGTTCTTCCCGCAGAGGCACCCGAAACCATGGCAAAAGCGTGGAGGGCCCTCGCCGAGAGGTGGAGCGAGGGCAACGACAACGTCGACCTGATTGTCGATCGGGATCTCGCCGAGATCCCCAAGGACGCCGATGTCTGGATCTTTGGCCGTGAGAACAAGTTTTGCCCTGTCGATGGGGAGGACCTGAAAAAGCAGAACGCCGTGATCGGAACGGACAGCGTACGGCTCGCCGGAAACGATTATCCACTCGACCGCCATGCCTTCGCCATGACCATGCGCCATCCGGCCAACGTGGAAAAAGTCCTCTGCTGGCTCGGTGCCGGATTGCCCGAGAGCTTGCCCGGCCTCGGCCGAAAACTCCCCCACTACGGCAAGTACTCCTACCTTGCATTCGAGGGGACCGAGCCGACCAACGTGGCCAAGGGACAGTGGCCGGCGCTCGAGAATCCAATGGCCATGGTTTTGGCCGCGAAGGGCGCACCCGATGCGACGATTCCGTCGCGCCCGCCGCTGGCAGAGAAACCGCCTGTTTTCGATCCGGCAGATTTCAAACGCCACATCGATTTTCTCGCTTCCGACGAACTCGAGGGGCGCGGGGCGGGATCGCCAGCCCTCGACCGTGCTGCAGAGTACTTGGCCCGCGTCTTCAAAGACCATGGGCTCACTCCCGCCGGTACGGAAGGCTCTTACTTTCAGGCCTGGACAGACACTTATGGGCCCGACGGAGCCGAGACGACCCTCAAGAACGTTCTCGCCCGCATCGACGGAATCGATCCCGATCTGCCCTGCGTCGTGGTGGGCGCCCACTACGACCATCTCGGTCTCGGGTGGCCCGATGTGCGCGAGGGCAACGAAGGTCAGATCCACAACGGCGCCGACGACAATGCCTCCGGCGTGGGGCTCATTCTGGAGGTGGCGCGCCTTCTCAAAAAGGAATCCCAGCCGGCGCGCACCATCATATTCGCCGCGTTCACAGGGGAGGAAGACGGATTGCGCGGCTCGCGCCACTTCGTGGAATCTCTCGGTGCAGATCCCGAGCGGAAGGTCTTTGCCATGATCAATGTCGATTCCGTGGGCCGCCTCGAGGGACGCAAGATCAAGGTCCTCGGCACCGGGTCGGCGCGCGAGTGGATCCACATCGTCATGGGTGTGGGCTTCACAACAGGCATCGAGGCCGAAGCGATCGCCAAGGACAGCGGCGGCGGCGATCAGGTCTCGTTTCTCAACGCGCGCATTCCGGCGGTGCACGTCTTTTCCGAGCTGCACACCGACTACCACCGCCCTACCGACGACGTGGACAAACTCGATCTCGACGGAATCGTGAAAGCCGCCGTGCTCGTTCGTGAGATGGCGGTCTATCTCGGCGAACGGCCCGAGCCTCTCACATCAACGCTGACCGAAAAGAACATCTTCAAGAGGCCGCAGAGCTCTCAGCCCGGCGAACGGCGCGCGTCACTCGGCACGATGCCCGACTTCGCTTACAAGGGTAAGGGCGTGCGCATCGCGGCCGTGACGTCGGAGTCGCCGGCGCAGTCGGCGGGTCTCGCAAAGGGTGACGTCATCACGGCGTTCAACGACAAGGAGATCAGCGATCTGGCCGGATTTGCAGCGCTTCTCAAGTCGTTCGAGCCGGGCGACCGGGTGACGGTCCACTTTGTGCGCGATGAAAAATCCCACGCGGTCGAGGTCGTGCTCAGTACACGGTAATCTCGATCATGTCGACCCGCGTCTGTTCGATGATGTCGTTCTTTTCATCGATGGCGAAAGTAAAACGCCAGAACCCCTCGGGCAGTGGAAAAGAAAAGATGACCAGATCATCGAGGAGCAACAGCGGCCCGTCATAGGCGCGAATCGTCCGTGGGCTCTGTGTCCATTTTCCGGGATGTTCGTACCAGTACCTGTGATTCCAGGGCGGATCGAACTCCGCGTAGAGCCACCAGTCCTGTTCCAGTCCCTCCATGTTTCCGGGGTCCATGGAAACAGTGAGGGTCAGGACCTCGGTGGTGGAAACGGTGAGGGGACCGTCCTCGCCGTTGACGCGCACGTCGGGAACAGGCACTCCGTCGTCTCCGGCCTTGACCTGGAGCGGATAACTGTTGGACAGCGACGCATGACACCGGCCCTTTTTGCGAACCGCCACGGCGCCGTTGCACGTTCCCTCGGGAATCACCACCTCGATCACCGTTCCACATGAAGACGAGGGGACGCCGAGCACCTTGATCGGTTTTCCATCAATCCCATCGCTGGTGAACCAGACCTCGTTGTCAGTGGCTGAATAATTGTATCCTTCGATGACGAGAAGGTCCCCCACGCCCATTCCACCGGAGAGAGCGCTGATCGCCGGTTTGGATGCCAAGGCTGCCCCGTAGATCGCGAGGAGGCCGTCACGGTCGTCAGCCTCGATCGTTCTCAGGCCGTCGCCGACGCCCGACGCGTAGGGATACATGGTCGCGCCTTCGATCGACGTATGTCCGAGGCCGAGCGCATGGCCGTATTCGTGGGCGCAGATAGCTTGAAGATCTGTTCTGTTGTTGCCCTCCGGCGGGTACTCGGGGCCATCATGCCATTCCCAGGGATGGTCGAAGAAACGGATCTGCCAACCAGCCGATCCAAAGTAGGTGATCGCCAGCGTCGATCCGCCATTGTCGAACCTGGCGGAAATGATATTCTCGTCGAGCGCGCCCACCTCGTCGGCCAGACCGGCGAAGAAGGCGTCGAAATTGGCTCCCCCCGTGCCCCAGCAGCTCTGACCCATCGGTCGCGACCCCCACTCGGCCACACCTTTCATGAGGGCCAGATGGGCGCCGTGATGGCCGCCGAAATCAGCGTCCGCCGTGCGGTTGTTATTTGCTGTTCCGTCCTTGAAGTTGTTGTAGATTCTGAAATCCCGCTGGCTGAGACCGAGCTCGAATCCCAGCAGGGAGTATCCCATCATGGTCCCGCTCGAGAGGAACGCGATGACAGCTCCCAGGGCGGCTATTCCCAAAATCAACTGCATGACGAGTCGCGCCATCATCGGTCTCCTAGGGATCATTCGGCTGGTCGCCTCTTTGAACACTAGTATTAATTATAGTCTATATTACAACTTCTGCAGAAAAAAAAACGCAGCGCACGGATCGTTCCGCGCACTGCGTGCGGTGCTCATGAAAGCGGACTCCTAGTAGATCGTGACGTCCACACTATCAACGAAAGTTCCTTCGTAGGAGTTGTTGAACGCGTCCACGGCAAAAACGAACTCCCAGTCGCCGCTCTGCAGGCTCGACGACGATCCGATCGGATAGTCGTTGAGAGTGATCAGACCGTAGGCGATTGCGCGTTTCGGAACGACGCTCGACTGCCAGTTGCCCGGATAGATCCAGTAATAGGGAGTGTTGAAGCCTCTCTTGGCCCAGATCCACCAGTCATAGGTCACGCCTGCCTCGTCGCCCGGATCGAGCGAAATGGTGAAATTGACCTGCTGCCCCTGGAAGAGCGCAAGCGGTCCGTCCGAGCCGTTGACCTTGGCGTCGGGAACGGGATCGAGACCTCCGCCGCCGCCGCCGATCTCGAAGGGAAAGACGTTGGAAAGCGACGAGTGTCCCGAGGCATTCTTCTTGACCATGATCATGCCGTCGCGCGCCTGGCTCGGCACGGTGACGTCGATGCGCGTTCCGCTGCTGTAGGACGACACTCCGGTCACCTTGTAGGCCGATCCTGTCGACCCGTCGCGCGTGAACCAGACCTCGTTGCCCGTCGTGGAAAAGTTGGATCCCTCGATCGTCATGGTGCCGCCGTAGCTCGAGTTGCCCGAGTAAGCGTCGATCGAAGGCTTTGTCCCAGATGCGGTTCCATAGATCGCCTTCACTCCATCCTGGTCGTCGAAGTGGAGGTCGCGCGCATCGCTGCCGGCGCCGGACGCGTAGGCGTACATGGTGGCGGCCGCGTAGGAAGTGTGGTCGAGGCCGAGAGCATGTCCGTACTCGTGGCAGATGATCCCCTGAATGTCCATCTTGTTGTTACCGCCCTGTACGTAGCCGGGACCGTCGTGCCAGACCCAGGGCAGGTCGTACATGCGGATCTGCCAGCCGCCGCTGCTCGGATAGGTGTAGGCGATGACGCCGCCGCCGTTCTGGTTGATCCAGGACATGACGTTGCCCGAGTAGCCGCCGTTGGTGTTCGTTTCACCCACATAGATGGCGTCGAAATTCGCACCGCCCGTGCCCCACGAACTGTTCCCCATCAACTCCGATCCCCACTCGATCACGCCCTTGGAGCAGGCGAGAATACCGCCGTCGAGACCGCCGAAATCTGGATCGTCTGTCGTGTTGTCATCGGCCGTGGAGTCGTTGCAGTTCATGTAGACCCGGAAATCTCTCTGGTTGGTTCCGAGCGAAAAACCGATAAGGTCGTAACTCAACAATGATCCGCCGATGAGGAAGAGGATAATCACCGAAAGCACGGCAATTGCGATTGTTGATCGTGTCAGTACTTTTATCATCGTTCCATTCCTTTTGTTTTTGATTCTCACTGTTCCACTCGACTCATCCCGCGGGATAAGTCCCGAAGGATGCCAGACTACTTCCGTCGCTCAGCGAGAAGCTTCTGGTGTACGCGCCCCACATCGCTTTTCAAGACGGTGAGCTTTATGTTTTGCGGAACAGGAGAGCCGGCTCCCATACTGATCACCGTGGGATCGCCGGCACCCTGAAGCACCTGAAAGACGTTGCCGAAGTGGAAGACCTTGTTGGCGCCTTTCGGCGAGAGATCAGGATCGAACCAGAAGAATGCCACGATCGTGGCGCCGACACGAGTCTGATTTTCCTTGGGCGCGGTGTTGGGAGCTTCAAGAAGGCCCTTCGAAACGCCACCGAGATAGTAAAGTTCGATGGTGGTTTTCTCGCCTGTTCTCAGTTCCTCTCCCTCGACGGCCAGTCGTGTATAGAGCTCGTTCTGCACATCGCCCACATCGAATCTGAAAACGTCCTTTTTGACGATCGTACCGTGGATCACACCTGTTGTGATCCTCATGGTTTCCTCGAGATTCATGGCTTTGACAGCGGCCGTAACGGGACCGACAGCCAACGCCACCGCGGCCAGAACCAGCAGTAGTGTGAAGGGGGATTTGAATTTCAACATGCCGTTGCACTCCCAATAACGGGTAATCGGGACAATAAAAGGGTTTAGCACATCTGGCTATACAGATTGAAATCGGCTTAATTTCTACTTTATATAATTATAGAGCGACTCGCATACATTACAAGTAACACTTTAGCGAAATGAAGCGGAATGAGTGTGGACTGACGCCGCGGCGGGC